>NZ_FNFB01000042.1 GCF_900100395.1 Nonomuraea maritima | reverse complement strand
GTCGGAGGAGCAGGAGGACGGCCCGGTCACCGAGAGCCCGCTCGCCCGCGCCCTGCGCTACGCCACCGACCACGGCGCCCAGGTCGTCAGCATGTCCATCGGCTCGTACGGCCCGCTCAGGGCGGAGCGCGAGGCGGTCTCGTACGCGCTGAGCAAGGGCGTCGTGCTGGTCGCCGCCGCCGGCAACGACGGGCAGACGACGTACGCCAAGGAGAAGGGCACCTCGTACTGGAGCTTCCCGGCCGGCTACCCGGGGGTCATCGGGGTGGCCGCCACCGACCGGCAGGGGCGGCGGGCCCCGTTCAGCAGCGACAACCTGTCGGTGCTGGTCTCCGCGCCGGGCGTGCGGGTGCCCGTGGTCAAGCGCGGCAGCGGCCACGAGCTGTCGGAGGGCACGAGCTCGGCCGCGGCGCTGGTGGCGGGCGTCGCCGCGCTGGTCAAGTCGCGCTACCCGGGCATGGCTCCCGAGCAGGTCGCCCGCGCCCTGGTGGCGAGCACCCGGGGCCGTCCCGCCAGCGGGTACGACGACCAGATCGGCTTCGGCGTGGTGGACGCCGCCGCCGCGCTCGACGCCGCCGGGCGGTTCACCGGGATCAAGCGCAGCGTCGAGTCCTCGATCGACCACTTCGGTCAGGGCAAGAACTCTCCGCTGCCGACCCGTCCTGGGTCCGATCCGCTGCGCCTGGTGCTGTACGGGGGAGGCGTCCTGGTGGCGCTCGTCACGTTCTGCGGGGCCATCATCGTGCTCAATCAGCGCAAGGAGTAAAGATCCGCTATGGTCCCCCGTCATGGGATACGAGCTGCGGGTGGTGCGGGAGTCGCCACTCGCCTTCGCGGAGCTTGCGAGGGCCATCGCGCCGGCCGGGTTCGAGCTGCGCGGGACTGACGAGATCGTGGCCGGTCACGCCGGTGAGCGGCACACCGTGGCCCGCTGGCGCGACCAGCTGGTCGGCGAGCCGGGCTCCGACTGGCAGGTGGCCCAGCTGCTGCGCCTGTCCTCCGCACTCGGCGCCCGGCTGGTGGGCGAGGACGGCGAGGTCTACGCGCTGCGCGACGGCGTCATGGAGGTCGAGACGCCGGGCGGCGTGACCGAGCTCGGCAAGTTCGAGGAGATCATCGACGCGGGCCCGGCGGCGTGGAGTCCGTGAACCCGTTCGCCGAGCGGGTCCTCGACCTCGTCGAGCGCATCCCGCCCGGCAAGGTCATGGCCTACGGCGACGTCGCCGAGTACCTCGGTGAGGGCGGTCCGCGCCAGGTCGGCCGGGTGATGGCGACGTGGGGCGGCGGCGTGCCGTGGTGGCGCGTCGTGCACGCCGACGGCTCCGGCGCGGCTCCCGACCACCTGCGCGAGTGCCTGGCCCACTGGCGCGAGGAGGGCACCCCGCTGCGCGGCGAACGGGTGGACATGCGAAAAGCCCGATGGGACGGGCGTTCAGGCGATTTTCAGTAACGACGCTGACCTGCGCCTTCGGTTATCGGGCGAATCTGTGACATGTGACTCCCCTTACCATGGGCTGAACACTGATGGTGCCCGAAAGGCGGTGCCCCCACATGGCCACCGGCGTCACAGCCCAGAGCCAGGGCGGCGACTCGCTCGCCGACCGCCTCAAGGCTGTCCAGGATCTTTGCGATCGTGGTGAGCCTCTCGAAGCGGTCATGCGAGCGATCGGCCCCGGCGGTCGCGACGCGGCGTTCGACAGCGAGGTCCTCAGCGGTTCCCTCGGGAACCGCATCGACCTTGCGGTCAAACGCGGCGCGGCGCGACGGCGGGAGATGCTCGACCTCGTACGTCCTTACCTCGCGGGCGTCGACGCCCGCGTCAAACGCGACCTGCCGGTAGGGCGGCGCCTCGTCTGCCACCTGATCGAGCATCGCCCCGACGAGGAACTCGTCGACGGCGAGACACTGACGGCGGTGGTGGCCGCGGCGGCGGAGCCGTCCAAGCGCATCCGCAAGGGTCTGCGCTGGTACGGCGACCTGCCCTTCCGCGACGAACTGCCGGCAGACCTCTACCGGTTGCGGCGCTCCGACCTGGTGCCCGTGACCCATATCGACGACATCGTCTGGGACGGCGGCAAGCTGCGCGTCACCGGCTTCGCCTACCTGGCGGGGCTCTCGGTCCGCAGCCGCCGCTTCAACCGGGCGACCGTGGTGCTGCGCGGGCCGCGCTGGCTGCCTCCGATCCGCATGCGCACGCGTCGCGTCCTGGCCCCCGAGGCCACCCACGGCGCTCGCGAGCCCGGGTGCAACTACGACTGGTCAGGATTCGTCGCCGAGCTGAGCCCGTGGCCGCTGCGCTGGCGCGCGGGCCTGCGCGGTGTCGTCTCCGCGGTACGGCGCCGCATGCGCCACCGGCCGTCGGTGCCCGACGCCACGACGTGGCGGGCCGAGATCGTGTTCTGGAGCCGTGGCGCGCGGGCGACGGGCCTGCTGCGCGGCTCCTCGATCGGCCGTCCCGAGCGTCCCGCGGGGCTGCGGCTGAAGCCCGGCTGGTGGATCCGTCCGGTCTGGACGTCCGACCGCGCCCTTCAGGTCGTCTTCCAGCCCAACAGGGCCGAGCTGGCCGGCGTGACCCTCGACGGCGAGCGCCTGGAGCTGAAGGTCCACCTGCCTGGCCGTACGGTGAGCAAGGGCCACGCCAGGCTCGGCGGACACCGCATCGCCGCCGACTTCGCGCCGTCCGGTGACGGCACCGACGTCGTGGTCGGCCTGGCGGTGCCCGCGCTGCTGCAGGAGAAGGACGGCCGGCGGCTCTGGATCGAGCCCAAGGGCGACCCTGCCGCGTCCGTGATGCTGGGCGACTCGGCCGAGACCAGGGCGACGGTGGACGACCGCGAGATCACCGTGCTCGCCGACCGCCGCGACCGCATCGTCGTCTCGGCGCACCGCATCCGTCCGGTGATCACCTCGGCCGGGTGGGACGGCTCCGCGCTCGTGCTGCGCGGCGACTACCCCGACGCCTCCGGCCCGCGCACGCTCACGCTGCGCCACCGGTCGGGGCTGTCGTACCAGCTGCCGATGGAGCGCTCCGGCGCCGCGTTCTCCGTACGCGTGGAGCCCGGCGCGATGGACCGCTTCGGCGAGCCGGTGCCGCTGGCGTCCGGCACCTGGAGCATGTCGCTGCGGCACCCGTCCGGCGAGATCGTGCCGCTGCGGATGGACCACGCCGCGCTGCCGGGCCTCGACGAGGACCCGCGCACGTTCAGCGGTCACGTCTTCCGCATGGTGTCGACCCGCTTCGACGTCCCCGTGATCACGTCGGAGGAGGACCGGCCCGCCGACGAGCGCGGGGTGGCCGGCACCCACGTGCTGCGCCGCGTGTTCTACCCGGCGCAGCGCAGCGAGCCGCTGCGCGAGTCGACCGTCTACGTCGTCAACGACGGCCGCCTGTACGCCGACAGCGTCCGGGCCGTCTACGAGGAGCGGCTGCGGCGCGGCGACGACCGCGAGCACATCTGGGTCGTCAAGGACGGCGCGTTCGTGCCGCCGGGCGAGGCGAAGGTCGTGCGCGCGGGCAGCCGCGAGCACCACGAGGCGCTGGCCCGCTCGCGCCACATCATCACCAACGCGTTCCTGCCGGCCTGGTTCCGGGCCCGCGAGGACCAGGTGGTCGTGCAGACCTGGCACGGCACCCCGGTCAAGTTCGTCGGCAACGACCAGGCCCACATGCGGCGCGACCCGAGGCCGCCCGTCTACCACCGCCAGGCGGCCGAGGTGCGCGGCTGGGACCTGATGCTGTCGCAGTCGCCGTGGGCGACCGAGACGCTGCGCAAGGCGTTCGGCTACAAGGGTGAGGTGCTGGAGAGCGGGCTGCCCCGCAACGACGTGCTCACCTCGCCCGACCGCGACGAGCTCGCCGCGCGGGTGCGCGAGCGGCTCGGGCTGGCCGAGGGCAAGCGCGTGGTCCTGTACGCGCCGACCTGGCGCGACTACGACCGCAAGAACGCCATGGTCAAGCTGGACCTCGCCAAGGCCCGCCAGGCGCTGGGCGCCGACCACGAGATCCTGGTCCGGGCGCACCCGATGCAGGCTGTGCCCGCCGTCCCGGACATTGCTCGCGACGTCACGACTTATCCGGACATCGCCGAGCTGCTCCTCGTGGCCGACGTCCTCGTGACCGACTACTCGTCCGTCATGTTCGACTTCGCCTGTACGGGCCGGCCGATCCTCCTGTACGGCTACGACCTGGCGAAGTACTCCAACAAGCGGGGTGTCTACCTCGACCTCGCCGAGCAGGGGCCGGGCCCGCTGCTGTCGACGTCGGTCGACGTGATCGAGGCGCTGCGGTCGATCGACGAGGTCACCGCCGCCCACGCCGACCGCTACGACGCCTTCCGCGCGACGTTCGCGCCGCGTGACGACGGCAAGGCCACGGCCAGGGTGGTCGACCACCTCTGGGGCTGAGTCCTCCTGCGACACGCCCCGGGCAGGACCCTCCTGCCCGGGGCGTGTCGCGTTGTACGAGGGGACGGCGATGACGCTGCGGGCGAACACGACCACCGGCGTGTCGCGAAGAATCCCGATATATCCACCGATACGGTGGGCGGATCGCAAAGGGGAGACCGGGCAATCGGCACGATCTGTCCCTGAGGTCTGGTGGAATCTAGTGCTGTGAGTGCTCAGACCTGGCGGTTGGTGCGCAGCGGCGCCGGGGGGCCCGTTGTGGCCCCCGTGCTCGACGAGCACCAGCGCGCCGCGGTCCGCCACGAGGCCGGCCCGCTGCTCGTCCTCGGCGGCCCCGGCACGGGCAAGACCACGACCATCGTCGAGAGCGTGGTCGACCGGATCGAGCGCCGCGGCGCCGACCCCGAGCGGGTGCTCGTCCTCACCTACAGCCGCAAGGCAGCGGAAGACCTCCGCCGCCGCGTCACCGGCCGGCTGCGCCGCACCACCCGCACCCCGCTGGCCATGACCTTCCACTCCTACGCGTACGCGCTGCTGCGCCGCGAGTGCGTGCTCGCGGGCAAGGCCCCGCCGCGCCTGCTCACCGGCCCCGAGCAGCTGCTCGAGGTGCGGCGGCTGCTCCACGGCGAGCTGGAGGCCGGCGCACTCGACTGGCCGGCGTCGCTGCGTGAGCCGCTCAAGACCCGTGGGTTCGCCGAGGAGCTGCGCGATTTCCTGTCGCGGGCGAGCGAGCGCGGGCTCGACCCCGAGCGGCTGGTCGCGCTCGGCCTGGCCCACGGGCGCGCCGACTGGGTGGCCGCGGGCCGGTTCGCCGAGCGCTACCAGGTCCGCTTCGACCTCGCCCCCGAGGAGACGTACGACTACGCCGAGCTGGTCGGGGCCGCCTCCGCGCTGCTGGCCCGTCCCGACGTGCGCGAGCGCGAGCGGGCGGCGCACGAGGTCGTGCTCGTCGACGAGTACCAGGAGACCGACCCGGCACAAGAGCTGCTGCTGGCGCAGCTCGCGGGCGACGGGCGCACCCTTGTCGTGGCCGGCGACCCCGACCAGTCGATCTTCGGGTTCCGGGGTGCCGACGTCCAGCGCATCATGCGCTTCCCCGAGCGCTTCCGTACGTTCGACGGGCGCGAGGCGCCGGTGCTGGCGCTGCGACGGTCCCGCAGGAGCGGCGCCGACCTGCTGGAGGCCACCCGCAGGGTGGCGGCCAGGCTGCCGGTCGCCCCTACTCCCGAGCACGACCACCGGCACGGGCACCGCGACCTGCTGCCGCCCGACGACGCCGGCCCGGGCGAGGCGCGGGTGCTGCTGGCCGACAGCACCAGCCAGGAGGCCGCGATCGTGGCCGACACGCTGCGCCGCGCCCACCTGATCGACGGCGTGCCGTGGCGCCGCATGGCGGTGCTGGTCCGCTCGGCCCGGCGGCAGGTGCCGCTGCTGCGGCGGGCGCTGCTCAACGCCGGGGTGCCGACGATGATCGCGGGCGACGAGGTTCCTGTCGCGCAGGAGCCTGGCGTGCGGCCGCTGCTCACGCTGCTGCGGGTGGCGCTCGACCCGTCGTTCCTCGACGAGGCGGTGGCGGAAGAGCTGCTGACGGGTCCGCTCGGCGGCACCGACATGATCGGCGTACGCCGCCTCCGCCGCGCCCTCAAGATCGCCGAGAACGAGGCGGTGCACGCCGCCGAGGATGAAGGAGACGCCCGTTCGTCGGGCGAGCTGCTGGTGGCCGCCATCCACGACCCGCGTGAGCTCACCCGGGTCGAGCCGCACGTCGCGCTGCCCGCCGAGCGGGTGGCGCGGCTGCTCGCCGCAGCGCGCGAGGCCGTCGGCGGGCAGGGCACCGCGGAAGACGTCCTGTGGGCCGTCTGGCAGGCCAGCGGCCTCGCCGAACGCTGGACCGAGCTGAGCCTCCATGGCGGCCCGAGGGGCGCGCAGGCCGACCGTGACCTCGACGCCGTGGTGGCCCTGTTCGACCACGCCGCCAGGTTCGTCGACCGCATGCCGGTCGCCGGCCCCGAGGTGTTCCTCGACGACCTCGCCGCACAGGAGATCCCGGGCGACACGCTCGCCGACCGGGCGCCCGAGGGCGACGCCGTCCGCGTGCTGACCGCCCACCGCGCCAAGGGCCTCGAATGGGACGTCGTCGTGGTGGCGGGCGTGCAGGAGGGCGTCTGGCCCGACCTGCGGCTGCGCGGCTCCCTGCTGGGCGTCGAAGACCTCGTCGAGGTGGTCGAGGGCGCCGAGCCCAACGCCGCCTCCCTCCACTCCAAGATGCTGGCCGAGGAGCGCCGCCTGTTCTACGTGGCGGTGACCCGGGCGCGGCGCAGGCTGGTGGTCACCGCCGTGGGCGGCGAGGACACCGACGAGCGGCCGTCCCGGTTCCTGTCGGAGCTGATGCCCGGTGCGGTCGAGCAGGCGACGGTCGACGACCGCGCCCGCTGGCTCAACCTGTCCGCGCTGGTGGCCGACCTGCGCAGCGCCGTGACCGACCCCACCAGGCCGCGCAGGCTCCGGCAGCGGGCCGCCCGGCAGCTGGCCCGTCTGGCCGCCGCCGGCGTCCAGGGCGCCCACCCCAACGACTGGTACGCACTCACGCCCATGTCCGACGACCGCCCGCTGAGCTGGCCCGACGGCGTCGTCAGCATCTCCCCGTCCGCGGTCGAGAGCTTCACCAAGTGCGGCCTGCGCTGGCTGCTGGAGACGGCGGTCGGCGCGGCCGGCACCAGCACCGCCCAGGGCCTCGGCAACGTCATCCACGCCCTGGCCGTGCTGGCCGCCACCGACCTGCCCAGCGAAGACCTCCTGAGCGAGCGCCTCGACCAGGTCTGGAAGGAGCTCGACTTCGGCGGCGCCTGGTACAACCGCAAGCAGCGCGAGGTCGCCGAGCAGATGATCGGCAAGTTCCTGCGCTGGCACGAGAGCAACCCGCGCGAGCTGGTGGCCCTGGAAGAGGCGTTCACCGCGACGGTCTCCGAGGGCGTCCAGATCAAGGGACGCGTCGACCGGGTCGAGCGCGACGGCGACCGGGCCGTCATCATCGACCTCAAGACCGGCGGCTCCAAGCCGAAGCCGGGCGAGATCGGCCGCCACCCCCAGCTGGGCGTCTACCAGCTGGCGGCGCTGCTCGGCGCGTTCGCCCGGCACGGCATGACCGAGCCGGGCGGGGCCGCGCTGGTGCAGCTCGGCAAGGCGGCCGGCAAGAACAACGCCCTGGAGCAGACGCAGGGCGCGCTCGGCGACGACCCCAACCCCGGCTGGGCGAAAGACCTGGTCGACACGGTGGCGGTCGGCATGTCGGGCCCCTACTTCCAGGCCAAGGTCAACGACGGGTGCCGCACGTGCGCGGCCCGGTCGAGCTGCCCCGTCAACGACAGCGGGGGCCAGGTGTGCTGAACCCTCAAGAACTCGCCGGGAAACTCGGCATCCTGCCCCCCACCCGCGAACAGGCCGAGGTCATCGAGGCCCCGCTCGAGCCCATGGTCGTCATGGCGGGCGCGGGCTCAGGCAAGAGCGAGACCATGGCCGGGCGCGTGGTCTGGCTGGTCGCCAACGGCCTGGTGAGCCCGTCCAACGTGCTGGGCCTGACGTTCACCCGCAAGGCCGCCGCCGAGCTGGCCACCCGGGTCAGAGAGCGTCTGAGCGGCCTGGTCGAGGCCGGCCTGATCGCGCCGGACGCGCTCGACGAGGAGCCGACCGTCTCCACCTACCACTCCTACGCGGCCCGCCTGGTGACCGACCACGCGCTGCGCGAGGGCCTGGAGCCGACGATGCGGCTGGTCACGCCGGCCGTGTCGTGGCAGCTCGCGTCGCGGGTGGTGGCGATGTACGACGGCCCGATGGACCGCATCGAGCTGAGCCCGCCCTCGGTCACGGCCGCCGTGCTGGAGCTCGCCGGCGAGCTGTCCGAACACCTGCGCACGCCGGCCGACGTGCGGCGGGTGGGCGAGTGGCTGCGCGGCCGCCGCGACACGCTGCCGGGCCGGCCCACGGTCGCGCAGCGCCGGCCGGTCACCGTCCACGAGGCCAGAGAGCAGCTGCTGCCGCTGGTGGAGGCGTACGAGCGGCTCAAGCGGTCGCGCGAGGTCATCGACTACGGCGACCAGATGGCGCTGGCGGCCAGGATCGCCGCCAACCACAAGGAAGTGGGCGAGATCGAGCGCTCCCGCTACGCCGTGGTGCTGCTCGACGAATACCAGGACACGAGCCATGCCCAGCTCGTCCTGCTCCGCTCGCTGTTCGGCGGCGGCCATCCGGTCACCGCCGTCGGCGACCCCTGCCAGTCGATCTACGGCTGGCGCGGTGCCTCGGCCGGCAACCTGCGCCGCTTCCCGCGCGACTTCCCGGCCCGCACCGGCGAGCCGGCGCAGGTCCGCCAGCTCAGTGTCAGCTTCCGCAACGGCGACCGCGTCCTCGACGTCGCCGCCCGGGTGCAGCTCCCGCTGCGCATGGAGGCCCGCGAGGTGCCCGTCCTGGTGCCCGGCCCCAACAGGATCGACCGGGGCCGGGTCACGTGCGCCTTCCACGAGACCGCCGAGGACGAAGCGCGCTGGATCGCCGAGGGCATCGCCAGGATCCTGGGCGCCGAGACCGCGCCCGACGGGCTGCCCTGGGGCGACGGCGAGCGCAAGAAGACCCCCGCCATCCAGCCGCAGGACGTCGCCATCCTGGCCCGCAGGCGCTCGCAGTTCCCCGCGCTGCGCCGGGCCCTCGAAGACCGCGACATCCCGGTCGAGGTCGTCGGCCTCGGCGGCCTGCTCACCGTGCCCGAGGTGAGCGACATCGTCGCCACCCTGCGGGTGCTCTACGACGCGACGGCCGGAGACGCCCTCGCCCGGCTGGCGGCCGGGCCGCGCTGGCGGATCGGCCCCGCCGACCTGCGGGCGCTCGGCGAGCACGCCAGGCAGCTGGCCCGCGAGCTGAGCGACAGCCACCGCGAGGACGACCCGCTCGACCAGGTGGTGGCCGACATGGCCGAAGAGCGCGGCAGCCTGGTCGACGCGCTCGACGAGCTGCCCGACCGGCCCGAGTGGCTGGAGGCGTACTCCCCGCTGGCTCGCACCCGGCTGGTCGCGCTCGCCCACGAGCTGCGCCACCTGCGGGCGCACACCGCCCAGCCGCTGCCCGATCTGATCAGCGAGGTGGAGCGCCGGCTCGGCCTCGACATCGAGGTGGCGGCGCGGGCCGGTGTGGCGGGGGCGTTCGCGGCGCGGGCCGACCTCGACGCCTTCCTCGACGCGGCGGCGAGGTTCGCGGGCGACGCGGAAGACCCGACGCTGGGCGCGTTCCTCGCCTACCTGCAGGCGGCGGAGAGCGAGGAGTTCGGGCTGGAGAGCGGCCGGGTCGGCGAGAGCAACAGCGTCAAGCTCATGACCGTCCACGCCTCCAAGGGCCTCGAGTGGCCGGTCGTGGTGGTGCCGGGCCTGTCGCAGCTGCTCAGCTCCAAGGGCACGCTCGCGACCGGCAGCATCTTCCCCGCCACCCCGGTGGTCAACGGCCGCTGGACGGAGAACCCGCGCAAGCTGCCGTTCCCGCTGCGCGGCGACGCCGCCGACCTGCCGCGGCTCGACGGGCTGGGCAAGGACGACCTGACCGCGTTCGCCGAGCAGTGCCGCGAGCGCGACCTGATGGAGGAGCGCAGGCTCGCCTACGTCGCCGTCACCCGGGCCCACTACCACCTGATCGCCTCCGGCTACCGCTGGGGCAGCGCCACCAAGCCGCTGGAGCCGTCCGAGTTCCTGCTGGAGATCCGCGACACCGCCGACCGGGTCTCGTTCTGGGCCGGCGACCTGGCCCCGGGCGCCACCAACCCGCTGCTGGCCGAGCCCGCCGAGGCCGTCTGGCCGGTCACGCCGGAGGGGCTGCGCTACGAGTCCGTGCTCGACGGCGCCCACCTGGTCGAGGCCGCCCTGGCCGGCGTCCTCGACGACGACGCCGACGACGACGATGAGCCGTTGCGGGCGTACGAGGAGGAGCGGCTGCGGGCCTGGGAGCGCGACACCGACCTGCTGCTGCGCGAACGCGAGCTGCACCGCCGCCGTCCCGCCACCGTCGTCGAGCTGCCCGCCAAGCTGACCGTCTCGTCACTGGTCACCCTCGCGCAGGACCCGGGCGAGCTGGCCCGCCGCATCCGCCGTCCTGTCCCGGTCAGGCCCGCGCCGCTGGCCCGCCGCGGCACGTCGTTCCACAAATGGCTGGAGTCCCGCTGGGACCAGCAGCGGCTCATCGACGACCTCGAGCTCTACGACGAGGAGCTGGAGGAGACCGACGTGCGGCTGGCTGAGCTGCAGGAGCGGTTCGAGCAGAGCGAGTGGGCCGATCGGCGGCCGCTCGACCTCGAGGTGCCGTTCGAGACCATGATCGCCGACCGGCTGGTGCGCGGGCGCATGGACGCCGTCTTCGAGCGGCCGGGCGGCGGCTACGAGGTGGTCGACTGGAAGACCGGCGAGCCGCCCAAGGGCAAGGCGGCGCGGGTGGCGTCGGTGCAGCTGGCGGCGTACCGGCTGGCCTGGTCGCACCTCGCTGGGGTGGCGCTGGAAGAGGTCGGCGCGGCGTTCCACTACGTCCGCGCCAACCGCACCGTCCGCCCGGTCGACCTGCTCGACGGCGACGGCCTGGTCGCGCTGATCGAGCGGGTCAGGCGCGCAGATGGTGGAACGCCGGCTTCGGGTGCATGAGGAAGTCGTGGTGCGAGATGTTCCAGGCGTAGGCCCCGGCCATCCCGAACACCACGGTGTCCCCGACCCGCACCGTGGTCACGACCTTCCTGGCCAGCACGTCCTTGGGCGTGCACAGCTGGCCGACGAACGTCACCGGCTCGTCCGCGACGCCGGGGCCGCCGCCGGTCGGCACGATCGTGAACGGCTGGTCGTGCCCCTTGGTCGCCGGGGTGCGCAGGTGGTGGGTGCCGCCGAGCACGACCGCGTACGCCTCGCCGCGCACCCGCTTGACGTCCACGACCCTGGTCACGTAGTGGCCGCAGTAGACCGTCAGCGCGCGGCCGGGCTCGATCCGCAGCCGTCTGCCGCGGGCGTGTTCCGCGAGGCCCGCACCGTAGGCCGCCCAGTCGAACCGCGTGTGCGGCGTCACGTACGACACCGCCATCCCGCCGCCCAGGTTCACCTCCTCGTACGGGTGCGCCAGCAGCGCCCGCGCCAGCTCCAGCAGCTGGGGCGCCTCCAGCCCGCTGGCCAGGTGGGCGTGCAGGCCGCGCAGCCGCACCCGGTCGCCGAACATCGGCAGGCACTCGGCGATCCCGTCCTCGTCCATGCCGAACGGCCCGCTCATCGTCAGCGCCGCGCCCTCCACCGGCAGGCCGGGGTTGAGCCGGAGCAGCACGTCGGCCTCCAGCCCGGTGGCGAGCAGGCGGCGCAGCTCGTTGGGCGACTCGACGTGCAGGCGGTGGTGCGGCAGGCGCAGCTCGGCGTCGGTCTTCCCTGGCCCGCCGAGCGCCACCGGCAGGTCCTGGAACAGCGCGGTGACGTGCGCGTGCTCACCCGCCGACGACACCTCGAACCCGTCCACGTACGCGGCCAGCACGCGCAGCAGCTCGGGGTCGGGGTTGGCCTTGACGGCGTAGTACAGCTCGACGTCGCCCAGCGCGGCGCGTACCGACTTCACGTGCTCGTCGAGGGCCGGCAGGTCGTAGAGGTAGGCCGGCACCTCGCCGAGGCGCAGGGCGGCCTCCAGGACGCGCGGGCCGATCATGCGAGCGGGTTCGCGATCGGCACGTACCCGGCGGCGCGGTCGGCGGCCCTGGCCCAGCGCACGCCGAGGTTCGCCTTGGCGGGCAGGGGAGCGCCCGCGAGCAGGTCCGACAGCGGCAGCGGCCGGCCGAGGTCGGCGGCCTTCCCGGCGAGCACGTCGCGGGCGATCCGCCACAGCTCGCGCAGCAGCCCGTCATCGGGGCCCGCCACCGTGGCGGCGATCTCGGTGAGGTGGTTGACGAGCAGGCAGTAGACCACGCGGGCCCAGCCGCGCTCGGCGTCGTAGGCGAGGGCGTCGGCCACCCGGGGGTCGAGCCCCGAAAGGTCGTGGCGGCCGGCGACCAGCTTGGCGCCCTCCAGGTCGCGGAAGACGGCCTCGACGGGCACGCCTGCGGCGTCCACGCCGACGAGCACGTTCTGCAGATGGGGTTCCAGCACCACGCCGTGCGCGAAGTACAGCTCAAGCACCGGCAAGGCCACCACGCTCACGTACGCCCGCCACCACGCCCGCGGGTCGCCGGCGGGTGGACGCAGGGCCAGGGCGGCGGCCAGCACCGGCGTCACGCCGGGGGAGCAGACCGCCCACGGCGACTGCCGGACGATCACCCCGAGTCCCTCGTGCAGCCGGGTGCCGAGGGCAGCCGACCGGTACCCGGGCTCGGCCAGCCAGCGGGTGGCCGGGTGCCGGGCGGCGACCGCCGCGAAGACCGGGCGCAGCCGCGCGGTCAGCTCGACCGCGCCGGCCAGCTCGTACCAGGCGTTCTTGCGCACGCAGTTCGTGATCCGCACGTCCAGCGAGAACTTCAGGCACACGCCGGCGTCCGGGGCGTAGACGGTCCGTACGGACGACGTCGGCGACACCAGCGGGCCTGGACCGAGGTCGACCAGGTCGCCGCCGAGCGCCGGCCGCAGCAGGTCGAGCTGCCAGGGGTGCGCGGGCAGCAGCCGGTAGCCGTCCGGCGCGCGGCCGAGCGCGTCGAGCGCGGCCGGGTCGCCGCCTTCTGCCAGCACCTCCTCCCGCACGCCGAGCAGCCGGAGCGGGAACTCCGCGTGCGCCTCGGGCGCGTAGCGCAGCCAGCCGTCGCCGCCGCGCGCCTTCGGGCTCGGATGGAACGGATGCCCGGCGACCAGCGCCTGCTCCGAGGCCAGCCACGGGTCGGCGGGCGGCACGGTCGCGGCGCGGGCCCGTACGATCGCGCCGACGGCCTCCTTGCTGGCGGCCACCTGCCCGGCGAACTCGGCGTTGTCCCCCCGCAGTTCCTTCTGCACCAGCCGGACCAGTTCCTCGGTCGTGAGCCGCTGCCAGCCACCCGACTCCAGGCGCTCGGCGGGCCCGTCGAACCGCAGCGCGGCGCCCCCGTGCGTACGCACCCGCAGCAGCGTGCCCGCCACCCGCAGCAGCAGGAGGGGCGGGGCAGGCCACACCAGGCCGCGCGGCCCGGCCACCTCCCGCACGCAGCACCGCAGCAGGGCCGCCAGCGCCGCCTCCTCGGCCAACCCGTCGGCCTGCCGGGCGTCGGGGCCGGAGGCCGCGTCGAGGGTCAGTCCGTGCATTCACGTTCTCCTCAGGTAGTTGGGCCCGCTGGTGCCGTAGAACTTGTTGACGTCACGCGCGCCGGACCGCTCCTTGGCCACGAGCGTCCCCGCGGTGATCATCGACTTGCCGGTGAGCCGGGCGGCGTCGAGCGTCCTGGCCCGCAGGAGCCGCGCCATGGGCTCGTCGCCGTAGGGGTCGAGCGCCTCGGCCAGGGTCTCGCGCAGCAGCGCGGCGGCCCGGCCTGGCGGCAGCGCCGCGAACGTCACGGCGGCGGCCGCCAGGTGCAGCGTGATCGTCACGAACACGTCGGCCAGCGCGTGCGGGTCGTCGGTCAGCATCCGCTCGTCGGCGAACTCCGGCACCGCGACCCCGGCGGCCGCCAGCCTGGCGGGCGAGGCGAGCAGGCCGTCGTTGTCCTTGACGAGCAGGCGCAGCCGGTCGCCCTGGAAGAGCAGGGCGAGGTTCTGCTGGTGGGCCTCGAGGGCGACGCCGTACCGGACGAACAGCCGGACGTTCCAGCGCAGCAGCAGCCGCAGGTAGGCGGGCAGGATCTCGTCGAGCCAGGGGAGCACGCCCGGCACGTTGAGCGCGGCGACGGGCACGATCGTGCCCTCCGGCAGCCTCCTCACCATCCACGCCAGGTACTCGTGGCCGCCGTGCGCGTACGTCTGCTCGTCGGTGAGGACCACGTCGGGGTCGGCCAGCTCGCGCAGCAGCAGCTCGGCGCGGGCCCCGTCGGCGAGCGTTCCTGGCTTGACGGAGCGCCGGTTCCGCGCGCCCAGCGTGCTGATCGGGAGCGGGAGCTTCAGGTGCAGGCGCGGGCCCACCTCGACCGTGCGCATCGACAGTGTGGGCCGTACGGTGACGGCCTGCCCGTCCAGCAGCCGTACGCCGTCGATCCGCCGCACCTCGTCCACGGTCAGCGGGTGGACGGGGAAGAGCACCTCTCCACGCCCGGCCGCCATCCCCTCGGGGGCGAGGTCTGCGGGCAGGCCGGTGGCGGAGCCGGGGAGGAGCAGGTGGCGCGGGGCCGCCGCCCACCGCAGCGCGAACGAGGGCCCGAACTCCGGCGCGTACGCGAGCAGGTCCGCCTCCGACAGCCCCACGCGGGCCCGCGACGTCGGGTAGACCGGGTGGTCGGCGAACGCCGCCAGCGTCTCGTACGACGGCTTCGAGCGGCGTACACCGTCGGCGTGGGCGTCGTGCAGCTCCAGCGCCGCCAGCGCCGCCTGGCACTCCTCGGTGAACGCCGCCACGCCCGGTGCGTCGGCGGGGTCTGCGACCTCGGCCAGCGCCCGCAGCACCTCGCGCAGCTCCAGCCGCTCGTCGGGCGCGACCCCGAAGTCCTGGAACAGCGGGCCGGGCGCGAGCCGCACCTGCCGGCCGCCGGGCAGGTTCAGCCGGACGCCGTCCGGCGTCCGCCCCACCCGCGAGGCCAGCCCGCCGTAGTTCTCGCGCAGCAGCGCGTCCAGGACGCGGGCGGCGAGATACGCCTCCCTCATTCGATCACCCATGGCCGCGCGGTGCGGTAGGCGGTGACGGCCGCGTCGACGCGCGCCCGATCGGGACCCGTGGCGCGGACCACGGCCAGGTAGTCGCGGTTGGTGTGCGTCAGGGAGACGACGTCGCCCACCGCCCGCAGCGGCCGGTGCCACAGCCGTACGCCGTCGCGCTCGACCGACTCGTGCCCGGGAGCCTCCTTGATCGTGCCTGGACGGTCGGCGACCAGGCTGACGGCGCAGCCGTACGCGGTCGCCGGGGGCGGGTCGGGCACCCGTTCCCCGAGATGAGCCCGCAGGATCCACTCGAACAGCGGCACCCCGAGCAGATCGGCGAGCAGGAAGTCGCAGTGGTCGCCGATCACCCGGTAGTTCACCTCGACGATCCGGGGACCGCCGGCGGTGACCACGTACTCGGTGTGGCAGGCCCCGAGGCCGACCCCGAGCGCCCGCAGCGCCCCGAGGACGTGCTCGTGCGGCCCGTCCGGCGCCCAGTCGAGCCGCTCCTCCACGAAGTACGGCAGCGGCCCGAGCGTCGTCGCGAAGCCGCCGAGCACCCGCAGCCCGCCGTCGTCCCCGAGGGTCTCCAGCGTGCGCAGCGGCCCGTCGAGGTACTCCTCCACGACCAGCGCCTCGCCCGGCCGCCGCTTCCTGACCAGATCCACCGCCCGGCCGAGATCACGTTCGACGAACAGGACGTCCTCGCTCGCCACCCCTTCGCGCGGCTTGACCACCACGGGGTACGGCACCCGCTCCGGAACCGGGTCGCCGGGCCCGAGCCGTACGGACAGCACCTGTTCCACCCCCGCCTCCTGCAGCCGGCGGCGCATCAGGAACTTGTTCTTGGCGGCCGCGCAGGCCCGCCAGTCCTTGCCGGGCAGCCCGAAGTACGCCGCCGCGAGCGCCGTCTCCACCTGCAGGTGGTCGGAGTTGGAGAAGATCGCGTCCGGCCTGCCGAGATGCTCGATCGCGTCGATCAACGCCCGCGGGTCGCGTACGTCGCAGGCCACCGCGCCGGGGTGCTGCTCCGGCCGGTCGGTGAGGATCGTCACCTCGCATCCGAGCGCCCGCGCCGCGGGCAGGAAACCGTCCGTCACCGCGTCCGTCGGCTTGAGCGCGGTCAGGTAGAGCCGCAACCGCCATGCACCCCCAGGCTCAGGTAAGGCTAACCTAACCCGACGCATCCTAGCCTCACGGAGATCGACGTGCGGGCCGATACCGTAATCAGCCGCTAACCGAGAGGTCATAGGATGGGCAGCGGTTTTCTCAAAAGGGGGCGTTCAGTGGAGACGACCGCAGCTGACGTGCAACTCATCGGGCCACTGCTGCTCGCGCGCGGCACCATCGACAGGTCGTCGGCGCGCAGAGTCGACGACCAGTGGCTCGAGCGCGCCTGGTCCGACCCGGCGACCCGGGTGCTGGTGATCGACAACGGGCACACGCTCGTCCGGCGCACGGGCGACGAGGTGCACGCGGTGCTCTACTCGCCCGACGAGGCCCCGCTCGGCCCGCGCTTCCTGCTGGGCGTCGAGGACGGCGTCGCCTACTTCGCCGTGGCGGCGCCGCTGCCCGGCATCCCCAAGGGCGACGGCAACGGCCGTGTGACGGTCCCGATGAGCCTCGACGACGCCCCCGAGGGCCAGCCGGTGGCCGCGGGGCTTCGCCAGGTCGGAGGCATGCTCGGCGACCGCGAGGCGGGCCTGCTGGTCTTCGCCGTGGCGCTGGAGGCCTGGCACTCGACCCACAGCCACTGCCCGCGCTGCGGCACCAAGACCACGATGCAGGCCGGCGGCCACATCCGGGTCTGCCCCGACGACGGCAGCCAGCACTTCCCGCGCGTCGACCCCGCCGTGATCATGCTCGTCCGCGACGATTCCGACCGCTGTCTGCTGGCGCGCGGGCCGCACTGGCCGGAAGGGCGCCTGTCGATCCTCGCGGGCTTCGTCGAGCCGGGCGAGTCGCTGGAGGCGGCGGTCGTGCGCGAGGTGGCCGAAGAGGTCGGCGTCACCGTCGTCCGGCCGCGCTACCTCGGCAGCCAGCCCTGGCCGTTCCCGCGCAGCCTCATGCTGGGGTTCTTCGCCGACGCCCTCGACACCACGCTCACGCCCGACGCCGACGAGATCGCCGAGGCGCGCTGGTTCACCCGCGACGAGCTGGCGCAGGCCCTGCGCTCGGGCGAGCTGCGCCTGCCGCCGCGGGTGTCGATAGCCCGCCGCCTGATCGAGACCTGGTACGGCGGCGAGCTCGTCGGCGACTGGTGAGTCGGCCCTGGTGAGTCGGCGCTGGTGAGTCGGCGGCTGGTGAGGAGTCAGCCGCCGAGCAGCGCCTTGACCTCGAGGGCCGAGGGGTTCGTCCGTACCACGCGGCCGTCGGGGGTGTCGATCACCACGGTCGGCACGGTCTGGTTGCCGTTGTTGACGCTCATCACGAACTCGGCGGCCGAAGGGTCGCTCTCGATGTCGACCTCGTCGAAGACGATGCCCTCACGCTTCAGCTGAGACTTGAGCCGCTTGCAGGGGCCGCACCAGGTGGTGCTGTAAACCGTGAGCGCCATGTTGGGGATACCCTCCAAGGTCAGGAAACAGGCGATCGTTGCAACAACCGGCGGTTCGCCGTTAATCCCTGGGGTCAGGGCGGTGATCAGCCGATGCGCGAGGCGATCCACGCCTGCACACGCTCCGCGACGCCGGGCTCCCGGTAGGCCGCAGTGCTGTGGTTGGTGCCCGGCACCGTGATCACGTTGACCGGCACGCCGACCTGGCCCAGCATCTGCTTCAGCAGTTTGCTCTGCACCGGCGGCACGAACTCCTGCTCGGAGTGCACGGTGAGCATCGGCGCGTCGTTGCGGCTGGCGTGCCAGGCCACCTCCATGCTGGCCCAGACCCGCGAGCACCTGCCCTTGGGCGCCCCGCAGCCGGCCAGCTTCATCGCGGCCGTACGCAGCTTGCGCTTGCCGGGGTCGGTGGACTTCTCGCCGTCGGTCCAGGCACGCAGCGGCGAGATGATCGGCGACATGCCCACCACGCCCTTGAGCCCGTTGATGCCGTCGCCGTACGTGCCGACGGACGCCGCGATGTGGCCGCCCGCAGAGAACCCGACCACCACGTAGTTACCGGGGTCGAACGCCCACTGGTCGGCGTTCTTGCGCGCGAGGGCGATCGCGGCGAGCGCGTCGGTGCGCTGCGCGGGCCAGGCCGCATCGCTCGACAGGCGATAGTTGAGGTTGAAGACCGTGTACCCCATGTCGGCGTAGCTGCGGGCGATCTGCGTCATGGGCTTCTTGTCGCCGCTCGACCACCAGCCGCCGTGGATGATGAACACCCCGGGCCGCTTCTGCCCGTCGGGCGTCCACCAGACGTCCATCTGCTGGCGGCGGTGGGAGCCGTACGAGACCGTCTCCAGCGACAGCCCGCCGAGGCCGTTGACGTCGACCGGGTTGGTGACCGTGCCGGGCGGCGGGTCGGTCGAGGCGCTCGCGGCGACCGGAGTGAGGGTGACGGCGGCGAGCGCGAGGGCGCACACGTTAACCGCAGTTCGCACGGCCTTCCTTTCCCCGCAAGCTCATGATCGGGCCCCATTGTGGGGGAAGAGACCACATCTTCGCATCTCGATGCCGAGAACGCGCGTCGGTCCGCATGTTGCCAGAATTGGGGTCTTGACTCCAGCAAGCTGGGAGGATGAAGCGGTGAACAGCGCGGACGACGTCCTGGCCGGACTCGACCCCGAGCAGCGCGCGGTCGCCGAGGCCGTGCGCGGTCCGGTGTGCGTGCTGGCCGGGGCCGGCACGGGCAAGACCAGGGCGATCACCCACCGCATCGCGTACGCGGTCCGCAGCGGGGTGGTCGACGCGCAGAGCGTGCTCGCGGTGACGTTCACCACACGTGCGGCGGGCGAGCTGCGCCAGCGGCTGCGCGCGCTCGGCGCCCCCGGCGTGCAGGCACGCACGTTCCACGCCGCCGCGCTGCGCCAGCTCACCTACTTCTGGCCGCGCGTGATCGGCGGCGAGGCGCCCTCGGTCATCGAGTCCAAGCTCCCGGTGCTGGTCGAGGCGTGCCGGCGGGTGCGCCGCAACCCCGACCGCTCCGAGCTGCGCGACCTCGCGTCCGAGATCGAGTGGGCCAAGGTCACCCAGATCGGCCCCGACGACTACGCGGCCGGGGCCGCCAAGTACCACCGCAGTCCTCCCGTCCCCGCCGAGGAGGTGGCCCGCGTGTACGACGCGTACGAGCAGATCCGGCGCGAACGCCACCTCGTCGACTTCGAGACGATCCTCGAGCTGACGGCGGCGGTGATGACCGAGCACCAGGAGGTCGCCGCGCAGATCCGCCAGCAGTACCGCTATTTCGTGGTCGACGAGTACCAGGACGTCAACCCGCTGCAGAAGCTGCTGCTCGACACCTGGCTCGGCGGTCGCGACGACATCTGCGTCGTCGGCGACCCCAACCAGACGATCTACTCCTTCACCGGGGCCAGCCCGCGCTACCTGACGAACTTCGGCGTCGAACACCCGGGCGCCGCCGTCGTCAAGCTCGTCCGCGACTACCGTTCCACCCCCCAGGTCGTCGACCTGGCCAACCTCGTCATCGCCAAGAGCCGCTCGCCCCACCGGCTCGAACTCGTGGCGCAGCGCCCCGACGGCCAGAAGCCGGTGTTCTCCGACTACGACGATGAGCCCGCCGAGGCCGCCGGAGTCGCCAGGGCCATCAGGAAGCTGCTCGACAAGGGGGTCCCGTCCCGCGAGATCGCCGTGCTCTTCCGCGTCAACTCGCAGTCCGAGGCGTACGAGGAGGCTCTCGCCAAGGCCGAGATCCCGTACGTCCTGCGCGGCGCCGAGCGCTTCTTCGACCGGCCCGAGGTGCGCCAGGCCGTCGTGCTGCTGCGCGGCGCGGCGCGGTCGGCGGCCGACGAGCCCCTGGCGGCCGAGGTCCACAACATCCTGGGCGGCATCGGCCTGACCCCGTCGCCGCCCGGCGGAGGCAAGGCGCGCGAGAAGTGGGAGTCGCTCAAGGCCCTCGCCGACCTCGCCGAGGACATGGCGGCCGATGGCGCCGACCTGCCCACGTTCGTGACCGAACTGGAACGCCGCGCCTCCGAGCAGCACGCGCCGCCCGTCGAGGGCGTGACGCTCGCCTCGCTGCACGCGGCCAAGGGCCTCGAGTGGGACGCGGTGTTCCTCGTCGGGCTCACCGACGGCATGATGCCGATCATCTACGCCGAGACGCCCGAGCAGATCGAGGAGGAACGCCGCCTCCTCTACGTCGGCGTCACGCGGGCCCGCGAGCACCTGTCGCTGTCGTGGGCGCTGGCCCGCGCGCCGGGGGGCCGCAAGAGCCGGCGACCGTCCCGCTTCCTCGACGGCCTCACCGGACGCGTCTCCGCGCCGCCGCGCGTCGCGACGACCCCGGCCCGTGAACGCCCGCGCGTGGCCGCGCCGGTGAGCTGCCGGGTGTGCGCGAAGACGCTGGTGAACGCCACCGAACAGAAGCTCGGGCGCTGCACGACCTGTCCGGCCGACTACGACGAGGCGCTGCTCGAACGCCTCAGGGCCTGGCGCACCGCCACGGCCAAAGAGGCCAAGGTGCCGCCGTACGTCGTCTTCACCGACGTCACGCTGCAGGCGATCGCCGAGCGTGCTCCGGCCACCGAGCAGGAGCTGCTGTCGATCGCGGGCATCGGCAAGGTGAAGTTCGACCGCTACGGCGAGGCCGTTCTCGCGCTCTGCCGCTCGTAGCATCGACCCCGGTTACCTACTCGTGCGTAACAACCGCGAAACTGCAAAAGGTAAAGATGGGACGGCCCCGCTCGGGGCGATCGGGTGTCCCGGTGCGGGATGACACGGAGGGGAACACAGTCGTGAACGAGGCGCTGAAGGAGCTGCTCGACCTGCTCGACCTTGAGCAGATCGAGCTCGACATCTTCCGGGGACGCAGCCCGGAAGAGCGCATCCAGCGCGTCTTCGGCGGCCAGGTGGCGGCACAGGCCCTGGTGGCGGCCGGCCGTACGGTTCCCAAGGACCGCAACGTCCACTCGCTGCACGCCTACTTCATCCGGCCGGGCGACCCGTCCGTCCCGATCGTCTACAACGTCGAGCGCTTGCGCGACGGACGGTCGTTCACCACCCGCCGCGTCGTCGCCGTACAGCACGGCAAGGCCATCTTCACGATGTCGGCGTCGTTCCACGTCCTGGAGGAGGGCGTCGAGCACCAGGCCCTGGTGGCGCCGCAGGTGCCCGCGCCCGAGACGTTGCCGACGGTCCAGGAGCGGATGGCCGAGCTGCTCGGCGACCACCCCGAGATGCGGGAGATGCTCGCGCGGCCGCGCCCCGTGGAGGCCCGCTACGCCTCGCCGCTCACCTGGGAGGCCTACCACGACCCCGAGCTGCGCAGCGCGAAGACCAACGTGTGGTTCCGCTACGACGCCGACCTCCCCGACGACCCGCTGCTGCACGTCGTGCTGGCCGCGTACGCCTCCGACTTCACCCTGGTCGACACGATCCTGCTGTCGCACGGCATGGCCTGGGGGCTGTCGAACGTCATGGGCGCCTCGCTCGACCACGCCATGTGGTTCCACCGCCCGTTCCGCGCCGACGACTGGCTCCTCTACGCTCAGGAGTCGCCCTGGTCTGCTGGGGCGCGCGGGCTCGCTCGCGGCGAGATGTACACGGCGTCAGGGGAACTCGTGGTGTCGGTGGTGCAGGAGGCCATGGTCCGGCTGACGAAGTAGCCGGATCCGCGCTCGGATGAGCGCCGAAGATCAGACAAAATCGCAGGTAGAAAATATGTTGCCCCGTCCCGGCTCCCCGGTTTAGGGTCATGGTCAAGCAAGTCGGGCAGGTCCTGCTCGACGATCCCAGAGTGGAGGTGAGTCCAGGTGATCAGCATGAACATGTCGGCCACGCAGTGGCTCGCCTTCGCGTGCCGTGACTCGGTGAGGCTCGTCGCCGGTCCCGTCAAGCCGCGGCAGGAGAGCTCTGCCCGTAGCCAGGCCATCGCTTACCCGCGTCAGCACATCGCCGCCGCAGGGGGAGTCGCTCCTGACTACGCCGCACGTATCGCAGTTCCGGCCAGCCAGCTCACCAAGGGTGGACTGTGCGGTCCGCAACCCTGGAGGGATGCTCCGGTCATAACTTGACCGGCACAACAGCAGCCCCCAGGCCGCGGATCCGCACACAGGATCCGCGGCCTTCTTGTTTGTCCGTGATCCCGACCACCTACGAGGTGCCCGACCAAGATCACCAGATCGATTCAAAGGAGCAACATGATGGGGGCGAAGACGATCATGGACCTGATCGACGAAGCCAAGATCCCCTGTCGTACCGACCCTGACCTGTGGTTTGCAGAGTCGCCGGATGACGTCGAGTTCGCCAAGGCGCTCTGCGCCGGCTGCCCGATCCAGAAGACCTGCCTGGCCCGCGCGCTCGAGCGCGAGGAGCCATGGGGCGTCTGGGGCGGCGAGCTGATCCTCAGGGGGACCATCGTTCCCCGCAAGCGTCCGCGCGGGCGTCCCCGCAAGCACCCGGTCGCTGCCTGACCACCGCACCCACGTAACAAGAAAGCGAACGAAACCATGAACCACCACCTGTCCGCCAGGAGCAACGCCGTGCCGGATCTGTTCCATGAAATGGTCAACGACCGAATACAAACCCTGCATCGGGAGGCCGCGGAGGAGCGTCTCGCCCTGCGCCTCCGCCGCTTGCAGCGGGCCCGCTCGGAGGTAGCCCGAGCCAACCAACGCCTACGCGAGGCCCTGACCCTCCCCCTCTGACCGAGATGCGCCGGCCACCCCTCCAGGTGGCCGGCCCATCCCAATCCCCACAGGACGGCGACCTCTGCGGGACGGCGTTCCTTGAGGGCGGCGACCTCTATGGAACGGCAATACCGGAGGGGCGGCGTCCTTTGGGGGCGGCGATCGGCATCGGGAGGTTGGGTGGAGACTGCATTGGCATCGTGATCACCGGCGGCGAATCCTTGCGGCACGGGGATCTCTGTAGCCTCGGTTGCCTGCGACTCTGCGGTGACAAGAGTTCAGCCACCGAAGCTCGACCTCCTCGAGCCGGACCCAGCCGGGCGCTACACAAGCGCCCGCTTCTCCCGTTCTCACCGGCTCTCACCGCACCATTGCTCTCAGCGCACCACCGGCTCCCAGCGCACCCGCGGCCCTCGGTGCACCGGCCCTCAGCGCACCACCCTTCCTCGGTGCCGCCACCGAGTACACGACGCGTCGTTGCGCAGGCGAACCTGGACGGACGCCCGAGCCGCTCCAGGGCAGGCACCTGGGCGCTACAAAGTGTCCGTCTTCACCGTGTTTCGCCCGCTGACCCCAGTAAGCCACCCACCTCCGGGGACCCTGAGTGCATGACGCGCCGTTGTGTCGGCGCTCCCGGGCAGGCCTCACCTTCACTCCACGTGAAGATCGATTCATGAACCGCGTACATGGACGTAAATCCTGGGCTGGCGGTCAGCTGAGCGGATGACTTCCATTGGGGGAGGGGGGAGGGGGTGTTGGTATCGGCGCTGTTGTCGGTGAGGTCGAGTCGCCCTGGTCATCGGTGAGGCCGGTTGTGTCCAAGACCTTGGCTGAGTCGGTTTCGGCGGTGTTGTCGGCGAAGCCGGGAACCCAGCGGATCACCTCGTCGCGAAAGCGTGCCGTGGTCCCGAGCTGGCACAGGACGCCGATCCCCGCCGCGTGCACCCGGTGAATCAGCACGTACGACGCCGGCAGGTTGAGCAGCCGCACCACGTTGTTCGGCCGCAGGTCGGCGACACTGGCCACCTGGGCCTGCAGCCACGCCCGGCTGAACGTGAACACCTCCACCGTCGTCGGCTCCACGTACGGAGCCAGGAAGGCCCGTAGCGCCTCGGGGTCGATGTCGATGTCGTCCCGGATGAAGCCTTCTCGGCGCAGCCCGGCCATGACGGCCTCTATGTCGCCCTCGTTGAAGATCCGCATGAGCTGCCCGAACGTCGGGGGATGCCCGTCGGGCATGTGGTTGACCGCTCCGAAGTCGAGGACGCCGAGCTTGCCGTTGGGCAGCATCCGGAAGTTTCCCGGATGGGGGTCGGCGTGCAGCATACCCGCGCGTGGAGGGGAGCTGAACAGGAACCGTACGAACAGCAGGCCCGCCCGATCGCGCTCCTCCTGCGTGCCGTGGGCGATGATGTGCGACAGCGGTGTGCCGTCCATCCATTCGCTGACCAGCACCCTTTCGTTGGCCGCCACCACGTCCGGCACATGGAAGTCGGGGTCGCCGTCGAACGCGAGGGCGAAAGCGTGTTGGGCCTCCGCCTCCCTGAGGTAGTCGAGCTCCTCGGCGATGCGCTCACGCAGTTCGCTCAGCACCGACTTCATGTCGAGCCCGGGCAGCAGTGCGCCGAACATCCTGCCGAGCCGCGCGAGCTGGGCGAAGTCGCCGAGCAGGGCCTTCCCCGCGCCCGGGTACTGGATCTTGACGGCCACCTCCCTGCCGTCCTGCCACACGGCCCGGTGGACCTGCCCGATCGAGGCGGCGGCCGTCGGCTTGTCGTCGAACGACAGGAAGTGCTTCCGCCAGTTGTCGCCCAGTTCCTCCGCCAGCACCTTGTGCACGGTGGCGACGGGCAGGGGCGGCGCCGAGTCCTGCAGCTTGGTCAGCGTGGCGCGGTAGGGGCCGGCGATCTCCTGCGGCAGGGCGGCCTCGAAGATGGACAGCGCCTGGCCGACCTTCATCGCGCCGCCCTTGAGCTCACCCAGCACCTTGAAGATCTGCTCGGCGGTACGCTGCTGGAACTCCTGCGAAACGATCTCCGCGGACTTGCCTCCGATGCGTTTGCCCAGGCCGAGGGCTGCGCGCCCCGCGAACCCGATGGGGAGAGTGGCCAGCTTGGCCGAGCGCGTGACAGCGCGACGCGGAAGATCGCTCACTACGGTGCGCGGAACCTCGATGAGATACCGCTTCCCCCCTTCGTGGTCGCCCCAGAGCACGTCAGTCGAGGTGAGGTGCCATGACCATTCTTAGCGAATCAGGTTTGTTTCGCATACAACGACATTGCGGATGAGGGCTCCAGGACCGCCTTTTCCAGTGCCAATCAGGCGTTACGTCTAATGTGCCGTTGGTCACAACGGACTTCTGGCCGTCCAGATGACCAAGCGCATGGCCGACGGCGGCTGCCGCGACCACCGCGGAAAGCGCCGAAGAGCAGGCGATCTCTCCCGGTGGGTAGCCGCCCAGCCGGGCGGTCACGATGGGCCAGTCGGGGTCGAGGTCGCGTCGCGTCAGGTCGAGGCAGTGCAGACACGCCGTTTCCCCAGGAAGGACCAGCGGGCCCACGGTGCCGTAACCCTCGAAGGCGGTCACCAGCAGGTGCGGGATGCCCAGCGAGTTGAGGTCGTTGACCAGCACCCCGTCGAGCGGGCCTACCGGCGCGATGACGACCAGGTCAGGACGGTCGGTCTTGTCCCCGAGAAACGGCCCGCCCGCCAGCACGTTCGCGCCCGGCTCCACCGCCGTGACCCGCGACGGCCCGGCCACCTTCCGAGACCTACCCGAACCCGTTCGTGACGTGCCCCGAGTTCCGTGCGTCCCTGCCCGTGGCGCGTCCTCAAGTCCGCCTGCTCCCGCTCGTGATGTTCTGGCCTCCTCTCTCCGCCCGGCGTTCGACTCACGTGATGCACCGGCCCCTGCCTTCGTGGGAGTTCCGTCCGATTCGGCCTGGCGGGAACGTTCCGACGCTGATCGGCCGAGCGCGCCCGCGGCCCGCGCAGGCTTGGGGACGCCGACAGGCCGTACATCGGGAACCTGTCGGTCACCCTCGGGGGATCCTCCCGCGGTGAGCCGGGTTGCGACGGCCGCCGCGCCCGCCTCGCGGGTCATGCCGACCTCCGCCCACGTCAGCCCACCAGGCGTGATGTCGCGAGGCCGGGTCGCGCCAGGGTCGATGACGCGGATGACGCCCACCCCGGAGGCGGCCAGCAGCGTGACGACCTGCGCTCCGACCCGTCCCGCGCCGTACACCCGCACCCTCGCCCGCCTGCGCCGCTCGAAGAGCGCGACCATGCCGTCCGGCGCGGTGGAGGCGAGGTCGAGGGCGTCGAGATCCGGCGTCAGCCGGTCGCGCTCGCCGAGCGGCAGCTCGCGGAGGCCGCCCGGTCCGGCGGCGGCGTCGTGGAGCACACCCCTGGCGGCGAGCTGGTCGAGCAGCGACCGGGCACGGACGTCGTCGAGCCCCGCCAGAGCCGCCTCGCGCAGCACGGTGTCGATGTCGCGGGTGCCGTCGAGGGACTCCACCCAGGCCCGCACCTTGCGGGTCAGGCCGCTGAGCATGACGGCCCGTTGGGGGTGTGCGCCGTATTGCAGGGTGTGGTCGTCCCGGATGACGCGTCGCAGGGACGGCTTCAGACGTGGCCTCATGGCGGGAAAGATGCCACGCGCGAGCAAGATCCTGGGCGGCTTCCGCCCCGGCTGTGGATAACTTCTGCCACCGCGCCGTGCCTGTGGACAGAGCACCACGCCGAACCGCCGGAGAGCGTTACGCTGCCCACATGGACGAGATCTTGGTTGACCGCACCGACGACGGAGTCGTCCTCCTCACCCTCAATCTCCCCGGCGTCCGCAACGCCATGACCGACGCCATGACCGCCCGTTGGCGCGACGTCATGGCCGAGCTGGCCGCCGACCGCGACGTCAGATGTGTCGTCGTCACCGGCGCCGGCAGCGCGTTCTCCGCCGGAGGAGACCTGTCGTGGCTCGGTGAGCGCAACACCGAGCCCGTCCCTCAACTGCGTGACCGGATGCTCGCCTTCTACCGCACCTGGCTCGCCGTCACCGAGCTCGAGGTGCCCACGGTCGCCGCCGTCAACGGCCCGGCCGTGGGGGCCGGCCTGTGCCTGGCGCTCGCCTGCGATCTCGTCTACGCCTCCGACGACGCGAAACTCCTGGCCCCGTTCACGTCGCTGGGCCTGCACCCGGGCATGGCGGCCACGTACCTGCTGCCGAGCAGGGCAGGTGACAGGCTGGCCAGGGAGATGCTCCTGACAGGACGGGTGTTGTCCGGTACAGAGGCTGCGCGCAAAAACCTGGTAAATCAATCTTTCCCGCCGAATGCCCTTATGCGGGAGGTCCAAGCCATCGCCGCGAAGATCGCTCAGAACGCGCCCATCGCCACAAGGCTCACCAAAGTCGCGCTGAATCAAGAGCATCAAGACGTGGAAGCCGCGCTGCGCTGGGAGTCGCTGGCCCAGCCCGTGACCATGGCCTCCGCCGACATGATCGAAGGGCTGGCCGCACTACGGGAAAGGCGCGTGCCCAAATTCACCGGGTCTTAATCATCTGACCAGCAAGAACATCGTCCACCCTCTGTGGAATTTCGTCGGTCTCGGCTAACGTGCATATGTGCCCCCCGAGACAGTCGAGGTTCGTCGCAGTTCTCGTCGCCGGCGTACGGTGTCCGCCTACCGCGACGGCGACAAGACGATCGTGCTCCTGCCCGCCTGGCTGAGCGGCGAAGACGCGGATGAATGGGTGAGCCGGATGCTGGATCGGCTGGCCGCGAAGGAACGCCGACGAAGACCTACGGACGAGGGACTGCTGGAGCGGGCCAGGGAGCTGTCGGTGAAATACCTCGACGGGGAGCCCGACCCGGTGAGCGTGCGCTGGGTCGACAACCAGCAGCACCGCTGGGGCTCGTGCACCCCGGAGAACGGCGCCATCCGCCTGTCCACCAGGCTCAAGGGCCTGCCGGAATGGGTGATCAACTATGTGATCATCCACGAGCTCGCCCATCTGATGGTGCCGAGCCACGGGCCGGAGTTCTGGGCGCTGGTCGAACAATATCCGAAGGCCGAACGAGCCCGCGGCTTCCTCGAGGGGTTCTCGACCGCGGTTCACACGGAGCCGGAGGAGTGTTGAACCGCGTCGTCGCGGTTCTCGTACGACGTCACATGGCCCAGGCCGCGCCCGCCGGAGTCGATCCGGTGGCGTTCCTGGAGGCCGTCGCCGAGGACACGTACGAGATGGTCGCCGGGCTCGACCTCGTCACCCCGGTCCTGGTCACGAGCGTCCCCGGCCTGGACGACATCGTCTGGCCGGGCACCGAGGTCATCGCGATCGACGACGACGAGCCGCTCGCGTCCGTCCTCGGCCGTCTCGACGCCGACCAGGCCGCGGTGGTCAGCGCCGACGCGCCCGACCTGCCGCCTCTGCTGGTAGGCAAGCTGTTCCGGGAGCTCGGCCGAGCCGAGATCACGGTCTGCCCGGCCGAGAACGGCGGAGCCGTCGCCCTCGCGTGCGCGCTGCCGGTGCCCGCCTGGGCGCGGCCGGATCTCGACGCCCCCGACGTGGTGAAGGCGTTGCGCGCGCAGGCTCCCGGCCCGCGCAGGGTGGCGACGACACCGGGCTGGCACCGCCTGCGCAGCGCCGCCGACGTGGCCCGGCTCGACCCGGGACTGGAGGGCTGGGACAACACCAGGGCGCTGGTCAGGGCACGGTGAGCTGGGCGAGCACGGCCCGGTGATCGGTGCCCGGCACGTCGCGCACGCTCACCTCGTTCACCCCGACCCGCTGGTCGACCAGGACGTGGTCGATCGTGATGATCGGCGGCACCCGCTTGTTGGCCGGCCAGGTCGGGATCAGTCCGGCGCCCACCTGGTCGGCGGCGTCCTTGTAGCCCCGCGACAGCAGCCCGCGCAGCGCGGCGTGGTCGAGTGAGGCGTTGAAGTCGCCCGCGATGACGCGGATCTTGTCGGGGGCGGCCGAGGGGAATGCCGCCAGTGCCGCGTTCCAGTCGTCGACCTGCCTGCCCAGTGGCGGGAAGGGGTGGGCGTCGATGAACTCGATCGGGTCGCCGCCGGGCAGGTCGACCACCGCACCGGGCATGTTGTGCCCGGGCGGAGCCGTCCAGCCGGGCAGGGAATGCAGCGCGTGCTTCGAGTACAGGCCGCTCCCGGCGGCGCTCCACTCGTCCTGCAGCACGCGGTTCGGCATGAGCGTCTTCAGCCCTGCCGCGTCAAGGTTGGCCACTCCCTCGGGGGTGAGTTCCTGCGTGCTCAGCACGTCGGGGTCGAACTCGCGCACGAGCCCCACGATCGTGGCGGCGTCGGCCTTGCCGAACAGCATGTTGATCGTCATGACCCGGAACGGCCGCCCCGGAATGGCATCGGCTGTGCCGAACGCCCGGGGCAGCACGCTGAACCCGAGCGCGGCCGTGGTCAGCAGCGCGACGGCGAAGGCCGCATGCTTGCGACGGTAAGCGGCGATCATGAGGGGGATGAGCGAACCCGCCGCGATGTACGGCGTCCCCGTCATCAGCTGCGTCGGAAACGACCCGCGTTCGAGGCCCGCCACCCGGGCGATGGCCCAGGCGGCGAACGGTGTCACGGTCAGCCAGGTGAATGCTGCGGGGAACTTCCGACGTTTGCGGACGGGCCGGACAATCGTGCCGCCGACGGTAGAAGTCTCCACACAGCCCCCTTTTTGGAACGACGCAGAAGGACTCTAGCCAAGGGGGCGTGTACGCGAGCCGAGGGCTGCCTGCCCCCGCTTGGCCAGCCGTCGCGTCGCCTCGTCGGTCGGCTCCGGGATCTGGTCGACGGGCACCCATCGCAGGTCGAGCGACTCGTCACTGATCTTCGCGGTGGCGCCGGGCGGGGCCACGGCCGCGTACTCGACGTCGAGGTGCCAGCACTGCGGCGGATGGCACCACACCTCGTGCTTGTCCACCGCCAGGGGGCCGGGCAGCAGCTCAAGCCCTGAAATTCCCGACTCCTCCCACGCCTCCCGGAGCGCCACCGCCGCGAGAGACGTGTCGGAAACCTCACAGTGACCGCCCATCGGCAGCCACCTCTTCGCCTTCGGATGCAGCGTGAGCAGCACCTGGGAGCCGTCGTGCGACAGCACGGCGGTCGTCGCCGTCAGATGCCCGGGGACGCACTCACGCAGCATCGCGTCGTCATGCGTCCGCAGGTGCTCCAGGAACTCCAGCCGGAGCTCCTCTTCCTCGGGCGTGGGCGCGGTCCATGCCGTCAGCACGGCGACCGCGTCGTCGTGCAGGCTCACTTGTCGTCGTCCTCGGGCTTGGCCTCGAGCTGGGAGATGTCCCAGGCCACCTCACCACGGACGAACGCCTCAGGATCGTCGAGGTCGTCGGCCCTCGGCATGAGGTCGGGATGCGCCCACAGCGCGTCGCGCCCGTCGACGCCGCGCGCCTCCTCGAGCGCCCGCCACAGGGCAGCGGCCTCGCGCAGCCGCCGCGGACGCAGCTCCAGCCCGACCAGCGTGCCGAACGTCAGCTCCGCCGGCCCGCCGGTCGCCCGCCGCCTACGTACGGTCTCCGCCAGGGCGCCCGCCGAGGGCAGCTTGCCCGTGGCCGCGCGGTCGACCACCGTCGCCACCCACCCTTCGACCAGGGCGAGCGTCGTCTCCAGCCGGGTCAGCGCGGCCTTTTGCCGCTCGGTCTCCTCGGGCTTGAGCAGGTTGCCCCCGCTCAGCGCCTCCTGAAGAGCCGCCGGGTTGTTCATGTCGAGGCCGCGGATCTGCTCCTCGAGCGCCGAGGTGTCGACCGTGATGCCCCTCGCGTACTCCTCGACCGCGCCCAGCAGGTGCGCGCGCAGCCACGGCACGTGCTGGAACAGCCGGTGGTGAGCGGCCTCACGCAATGCGAGGTAGAGCCGGATCTCGTCGTTGGGCGTCTCGAGGCCTTCGCTGAAGGAGGCGATGCCGCCCGGGAGCAGCGCGGCCTTGTCGGACAGTGGAAGCCCGATGTCGGTGGTGCCGATGACCTCGCGCGCCAGCGAGCCGAGCGCCTGCCCGATCTGCTGGCCGACCATCATGCCGCCCATCTGCTTCAGCATGCCCATCAGCGGCCCGGCCATCTGCTGGGCCTCGGGAGGCAGCCCCGCGCCGCCGAGCGTGCCGCCCATGGTCTCGACCATGCGTTCGGCGATCGGCTCGCAGAGCTTGCGCCACACCGGGATGGTGTTCTCGATCCACTCGGAACGGCTCCAGGCCTGCGGGTTCGACACGCCGCTCGGCAGCGTCGTCGCCTCGTTCAGCCACAGGTCGGCCAGGCTGAGCGCGTCGACGATCTGGCGTCGCTCGCCTTCCATGACACTCGGGTCGCCCTCGGCGACCACGGCGTGCCGGGCTATGTTCTTGGCCATGTCCCAGTTGACAGGGCCGGAACCCTGGGGCGCCGACAGCATGTCGGCGAACTGGCGCATCGCCTGAGCCATCTGCTCAGGGTTGCCGAACATGGCGAACGGGTTTTCGTTGGGGTCGTTTTCGCGACCTGGCAGGTCAGTCACCGCTCTACCTCGTGCAGGATGGAGGAGTCCACATCCGCCACGTTAGTCGTCCTACGGCGGATCAGTGCAAAGTGAGGATCTGGTGCCTACCTCGAAACGCCCGCGCCAACCCGTTGTCGCTGTAACGGGCGCGGCCTCCGGCCTGGGCCGCGAGTTGCTCGCGAGGCTCGTGTCCTCCGCGGATTTCCGCAGGGTGGTGGCCATCGACGAAGAGCGTGGCGACATCCATGAGGCGACCTGGAGAGAGATCGACGTACGCGATCCGCTCTTGGCGAACCGGATCTCCGACATCGACGTCCTGGTCCACCTCGCCGGCGACTACGCCGTCGACTCCGACCCGGGGGAGCGCCGCGCGTACAACCTGCGCGCCGCCCAGACGGCCCTCACGGCCTGCGCCGCCGCACGCGTGCGCCGCGTCGTCCTGGTGACGAGCGCGATGGTGTACGGCGCCGCCCCCGACAACGAAGTTCCGCTTCCCGAGAACGCCCCCGTGGCCGCCGAGCCCGACACCGGCATGGTGGGCGACTACCTGGAGATCGAGGCCCTGGTACGCAGGTCGCTGCGTAGCCATCCCGGCCTGGAGATCACCGTGCTGCGCCCGGCCGCCGTGGTCGGCCCAGGCGTCGACACGGTGATCACCCGCCACTTCGAGTCGCCGAGGCTCCTGACCGTCAAGGGCTGCAGCCCCCACTGGCAGTTCTGCCACATCGACGACCTGCTCTCGGCGCTGGAGCTGGCCGCGCGCGGCGGCGTCACCGGCGTGGTGGCGGTCGGCAGCGACGGTTGGATGGAGCACGAGCAGGTCGAGGAGATGTCCGGCATCCGCAGCCTCGAGCTCCCGGCGGGGCTGACGTTCGGCACGGCCCAGCGCCTGCACCGGCTCGGTGTCACCCCTGCCCCCGCGACCGACCTGCACTACGTCGTCTATCCGTGGGTGGTCGACTGCGCGGCGCTGCGCGAGGCCGGCTGGAAGCCCGCGTGGACCAACGAGGCCGCCTTCGAGCAGCTGCTCGAACTCCGCGGCGAGAACCGCACGACCGTGGTCGGCAGGCGCCTGCCCGTCAAGGAGGCCACGCTCACCGCCGCCGGCGCCACCGTGGCCGTGATCGGCACCGCGGCGATCGTCCGCCAGGTGCGTAAGAAACGTCGGCAGTAAAGGTTAGGCTTTTTGTCGTGGACGTCATCCGCCTGCTCGGCATACGCGACACCCCGCTCTCCGTGGACGAAGTGCTGGCCGCCGTCGGCGACCATGCCGCGGGCGGCACCACGTTCTTCGTGGGCACCGTTCGCGAGCAGGACCACGGCAAGCCGGTCACCCGGCTCGCCTACTCGGCGCATCCCACGGCGTTGGCGGAGCTGCGCCAGGTGGCCGAGAAGATCGCCGCCGACTTCCCCGTGACGGCGCTGGCCGCCGTCCATCGCGTGGGCGACCTGGAGCTGGGCGACGCCGCCGTGATCGTCGCCGTCGCCGCGCCGCACCGCGACGAGGCGTTCAAGGCCGCGCGGCGGCTGATCGACGATCTCAAGGCCAACGTGCCGATCTGGAAGCACCAGGTGTTCGCCGACGGCGAGACCGAGTGGGTCGGCGCCGGCGAATAAGCTTCTCGACATGTCACGACGCGCCCTCACCCTGCTCATCGCGGGATTCCTCGTGCTCGCACTGGGGGTGATCGGCGCGATGCAGCGGGTCCCGTACGTCGTGCTGAGTCCCGGACCGACGGAGAACACGATCGGCGAGGTCGACAAGAAGCCGGTCATCTCGATCAAGGATCACCAGACCTACCCGACCAGTGGCGCGCTGAGCCTCGTCACCGTCGCCTACCAGGGTGGTCCGAGCGCCCGCATCGATCTCCTCACGGCCCTGCGCGGTTGGATCGATCCCACCGTGGCGGTCGTCCCTGAGGAGACCATCTTCGCTCCCGACCGCAGTGCCCAGCAGGTCGAAGAGGAGAACACGGTCGAGATGACCAACTCCCAGGAGACCGCGACCGCCGCCGCGCTCAACGAGCTCAAGATCCCCTTCCGGATGATCGTGACGGTGGGCGCCACGCAGAAGGACCGTCCCGCCGAGGGCAAGCTGCAGGTCGGTGACGTCATCGACTCGGTCGACGGCAAGCCGGCCACCAACGCCGACGTCGTGAGCGACACGGTGAGGGCGCACAAGCCGGGCGAGGCCGTCGTCTTCGGCGTCACCCGCGGTAGCGAGAAGCACGAGGTCTCCGTTCCCACGGTGGCGGGTCCCGAGGGCCAGGCACTGGTGGGCGTGGAGATGAGGTCCGCGTACAAGTTCCCGTTCAAGGTCGACATCAACGTCGGCGACGTCGGCGGGCCGAGCGCCGGGCTGATGTTCTCGCTCGGCATCCTCGACAAGCTCACGCCGGGTGAGCTGACCGGCGGCAAGAAGATCGCCGGCACCGGCACGATCGACGAGAAAGGCCAGGTCGGCCCGATCGGCGGCATCGCGCAGAAGATGGTCGGAGCCAAGGACTCCGGCGCCACGATCTTCCTGACCCCCGCCGCCAACTGCGCCGAGGCGATGCGCGCCGTCCCCGAAGGCCTGCGGCTGGTACGGGCAGACTCCCTGCACTCCGCTGTGGAGGCGCTCGACGCATTGCGTACGGGACAGGGAAATGTTCCCGCGTGTGAGGCCGGATGAAACTTCCGGCGGTCGCCGTGCGTTAGTTGTAGGACTGGCATCGCGGTGTAGGTTGCCAGACACGGACCGTTTCTTCATTACGACGAGGGGTTGGCCTTGAGCTTCCGGACCCCAGGAGCCGGTAGGGCGATGCGGTTGCCCCGCCGTCCGCGACTGCTTCTACCTGTGGTGATCGCCCTGGTGGTGATCGTCGCCCTATTTTTCCTTTTTTCCGGCATCTATACCGATTATTTGTGGTTTGACGCGACCGGATTCACATCGATCTTCAGCGGTGTGCTGCTGACCCAAATCGTGCTGTTCCTCGTCGGGGCGGCGCTCATGGTCGCCATCGCCGGCGGAAACATGCTGCTGGCATTCCGCACGCGGCCCATGTTCGGGCCTGCGATGTTCGGCGGCAGCAGCGGCGCCGACCGCTATCGCATGGCGCTCGACCCCCACCGAAAGCTGATCTACATCGTCGGCATGGCACTGCTGGCGCTCTTCTCCGGCTCCTCGTTCGCCGGGCAGTGGCAGACGTGGCTCCAGTTCGTCAACGCCACGCCGTTCGGAAGGACCGACCCCGAGTTCGGCTACGACATCTCGTTCTTCATGTTCGACTATCCGTTCATCCGGATGGTGCTGAACTTCCTGTTCACCGCAGTGATCATCTCGATCGTGCTCGCGGCGATCACGCACTACCTCTACGGCGGGTTCCGCCTGCAGTCACCCGGTGTGCACGCCTCCAAGGCCGCGCGCATCCACCTGTCGGTGCTGCTGGGCGTCTTCGTCCTGCTGAAGGCCATCGCCTACTTCATGGACCGCTTCGGTCTCGTCTTCTCCGACCGCGGTTTCGTGCACGGCGCGTCCTACACCGACGTCAACGCCGTGCTGCCGGCCAAGACCATCCTCGCGGCCATCGCGCTGATCTGCGCCGTGCTGTTCTTCGCCGGCATCGTCCGGTCGGGCGGCATGCTGCCCGGCGTCGCCTTCGGCCTGCTCGTGCTCTCGGCCATCCTGATCGGCGGCGTCTACCCGGCGCTGGTCGAGCAGTTCCAGGTCAAGCCCAACCAGCAGGGCAAGGAAGCGCCGTACATCGACCGCAACATCCAAGCCACCCGAGAGGCGTACGGGGTCGACAAGACAGAGGTCGAGACCTACAACGCGCAGGCCGACCCGTCCAAGGTCCAGGCCAACGGCGACACCTCTGTGTCCGGCGTCCGTCTGCTCGACCCGTCACTGGTGTCCTCCACGTACGAGCAGACCCAGCGCATCAGGGGCTTCTACGGCTTCGCCGACCCGCTCGACGTCGACCGCTACCCCGACAGCACCGGCAAGCTGGTCGACCACATCGTCGGCGTCCGCGAGCTGACCGGCCCGCCGCAGGGCCAGGACAACTGGATCAACCGACGCCTCGTCTACACCCACGGCTACGGCTTCGTCGCCGCGCCGGGCAACAAGGTCGACTCCAGCGGCCTGCCCGACTACGACGCCAAGGACATGCCGGTCATCGGCCCCCTGGTCCAGAGCACGAAGCTGACCGAGCCCCGCGTCTACTACGGCGAGAACGACACCGCCGGCCAGTACGTCATCGCCGGCGGCAACCCGAGCCGCCCGCAGGAGCTCGACTACCCGGAGACCGGCGGCACCGGCCAGAAGAACACCGCCTACACCGGCCGCGGCGGCGTGCCCGTCGGTTCGTTCTTCAACCGGCTCCTTTACGCCGCCAAGTACGGTGAGGCCAACATCCTGTTGTCCGGCGACATCAACGACAACTCCAAGATCCTGTACGTCCGCAACCCGCGGGAGAGGGTCCAGAAGGTCGCGCCGTTCCTCACGCTCGACGGCAACGCGTACCCGGCGATCATCGACGGCCGCATCCAGTGGATCGTCGACGCTTACACCACGTCGAACGACTACCCGTACTCGCAGAGCGAGAGCCTGGGCGAGATGACGCGTGACACGTCCACCGCCCGCCAGGTGATCGCCCAGCAGCCGACCGACCACATCAACTACATCCGCAACTCGGTCAAGGCCACGGTCGACGCCTACGACGGCACGGTCCGGCTCTACGCCTGGGACAACAACGACCCGGTGCTCAAGACCTGGAGCAAGGCATTCCCCGGCGTCGTGCGCCCGGCCGGCGAGATGAGCGCCCAGTTGCGCCAGCACGTCCGCTACCCGGAAGACCTGTTCAAGGTGCAGCGCTACACCCTGTCGCGCTACCACATCACCGACCCGGCCGCCTTCTACAGCGGCCAGGACTTCTGGAACGTCCCGGGCGACCCGACGCAGGGCGACCTCAACATCAAGCAGCCGCCCTACTACCTGACCACCACGATGCCGGGCGGCACGCCGACGTTCTCGCTCACGACGACGTTCGTGCCGCGGCAGGGTCCCAACCTGGCGGCGTTCATGGCGGCCGATTCGGCGGCCGGTGACAACTACGGACGGATCCGCATCCTGCGCATGCCGTCCAGCACCCCGATCCCCGGCCCGGGCCAGGCGCAGAACGCCTTCCAGAGCCGCTTCGCGGGTGAGCTCAACCTGCTCGGGGTCGGCGCGTCGTCCGTCCGCTACGGCAACCTGCTGACGCTTCCGTACGCGGGAGGCCTGGTCTACATCGAACCGGTGTACATCCAGGTGGCCGCGGGCGGTGGCCAGGAGCCGTACCCGATCCTGCAGCGGGTGCTGGTGTCGTTCGGCAGCAAGATCGGCGTCGGACGCACGCTGGAGGAGGCGCTGCACCAGGTCTTCGGCGGTGAGCAACAGCAGCAGCCGAGTGAGGAGCAGCAGACCGAGGCCCAGCCCGAGCAGGCCACCACAGCGCTCGACACCGCGATCGCCGAGGCCAAGAAGGCCTACGACGACGCGCAGGAGGCGCTGCAGTCGAGCCCGCCCGACTGGGACGCCTACGGAGACGCCCAGCAGCGGCTTCAGGATGCGCTGCAGCAGCTGGAGGGCGTCACCGGCCAGGGAGGGCAGCCGACGCCCAGCCCGACGGGCTCGCCCAGCCCGTCGCCCACGGGTTCGCCGCCGGCGACGCCACCCGCTACGTCAAGCCCGACTCCGACACCCACGGGCACCGAGGCCGCAGGCACCTCCTAGCGGCAACGAGTTTGCACACACCCCGCTGTGGCGGCTATGCTTCACAAGCACGACGACGCGGGGTGGAGCAGTTCGGTAGCTCGCTGGGCTCATAACCCAGAGGTCGCAGGTTCAAATCCTGTCCCCGCTACCAATCGAAAATGGCCTTCCAGAGATTTCTGGAAGGCCATTTTCGTTTCTGCAAACGGTTCGCACGAGGCACCCCACCTGCGCAAACGACCGAGGGATCACACCCACTGTCGCGTGCGGAGCGGTACGGCGGTCGAAGCACCCTCGAGACCATGTAAGCTTGAGATATCAACCCGACGCGGGGTGGAGCAGTTCGGTAGCTCGCTGGGCTCATAACCCAGAGGTCGCAGGTTCAAATCCTGTCCCCGCTACCAAAGAAAATCCTCGGTCGCCGATCCTGGCGGCCGAGGATTTTTTGTTTGTCCGTACGACCCGGCCAGTGCCCGGCAGGTGTACGGGTCACGATCCTGAAGCTCACGGAGCCCGGGACGGAAACGTCATCGCGCGATAGTCAGCGGTCGCTCACACCCTGCATGACCATCCAGACCGCCCTCTGCACGGCCCAGCCCAGCAGCGCACCGCCGAACACGACCTGGACCACGCGCATCCAGAACGTGGACCCGTGGTCCGCGTAGATCACCACGCCGGCCCACAGCACACCAAACACCCCCACCAGGATGATTGCTGCCCAATTCAGCCCTCGCTGCCACATATTGCGAAGTCTGACACTCGGCCCGTCAAGGTGGGGTATGTGGGAAGTCGTCATCCCGCCAGGTGGCGGCGACACCCTGCGATCAGTGGGGGAGCCGGCGCCCTGTCCCGACACACCGCCGCAGCCGCAGTTCGCGCGGACGCCGGGGAGCCGGGTTCTCCAGACACTCGAGCAGTTCGGCCGCCGCACGGGCGTCCGACAGGATCCGGTGCGCGGTCTCGCCGTCCTCGGGCAACTGCCCGCGCGTCGCGAGCTCGTGCCGTACGAACGCCAGCGGTTCGGACTCCCCGAGAAGATCGGCCGCCATGGTGGCCCGCGCCGCCGTCAGCAACCGCAGATAGTGCATGCGGAGGAGAGCCTCGCGCAGTCGAGCGTCCTCGAGGTCGTCGACCAGCTCGCGGGCGAGCGCCAGCACGTCCCCAGGGTCAGCGGCCTCGTCGGCGAGGAAGGCACGGATGTCGTCGAACTCCGAGCGGGTCATGGCGGGCACCTCCGAGAGAGCAGTCTGCTCATGAGTACGTCGTACCGGGAGCCGATTGCGGATGACTTGCTGCCGGCTTGCCCCGGCGCCGCCACATGGAGCTTCATGGCAGAGGTTTGCCCGTCAGCGGGGAAGGGAAGGAACAAGTGATTACCTGTGTCGGCCTGAGTAGGTGTGCCAGGCTGCTAGAGTTCTTCCCGCAGGCGATCACCGCGGCTCTCCGGAGCCGGGAAGAAACCCCGCAAATCCCACTACCTTCGCGGTTGGCCGGTTGATGGTGCGAACCACTTCCGAACGGCTGGTAAGTTAGAGGGGTTGTCCCCGAAAGGGGGGCAGGCATTAATTCCCGCAGATCGAGCAAGACCGGTCAATTTGACAGGAACTTGAACGGCTGAGAGAATTAAGACACAACGAAAGACGAAATGAACGCCTCCGAGCGGGGATCACGAAAGTGGTTCTGGTCAGGAAGTACGCGTCCGTTTCTTGAGAACTCAACAGTGTGTTAAAAGCCAGTGCATGATTTTTCATGCAACACCTCGTCAAATGATTTTTGACGGTTTTGCTTGGACGAAGTTTCCAAACATTTTTTGGAGAGTTTGATCCTGGCTCAGGACGAACGCTGGCGGCGTGCTTAACACATGCAAGTCGAGCGGAAAGGCCCTTCGGGGTACTCGAGCGGCGAACGGG
>NZ_FNFB01000026.1 GCF_900100395.1 Nonomuraea maritima | reverse complement strand
CTCACCTCGACGAAGATCGTGGTCGCGGGGGGCTTCGGGGTGGGCAAGACGACGTTCGTCGGGGCGGTGTCGGAGATCATGCCGTTGACGACGGAGGCGGTCATGACGGACGCCTCCGCCGGTATCGACGATCTCGGGATGACGCCGTTGAAGTCGACCACGACCGTCGCGATGGACTTCGGCCGGGTCTCCCTCGACCGTGACCTGATCCTGTATCTGTTCGGTACGCCCGGGCAGCACCGGTTCTGGTTCATGTGGGACGACCTGGTGCGGGGTGCCATCGGCGCGGTCGTGCTGGTCGACACGCGTCGCCTGGCCGACAGCTTCCCGGCCATCGACTACTTCGAGGAGGCCCAGCTTCCGTTCATCGTGGGCGTCAACGGCTGGGACGGTCAGTACCTCCACGACGACGGCGAGGTGCGTGACGCTCTCACCCTCGCGCCGCACATCCCCATGGTCCGGCTCGACGCCCGCTCCAAGGACTCGGTCAAGAACGCGTTGATCCAGCTCGTCGAACACGCGCTCACCGTCCGGATGGCCGTGCCAGGCTGGAGCGGCTGAAGGAGCGGCTAGGCTGGAGTCTTAGACGTTCATTCGCTTCGAGGACTGGCCAACCACGTGTTCGAGACGCTTTCCGACCGGTTGACATCGGTCTTCTCCTCCCTCCGGTCCAAGGGCCGGCTGTCCGATGCCGACATCGACGCCACCACCCGCGAGATCCGCATCGCCCTGCTGGAGGCCGATGTCGCGCTGCCCGTGGTCAAGGCGTTCGTCGCCCATGTCAAGGAGCGAGCCCGGGGAGTCGAGGTCTCCCAGGCGCTCAACCCCGCGCAGCAGGTCGTCAAGATCGTCAATGACGAGCTCATCGAGATCCTCGGCGGCGAGACGCGCCGGATCCGCCTGGCCAAGACGCCGCCGACGGTCATCATGCTGGCGGGTCTGCAGGGTGCGGGCAAGACCACCCTGGCGGGCAAGCTGTCGAAGTGGCTGCGCGAGCAGGGCCACGCGCCCATGCTGGTGGCCGCCGACCTGCAGCGTCCCAACGCCGTCACGCAGCTCCAGGTCGTCGGCGAGCGCGCCCAGGTCGCCGTCTACGCCCCAGAACCGGGAAACGGCGTCGGCGACCCCGTCGAGGTGGCCCGCAGGTCGGTCGACGAGGCCAGGCGCCTGCAGCATGACATCGTCATCATCGACACCGCCGGTCGCCTCGGCATCGACCAGGAGATGATGAAGCAGGCGGCCGACATCCGCGACGCCGTCCGCCCCGACGAGACCCTGTTCGTGGTCGACGCCATGATCGGTCAGGACGCCGTCACGACGGCGCAGGCGTTCATGGACGGCGTCGGTTTCGACGGCGTCGTGCTGACCAAGCTCGACGGCGACGCGCGCGGCGGTGCGGCGCTCTCGGTCCGCCACATCACCGGCCGGCCGATCATGTTCGCCTCCACGGGCGAGAAGCTGGAAGACTTCGACGCCTTCCACCCCGACCGCATGGCCTCGCGCATCCTCGACATGGGTGACATCCTCACCCTGATCGAGCAGGCGCAGAAGACGTTCGACGAGGAGCAGGCCGCCAAGATGGCGGGCAAGCTCACGTCGGGCGAGAGCTTCACGCTCGAGGACTTCCTCGAGCAGATGATGATGGTCCAGAAGATGGGCCCGATCAAGAACCTGCTCGGCATGATGCCCGGCATGGGGCAGATGCGCGACCAGATCAACTCGATCGACGACCGCGACCTCGACCGCATCGCGGCCATCATCCGCTCGATGACCCCCGCCGAACGCCAGGACCCCAAGATCATCAACGGCTCGCGCCGCGCCCGCATCGCCGCCGGTTCCGGCGTCACGGTCAGCGCCGTCAGCAACCTGGTCACCCGCTTCTTCGAAGCACAGAAGATGATGAAGCGAGTGGCGGGCGGCATGGGCATGCCCGGCATGCCGGGCGGCCGCGGTAAGGCGGCCAAGGCGCAGAAGAAGGCCAAGAAGGGACGGCGCGTCAGCGGCGACCCGCGCAAGGCCGCGCTGGGCAAGGCCCCGGCCGAGACTCCCGCCGAGCCGCAGCCGGGTGGCGTGCTGGGCAACCTGGGCGGCAAGCTGCCGCCCGGCCTCGAACTCCCGCCGGGGTTCGACCCGTCCAAGCTGAAGCTGCCCGGTCAGTAGGAGCAGTCCGCCAAGGCCCGGCCGACCGGGACTTGGTGGGCCTTTGCGGCATGCCGCCGCGCGAGGTCGTGGCAGTGTTGTGGCAGTGTCGTAGCAGTGCCGTCGATCTGGCACAATGACATGTTGGAACATCGTGACCAGGCGGGTGCCCTCTCACCTCCCGCCGGACGCGCCTGTCCCTGGAGCGTCGTCCCGTCGTGCCCCACTCGGCGAGATGCCGTTCACCCACGCTCGAATGCAGGAGAGACCACACCCGTGGCAGTCAAGATCAAGCTCAAGCGGCTCGGCATGATCCGCAACGCTCAGTACCGAATCGTCGTCGCCGACAGCCGCACCAAGCGTGACGGCCGGGCGATCGAGGAGATCGGCCTGTACCACCCGAAGGACAACCCTTCGCGCATCGAGGTCAACGCCGAGCGTGCGGCCTACTGGCTCGGTGTCGGCGCGCAGCCGACCGAGCCGGTGCTCAAGCTGCTCAAGCTCACCGGCGACTGGCAGAAGTACAAGGGCGAGCCGGCTCCGGCTCCGCTGAAGGTCGCCGAGCCCGCTCCCGACCGTCACGCCATCTACGAGGCCGCGGCCAAGGAGGCCCTGTCCGGTGGCGACACCGGCACGGCCGCCACCACGCCGAAGAAGGCCAAGAAGAAGGACGAGGCCGAGGCCACGGCCGAGGCCACCGCCGAGACCAAGACCGAGGGCGAGGCCTGACGTGCTCGAGGAGGCTCTCGAGCACCTCGTGAAGGGCATCGTCGAACATCCTGACGATGTCCGGGTCCGCGCACGCCGCATTCGCAGCGGGCGCGTCCTGGAGGTCCGGGTGCACCCCGAGGACCTGGGCAAGGTCATCGGACGCGGCGGGCGCACCGCCAAGGCGCTGCGCACGGTCGTGAACGCCCTGGCCGACGGGAAATACGTGCGGGTCGATCTGCTCGATCTGCACGAAGCAGTCCGTTAGCGTCAGGAAAAGCGCGCCCTCATCGGTGTTCCGATGGGGGCGCTCGCGTTGAGAAAGGCAGATTACGTGCAGCTGGTCGTCGGCCGGATAGGCCGTCCGCACGGGGTACGCGGCGACGTGACCGTGGAGGTGCGCACCGACGATCCAGAGCTGCGCTTCGCCCCCGGCACCTCGATCGCGACCGATCCCGCGAGCCGCGGCCCGCTCGTCGTCGCGGGGCGCCGCTGGCACAAGGACGTGCTGCTGGTGACCTTCGAGGGCGTCACCGGCCGCGACGCCGCCGAGGAACTGCGCGGCACCATGCTGGTCATCGACTCCGCCGAGCTCACACCGCCGGACGACCCCGACGAGTTCCACGACGCCCAGCTCATCGGCCTGACGGTCGAGACCGTCGCGGGCGAGCCGGTCGGCGAGGTGCAGGACGTCCTGCACCACGGCCAGGACCTTCTGGTCGTGCGCCGCGCGGGGCAGGACGACGTGCTCGTCCCCTTCGTCAAGGCACTCGTGCCGGTGGTCGACCTGGAGTCGGGCAGGCTGGTCGTCGATCCGCCGGAAGGGCTGCTGTGATGCGGCTCGACATCATCTCCATCTTCCCCGAATACTTCGCGCCGCTGGACGTCTCCCTCATCGGCAAGGCCCGCGAGCGCGGCACCCTCGACGTACGCGTCCACCAGCTCCGCGACTGGGCCCACGACGTGCACAAGACCGTGGACGACACCCCTTACGGCGGGGGGCCCGGCATGGTGATGAAGCCCGAGGTGTGGGGCGAGGCCATCGACACGGTGGTCGGCGACGGATCCCCCCGGATGATCGTGCCGACGCCGAGCGGCCGGCCGTTCACCCAGGAGCTGGCGCAGGAGCTGGCCGACGAGCCGTGGCTGCTGTTCGCCTGCGGGCGTTACGAGGGCATCGACTCACGCGTCATGGACGAGTACGCCACGCGGCTGCGCGTCGACGAGGTGAGCATCGGCGACTACGTGCTCGCCGGGGGCGAGGTGGCGGTGCTGGTCATGGTCGAGGCCATCGGGCGGCTGCTGCCCGGGGTGCTGGGCAACGCCCAGTCGGCCGTCGACGACTCGTTCGCGCCCGGGTCGATGCAGAATCTGGTCGAGGGGCCGGTCTACACGAAGCCGCCGGTGTGGCGGGGGCACGAGGTGCCGCCCGTTTTGCTGTCCGGACATCACGGAAATGTCGCCCGGTGGCGACGTGACCAGGCGATCCGGCGTACCGTTCGCAACCGGCCTGAGCTGGCGCGGGAGCTCGACCCCGGCACGCTCGACAAGCACGACAGGAAGCTCCTCGACGAGCTCGCGTTTCGCGTCGGCCAGGAAGATGTGGCAAACTGAAGCGCTGCCGACCATCATGCGGTCGGTGTTGCGTGCCCGGGAATGCGACCCCGGGCCTCCGGAGACAGCAGGCGCGTCCACGTCTGTAGCCGTGCTCGCGTTCGGGTGTGGCCGGGTGGACCTCCGCGTGCTCGCTAAACGTTGAGGAATGACTCTCATGCACACGAAGATCCAGGAGCTCGAGAAGGCGACCCTGCGCAGCGACGTGCCGGGCTTCCGCCCCGGTGACACGCTCGAGGTTCACGTCCGAGTCGTCGAAGGCAACCGGTCCCGCGTCCAGGTCTTCAAGGGCTTCGTGCTGCGCCGGCAGGGCAGCGGCGCCCGCGAGACCTTCACGGTCCGCAAGGTCAGCTACGGCGTCGGCGTCGAGCGCACCTTCCCGGTGCACAGCCCGGTCATCGAGAAGATCGTCCTCGTGACCCGTGGTGACGTCCGCCGCGCCAAGCTCTACTACATGCGCGACCTGCGCGGCAAGGCCGCCCGCATCCGCGAGAAGCGTGAGACGACGGCCGCCAAGTGACCTGAGCCGTCCTCCAGAAAGGCCCGCGCTGTCCGCGCGGGCCTTTCGGTTTTACGGGCCCCTTTCTTTTATGTGGAGGGAATCAGGGGTGGGTGTAACGTCGGTCGGGGGTTGTCGAGCCGGGGCATCATCTAGGCTCGTCAGCGACGATTAGCGAGGGTCAGGAGTACGGCGCACCGCGCCGCCCTGTCGAGGACGAGGTGGACGTGGTCGCGGAAGAGGCTCAGGTGCCGGCCAAGGGCAAGGACAAGGAGAAGAAGGGCTCGTTCTGGAAAGAATTGCCCGTTCTCGTCGTGGTGGCCCTGGTCCTGGCCCTGATCATCAAGACGTTCGTGGTCCAGGCGTTCTACATCCCGTCGGAGTCGATGGAGAACACCCTGCTCACCAACGACCGGGTCCTGGTCAACAAGCTCGTCTACCACACGCGTGACATCGAGCGGGGCGACGTGGTGGTCTTCTCCGGCGTCGACTCCTGGGACGGCGAGTTCAAGCTCGAGGAGCCGTCCAACGCGGTGGCGGCGTTCTTCCGGTGGGTCGGCACGGCGTTCGGCCTCGTGCCCGGCGAGAAGGACTACATCAAACGGGTCATCGGCGTCGGCGGCGACCACGTCAAGTGCTGCGACAGCGAAGGCCGCATCACCGTCAACGGCGTGCCCATCGACGAGAAGAGCTACCTGTACCCGGGTGACGAGCCGTCCATGGAGTCCTTCGACATCACCGTGCCGCCCGGGCGGCTGTGGGTGATGGGCGACCACCGCTCGGTCTCGCTCGACTCCCGTTCCCACACCGGCGACCCAGGGGGCGGCTCGATCCCCGAGAGCCAGGTCATCGGACGCGCGTTCGTGATCGTGTGGCCGTTCAACCGGTTCACTTCCATCGACATCCCCGCGACTTTCGCCCAGCCGGCGCTCCAGGCGCTCGGCGGCCCCGAGCCGATGGTCGCCGGGTTCGCGTTGGCCGTACCCTTGGTGCTGGTCCGTCGGCGTCGGCAGCGCAAAGGACACTGACGGCCGTCACCTAGAAGGCGGAGGCGTGGCGAAAGAGAAGGAAAAGAAGAAGGGCGGTTTCCGCGAAACCGTCCTTCTGCTCGCGTTGGGGGTCGGCATCGCTCTGCTGCTGCAGGCGTTCGTGGTCGGGTCGTTCTACATCCCGTCCGAGTCGATGGAGCAGACCCTGTTGATCAACGACAGGGTGTTCGTCAACAAGCTGTCCGGTGCACCCGAGCGCGGCGACATCGTGGTGTTCAAGGGCTGGAACGGCGAGGACACCATCAAACGGGTCATCGGCGTCGGCGGTGACCACGTGGTGTGCTGCGACAAGCAGCGGCGGATCACCGTCAACGGCACACCGCTGGAAGAGACCTCCTACCTCTACCCCGGCGACTACCCGTCGGGCGACACGTTCGACGTGACGGTGCCGCAGGGCAAGCTCTGGCTCATGGGCGACCACCGCAGCGCCTCGGCCGACTCGCGGGCCCACATGGAGGAGCCGGGTCGCGGGTTCATCGCGGTGGACGATGTCATCGGCAAGGCTGTCGTGCGTTACTGGCCGCTGTCGCGGGGCTATCTTTTCTCCCAGCCCGACATCTTCGACAAGGTCAAGTAGAGCGGGCTTTCGGTCGCGGTTCACGGCGAATGGGGCGTACGCTGCCTGTGTCATGACAGTTGCGTTCCGCCCACGGCCCAGCGTCATCCGGCGCGACTCCGGTCTCTACGCCTACGAGCGGGCGCTCGCCCGCCGCGGCCTCAACCCCATCGCGGGTGTCGACGAGGCCGGACGGGGGGCGTGCGCCGGGCCGCTCGTGGTCGCGGCCGTCATCCTGCGCAAGCGGATCGACGGCCTGGCCGACTCCAAGCTGCTCACCCCCGCCGTGCGCGAACGTCTCTATGAGAAGATCGTGCGCGCCTCGCACGTCGGGGTCGTGATCATCCCGCCGGAGGAGATCGACGCCAAAGGTCTGCACAAGTGCAACGTCGCAGGAATGCGGCGGGCCGTCGCGCAGTTGCCATGTGATCCGGAGTACATCCTCACCGACGGGTTCCCGGTGCCTGGCCTGCCCGCCCCGTCGCTGGCGGTGTGGAAGGGTGATCAGGTGGCCGCCTGTGTGGCTGCCGCGTCGATCGTGGCGAAGGTGACCAGGGACCGCCTGATGGTGGCGCTCGACCAGCGTTACCCGCAGTACGGGTTCGCCGATCACAAGGGGTATGTCACACCAGGACACCGGCTGGCGCTGCAGGCGCACGGCCCATGTCCTGACCACCGCTACTCCTTCGTCACGGTGGCGAGGCGGATGGGCGAGAATGAGATGGGGGCCGGGGTTGCCTGAGCAGGCACACCGGGGGACCGGTACGACAGGAGGACCGCGATGAGCGCAGAGGATCTCGAGAAGTACGAGACCGAGATGGAGCTGCAGCTTTACCGCGAATACCGCGATGTCGTCGGTTTGTTCACTTACGTGGTGGAGACTGAGCGTCGGTTCTACCTGACCAACTCGGTCGACCTCGACGTCCGCACGGCCGAGAACGGCGACGTCTTCTTCGACGTCAAGATGCAGGACGCCTGGGTGTGGGACATGTACCGCCCTGCGCGGTTCGTGAAGAACGTACGGGTGGTCACGTTCAAGGACGTGAACGTGGAAGAACTGGCCAAGGCCGACCTCGAAATGCCCAAGGAGGGCTTCTCCGGGTAACGCTGGTGTGAGGGCCGGCTCGCGTCGCAGGTGCGACGGGGGCTTGGCCGCGTGCGTCTCTACGGTGGTGGGTCCGTCCGCACACGGAACTGGGGCGTACCGACCATGGTGAGCGGGGCCAGCAGCCGGCGTCGAGCCGTTGAGAGCCTGACGACACGCTCGGCCGCCTCCGGCCCGCAACGGCATGTTTCGCCCTGCTCCCAGACAGTTTCGTCGGGCATGGGGAAAGCCGGCTCATCTGCACGTCATCGCGGGTTCCATCGAACGCCACGCGCGCCACACAGGGCTTGCCTTCGGCAGATGAGGCCCACCACGGCCTCCGAATGGACCGGGTTGCTACAGCAGCAGGCCGGGGGTTCCCTCATGGCGCAGCCACGCTCGGGGAGGAGCACCCGGAGTCATGCAGATGCGCCCGGGCTCGTGAAGGAGCGCCTCCTGGGTTCCCGGAGAAGCGGCTGTCGCTCTCCGGCGGATCAGGGCTCCAGCATCCATTCGCGCCGGCCGGTCAGCAGTGGATTCGCTGCCGATACCGTGATCCGTTCCAGGGGGACCCCGCCCGTTGGGGTTGAGCCCGTTGCTCGGCAGTCTCGGCAACCACGAAGGCACCAGCCGGCGGTTTCGTCATGATCGAGGGGACTCGCATGCGCGTCGGCCCTTCCGTCCTCACGTATGAGGCGCTGTACGCCGCGCTTGGTGGAGCTGTGCCGGTAGGCCGGTGGTGACAGCGGTTCGCCTCTGACTGATCCGTTCAGTGGTGCCCCGGCCTGGGGCGGGGCCGTTGCCTGGCGTTTTCGGCAAGTTCGGGGACGTCTGTGGGTGTCTGCGCTGCCGCGACCACCATGAGCCGCACTACGCGTTGGGAGCCCGTTCCTTCACGTTGAGCCGGCCCGCCTGGATGGAGCGAACCCCGTATGCCGAGGGGCTGTCTTGTCCGATGGGGCATGGAAGGCATCGCGGGTTATCGGGTTGTCCACAGCCGTGCTGCCGTCCTGGCCTGTTGTCCACAGAACTCCGTTCTGGGGCCCTGGTGGGGTCTCGTTTTCGCGAAGGTCGGTGACCGGACCCCGACCTATCCCGACGGAGGTGGCTGATGAAGCCGGACAGCAGGCTTGATCTCGGCAGACAGGGCGAACAGATAGCCGCGACCTATCTGGAACGCCAGGGCATGACGGTGATCGAGCGCAACTGGCGCTGCCGTGACGGTGAGATCGACATCCTGGCGGAGGATGGCCCGCACCTGGTCGTCGTCGAGGTGAAAACCCGATCGAGCCGCTCCCACGGCACGGCTCTGGAGTCCGTACGTCCCGCCAAACTCGCCAGATTGCGCATGCTCGCGACCCGGTGGCTGGCCACGCAGCCGCGCACGTTCGAGACCGTACGCGTGGACGTCGTCGCGCTGGAACGGTTCGCGGGCGACTTCGCCCTGCGCCACGTACGGGGGGTGATGTAGGTGGCGGTGGCCCGCACCCGCAGCGTGGCGCTGGTCGGGGTCGCAGGCCGTACGGTCGAGGTCGAGGCCGACGTGGGCAACGGCCTGACCGGCATCCACCTCATCGGGCTTCCCGACACGGCCCTCAGCGAGGCCCGCGACCGGGTCAGGTCGGCCGTGGTCAACAGCCACTATCCATGGCCGGACGCCCGCATCACCGTCAGCCTCTTCCCGGCCAGCCTGCCCAAACGCGGCTCGCAGTTCGACCTCGCCATAGCGGTCGCGATCCTGGGCGCGGCCGGGGTGGTGCCCGCCGAGCGCATCGCCGACCCGGTCTTCCTGGGCGAGCTCGGCCTCGACGGCCGCATCAGGCCCGTACGCGGTGTGCTGCCGTCGGTTCTGGGCGCGGCCCAGCACGGCGAGGTGACGGCCGTGGTCCCGTCCGGCAATGCGGCGGAGGCATCGCTCGTACCCGAGCTGAAGGTCGTCCCGGTCGGGCACCTGCGGGAGCTCGTGGAGTGGCTGCGCAAGGGCGAGGAGCCGCCGCAACCCGAGGCCGCGGAGCCTGCGCAGCAGCCCCAGCCCGAAACGGCCGGTGAGGTCGATCTGGCCGAGGTCGTCGGGCAGCCGGTCGCCCGCCGAGCTCTTGAGGTGTGCGCGGCGGGCGGTCACAACCTCTGGATGCTCGGGCCCCCGGGCACCGGCAAGACCATGCTGGCCGAACGGCTGCCCACCTTGCTGCCACGGCTCGACCTCGACCACTCCCTGGAAGTCACGGCGATCCATTCCGTCGCGGGAACGCTGACGTCCAACGCTCCGATGTTGAGCCGTCCCCCGTTCGTCAGCCCGCACCATACGGCGACCACAGCGGCGATCATCGGAGGCGGCAGCACGGTCGTCCGCCCCGGGGCCGTCTCGCTCGCCCACCGCGGCGTGCTCTTCATGGACGAGGCACCCGAGTTCGCGAGACACGTCCTCGACGCTCTGCGGCAGCCGCTTGAGTCAGGGCGGGTGACGGTGTCGAGGGCGGCGGGCTCGGTCACGTTCCCGGCGAGGTTCATGCTAGTCCTGGCGGCCAACCCGTGCCCCTGCGCCAGGGCGGAGGACCAGACCGAGCGCTGCACCTGCACCCCCACGGTCAGGCGGCGCTACCTCGGACGCCTGTCGGGGCCGCTCCTCGACCGCATCGACATGAAGGCCACCGTGGCCCGCTCGTCCAGACGCGAACTGCTGGCCGACCGCCAGTTCGTGGAGACGAGCGAGACGGTGGCCGAACGCGTCCTGCTGGCCCGTGATCGAGCCGCCAAACGCCTGGCGGGCACACCGTGGCGGCTGAACGCCGAGATCCCGTCCGCCGTGCTGCATTCCGACTACCGTCCTCCGGCGGCCGCGATGCAGCCCATGACGTCCTGCCTCGACTCGGGCACGCTGACGGCCCGCGGCCTCGACCGGGTCGTACGGGTCGCCTGGACCCTCGCCGATCTGGCCGGCAAGGACAGCCCCGGACAAGAAGAGACGCACACCGCGCTCGGTTTCTGGCTCGGTGTGAAGTGACGAACGCCCCTGCCGCTGGCTCCGCGCCGGCCGCCACCACCATTCACCGCCGAGGGTTCTTCCCCCTCCGTACGCACAAGGAGACGCCGTGACCAGAACTGACCTCTCGCTCGTCGTGCGAGAAGACGTTCCTCCCCAGCAGATCCGGTCCGGCCCGAGATCCGAACAGGATGCCGAGGCCAGGGTCGCGCTCATGCGTGCCGCCGATGTCGGCGACGCGGTCATGGGCCGTCTCGTCGACGCGTACGGGGCTCCGGCGGCGGTGGAGGCGATCCGCAACCGGGCGCTGCCTGCGAAGTTCGCCGCCGAGGAGGCCGCCCAGGAGCGTCCGCCTGACCTGACCGCTCGCCTCAACGCCTGGTACGCCCGCCTCGCCGCGGTCAACCCGGCGGCTGACCTCGAAGCCGGTGAGCGATCCGGAGCAAGGTTGATCATCCCTGGCACGCCGGCCTGGCCGACCCAGCTCGACCAACTGGGTGCCGGACGCCCACTCGGCCTGTGGGTCCGCGGTTCGGCGGATCTCCGCCTCGCCTGTCTCAGATCCGTGGCCGTGGTCGGGGCCAGAGCAGCCACGTCGTACGGGTCGCACATCGCGGCGGAGTTCGGCGTCGGCCTGAGCGAGTCCGGCTGGACCGTCGTGTCGGGCGGGGCGTTCGGCGTCGACGGAGCCGCTCACAGGGGAGCGCTGGTGGCGGGTTCACCCACGATCGTGGTTCTGGCGTGCGGCGTCGACGTCTGCTATCCGCGCGGTCACAACACCTTGTTCGCGGACGTGCGGGCTCAGGGCGCGGTGATCAGCGAGTGCCCGCCTGGTGTTCATCCGACTCGGGCCCGCTTCCTCATCCGTAACCGGCTGATAGCCGCGCTCTCGCGGGGCACGGTCGTCGTGGAGGCGGCGGTCCGGAGTGGGGCGCTCAACACCGCCGCGCACGCGCTCACCCTCAACAGGCACCTCGGTGCGGTTCCCGGGCCGATCACGTCGGAGATGTCGGCCGGATGCCACAGACTTCTCCGCGAACGGAAGGCGGTCTGCGTCACGTCCCCTGAAGAGATGATCGATCTCGTCGGTGTGATGGGTGACGACCTCGCCCCGCACGTCCAGGTGCCGGGCCGACCTCGTGACAAGCTCAACGAAGTGACGAAACGGGTGCTCGACGCGATTCCCGCCCGAGGGGGAGCGGGGCCGGCGTCGATCGCGGTGGCGGCCGGGGTCGGCCTTGACGTGACGTTGAGCGCCCTGGGTGGTCTGGCAGCCGCGGGCTACATCGAGCGTTCGGCGAACGGCTGGCGGTTGTGCAAGCAGACGGTGTCGTACCGGAAGGCGGCGGAATCGGCAGTGCTCGACCCTCCTCCGGCTCCCGCGCCCGACCCTGACGAAACCCCGCCATATCCAGACGACTGCGCGACGTCTCCGGCCTGACGATGCGCCGTACGCGCTCCTGCCCGTCACCGCGAAGTCGTCGGATGCGATGATGCGATGGGCTCACTCGCGGACCCGCACACCCATCCCTTCGACAGCGGGAACACGGTTGAACAGCATCATCGACAAGATCGCTTGGGTCCACCTGGACAACGGGAAGATCCTCAGCGCCAGGTCGCGAGGCAAGGACGTCTACTACGTCCCCGGCGGCAAACGGGAAAGCGGCGAAACCGACCTCGACACACTCGTCCGCGAGATCAAGGAAGAACTCACCGTCACGATCGACCCCGCGACGGCCGTCCAACTGGGCGCCTTCGAGGCGCCGGCGCACGGCAAGGCGGCGGGAGTCACCGTTCGGATCACGTGCTACAGCGCCGACCACCGCGGATTGCCGACGCCGAGCGGCGAGATCGAAGAAGTGGCCTGGCTCGGTTACGCCGACCGGCATCGGGTGTCCCCGGCCAACCAGGCCATCTTCGACCACCTGCACCAACTCGGTCATCTCCGCTGAGTCCCGGGGTTCAATATCTGGAGGAGTCAAGGACGACCGAAGCTGCCGGCGTCCATGGCGACGGCCAACTAAGGGGCGGGCGTGGACAGGGACGAGGTTGTCAGCGAGTTCGGGCGGTACTTGCGGCTGGAGCGCGATCTTTCTCCTCATACGGTTCGTGCCTATCTGGCCGACGTAAGCTCCCTGCTCGATCACATGGGTGGGCAGCTCGAAGGGCTCGACATCGGTGCCCTTCGACGGTGGCTGGCCGATCAGCATGCGTCAGGAAAGGCGCGGGCGACTCTGGCACGCAGGACCGCCTGCGCACGTGTGTTCACCGCGTACTGCCACCGCCGGGGGTGGCTGCCCACGGACCCTGGGTTGTTGCTCGGCAGCGCGAAGTCGCCCCGGCCGCTGCCTGTCGTGCTCGACGAGAAGCAGGCGACGGCCGCACTGAGCGTGCCTCCCACGGATGACCCCAAAGAGCTGCGAGACCAGGCGCTGCTCGAGCTGCTGTACGCGACTGGTGTGCGGGTCGGTGAGCTGTGCGCGCTGGACGTCGATGACGTGGACCGCGAACGGAACGTCATCAGAGTGCTCGGCAAGGGACGCAAGGAACGCACGGTGCCGTTCGGACAGCCCGCGCTGCGTGCGCTCGATCGGTGGTGCATCCATGGCCGCCCGCTGTGGGTGCGGGCACGATCGGGGCCGGCGCTCTTCCTGGGGGTTCGGGGCGGGCGTATCGACGCGGGAACCGTACGCCGGGTGGTGCACGCCCGCTTGTCCACGGTTGAGGGCGCGCCCGACATGGGACCGCACGGATTGCGCCACACCGCGGCGACACACCTGCTCGAGGGTGGTGCGGACCTCCGCAGCGTCCAGGAACTACTCGGTCACGCCTCCCTGAACACCACGCAGATCTACACCCACGTCTCCATCGACCGCCTCAGAACGGCGTACCGCCAGGCACACCCAAGGGCGTGACGGCTGCACCGGGAGTCCGGCTAGTGGCGGATGGGCACGCCCAGGAGAAGGCTTCCGCGTGCCGCTCTCCTGGGTCTATGGGCACCGTGTAGGGCGGCGTCTGCGGGACCGGGTTCTGCGGCGTCCTTTGCGGTGCTGGCCTCTAGCAGGGGCGCGACGGTTCGAGCGGCGGTCGCGTGCTCGGCGTACCGCGAGGACCACGAGTATGGCGCCCAACAGCATGCCGAGCCCAATGGCGGGATCAGTCGGGATCGACACACCCCAGCCGGTCAGCAGCAAGCTCGGGGTCGAGGGCTTTCGGGCCTCGCGGCGTGCGACTTCGCGGTGTACATGGGCGGATGACGTCGACGAGGTGGTGCCAAGGCCTTGCCTGACGTCTTCGGACGATGGTTCTCCTGACGCGACTGCTGTCGAGATCTGTCGTGCTGATGGAGGGCCGGCGATGCGATTCGGTTGCGGTCGTGGGGTTGCGCCGGCCACAGAACCTTGATGGGGCGTCGGAGCGTTGCCTCGCTGCCGGATGACAGCGCGAGCCGGAAGGGGTGCCGTCGCCGGAGGCGACTCCCAGAAGGGGAGTAGCCGGGTGAGGACCTGCCCCAGGAGAAGCAGCGGGTCCAGGTAGCGGCCGTCACGGATGAGACCCCAGTGCAAACACGACTCGTGGCAGTGGGGTTTCGAGGTCGCCAGGACGCCCAGCAGGGTTCCGGGCGTGACGGTTTGGCCTTGGCGGACAGAGGGCTCGACAGGGAGGTACGTCGTGCGCAGCCCGTTCGGGTGGTCGATGGTCACCACGCCCCTCCCTCCGACAGCCCCGGCGAAGCGGATGGTGCCCGCGCCGGCCGCCACCACCGGCATCTTCGGGGGCGCGGCCAAGTCGATGCCGCGGTGACCGGCGAGCCATGGCTCAGGAGGAGGCGCGAAACGCTGTAGGACTCGGGGGTGGCCGTCGAGCGGCCAGCGCCAGGTCGCGGGGGATGCTCGCGCTGGGAGAGTTTGCACCGGTAGAGCGAGTGCTGTGGTGATCAGGATCAGCAGGATGGCCGCCCGGCGGCGCATCGATGTCCGTAGGCGGGCTGCTCTGCGTTGAACTTCGGTCAGCAGGCCGATCGCTGTGACCGGCGTCTGCGACGCTTCCCTCGTGAAGGGGCGACCCGGTGACGAGGTGGTGGTCGGGGCACAAGTCGCCTTGGACCTCTTGTTTGCCGCATCCGCGTCCCTCAGCGGTGTGGCGGTGGGAGTGACGTTCATGGCGCGAGTGTCGCCGCAGCGGCATCGGCGGCGGAGAAGTGAACCGCGTTCTGTGGATAGAGGCGTCAGGGCGTTCGCTGCCTGTGGACGACGGGACCGAGGAGCTTCGCGGAGCGGGCATGATGGGACGTGCCGGTGCGGCCGCTAGAGCCACCGAATACGGCTGCGAACGATCAAGTGCTCTACGGATTGACGGAAAGACGACTGAGCTGCGAAGTGGTCGTACGCCCTCCTGCGGGGATGGGAGGGCATGAGGCCGGTGCTGAGCGTCGGCCTCTCGGAGTGAGGGCTTGCGGTCGAGCGTCGAGGTGACGGGTCAGGGCGCGAAGTGCGGCGCTCGGAGCGATCAGGACGGATGGGTGACGTCCAGATCCAGACGCTGCTGAGAGCGATGCCGGCCGCGCAGATGAGGATGACTGGGCGAAGACCGATCAGTTCGGCCACGAAGCCGCCGACGAGACCTCCGAGCGCCAGCACTCCCTGAACGGCGAAGGTCATGGTGGCGTTCACCCGGCCGCGAAGCTCGGGCGAGCTCTCCCGCAGGGTGATGGCGCCCAGGCATGTGGAGAAGGTGACGACGATGCCGCCGGTGATGGTCCCGGTGAGAGCGAGCAGCGACAGTTTCCACCAGAGCGGGCCACCGAGCAGACCGACCGCGAGGATGTCGAGCGGGAAGAAGATCACGGAGTAGAGCAGGAGGCGGTCCTCCCCGTGGCGCTTGGACAAGCGGGACGTCGCCCAGGCGCCGAGCAGACCGCCCACGCCACTCAGAGCTATGAGGAAGCCGATCATGCTGTTCGGGATGTTGAGGGTGTCCAGCATGTAGAGCATGTAGACGGACGTGTAAGCCATGGCGAAGAAGTTGATCGTGACGCCGGCACCGAGCAGAGCGCGCAGAACGGGGTGAGTGACGCTGGTTCTCAGGCCCTGCACGACGTCGCGACCCATACCGCGCGACGCGGCGGGGGTGTTCTTCTCGGGAGTCCGGATTCTGTGGAGCAGCAGGGCTGAGGTCAGGAAGGACAACGCCTCAGCCAGTACGGCGAGCGGGGCCGTGAGGAGCTGCACCAGGAGGCCGGCCAGGCCAGGGCCGCTGACAGAGGCCACCGAGTAAGAGGACTGGAAACCGGCCATCGCCGCGGTCCGCTGGTCGGCGGCCACCATGCCCACCACATGGGGGAAGTTCACCGCTTTGAAGAGGACCCCAGCCGATCCGATCATCAGTGCCACGACGATCAACCAGGTGACATTGAGAAGCCCCAGCACCCAAGCGAGCGGGATCGTGGCCGCGGCGGCGGCGGAGACAAGTTCGCAAGCGATCATCACCGGACGGTGACGGCGGAGCCGGTCGGCGAGGGCGCCTGCCTGGAGGCTGAACAACAGGGCCGGTACGAAGGCAGCGGCGGTCAGGAGCCCCATCTGGGCGGGGGAGGCGGTCAGCAGGGTGACCGCGGTCAAGGGGATGGCCAACTTGGAGACTTCTGAGCCGGTGATCGAAGTCGTTCGTGCGGTCCAGAGCAGGCGATAGTCACGCTGCTTCCACAGTGGGCGCTGCGGCTGGTCGGGGCTGGAGGAGTGGCTGGAAGTCGTCGTGAGTGGAGTGTCGGGGGCTGCTGTGTTCGAGAGGCGAGCGGAGGGCGGAGCTGTCTCTGAGGAGGTGGGGGAAGGCTCGGGGTTCGAAGATAAGGCGAGGGACGAGGTGGGTCGAGGGGCCGGGGAGTTGTGAAGGGAACGCTTCATAGATGTGAAAGTACTCCTTCATAGTTATGAAGGCAATCCTTCATGTCTCGGATTGGTACCTTTGGCGCATGACGCGGCACACCGAGGACCTCAGTGATCCCAAGGCGATGCGGGCGTTGGCTCACCCGGCGAGGTTGAGCATTCTGAACAGGCTGAGTGCGGGGGGCAGTGCAACTGCCACTGAGGTTGCGGAAACTGCGGGGATCACTCCCAGTGCCGCCAGCTACCACCTGCGGATGTTGGCCAAATACGGGTTCGTGGAGGATGCGCCTCCACGGGGTGATGGCAGGGAGCGGCTGTGGAGGCCCGCGCACAAGGGCTTTCACGTCGGGGTGCAGCCGGATGACTCGCCGGAGGTCAAGGACGCCAAGGTGTTGGTGATGGAGGCGCTCCGGCGAGACGCCAACGAAGAGGCGCGCCGGGCCCTGGCGAACATCGACCGGGAACCGAAGGAGTGGCAGGACGCGACTCGGTTCAGCCGGTTCCGGCTCCGGGTCAGTGCCGCGGAACTGGCGCAACTGGCGGTCGAGATCGAGCAGCTGATCGAGTCGTACATTGCCAAGACCCGTAGTGAGGAGGACGCGCCGGAGGGGGCGAGGTTCGTCGAGGCGCAGATCAACCTGTTCCCGATGGTGAGCAGGCCGGTTCCTGGGCTGCCCACCGAAGATCACGACGCTCGAGGTGCGAGCGCAGGGCTGAGCGAATGAGGGTGGGCGCATAGGGGCGGCGTTGGCTTGCTGGTCTGGTCGGTGGGCGTCGGGTCGGATGTATAGCGGCGGCGCTGGACGTCCCGGCTGATTGGCGCCGGGCTGTGTGCATCGGGCTGTGGCGAGGGGGTGGCGTCAGATGTCAGGCCGGTCGATGTCAGGCCGGTCGGCGTGTGGCATGGGGCTGGACATCCGGGTGACTTCGCCGCAGCGGCGCGGTGCCCATCTCTCGTCGCCAGGTGCGTGGTGCCTATCTCTCGTCGCCGGGACGGCATGGGCGCCGGCATTGCTGATGCGTGGTGGCGCGAGTTCTGCTGTGGCCGTCATCGCTTGGGGTTTGTAGGGGTTGTCCGAGGCCGCCGTCCTCGGGGCGTGTGCTGCTGACAGCGTGCGGCCACCCGTCGCCAGTCGGTGACGTTCGGATGTTGAGGTGCATGGTGGCGGGGGTCTGCTGTGGCCCGGCCCGCGCTTGGGGTCTGTTCGGGGTCGTTGGAGGCCGCCGTCCGCGGGCCGTGTGGCTGCTGACGGGGTGCGGCCGCCCCGTCGTCAGACAGTGACCTTCGGATGTTCAGGCCGGAGTCGGCGTGCGCCCTGGTTGTGCGGCTGGCGCGCCCACAGCGGGTCGGTATGCAGCGGGATCTGCTGCGGCTGGCCTATGGGGTGTGTGCCTGGGGCAGCATGCGAAGCGGTCGACTGTCGGGGACGTTCTGCACGGGGTGGGTCGGCATGTGTGGGGTTTGTTGAGGCTGGCATGGGCGGGGCGTGTCGGGGCGGCGTGTGAGGGTGTCCGTTCGTCGCGAATGGTCTGTCCGGGGTAGGTCGGCATGCGTGTGGGTGCTGTTGATGTCGCGTGGACGGGGCCTCCGCTAGGTGTGGGCCCGGGTGGGTTCTGTTGCGGCGGGCGTGCCCTTGATGGCTGTTGGCGTCGGTATACGCGTGGACCGTGTTGGGCCGCATGCGTGCGGCGTCCGCTGTGGGTGGTGTCCCTCGCGCGCATGTGCGTAGTAGGGGTTGCGTGTCCATGGGGCGCGGGCTGGGTGGGTGCGGTGGGGCGGTTGCTGCGGGGTGCTTGATCGTGGGTCGGAGGTCGCGGCCTGGTGAGTGTTGTAGGGGGGTTGGGGTGGGTTTGCGGTGTTGGTGGAATGGTGGTGAGCGAGGGGCGGGATGTCTGTTTGACCGCAGGCGGTCAGCCGGGGGCGGTGCGGGAGGTAGACTTTCCGGTGGCCTGTGACTCACAGGCCGACTTCGCATGCCCCATTGCGGACCGCGCCATCGGTCCGGGCCACGGCCCGGCGGGTGCGGGCTCGGGGCATCAGGGCGGCAGACCACGCGCTGCTGCGGCATAACCGAAAACCGCGTCCATCCGCAGGACGCCCAGACCTGGAGGACCAGATCATGGCCCCCGTCGTCACCATGCGACAGCTGCTCGAGAGCGGCGTTCACTTCGGCCACCAGACCCGGCGCTGGAACCCGAAGATGAAGCGCTTCATCTTCACCGAGCGCAACGGCATTTACATCATCGACCTGCAGAAGTCGCTGTCGTACATCGACCGCGCCTACGACTTCGTGAAGGAGACGGTCGCCCACGGCGGCACGATCCTCTTCATCGGTACCAAGAAGCAGGCGCAGGAGGCCATCTCCGAGCAGGCGACCCGGGTCGGCATGCCGTACGTCAACCAGCGCTGGCTGGGTGGCATGCTCACCAACTTCTCCACCGTGCACAAGCGCCTGCAGCGCCTGAAGGAGCTCGAGGAGCTCGACTTCGACAACGTCGCCGGCTCGGGGCTCACCAAGAAGGAGCTCCTCATGCGGCGCCGCGAGAAGGACAAGCTCGAGCGCACGCTCGGCGGTATCCGTGACATGGGTCGCGTGCCCAGCGCCGTGTGGGTCGTCGACACCAAGAAGGAGCACATCGCGATCAGCGAGGCCAAGAAGCTTGGCATCCCGGTCGTCGCGATCCTCGACACCAACTGCGACCCCGACGAGGTCGACTACCCGATCCCGGGCAACGACGACGCCATCCGCGCCGTCGGCCTGCTGACGCGGGTTGTCGCCGACGGTGTCGCGGCCGGTCTGATGGCTCGCTCCGGCGCCGCTCGCGGTGACGAGAAGCCGGCCGCTGCCGAGCCGCTGGCCGAGTGGGAGCGTGAGCTCATCGAGCAGGGCACCGCTGAGGCGGCTGCTCCGGCCGAGGAGACCGCCGCTGCTCCGGCGGAGACCGTTGAGGCGGCTGCTCCGGCTGAGGCTGCTGCCGAGGCTGCTCCGGCCGAGGCCGCTGCTGAGGCTGCTCCGGCCGAGGCCGCTGCTCCCGCCGAGGCTGCTGCCGAGGGCGAGACCGAGCAGCAGGCCTGACGCCTCTCGGTTGGGTGCGAGCCTGTCCCGCGTGTCGGGGCAGGCAGGCGCTCCCGCCAAGCGGGCAGCAACGAGACGTTACAGCTGAATAAGGGCGAACCACCGGTGGCCACGGCCCTGGAGGCTTCGTCAGGCGGGGAACGCGTCCGGGATCGGCATCAGCTGAGCCCGGGGCGAGACTCACCGGACGGGCCACTTCAGGGCTGAGGCCGTAAGCCGGCCGGACGGGTCGGCCAGATCGATGCCACGGCGAGACAGCGGTGGCCGACCTGGCCGAGCCTGACGGCCTCGACCGGGGCATGGGGCGAAGCGGTTGAGAAGGCCCGGCGTTGCCGGGTGCTGAAGCGCTTGACCTGGGTTCCACGGTTGGGTGCCGCCGTAAGGTCGGCACCGGCTTGGCCGAACGGTCGGAGCTGCGGGGTTTCCGAGGCTCGGATCCGGTCGAGGCGGCTGCTGGCGCTGAGGTTCAGTTGGAGCGAGGGCGTGAGCTGGTCGTGAGGCGGTGCCGAGCTGAGGCGGTAGGCCAAGGCGAGGCTGGGCAGTATGTCGAGCGAGGTTAACGAAGCCGGCAGCACGCCGAACGGGCAGGCGAAGCTCAGTGGTTGCTGGGCAGAGTGAGCGAAGCCGGGCAGAGCGCCAGGGCGAAGCGAGCGAAGTCCGACGGTGTGCCGGGTGGAGTGCCGAGCCAGGCAGAACGCCGAGCTGGGCCGGCCGAGATCGGGGTGTGCCGGGCGGAGTGCGAGCTGAGTTCGGTCGGGGTGCTGGGCTGAGGAAAGAGGCTTGGCGGATGCCCTGGCGAAGCGAGCGAAGTTGCACAAGACGGGCTGAGTTGGGCCCGGAGCGCCTGTACGGCACGCGCCCGCCGTACGACCCTAGGGTGGGTGGCCGGATACCGGCGCCCGCCCGATCCACGATGACGACGACGAAATCCCACAAGGAAAAAGAGCAATGGCTTCCGTGAACATGGCCGACGTCAAGCGGCTTCGCGAGATCACCGCTGCCGGCATGATGGACTGCAAGAAGGCGCTGGAGGAGTCCGAGGGCGACTTCGACCGGGCCATCGAGCTCCTGCGCCTCAAGGGCGCCAAGGACGTCGGCAAGCGCGAGGCTCGTACCGCCTCGAACGGTCTGGTCGCGCTCAAGCAGGACGGCGACTCCGCCGCGGCGCTGCTCGAGCTCAACTGCGAGACCGACTTCGTGGCCAAGGGCGAGCGCTTCCAGGAGCTCGCGGCCCAGGTCGTGGCGCACATCCTCGAGACCAAGCCGGCCGACGTAGCGGCGCTGCTCGAGTCCTCCTTCGACGGCAAGACCGTCAAGGAGCACCTCGACGTCGCCAACGCCGCGCTGGGTGAGAAGATCGAGATCCGTCGGTTCCAGGTGCTGGAGGGTGGCTACATCGGCGCCTACATGCACAGGACCGACCCGGCGCTGCCGCCGGCGGTGGGCGTGCTCGTCCAGCTCGACAAGCCGAACGCCGATGTCGCCAAGGACGTCGCGCAGCACGCTGCCGCGATGGCGCCGCAGTACCTCAAGCCGGAGTCCGTCCCCGCCGAGGTCGTCGAGAAGGAGCGCAAGCTCTTCGAGGAGATGACCCGCGAGGAGGGCAAGCCCGAGGCCGCCATCGGCAAGATCGTCGAGGGCCGCGTGAACGGCTGGTACAAGGACTTCACGCTGCTTCAGCAGGCTTTCGTGAAGGACAACAAGAAGAGCGTGGGCAAGTACGCCACCGAGAATGGCGTTGAGATCCTCGCATTTGTCCGTTTCAAGGTCGGTCAGGCTTAGGCTTAGGCAAGCTTCGAGCTCGAACGATCCACCGATTGAAGGAGGCCGCCGCCGTGCAGGACCACCGGGAGTCAGCCCACGAATCCACACGGACGGCGGCTTCCTCATCGCTAGACCCGCACATCCCGCTTCGCTGGAAGCGGGTGATGCTGAAGCTGTCCGGAGAGGCGTTCGCCGGCAACGAGCCGCTCGGCATCGACCCGGGCGTCGTCGACCACCTGGCCGACTCGATCGCTGAGGCGGTCAAGGAGGGCGTGCAGGTCGCCGTCGTGGTCGGCGGCGGCAACATGTTCCGCGGCGCCACCCTGTCGCAGGGCGGCATCGACCGCGCCAGGGCCGACTACATGGGCATGCTGGGCACGGTCATCAACTGTCTGGCCCTGCAGGACTTCCTCGAGCGGCGCGGCGTGGAGACGCGCGTGCAGACCGCCATCACCATGCAGCAGGTGGCCGAGCCGTTCCTGCCGCGCCGTGCGATCCGGCACCTGGAGAAGGGCCGCGTGGTCATCTTCGGCGCAGGGCTCGGCTCGCCGTACTTCTCCACCGACACCGCGGCCTCCCAGCGGGCCTTGGAGATCGGCGCCGAGGCGCTGCTCAAGGGCACCCAGGTTGACGGCATCTACGACTCCGATCCACGCAAGAACCCCGACGCGGTCCGGTTCGACCATCTCGATTACGGCGAGGTGCTGCTGCGCGACCTCGCTGTCATGGACGCCACCGCGATCAGCCTGTGCAAGGACAACGACCTGCCGATCGTGGTCTTCGACCTCATGGGCGAGGGCAACATCCTGCGAGCGGTACGCGGTGAGAAAATCGGCACGCTGGTGAGTCCCGCAGGCAAATGACGAGCGAGCCCGATACCGCCAGCTAGTAGACAGGGAGCCGCTGTGATCGACGAAACCCTCCTCGAAGCCGAGGAGAAGATGGACAAGGCCGTGTCGGTCGCGAAGGAGGACTTCGCGAGCATCCGTACGGGCCGCGTCACCCCCTCGATGTTCAACAAGATCAGTGCTGAGTACTACGGCACGCCGACGCCGATCCAGCAGCTGGCGTCTTTCCACGTGCCCGAGGCGCGCATGGTCATCATCCAGCCCTACGACAAGAGTTCGATGGGCGCGATCGAGAGGGCCATCCGCGACTCCGACCTTGGCGTCAACCCGACCGACGACGGCCAGGTGATCCGTGTGACGTTCCCTGAGCTGTCCGAGGAGCGCCGCAAGGACTACATCAAGGTCGCCCGGAACAAGGGTGAGGCCGCCAAGGTGTCGGTACGCAACATCCGCCGCTCCGCCAAGGAAGTCCTCGACAAGATGATCAAGGACGGCGAGGCGGGCGAGGACGAGGTCAGGCGGGCAGAGAAGGAGCTCGACGACCTCACCCAGAAGCACGTCGCCAAGATCGATGAGCTGCTCAAGCACAAGGAAGCCGAGCTGCTCGAGGTCTGAGCGGCGCCGCGACGAAGGGCCGCGTCGGACGGCCCCGGCGAGCGGGTCAGCATCATCTACGGCCCTCGCCCCGGTGGCGGGGGCCGTGGCACATGGAGATTCTCAGTGGAAGAACGTACGGCTGGCACCAGTTCGAGCGGCGGCAGCCGTACCGGAAGGAACCTGCCGGCGGCGATCGCGGTCGGTCTGGTGCTGGGCGCGCTGGTCCTTGGCACGCTCTACACCGTCAAAGAGCTGTTCCTCGTGGTGGTCGTGGCTGCCGTCGGCGTCGGCGTGATGGAGCTGTCGAAGGCCTTCGCGACCCGTGACATCAAGGTCCCGGTCGTGCCGGCGCTGGCGGGGTTGGTCGCGATGCAGGCGGCCGCCTACTGGCTGGGCGCGTCGTGGTTACTCGCCGCGTTCGCTGTCTTCGCGTTCGTCCTGCTGATCTGGCGGATGTTCACCGCCGGCACCGAGGGCTTCGTACGTGACGCGTCGGCGTCCGTGTTCATCCTGTTCTATCCCGCGTTACTCAGCACGTTCGTGGCGCTGTTGCTCAAGGCTCCCGACGGTGACCATCGCGTGCTCGTCTTCATCGCGATCACCGTGGCCAGTGACACCGGCGGTTATGCCGCGGGCGTGCTGTTCGGACGGCATCCGATGACGGCGATCAGCCCGCGCAAGACGTGGGAGGGCTTCGCCGGGTCGCTCGTCGCGTGCACCGTGGTCGGCGCGTGGCTGGTGACGTGGCTGCTCGGCGGCGAGATCTGGCAGGGTGCGCTGATCGGCGCGCTGGCGGCGCCGCTGGCCACCCTGGGCGACCTGATCGAGTCGATCATCAAGCGCGATCTCGGCATCAAGGACCTCGGCACGATCCTTCCCGGGCACGGCGGCCTGATGGACCGTCTGGACTCGCTCGTGACGACGCTGGTGCCCGTCTGGGTGCTGATGACGCTGTTCCTCTGACCGTCGTTCAGCGCAGGGCCTCGGTGGTGACGGGGGACAGCCAGAGCCACCGTACGTTCTCCCCGCCGAAGGCGAATCCTGACATGTCGGGCATGTGGGGTGGGTTCGCCTGCATGAGCACCCCCGAATACTGCGGACCCAACGGGAACGTGGACGGCTCGTGGTACCACTTCGCCGTGTGTCCGTGACCGAGCCACGTGACCGAGTGCCAGGGGTACTGCGCCAGCCACACCAGCAGCAGCGCGGCGTCGCGCGGGTCGTCGCGGGTCGCCACGGCCAGCTCGATGCGGGCGTACGCGCCGGGCCTGTCGATCCACTGCTCCACCGTCGGCATGCGCTGGCAGCTCATCCCCACCGTCGACAGCACGGTGTACGCGCGGTCGCCGTGTGGCGGGCGTTCGGTGATGCCCACGGTCGGCAGGCGGTCGCCGCTCGCGTCCCAGTAGCGGGCCGCCGGACCCAGCGCCAGGTCGAGGTGTCCCATGACGAACTGCTGGAGCGACGGCCACGCACCCTCGCTGTGGCGCCAGCGCCAGAAGGACCTGGCGTTCGAGATACGGGGCTGTAACCCTTCCAGCGCCTCCTGCAGCGCCCACGCGAACGGCGTCTCGCCGACCGCGTCGCGCGCGTAGCCCGGCATTCCCCTGCGCATGTCGGCCCAGCCCGGGATGACGGCGAGCAGCTCGTCGTTCTCGTAGAGGGCCACGCCGTCGCCCTCCTCGAACCACAGCGCGCTGAGCTGTCCGAGCGGCCTGCGCCCCTCGGGATGCAGGGTGTTGGGACGGGGCATCAACGGCGGCAGACCGGCGTTGATCCGCGCCAGGTCGACCACGGGCGGGGCGGGCCGGTGGTTCGCCAGCCAGACGGCTCCGTGCACGGAACCGTCCGGTGAGCACAGGTAAGCTACCGAGGAGTCCTCGTCCCGCTCGACCACGAGCGTCCGGCTCCCGTACGGGTTGCCGACAGCGAGGACGACCTCGGTGCCGCCCGCGCCGGATGCCGACCGAAAAATCGCCATACGAGATGACTGTAGATCGGGTGGAGACCAGGACGCGAGTGCGACGTGACCAGGAATTCCGCTTCCGATCCGAACGTTCACTACCCTGGTCGAGAACCCCTCAAGCAAAGGCAGCAACGTGTCCCAGCCTCCAGGTCAGCTCACCTTCGTCGCGCCCCGGCGAGCCAAGCCCGCACGGCACCTGGCCGACCTGTCGATGGCCGACCGGCGGGCGGCGGTCGTGGAGCTGGGCGAGAAGGCGTTCCGCGCCGACCAGCTCTCGCGCCACTACTTCGAGCGGCTCACCACCGACGTCGCGGCGATGACCGACCTGCCGGCGGCGGCCAGGGAGAAGCTCGGGGCGCTGCTGCCGAGCCTGCTCACGCCGGTGCGCGAGCTCACCACCGACCGCGGCACCACCCGTAAGACGCTGTGGCGGCTGTTCGACGGCGCGTTGGTCGAGTCGGTGCTCATGCGCTATCCCGACCGGGCCACGATGTGTGTGTCGTCGCAGGCCGGGTGCGGCATGAACTGTCCGTTCTGCGCGACCGGGCAGGCAGGGCTGACGCGCAACATGTCGACCGCCGAGATCGTCGAGCAGGTCGTCGCGGGCGCCCGTGCGCTGGCGTCCGGTGAGGTGCCGGGCGGGCCCGGACGGGTGAGCAACGTCGTGTTCATGGGCATGGGCGAGCCGCTGGCCAACTACAAGCAGGTGATCGGCGCGGTCCGGCGGCTGGTCGAGCCTGCTCCCCACGGGCTCGGCATCTCCGCGCGCGGGGTGACGGTCTCCACCGTCGGGCTGGTGCCCGCGATCGGCAAGCTCGCCGACGAGGGGCTGCCGGTGACGCTCGCGCTGTCGCTGCACGCCCCCGACGACGAGCTGCGCGACACGCTCGTGCCGATCAACACGCGGTGGAAGGTGGCCGAGGTCCTCGACGCCGCCTGGGCGTACGCGGCCAGGACCAAGCGGCGGGTCTCGATCGAGTACGCGCTGATCAAGGACATCAACGACCAGGAGTGGCGGGCCGACCTGCTCGGCAAGCTGGTCAAGAACAAGCTCGTGCACGTCAACCTCATCCCGCTCAACCCGACCCCCGGCTCGAAGTGGACGGCGTCGCGGCCGGAGGACGAGGCGGCGTTCGTGCGGCGGCTGCAGTTCCACGGGGTGCCGGTGACGGTGCGCGACACGCGCGGCCGCGAGATCGACGGCGCCTGCGGCCAGCTCGCCGCCGCCGAATAAAGCCGTTCCGCGCCCATCGCCGGTGAGGGGCGCTGTACGCGAGGTTACGTACGGTGGCGTAGCCACGCGTACGTCGACAGGCCTGCTGTGCACCAGGCCAGCGAGATCGCGGTGAGTTCGGGGAGCCGGTCGAGGAGGTCGCCGGCGTTCGCCGCCTTCATCCAGGTGAGCAGCGGCACCGTCAGCCAGTACAGCGACGACGAGCTGACCAGCAGCATCACCATGAAGCCGAGCAACAGGGCCGTGATCGATACGGCCGGCGACGGGAGCAGGCTGCGGCTGGTGAGGGCGCCGAGCGCGGTGCCGGTCAGCGTGGCGAGCAGGTTCAGGAGCACCACGGCCCCCAGCACACCGGGCGACGGGGAGCCGGTGATGCCCAGCAGGAGCGCCCAGAGGAGGGCGAAAGCCGCGAGTGCCGCGCACGCCGCGAACGCCGCCAGCAGGCCCGCGGCGATCTCTCTGCCCCGCCCGCCCACCTGGACCGCCGACAGCTCGCGCTGCGTGTCAGGCTCGGTGTCGAGCAGGCTTCGCGCCGCCCAGGCGAGGACCGGGATGATGAGGACGGCTCCGTCGGTCAGCACGGCGGTCTCCGCGCCGGCCGGGGCCCGGCTGCCGTACAGGATGGCCAGCAGCGCCATGGTCAGGAGAAGGGCCTGGTAGACGCGGTGGGAACGGATGTAGGCGGCCAGACGGAAGCCGGTCAGGGCGATCACACGGCCTCCTCGATCTCGTGGGCGCCGTAGCCGTCCTCACGCATCCTGGTCAGGAAGCGCGGCAGGTCGGCGGCCGGGAGGGTGACGGCCACGGTGACGTGTTCGGTGTCCCATCCGGTGGCGGGCGCGTCCGCGTCGAGGTGGCCGTCCCGCAGGGTCCAGTGGCGCAGGGCGGGCAGGTCGCGCAGGCCGCTCTGGTGGTCGCTGGCGACGACGATCCCGCCCCGGTCCGCCACCTCGGACGCGATCACGGGCAGCGTCTTCCGCGTGTCGGCGTCGAGGCCGGCGAAGGGTTCGTCGAGGATCAACAGCTGAGGATCGGCCATCAGCGCCTGCGTCAGGCCGACCTTGTGCGCGCTGCCCTTCGACAGGTCGCGCAGGGAGGTGTTCATGAGGTGCCCCATGCCGAGACGCTCGGCCCAGGGCTCCCAGCGGGCGCCGCCGCGTACGCGGGACATGTGCCGCAGGTACGTCGTAACCGTGAACGGCTGGGCCGTCGGGAACCGGTCGGGGGCAAAGCCGACGACCGCGGGACGGTCGAGAATCACGCCAGAGGTCGGACGGGTGAGCCCGGCCAGGAGGCGGAGCAGAGTGGACTTGCCCGCCCCGTTCGTACCGGTGAGCTCGATCACCTCGCCAGGGAAGAGGCGCGCATCAACGTCCGTGATGACAAAGTGTTCACGTTTTCGGTAGCGAAACGACACACTGGACAGTCTCATGATCGGGTAACCCTATAAGTCAGGTCGCATGCTGGGGATAAAGGTCCGACAATAGATGGGCCTCAGCACAGGTCAAGAGGAGTGAGGTTGAACCGCTTTCCGCGTGTCATGGGCATGCGTTCGGGTTATGACCCCGTCGAGGTGGACGCCCTCGTGGGGCGGATCGAGTCGACCCTCGGCCGGGGCCCGCACGTTCTGGAGCCCGTGACCGCTGACGAGGTGCGCAGGGCGACGTTCCGGGCCAAGCGCGGCGGATACCAGGAGATCGCGGTCGACTTCGCTCTTGAGGCGTTCGTCGTGGCTCTGGAGACGCAGGCCAGGCGGCCCGTACGGCTGGCCATGGCCGAACCGACCGGCGACATGATTCGCGAGGAGTGGTTCGAGACGCAGGCGGCGCGGGTCGAGCGGGTCGCCTTCCGCGCCGGTCGCTGGGGGGCGGGCTACAACGAGGACGAGGTCGACGCCTTCCTCGACCGGATCGTGGCCACGCTGCGCGGCACGACGGAGTACCCGGTGACGGCCCTGGAGGTGCGGGAGGCGAAGTTCTCGACCGTGGTGGTTCGCTCGGGCTATCTCGTCGTGGACGTCGACGCCTTCCTCTCCGACATCGCCGACGTGCTGGAGCAGCGGCATCGGGAGCCGAGCGGCGCCGAGCTGCTGGCGCAGCGGTTCCGCGAGCAGAGCGGGGCCCACCTGCTCGCGCAACGCTTCCGCGACCCGAATCCTGCTGTGGCTTCCCAGACGTTCCGTGATCCGAATCCAGCTGTGGCTTCCCAGGGGTTCCGTGACCCGAATCCTTCCGTGGCGTCCCAGCGGTTCCGGGAACCGAACCGTGCCGCCGTGGCGTCCCAGCGGCTTCCTGAGCCGAGTGCCGCTGATGACACCAACGTCCCCGGCCTGTGGTTCAGGCGCGAGCCGCAGCGCTGACCGCACAGCCGCCCCGCCGACGAAACGCGGTCCGCGTGACGGCGGTGTGAGTGCCGTACGGCGGGTTCAGGCGGTTTCTACTGCGGCGAGGAGGTTGTGCAGGTCTGACTGGATGTGCGGGACCACTGTCCTGTCGGACGGCAGGTCGCCCAGGCGGTTGATCCACACTCGCGCCAGTCCCAGCCGGTACGCGGGTTCCATGTCGTGGAAGTAGCTCTGGGCGACGTGCACCCACGTCTCCGGCTCGTACGTGTTCCGGAACAGCTCGAAGTGGTCGTGGGCCGGCTTGTAGGCTCCCGCGTCCTCGGCCGTCACCACGGCGTCGAACGGCACGGGCAGCCGCCGCCGGGTCTCGGCGACGAGGTCGCGGTCGCAGTTGGTCAGCAGGGCGAGCCGCCATCCGGCCTCGCGCAGCGCGGACAGTTCGCCGCCGACCTCGGCGAACACCGGCCAGTACGGCAGCGTGGCGGCCAGCACGCCCGCGTCGTCGGGGTTCAGCCGCACCCCCTCCTCGGCGCACGCCCTGCGCAGTGCCTCGGCCATGACGTCGCGGTAGCGCGACCCAGGCGACTCGGCCTCCACGGCGTGCTCGTGCCGGTTGTACGCCTCCAGCAACCGCGCCCCCTGCCCGGGGGCGATGAGCTCGGCGCTGGTGGAGATGCCGTGCCGCCAGTCGACCAGGGTGCCGAAACAGTCGAACGTAACCCATCGCATACCACCCATCATGACGGCGGCGATCACTCGGTGCGGGTCTTGAGCGGGGTGGCGTGTGTGAGGGCGGTGGTTGCTTTGTGCGGGTCTTGTGTGTGAGGGCGGCGATCACTCAGTGCGGGTCTTGTGTGGGGGTGTGTGAGGTCGGCGAGCGCTCTGAGCGGGTTTGGTGTGAGGGCGGTGGTTGCTGGGGGCGGGTCTTGTGTGGGGGAGGGGTGGCGATCATGCGTGGCGGTGGTTGTGGACGAGGGCGACGATGACGGAGGTGACGGGGGCTGCCAGGAAGGCGCCGGTGATGCCGGCTACGACGCCGCCCAGGGCGATCGCCACCAGGATGACGGCGCCGGGGAGGTCGAGGGCCTTGCCGTAGATCTGGGGGGCGAGGACGTGGCCCTCGATCTGCTGCACCGCGATGGTCACCGCCACGACGATGAGCGCCACGAGCCAGCCCTTGGCGACGAGCGCCACCACGGCGGCCAGCAGGCCCGCGATCAGCGCGCCCACCACCGGCAGGAACGCCCCGACGAACGTCAGCACGGCGAGCGGCAGCGCGATCGGCACGCCGAGGATCCACAGGGCGATGCCGATGAAGAACCCGTCGACCAGGCCGACGAGCGCCACCCCGCGGATGTAGCGGCCGATCACGTCGAAGATCAGGTCGCCGGCCTCCGCCAGGCGCGACCTGGCCCGGATGGGGGCCAGGTCGAGGAGCCAGCGGAACAGCCGGTCGCCGCCGTGCACGAAGTAGACCGACAGGATGATGGCGAGGATCGCGCCGATCACGATCTCGCCGACCGTCTTGACCCCGGCCAGCGCGCCGGTGGTGATCTGGCCTCCGCGCGTCGAGATGTAGTCGCGGGCCTGCTGGAGCATCCGCTGGTCGTCCAGACCGAGCCGGGCGGCGAGGTTGTGCAGGTCGTCGAGCACCTGGCCGAGGCTCGTCTGCAGCTCGGTGACGCTGGCGACGGTGGGCGGCACGAGCAACGCGATCAGCCCGCCGGCCAGCAGCAGCCAGCCGACGAAGACGACGGACGTGGCCGCCGCGCTGTTCAGGCCGCGCCTTCTGAGCCAGCGCGCCGGTGGCAGCAGCAACGCCGTGAGGAAGACGCCGATGATGATCGACATCGCCACCGTACGCGCGTGGTACAGACAGAACAGGACCACGGCGGTCACCCCGAACCACCCGAGCAGCCGCCACGGCCCCATCCCAGCCCCCCTAGAACGCCCGGTCAGTGGCGTTCCCCGGGGAGATCGTGCTCACACGGGCGGAGCCAGGTGCGGGTGCTGGTCGCGCTTGCCCGCGCTGTATCCGGCGAGCGCCGCCTCCGTGGCGCTCGTGGTGGCGACCTGCGCGACCGGCACGTCCCACCACGCCTCGGAGGACGGCACGTCGTCGGCCATCCGGTCGGTACGGACGTAGACGACGGTGGTCTCGTCGGACGCGCGGGCCGCGTCGAGAGCCTTGCGCAGGTCGGCGACCGACTCGGGACGCAGCACGGTCGCGCCGAGGCTGGCCGCGTTGGCCGCGAGGTCGACCGGCAGCGGCCCGCCGTCGAACCTGCCGTCGCCGCGGTAGGCGTAGGCGGTGCCGAGACGTTCGGCGCCGACGCTCTCGGACAGGCGGCCGATGGAGGCGAACCCGGAGTTGTCCACCAGGACGACGACCAGCTTGACGCCCTCGGAGACGGCGGTGACGAGCTCCTGGGACATCATGAGGTAGGAGCCGTCGCCCACCAGCACGAACACCTCGCGCTCCGGGGCCGCCATCTTGACGCCGAGCCCGCCGGCGATCTCGTAGCCCATGCATGAGTAGCCGTACTCGACGTGGTAGCTGCCCGGGCCGCTGGGGCGCCAGAGCTTGTGCAGGTCGCCGGGCATCGACCCGGCGGCGCACACCACGACGCCGTCCTCGCCGGCGGCCGCGTTGACCGCCCCGATGAGCGCGGCCTGCGAGATCGGGGTGCCGTCGACCCCGTACGCCGCGTCGACGGCTACGTCCCAGGCCCGGATCAGCTCGCCGGCCCGCTCCCGGTAGGCCGCCGGGGTGCCCCAGCCCGTGCACGCCTCGGCCAGGTCGGCGAGACCCTCGCGGGCGTCGGCGACCAGCTGCACACCGGACAGCTTGGCCGCGTCGAAGCCGGTGATGTTGAGGTTCACGAAGCGGGCGTCGGGCGCGAAGATCGTGCGGGACGCCGTGGTGAAGTCGCTGTAGCGGGTGCCCACGCCGATGACCACGTCGGCCTCGCGGGCCAGGGTGTTGGCGGCGGTGGTGCCCGTCGCGCCGATGGCTCCGAGGGCGAGCGGGTGTCCGTGGGGCAGCGCGCCCTTGCCCGCCTGCGTCTCGGCCACGGGGACGCCGTACCGCTCGGCGAAGGCGAGCAGCTCGTCGGTGGCCTCGCTGTAGAGCGCGCCGCCTCCGGCGACGATCAGGGGGCGGGAGGACGACCTGATCAGCTCCGCGGCCCTGGCGAGCGCCGACCGCTCGGGGCGGGGGCGCGGGATGTGCCAGACGCGGCGGGCGAACAGCTCGTCGGGCCAGTCGAACGCCTCGGCCTGGACGTCCTGCGGCAGGCCCAGCGTGACCGCGCCGGTCTCGGCGGGGTCGGTGAGCACCCGCATGGCCGCGAGCAGCGCGGACGGGAGCTGCTCGGGACGGTTGATCCGGTCCCAGTAGCGGGAGACCGGCTTGAGGCAGTCGTTGACGGAGATGTCGTACGAGCGCTGGTCCTCCAGCTCCTGCAGCACCGGCCCCGCCACGCGGGTGGAGAAGATGTCGCCGGGCAGCAGCAGCACGGGCAGCCGGTTGATCGTCGCGGCCGCCGCACCGGTGATCATGTTGGTCGCGCCGGGACCGATCGACGTGGTGCAGGCCAGCGTGGCCAGCCGGTTGCTCGCACGGGCGTAGCCGGCCGCGGTGTGCACCATGGCCTGCTCGTTGCGGCTCAGGTAGTAGGGCAGGTCGTCGCCGGCGGTGGCGAGGGCCTGCCCGATGCCGGCCACGTTGCCGTGGCCGAAGATGCCGGTGCATCCGGCGAAGAACCTGCGCTCGACGCCGTCGCGCTCGCTCCACTGCGCGGCCAGGAAGCGTACGACGGCCTGGGCGACGGTCAGGCGGGTCATGAGGTCCTCCCGAACGGCAGTCTGGTGTCGATGAGCTGGTGGTCCCACGAGGAGCGGATCCAGGCGTGGCGCGGGTCGTCGCAGAACGCCATCGACCGCTCGTCGGCCGGGCCCGCGAGGACGTTCAGGTAGTAGAGGTCGTAGCCGGGGGCGGCCATGGACGGGCCGTGGTAGCCGTACGGCACCAGGACGACGTCGCCCGACGAGACCTCGGCGAGGGTGTCGATGCGGCCCCGCTCGGAGGAGTAGACCCGCTGGTAGCCGACGCCCTGGTCGGCCACCTCGAAGTAGTAGATCTCCTCCAGCACCGCCTCGCCCGGGTTGGGGGTGTCGTGCTTGTGCGGGGGATAGGACGACCAGTTGCCGCCGGGGGTGAGCACCTCGACGGCCACGAGCTTGTCGCACTCGAAGACGCCGGGGGCGCAGAAGTTGTTGACCTGGCGGCTGGCCTGCCCCGCGCCGCGCAGCTCGACCGGGACCTCGGCGGCGGCGACGTAGCGGGGCGGCAGCGCGCGGGTGGCCCGCGCGGAGGGCAGGGCGACGCGGCCTGCGCCCTCCAGCGTCACCCGCGTGCCGATCGGCACGTACGCGAAGTCGGAGGGCCCGTCGAACACCGATGGCCGCCCGGCGAGGGGGAAGACGTCGTTCGGCAGCGTCACGGTGCAGGAGCCCGCGAGCGGCAGGACGAGCATCTCCTCCTCGCCCGTGTCGAACGACACCGGGGCGTCGGCCAGGTCGACGACCCGCAGCCCGGAGTACGTCCAGCCGGCCGCCGACGGTGTGATCTCCACCGACCATGGGTCGGCGGCGGCCTTGCCGTACGGGAGGTAGGTCATGCTCGCGCCTTTCGCACCAGCGCCGCGGCTCCGTCCACGGCGCTCGCCACATCGTCGTCGGGAGGATAGAGCAAGGCGCGCCCGACGACGAGGCCGCGTACGCCGGGCAGGCTCAGCGCGCGGTGCCAGTCGGCGAAGGCGGCGTCGATGTCGGGCGGGTCGCCGCCGAGGAGCAGGGCCGGCAGCGTGGTGGCGGCCATGACGCGCTCCATCTCGGCCACCGCCGGGATCTTGAGCCAGGTGTAGGCCGACGTCACGCCGAGCGCCTGGGCGACGCTGATCGCCCGGATCACCGCGTCGGGCGACAGGTCGTTGCGCACGGCTCCCGACTCGGTACGGCCCGACCAGAACGGCTCGACCATGGCGACCAGGCGCCTGCGGGCCAGGCCGGTGACGGCGTGCGCGCACGACTCCAGCGTGGCCACGGTCGCGTGGTCGGCGGGGTCGATGCGGCAGAGCATCTTGCCGCCGTCGAGCCGCATGGCGTCGATCGTGGGGGCGTCGTAGCCGGTGAAGCGGTCGTCCAGCTCGAACACCGAGCCCTGCAGGCCGCCGCGGTTCATGGAGCCGAAGGCCAGCTTGCCCTCCAGCGCGCCGAGCAGCAGCAGGTCCTCCAGGATGTCGGGGGCGGCGAGGATGCCGTCGACGCCGGGCCTGGACAGCGCCAGCTGGAGGCGGTCGAGCAGGTCGGCGCGGCTGGCCATGGCGAACGGCCGGTCGCGGACGCCGAGGGCGCCGCGAGCGGGGTGGTCGGCGGCGATGATCAGCATCCGCTCGTCCTCGGTCGGCAGACCGCGCCGCTGCCGGCGGACGGCCGCGGCGTGGATCTCCTCCGGGTTCGTGGCGCGGATGTGGGTGATCCGCTCGTAGCCGGTCGTCCTGGACAGCGTGATGTCGCTCAAGAGGGCACCTCGTTCAGCAGATCCTCCACCTCGACGGTCGTCGGCATGGCGTCGGCGCAGGCCAGGCGGGTGGCGACGAACGCACCGGCGGCGTTGGCGAAGCGCAGGGTGCGCTCCAGCGGCCAGCCGCGCAGCAGCCCGAGGCACAGCGCGCCGCCGAACGCGTCGCCCGCGCCGATCCCGTTGACGACCTTGACCTCCATGGGCTCCACCCGCGCGCTCTCCTCCGCGGTGCGCGCGAACACCCCCTCGGGGCCCATCTTCACGATCGCGACGCGTACGCCGGCGTCGAGCAGGGCCTGGGCGGCGGCCTCGGGATCGCGGACGCCGACGGCGACCTCGACCTCGTCGAGGTTGCCGACCGCGACGGTCGCGTGCGGCAGGGCCAGGCGGGCCGCCTCGTGGGCCGCCTCGCGCGACTCCCACAGGTTCGCCCGGTAGTCGAGGTCGAAGACCGTCCACCCGCCGGGGGAGGCGGCGGTGCGGGCGGCCAGCGCCGCGTGGTGGGCGGCGGCGCTCGGCTCCTTGCTCAGCCCGGTCAGCGAGAACCAGAACAGGTCGGTGCGGGCGATCGCGTCCAGGTCGAGCATGGAGGGGTCGATCCGCAGGTCGGGCGGGTGCTCGCCGCGGTAGAAGTAGATGGGGAAGTGATCGGGGGGGAAGATCTCACAGAAGGTCACCGGCGTGGCCGGACCCTCGATCGTGTGCACGAAGACGTCGTCCACGCCGAAGCCGCGGATGGCCCGGCGTACGTACTCGCCGAACGGGTCGGCTCCCACAGCGGTGATCACGGCGGAGCGCAGCCCGTGGCGTGCCGCGGCGACGGCGACGTTGGTGGGGCTGCCACCGAGGAACTTGCCGAAGGTCTCGACGTCGGCGAGGCCGACGCCGGTCTGGAGCGGATAGACGTCGACACCGCAGCGACCGAATGTGATCAGGTCGTACAAAGCACCTCCTGGTACGGAGCCTACGTTCGACACTATGGCATATTGTCATGACATTCGGATGTCCACTATGTTGCGTCTTGTGCTCCTCGCCGCCGTCAGGAGGCGCGCGCACTTTCGGACAACGAGGTCCGCCCTCTTGGCTCGAAAGTGCAGCGTGTGGGCACTTTCCGGGTTTGCCGAGCCTTTACGTCATCTACATGTCATGACATATTGGCCCATGGCTACTCCCCTTTCGGGACTCGTCGGAGGATGTGCATGGTGCGGAAACGGTCGATGAGTGTGGTCGCGGCGATAGCCGCGGCCGGTCTGGGGTTGGCCGCCTGCGGCCAGTCGTCGGGTGGGGGAGGTGACACCGTCGAACTCACCATCGCCGCCAACGCCATCGCGGGCGGAAAGAACAGCGCCTCGGCCGAGCACATCACGAAGTGGGTCATCCCCAAGTTCGAGGAGGCCCAGAAGGCGAAGGGCAAGGACGTCACGGTCAAGTTCGTGCCCAGCGGTGTCGACGACGAACAGTACAAGACCAAGCTCTCCCTCGATCTGAAGTCGGGCAAGGGCGCGGACGTGTTCGACTTCGACAGCATCTGGGTGGGCGAGTTCGCCGAGGCCGGCTACGTCAAGCCGCTGTCGGAGTTCGTCGGCCCCGAGGCCGACAGCTGGGACGGCTGGGCGCAGATCCCCGGCGCCGTCCAGGAGATGGCGAGCTTCAACGGCAAGAAGTACGCGCTGCCGGTCGGCACCGACGGCCGCGTCCTCTACTTCAACAAGACGCTGTTCGCCAAGGCCGGTCTGCCGGCCGACTGGCAGCCCACGAGCTGGCAGGAGATCCTCGACGCGAGCGCCAAGCTGAAGTCGGCCGGCGTGCCCGTGCCGATCCAGCTCAACGCGGGCACCGCGATGGGCGAGGCCACCTCGATGCAGGGCGCGCTGCCGCTGCTCGCGGGCGCGGGCGGCGAGGTGCAGCAGGACGGCAAGTGGTCCGGCGCCTCGCAGCCGGTCAAGGACGTCCTCGGCCTCTACCAGAAGATCTACGGCGGCGGCCTCGGCGACCCCAAGCTCCAGCAGGAGGCCAAGGGCCGCGACAAGTCGTTCCAGCAGTTCGCCGAGGGTGAGGTCGGCATCCTGCTCGAAGGCGACTACTTCTGGCGCAGCGTGGTCAACCCCAAGACCGGCGTCGCCCCGATGGCCGACCGCGACCAGACCGTCGGGTACGCCATGATCCCGGCGATCGAGCCGGGCAAGGGCATCCACGGCCAGGACTTCGTCAGCATGTCGGGCGGCGGCGTGCGGACCGTCAACCCCAACAGCGCGCACCCGAAGGAAGCCTTCGAGCTGCTCACGTTCATGCTCTCTCCGGACGCGCTGCGCGAGGAGACCAAGGACGGCAACATGCGCATCACCCCGCGCACCGACGTCAACAAGGAGATCCTCGCCGGAGACCCGCTGCTGACGTTCGTCTCGGAGAAGGTGCTGCCGGTGACGGCCTACCGTCCGCCGCTCGCCGTCTACACGCAGGTTTCGGTGGCGCTGCAGGAGGCCACCGCCGCGATCGTCAGCGGCACGGCCCCCGACCAGGCCGCGGCCGACTACCAGAAGAAGCTCGAAGGAATCGTCGGTGGCGCAGGCAACATCGCCTCCTGAGGTCGTGCAGGAAGACAGGTCCCGCCGCGGCGGATACAGCTCCGACGCGGCGGGCCTGGGGCGCGGCAGGGCGGCCGCCTTCGTGGCCCCCGCGCTGCTGCTCATCGCGGTTTTCCTCGTCTTCCCCGCCCTCTGGGTGCTCTATCTCGGGCTCACCAACTACCGGCTCACCGGCGCCGCCGCCGCCGAGCCGCAGTTCGTCGGCCTGGACAATCTCATCGAAGCGGTCACCACCCCCGAGTTATGGAACTCGACCTGGCTGACCCTCCAGTTCGTGCTCGGCTCGGCCGTCATCGGGCAGGTCGTGCTCGGCTTCACCATCGCCTGGCTGATGCGCGACCGCACCGGTCCGCTCAAGCGGGCGGTCGAGGGCCTGGTCATCCTCGCCTGGATCCTCCCGAGCGCGATCGTGTCGTTCCTGTGGGTGGCCCTGCTCGACGCCGACGACGGCACGCTCAACGCGATGCTCGGCATCCCGGGCTTCCCCTGGCTGCTCGACCACCCGATGTTGTCGATCATCATCTTCAACACCTGGCGCGGCACGGCCTTCTCGATGATGTTGTACGGCGCCGCCCTCGGCAACGTGCCGCCCTCCCACCTGGAGAGCGCCCGCCTGGCGGGGGCGTCCGGCTGGCAACAGCTGCGCGACGTGGTCTTCCCGCACATCAGGGGCCACATCCTCACGAACCTGCTGCTGATCAGCCTGTGGACGTTCAACGACTTCAGCCCGTTCCTGCTCACCGCGGGCGGTCCCGACGGCAGGTCCGAGGTGCTGGCCGTGCACGTCTACAAGGTGGCGCTGCAGAGCGGTGAGCTCGGCCACGGCGCCGCGGTGTCCACGGTCATCCTCCTGATCAACCTGGTCGTGGCGGTGTTCTACCTGCGGCTGCTGCGGAGCAAGAAATGACGCGTTTCGTGCTGGGCCGGATCGGCTTCTACACGCTCATCGCCGTGCTGCTGGCGTTCTTCACCATCCCGCTGCTGTGGCTCGTGACGGCGCCCTTCACCTCGAACCCCACGTACGAGGTCAAGGTGCCCGACTTCACCCTGGAGAACTTCCAGGCGGTCATCGACCATCCGTACGCGCTGCCGTCGCTGTGGAACTCGGTCGTGCTGTCCGTCGGGACCGCGCTGCTGGTCGTCCTCCTGGCGGCGCTGGCCGCGTACGCGCTGAGCCGGGTACGGCTGCCCGGACGTGACGCGCTGCTGTACGCGCTGCTGCTGCTGTCGTCCATCATCACGGGGACGGCCGCGATGGTGCCGCTGTTCCAGCTCGCGGTCGAGCTGAACCTCATCGACTCCCAGTTCGGGCTGATCCTCATCCTGACCGGCGGACTGCTGCCCGCCGCGATCTTCATGATGAAGGACTTCATGGACTCCACGCCGAAGTCGTACGAGGAGTCGGCCCGGGTGTTCGGGGCCTCGCCGCTGCAGATCGTCCGGCACGTCGTCGTCCCCCTCGTACGGCCGGGCCTCGCGACCATCGGAGTGTGGGCGGTCGCGAACGTGTGGGGGAACTTCCTGATGCCGTACCTGCTGCTGAGCGACGTGGAGAAGCAGCCGGCGGCGGTCATCACGTACACGCTGTACACCGAGGGCGGACAGGCGAACCTCAAGATGTTGTCCACGTTCGGGCTGCTGTACTCGGTCCCGGTGGTGCTGATGTACCTGTTTGTCAGCAAAAAGTACGGCTTCCGCTTCCACGGAGGGATCAAGCGCTGATGGCTGCCATCGAATTACGGGCGCTGACCAAGGTCTACCCCGGCGGGGTCAAGGCGCTCGACGCACTCGACCTGACCATCCCCGAGGGCGAGTTCTTCGCCCTGCTCGGGCCGTCCGGCTGCGGCAAGACCACGCTGCTGCGCACGATCGCGGGCCTGGAGACGGCCACCGGCGGAGCCGTGGTCATCGGCGACCGCGACGTCACCAACCTGCAGCCGGGCGCCAGGGACATCGCGATGGTCTTCCAGGACTACGCGCTCTTCCCCCACATGGACGTCACCGACAACATCGGCTACCCGCTGCGGATCAAGAAGGTGGCCAAGCCCGCCCGCCGCGAGAAGGCGGCCGAGGTCGGCGCGCGGCTCGGCCTCGACCACCTCATGGACCGGCGGCCGGGCCAGCTGTCCGGCGGCCAGCAGCAGCGCGTCGCGCTCGCCCGGGTGATGGCCACCCAGGCGCAGGCGTTCCTGTTCGACGAGCCGCTGTCCAACCTCGACGCGCGGCTGCGGCTGGAAGCGCGGACGTTCCTCAAGAAGCTGCAGCGCGAGCTGGGCGTCACCACCGTGTTCGTCACCCACGACCAGGCCGAGGCGCTCGCCATGGCCGACCGCATGGCCGTCATGGAGGCCGGGCACATCCGGCAGATCGGCACGCCCGCCGAGGTGTTCCAGCGACCGGCGAACACCTTCGTCGCGTCCTTCATCGGGTCCACCCCGATGAACCTCCTCGACGGCGTCGTCCGCGGTGACACACTGGAAGTGGCGGGTCACTCGGTCGCCGTGCCGACGTCGGCGAAGGGGCGCGTCCCCGACGGCGCCGAGATCGTGTACGGCGTGCGGCCCGAATACATGACCTACGCGGCGGAACCCGCCGAGGGTGCGTTCGGTGGCAAGGTGGCCATCGTGGAGAACCTGGGCGCCACCCACCTCGTGACGCTTGACGTCAACGACGTGACCGTGCAGGCGATCGTCCCCGAGGGCAGTGAGCCTGCGATCGGGGACGACGGCTACGCCCTGCCACGGCACGACCGCGCACTCGTGTATCGAAATGGAGAATTGGTGTGAAAGGGCATTGGACCCTCGATGACCGGCTGGAGCGCATCCTGCGCGAAGTGCCGTTCGAGGTCCCCGCGGGCACGGCGGCCGTCACCGTACGGCTGTCCTACGACCGGTCGCAGGGGGTGATCGACCTCGGCTGCTCCTCGCCGGACGGTTTCCGCGGCTGGTCGGGCGGCGCGCGCGACGAGTACACGATCACGCCGGGCTGGGCGACGCCCGGCTATCTGCCCGGCGAGCCCGAGGCCGGCACGTGGCACGTGTGGCTGCGGCTGCACCGCATCCCGCCGCAGGGGCTCGACTACACGCTCGACGTGACGTTCGAGACCACGGCCCCGCCCGAGCCGGTCGTGGCCGAGCCGCCGCACGGCGAGCGCCCGCCGCGCCGGGACATCCCCGACATCGACGGCCTGCGCTGGTACGCCGGCGACTTCCACGCCCACACCCTGCACAGCGACGGCTCGCTGAGCATCCCGGAACTGGCCGAGCTGGCCCACGGGCGCGGGCTCGACTTCCTCGCCGTCACCGACCACAACACCGTCAGCCACCACCCGTGGCTGCGCAAGGTCGACCGGGACATCATGCTCCTCCCCGGCCAGGAGGTCACCACCGACCGCGGCCACGCGAACGTGTTCGGCGACGTCGGCTGGGTCGACTTCCGTCAGCCCGTCGACTCCTGGGTCGACCACGCCGAGCGCGAGAACGGCATCATCTCGATCAACCACCCGCTCGGCGGCGACTGCGCCTGGCTGCAGCCGGTGACCCGCCGCCCCCGCGTGGCCGAGATCTGGCACTCCGGCTGGTGGGACCGCCGCTGGGGCGCCCCCCTGTCCTGGGCCGGCGCCTGGCGCGACGACCTGGTCGTCATCGGCGGCAGCGACTTCCACCGCATGGGCGAGGACGGCCTGCCAGGCGCGCCCACCACCTGGGTGCTGGCCGACGCCACGGGCCCGACGGTGGACGGCGTGCTGGACGGCGTACGCGGCGGCCGCACCGCCGTCTCCGCCGGGCCTGACGCGCCGCTGCTGCTCCGGCTCGGCGACGAACTGCTCGCCCTGGACGCCGACGGGCTGGTGCTCGTCCGTCCCGACGGAACGCGGCAGGTCGTCCGCGGCGAGCGGGTGCTGCTCCCCGCGATCGAGGGGCCGCACCGGTTGGAAACTCACGAGAACGAGGTGATCGCGCTATGCGCGTGAGGAAAGTCGCCAACGCGCCGGTCAGCTTCGGCGTGTTCGAACTGGTCGACGGACCGGCGCCGCTGACCGCCACCGAGATGATCCACGCTCTGACCGAAGCCGGCTACGACGGCATCGACCTCGGCCCGCTCGGCTACCTGGGCACCGCCGAGACCCTGGCCGATAACCTCGGCAGCCTGTGGCTCGCCGGCGGCTGGATCGACCTGCGCTACAGCGACGCCGAGGAGTTCCGGCGCGGGCTCCCGACCCTCGACGCGACGCTCGACATGTTCGCCGCCGCGCCGGTCGGGCCGCTCCCGCCGCGGCCCACGCTCGGCTGCTCGGGCGCGCCGCACCGCTTCGCCCGTCCCGGAGGGGACACCCCCGGGCTGGACGCCTCGGAATGGCCCGGGTACGCCGCCCGCGTCCAGGAGGCCGTCGACCGGTGCCGCGAGCGCGGCTTCGACCCCGTCTTCCACCACCACCTCGGCACGTACGTGGAGACCGCCGAGGAGACCGAGCGGCTGCTCGAACTGACCGACGTGCAGCTCTGCCTCGACACCGGCCACCTGCTGCTGGCCGGGGGAGACCCCGTCGCGGCGCTGCGCGCGTGGGCCGGCCGGATCGGGCACGTCCACGTCAAGGACGGTGACCTGAAGATCCTCGCCCAGGCCCACGCCGACGGCGTCGACCTGCGCGAGCTGACCCGCCGCGGCGGGTTCGCGCCGCTCGGCCAGGGCGTGCTGGACCTGCCCGCCGTGGTCGAGACGCTCGACGAGATCGACTACTCCGGCTGGGTCATCGTCGAGCAGGACACCCTGCCGGGACGGCGCACCGTCGCCGAGAACATCGCCGACCAGGCGGCCAACCGCCTGATGCTGAAGGAACTGGGACTTTGAGAATCGCGCTTGTCGGGTGCGGAGCCGTCACGCAGGCGGTGTACGTGCCGCTGCTGTCGCGTCGGCGTGACCTGTTCGAGGTGGTCGCCGTCTGCGACCTGTCGCGCACCCTGGCCGACGCCGTCGGCGACCGCCTGGGCGCCACGAGCCGCCACACCTCGGTGGAGGACATGCTCGCCGAGGGCGGCTTCGAGGCCGTCGTCGTGCTGAACTCCGGCTCCCACGGAGAGACCGTGCGCCGCGCACTCGAAGGCGGCTACGCCGTCCTGTGCGAGAAGCCGCTCGCCCTCACGCGTGCCGAGGTGGCCGCGCTGCCCGAGGGACGGCTGATGGTCGGCTACATGAAGCAGTACGACCCCGCGGTCCGGCGGGCCGAGGAACTGCTGGCCGAGCTGGGCGGCCCCGGGGCGATCCGGTCGGTCGACGTGACCGTGCTGCACCCGAGCGGCGCGTCGCAGCTGGCGTTCGCCAACCTGCAGCAGGCCCACGACGTGGACGCCGACCTGCTCGCCTCGCTGCGCGCCGCCGAGACCGAGCTGGTGTCACGCGCGCTCGGCGAGTCGGCGCCGGAGTCCGTCCGGGCCCTTTACGGCGTCTCGCTGGGTTCCATCTGCCACGACCTGTCGCTGCTGCGGCGCTTCACGGGCTCCCCTCGCGAGATCTCGTACGTGGAGACGTGGGGCGAGCAGCTCGGCTCCGTCGAGATCTCCGGGCCGCTGCCCGTCCGCGGCCGGTTCTCCGTCCGCTGGCACTACCTCGAGGACTACCCGGCCTACCGCGAGACCGTGGCCATCCACCACGACAAGGGCACGCTCGAGCTGGTCTTCCCGGCCCCGTACCTGATGAACGCCCCGACCACGCTCACCGTGGTGTCCGGGGGCGAGAGCCGCACCGAGTGGCGCGACGTGACCGAGGCGTTCGAGGTGCAGCTCGCCGCTTTCCATGCTTACGTGAACGAGGGCAAGCAGCCGCTCACCGACGTGGCCGGCGCGCTCGAGGACATCGTGACGGCCCAGCGCATCGCCGCCCGTTACGCCGTCCAGCACGACCTGCCCATCGGAGGAGAGTCCGCGTGAGCAACGAGATCGTCGTCGTCCCGCACACCCACTGGGATCGGGAGTGGTACGAGCCGTTCCAGCGGTTCCGCCTGCGCCTCGTGGCCCTGCTCGACGAGGTGCTCGACACCATGGAGCGCGAGCCCGGCTACCACTTCACCCTCGACGGGCAGCTCGCCTGCGTGGACGACTACCTCGAGGTGCGTCCGGAGAACCGCGACCGCATCGCCGCGCTCGTGGAGTCGGGGCGGCTCGCGGTCGGGCCGTGGCAGATCCTGCTGGACGAGTTCCTGTGCTCGGGCGAGAACATCGTCCGCAACCTCGAACTCGGCATGTCCCGCGCCGACAAGCTCGGCGGCGCCATGCCGGTCGGCTACCTGCCCGACATGTTCGGCCACACCGCCCAGATGCCGCAGATCCTGCGCAAGGCCGGGCTGCTGCACGCGTGCGTCTACCGCGGCGTGCCGTCCTCCGTCGTCACCGACGCGTTCGCCTGGGTCGCCCCCGACGGCACGGCGCTGCGCACCCAGTACCTCCCGGCGGGCGGGTACGGCAACGGCGCGTACATGTTCGCCGACGCAGAAGGGCTCGAGGGCAGGGCCGCCGCGTTCACCGCGACCATGCGTGAGTGGCACGGTCCCGAGGGCCCGCTGCTCGCGATGTACGGCACCGACCACTCCGCACCCGTACGCGGGCTGCCGGAGATGGTGGCCACGATCGGCGCCCGCATGGACACCCTGACCGGCTACATCGCCGCCCACTCCGCCGAGGTGGACGGCCTGCCCAGGGTCGAGGGCGAGCTGCGCTCGCACGCCCGCGCCAACATCCTGCCCGGCGTCATCTCGATCCGCCCGCACGTCAAGCAGGCCATGGGCCGCGCCGAGCGGATGGTCGAACGCTACGCCGAGCCGCTGTCCACCCTCTGGGGCGGCGCGTGGCCGGGCCGCTTCCTCGACATGGCGTGGTGGCGGCTCGTGGACGCCAGCGGCCACGACTCCGTGACCGGCTGCGGCGTGGACGACACCGCCCAGCAGGTCGCCGCCCGCATCGCCGAGGCCGAACACCTCGGCCAGGCCGTCCGCGACATGGTGACCGCCCGTCTGGCGAGCGAGGTGCCCTCCGGCGGCGTGCTCGTGGTCAACCCGACGCCCGCCACCCGGAGCGGCGTCGTGGTCGTGGACGTCGCCGGCACCGACCCGCTCGTCGACGCCTCCGGCCGTCCCGTGCCCGTCCAGCCGCTCGAGCACGCCGCCACGCTGCTGCTCGACGAGGAGATGGACCCGGCCACGGCGCTCACGTTCGTCCACGGCACCGAGCTGTACGGCCAGCACATCACGGGCTGGTCGGTCGAGGACGGCACGCTGACGTTCACGGTGGCCCGCGAGACGACGGTCACCATGGACATGGAGGAGCTGCGCGCGCGGCTCGACGGCGTGACCCGCGTCCGTATCGTCGCCGAGCCCCGCCGTACGGTGGCCGCCCTGGTGGAGGCCCCGCCGCTGGGCCACACCAGCCTCCGCCCCGCCCCGCACGACCAGGCGTACGGCGGCGCGCGGGACGGCGAGCACCACGAGGCGTGCTGGCGCGGCTCCGACGCCGCGCCGCAGCCGGTGCGCGTCGAGGCCGACGTGCTCGACAACGGCCTGCTGCGGGTCGCGATCGCGGCCGACGGCACGCTCACCCTGGTCTCCCGCGACGGGACGACCGTCACGGGCGCGGGCCGCGTCGTCGACGGCGGCGACGTGGGCGACACCTACAACTACGCGCCCCCGGCCGACGACCTGGTGGTCTCCGAGCCGGAGAGCGTCGAGACCGAGCTGATCTGCTCGGGGCCGCTCGTCGCGGCGGTCGAGGTGCGGCGCACGTACCTGTGGCCGGCCTCGGGCGACGGCGTCGAGGGCGCGCCGGAGCTGCCGGCCGCGTCGCGTTCGGCCCGCCTGGAGGAGACCGTCGTCTCCACCCGGGTGGAGCTGCGCGCCGGTGAGCCGTTCGTGCGGCTGCACGTCGAGTTCGACAACCGCAGCGACGACCACCGGGTACGCCTGCACGTGCCGCTGCCCGCCGAGGCGTCGGAGTCGTACGCGGAGGGCCAGTTCTCGGTCGTCCGGCGCGGCACCGTCGCGGAGGCCGGCTGCGGCGAGACCCCGCTGCCGACCTTCCCTGCCTCGTCGTGGGTGGCCGCCGGAGGCGTCGCGGCGCTGCTGGAGCACGTCACCGAGTACGAGCTGACCGGCGGCGAGCTGGCGCTCACGCTGTTGCGCTCGGTCGGTTACCTCTCGCGCAACCGCAACGCCCTGCGCCCCGAGCCCGCCGGCCCGCAGCTGCCCACCCCGGCCGCGCAGTCCCGCGGGCGCCGCTCGGTGAGCCTCGCGCTGATGCCGTACGCGCAGTCGTGGCAGGAAGTGGTCCCGCACGCGGAGGCGTTCCGCCACGACCTGCTCGTGACGCCGGGCCAGGCAGACCCGTCCCTGCCCCTGCCCGCTCCCGCGACCGGGCTCTCGGTGACCGGCGACGGCGTCGTGATGACGTCGCTCAGGGACCGCGACGGCTGGTCGGAACTCCGGGTCGTCGCCCTCACCCCCGACGCCACCGAGGCCGTCATCGCGGGCGACCTCGCGGAGGCCCGCCACGCCGACCTCCGCGGCCGTCCTGGCGCCTCCCTTTCCGTGACGGACGGCGGGCTACGCCTGCCGCTGGGCCCGTGGGAGATCGCCACCATCCAGTTCCGCAAACTCTAGGTAATGTTGATGTAACTACGAGTAATATCGCGGCGTGATCACGTCGCAACACGAAGGTCTGAACAAGCTCGCGGTCCTGGATCTCGGCCACACGAGACAGATGCTGCGGGCCCTGTTCGACCTGCCGATCCCGGAGTCGGGCGAGGCGCGCCTCGCCTCGCCCGACCTCTCGGAGGCCGACCCCGGCGTGTGCCGGGCCGACGGCGCCATCCTGTACGGGAAGGCCGAGGAGAAGTTCGGCGTCATCGTCGAGACGCAACGCAGGCCCGATGACGACAAGCTCTACGCGTGGCTGGAGTACATCGCCAATTTCCGGGCGCGAGAGAAATGTCCGGCCTGCCTGGTGGTCATCTGCCCCAACGCGCGCGTGGCCCGCTGGGCCGAGCAGAAGATCGAGACCGGACACCCGGGTCTGGCGCTGACGCCCTTGGTCATCCATGGGGGCAACACTCCGGTCATCACCGATGTGTCCCAGGCCGTGGACAACATCGGCCTGGCGGTCATCTCGACCGTCACCAAGAGCGATCACCCGCAGTTCCACGCCATCGCCGATGTGGTCGAGCAAGCGCTGAACGCCATCGATCGAGACGTGGCCTGGAGGTACGCTCGATACATCAACCTGTCACTGAGCGGTGACGCACAGCGAGATTGGGACCGGCGAATGGCCATGATGACGTACCCGTACCAGGGCGAATACGCCGAACGTCTGCTCGCCGAAGGCGAAGCGAAGGGAAAGCTCGAGGGCAAGCTCGAGGGGAAGATCGAGGGCAGGGCTCAGGATGTGCTCGATGTCTTGGACAGGCGGGGGATTCCGGTGTCCAAGCGGGTGCGGGAGCGGGTCTTCGGTTGCCAGGACCCCGATCAGCTGCATGACTGGTTGATGCGGGCGATCGAGGTCGAGTCGGCAGAGCAGATCTTCGGGTGAGGTCTGCGAGCTCGCTGGTCAGGTTTCCCGCGGGGGGTTGAGGGCGGTCAGGGCTTCCTGGCGGCTTTGGCGGGCCTGGTCTTCCTCGGCTCGGGGGAGGCCCAGCGACAGGGCTCGGTCGAGGTCGGCGAGGGCGCCGCGGTAGTTGCGCAGGGAGATCCGGACGCGGCCGCGTCCGTAGAGTGCCCGCGGGGCGTCGCGGTCCAGGTCGAGCGCGTCGTTGTAGGTGGCTTCCGCGTCGGCCGGGGAGCCCGCCCGCCAGAGCGCGTGCGCGAGCACCGTACGGGACGCGACGTCCCCCGGCATCCTGGACACCGCCTGCCTGCCGAGGTCGACGGCCTCGTCGGGGCGTCCCATCGACAGGCACACCTCGGCGAGCGCGGTCAGGACCCGTACGGTGGCGAGCGTGTCCTGCTGGCTCTCGAACTGGGAACGGGCCGCGGTCAGCGTCTCCTTGGCCGACTCCAGGTCGCCCTCCACCCTGGCGACCTCCGCCTTGAACGTCAGCAGGTTGGCGAACTGCCGGTCGTCGCCCGCCTCCAGGAAGCGGTCGGCGGCCACGTCGGCGAAGCGGCGGGCGGAGACGAAGTTCCCCTCGCCCAGCGCCGCCTCGGCGGCGGCGCGGAAATCGGCGGGCGATCGTTCGCGCCGGTCGCCGCCGACGAGCGGCCCGTGGAACGCGCGGTTGGCGGTGCGGACGGCTTCGACCAGGCGTTCCTGGCCCAGTTGGTACCACAGGCTCCTGGCACGCTGCTCCTCCGTGAGGATGTGCCGGGCGACGAGCGCGTCGACGACGGCGTTGGGCATGTCACCGGTCTGGGTCAGGCCGCGGTAGGCGGTGCCGCGGGTGCCGCGTTCCGTGATGAACGTGGTCTCTATCCAGGCGCGGAGCTCCGCTTCCGCTACGCCGGTCTCCACACTGACGTCATGGACGGTCCGGTCGAAATAGGCGGCGAGGATGCCGGCGAGATCACCGAACCGGGCGAGCTGTTCAGCGGTGATCGTGTCGTCGGTGCTCCCCAGGCTCGTCCAGAGGGCCGCGCACGCGATCTGCAGCTCGAACGGCGAGACGCGCTCGCTGACGAGCTCGACGCTCTCGCCCAGCCGGTCGGTGTAGCTGGTGGTGCGCAGCCGGTCGACCAGCTGCTCGGCGACGCCCGCCGCGTACCGGCGCCCGCTGCCGGACAGGGGCCCGGTCACGGCGGCCACGGCGGCGGCCCGATCGAGCCCTTCCAGCCGCACGTACGTGAAAGGCTGCGGGCCGAGCAGCCCTTCGTACCCGCTCAGCGTGGCGAGCTGGTCGTCGCGCACCACGAGCAGCAGGTTGAGCGGCAGATCACGCATGGCCTCGGCGAGCTCGCCGACGAGGCGCTCGCGCTCCGCGAGGCGGGCGGGGAAGGCGGTGAACAGCTCTTCCAGATGGTCGATCGCGGCCAGCACGCGCCGGCGCGGGGTGGCCGCGACGATGCTCTGGAGCGCCGACCCGACCGGTTGCCCGGGATCGGGGGTCTGGCCGGCGGGCGTCCAGCTGCTGACCAGGGTGAAACGGTACCCGCCGGGCCCGGACGCGTGGGCGAGCGGCCAGGTCGGCTGGTGGATCAGCCGGCCGACCGGCAGCACCAGCGCGTGCGGTTCGTTCTCCAGCAGCGGGAGCACCCCGGCGTGCAGCAGGGACGTCTTGCCGACCGCGGCGGGGCCGTGCAGCACCACGACGCGTTCGGACAGCCACATGTCCTTGAGCCGGCGGGCTTCCACCGGCCGTCCGTGGAACAGCGCCGACTCGGCCCGGCGGAACGGGCGCGGACCGATGTACGGCTCAGGGGGACCACTCGTCATGGCGCCCCCTTGAGACCGGCGGCCAGCCTGTCGTTGAGCGAGCGCGGCGTCTCCCACAGGATGCGGATGTTCTGGGACTGGAAGTAGCGCTCCAGGTAGCGGCGTTCGTCGGCGCCGTGGTCCTTGGGATTGAGCTGGATACTGGCGTGTTCCCTGCGCATGGTGCCGGGCAGGCCGTGCAGCAGGGTGCGGAACATGACGTGGAACGTCCAGTCGCGCAGGCCGTAGCCGATGAAGAGCAGGGCCTTGGTCCGCAGCGCGGTGCGGATCTCGGATGGCAGCAGCGTCATCGTGTGACCGCCGGGTGCGGAGGCGGTCATGTGCCTGCCGTCCTGTGCCAGCCTGACCAGGAAGTCGAGGTAGTCGTCCTCGATGAGCACGATGGAACGTGGTTCGTCGTGGTGACCGTGGAGGTGGAACACCAGCGGCCGTTCCACGCACGGGGTGTAGGCCGAATCACGGAACGGGCTCCTGGTCCAGTCGTCGGGGGACATCGCGTACCACGGGCAGAGGTCCCAGGCCGGCTGTTTTCGCGCCTGTTGCAGAGCGCGGAACATGAAGTCGTCGTAGTTGGTGGTGATGTACAGGGGGAGAGGGTATCGCGCCAGCACGGCATGCACCGGGAATCGGTCAGAACCGTCCGGCGGGGCGACGTCGGAGAAATGAGCTCTGAGGAATTCCCGTTTCGTACGTGTCGCATCGCGATACACCATCGTGGTCGCGTACTGCATGACATGTGCGAGATTTCCGTTGACCGGGTACGGATAATGGATCTTGGCCGCCCATTTCTCCGCGAGCTGCCCACCGAGCGGGAGGCGCTCCGCGCTGGCTCCCGCACCGAGGAAGGGGATGCAGTCTCCATTGTTGAGATCCCCGATCAGCAGATCCCAGGCGGCCTCGTTGTCGCAGTCAATTTCCCCGCTGTCCACCCGCAACCGCCTTTCGGGTATGGCGGTGCCAGTGCTCGACTCTCTCAGAGGGTCTATGAAAGGACCGCCGCCGTCAATAGCCCTGAATGGCCGACTACTGAGTATGGATCATGTCTCGCATCTCTGATACATGATAGTGATGCCTGTCGGGTGGAGACCGTTTTGTCCGGTAACCGAACGGCTATTAAGGTCGGTCCACTTATGGGGCTGAACGTTCTTTCCGGCAACCGTTTCGCGACCTGTCGATGAACGCTAATCGCATTAGGATCGAAGGCGACAACCGAACGGCGACGGTGGTGGTGATGGCGTTGGAGGGTCTGGCGCGAGAAGAACGGCAGCCCACCCTCTGGGGGCGGGAAGTACCGTTTCGTAATCGCTACTTCACCGGTCGTGATCGTGAGCTCGCCGAGCTGCGCGAGCGCCTGGCCGAGCACTCCGTCGCGTCGGTCGGCCAGCCGCCACAGCCCCTCTACGGCATGGGCGGCATCGGCAAGACCGAACTGGCCGCCGAGTACGCCCATCGGCACAGCGACGAGTACGACCTCGTGTGGTGGATCAGGTCCGAGCAGGAGGAGACCATCGTCAACTCGCTGGTCGCCCTCGGACGCAGGATGTCTCTCGACGGCTTCCGCCCCGACGACCGCGACTACTCCGCCCGGCTGGTGCTGTCGGCGCTGGCCGACCGCCGCCCGTACCGGCGATGGCTGCTCATCTACGACAACGTCCAGGGGGCGAAGGCGATCCAGAACTACCTGCCCTCGGGTGGCGGCCACGTCATCATCACCACGCGCGACCGCCACTGGCGGCGGGCCATTGACGCCGACGGCATCGAGGTCGGGGAGTTCGCCCCTGAGGATACGGTCAAGTTCCTGTACAAACGGGTGACCGCCCTCTCCGCCCCGGGTACGTCGCGATCCGTGGACGCCGAGGCCGAAGCACGTGCACTGGCCGACCAGCTCGGAAACCTTCCGCTGGCCGCTGAGCACGCCGCCGCATATTTGAACGAGACCGGCACGAGCATCGCCGAGTATCTCGAACTGTTCCGCGCCAACGCGCACGAGCTCCTGGCCAGCTCGGTCGACATCAAGTACCCGCAGACGGTCGCCACGACCTGGAGCGTGGCCCGCAACCGGATCTCGCCCGAGGCGCATGCGCTGTTCAACCTGCTGGCCAGCCTTTCGGCGGAGCCGATCGCCGAGGAGCTGCTCGTGCAGCCCACCGCGGCCGCCGGCCTTGCCGAGCCGCTCGACCGGGTGCTGGGGTCGGTGACCGAGTTCCGCAGGGCGGCGCGCGAGCTGGGCCGCTTCTCCATGCTCAAGCTCGACGGCGTGCGCAACGTGGTGCAGCTCCACCGGGTCGTGCAGGCCGTGACGAGAGACCGCCTGCTGCGCGAGGACCCGGAGGCCGCGGCGCGCTACCGGGACATCGCGCACATCCTGCTGGCGGCGTCCGACCCCGGGTCGGTCGATCGCGAGGGCAGCGAGTTGCATTACCAGCATTCCCTGCAGCATCTGGTGCCCTCCGGAGCCGTCGAGTCCGGCAACCCCCTGGTCCGCCGGCTGATCATCAACCAGGTCCAGCATCTCGCCCTCCGTGGCGGTTTCCAGGAGAGCCTGCGCCTCGGCCGTCCCACGCTCGACCTGTGGCGCGAGAGGTTCGGCAGGGACGACAAGCAGACCCTGGCGCTGGCGCTGCAGGTGGGCAACGCGCTCCGCATGGCCGGAGAGTGGGCGCAGAGCCTCGACATGCTCGCCGACACCCTCCAGCGGCTGCGTGACAATTTCGGCGAGGTCGACCCCGTCTACCTGAGCTGCGCCAGAGCTCACGGGATCGGGCTACGACTGCTGGGGCGCTACTCCGACGCCCTGGAGAACGACCAGCGGCTGCTGCCGATCTTCGAGCGGGAGCTGCGTCCCGACCATCCCGACACGCTGCGGATCCGCAACAACCTGGCGGTGAGCCTCAGGTGCCTGGGCCGCTTCGCCGACGCGCTCGCATACGACGACGAGACCCTCGCCGAACGGCAGCGCATCTTCGGCCCGGTCGGCGATCCGACCCTGGGCTCCCAGTTCGCCCGCGCCCGCGACCTGCGCGGCCTCGGGCGTTACGAGGAGTCCCTCGACCTGATCAGGCAGGTCAGCAACACGCTCGAACGCAAGGACGAGCCGTGGAACGACTTCCGGTTGCTGGTCGCCATCGACTTCGGCGTGGCGCTCAACCGGGTCGGGCTCTACGAGGACGCCTTCGAGCAGGGACGCAAGGCGTGGGAGCTGCACAGGTCGGTGCTCGGCCCCGAACACCGTCAGACGCTGCAGTCGGCCACGAACCTCATCAACGACTACCGGCTCAACGAGGACCTCGCCGGCGCCCAGCGGCTGGGCGAGGAGACGGTGCTGAGCCTGGAGAAAGTGGCGGGTTTCGACCATCCCAACACGCTCATCGCCTGCGCGACCCTCGCCATCGTGCTCAGGGTCAGGAACAACCCGGGCGGCGCCCGCGCGCTGAACGAGCGGGCCGTCGAAGGGCTGCGCAACCGGCTGGGCGACGCCCATCCCAACACGCTGATCGCCATGCACAACCTGGCCAGCGACCTGGCCGCGCTGGGCGAGGTGGCGCGGGCCCGGCGCATGGGGGAGACGGTGGTCGAACGCTGCGCGGACACGCGCGGCGCCGGCCACCCCAACACGCTGGCCGCCATGGCCAACCTCTCTCTTGACCGCAATGCGGCCGGCGACAAGGAAGGCGCGCAGAGTCTGCGGCAGGGCGTGCTGGAGGCCTACCAGAACTCGCTCATGCCCGACCACCCACATGCCCGCCAGGCTGCGCAGTACGGCCGCATCAACCTCGGCATCGAGCCCATGAACGACTGACGTCCTGGCCCGTCGTCAAAGAGGACCTGCTGTCTCAGGGGCTCTCCGTGCCGTGCAGGACCAGCGTCGGTGCGGTTATGGCGGTCAGGTCGGGTGCAGAGCCTTGTTCGGCGGCGCCGGCGAGGGTGTGGTTGAGTGCGGCCTGCAGGTCGCGCGCCCGTTCGTACGCGCGCTGCTCCATCACGCGGTACTCGTCCTCGTTGAACGGCAGCACCCGGCCGTGCAGTGCGCGCCACAGCGGCAGGCGGGCCGCGAGGTACTCCTCCAGGGACGGCGCGGGGCCGGGTGACGATGCCATGAGCGCGGCGAGCAGCTCGGGCCCGGGCGGGGGAAGCGCCCACGAGGTGGGCCCGTCCGGCCCCGAACGCGTCCAGGACGGCCAGCGCGTCGGAAGCCATATCGGCGACGGTGTAGGGCGGGCGGCGAGTCGACGGTGGACGAGGGGGCCAACCTGGTATGGCTGTTGGACCCCGAACAGGTGGACCTGCTCGCCGTCCACCGGAGCTATTTCGAGGGGCCGGCCGCCAGAATCCGGGCATGACCGGTTACGCCGGTAGCCCCGGGTTGGCGCGCAGCCATCGCGTCCGGTGCTCGTCCTGGAGCTGTCTCGCGCGCCGCTCGGCCGCGGCCGGCACCGGTTCTTCGAGCCACGGGCCGATCCGGTCGAGGAGCCCGTGGACGAGGATCTCGCCGGGTGGAGTCAGGCTTCCCGACCTCGCGGCTCGGGTGAGCGCGTCGTGCGTGATCGCCCGGCGGTAGGCGAACTCTGTCCCGGCCCGCTGACCGCCCGCACCGCGTTCGGCGCGCCAGAACGCGGTGATCCCGAAGCTGGCGAAGCAGCCCTGCAGCAGCGCGGCCAGGGGACGCGCGTCCGGGCGCCAGGGCGCGTACCACCGGCGCCCGTCATCGGGGAGGGCCAGCTCGGTCAGATCTTCGACGGTGCTGAGGAGCAGGTGCCACACCTCGTGGACCAGGCTCTCGGCGAACGCGGTCGGATCGGGAGGGGGCGAGAGCGCTATCGCGCCGTACGCCCAGCCCGAGGTCGCGCTGGCGGGCTGGCCGCCCGCCGGGATCTCGAGCGGGACGAGGGTGGTGAACAGCGCGGCGATCGCCGTTGCGGCGTCGCGGTGGCGTTCACAGAGCAGCTGCCAGGCCGGCTCCAACGCCTGCTGCCACCACGACGTGTCGCTGCCGCCCCGCCTGCCGTACCGGGCGAGGTACGGGTCGTCGGCGTCGAGCGTGACGGACAGGTTCAGCCCGTTCGCGCGCGCGTGCAGCGACGGGACGGGGACGAGCCCGGTGTCGGTGAACGTGCCGAGCCCGGGGATCACGGTGCCGGGTCGCGGCAACGGCCGGTCGCCGGCGCGCAGCGCCGCCCCGGCGGTGAAGGAGGAGAGATAGGCGAGGTCGGGATCCTGCCCGTCGTGCAGGTGCCGTAGGGCGTCCACCGCCCAGCAGCCCACCTGGGGAAGGAGCAGAAGCTCCGTCATGAGCCGCGGGGCGCTCAGCTGGAGCCGGGCCAGTGTGCGGAAGTCGGCGTCGGCGGCGGTGCCGCGCACCTGCCGCCGCACCGCCTCAAGGAGCAGCTGGTTCCTGCGGAGCTGGACATTGCGGAGCCGGTCCAGTAAATCGGGCGTGGGGTCTCCGTGGGCCAGATCGTGGCAGATCTCGTACGTCTCGGCCGCCGGCTTCCCGTCAGTCATCACATGGGGCGTCGCCGTCGTTCTTCTGCCACAGCCGGTCGCGTGGGCCGTTTCTCCCCAGAATTCTGGCCACCACGGTGTCGAGCGTGGTGTCGTCGAGTGTGGTCAGTTGGAGCAGCGTCAGGTCAGTCAGCTCCGCTAGACCGGTGCCGACCGCGTGAGCCGGTTCTGCCATCGAGAGTCCCTTCTCGGCTCCTGGGCCGATGATACGACGGGGCTTTGCGCTAATGAAATGCCGGAAAAGGGACGGTATTTTCGGGTGGTTGTCAATTAAGGCAGATGATTTCCCTTTATAGAGCAGTTTCTACGGGCCGAGGAGGCCGAGGCGGCGGGCGGCGCGGATGGCCAGCCATACTTCTGCGAAGGCGGCGGTCGAGGACAGGTCGCGGCCGGTGAGGGTGGCGAAGCGGCGCAGGCGGTAGGCCAGGGTGTTGGGGTGGATGTGCAGGGCGGCGGCCGCCTCGTCCGACTGGCGGTTGCGTTCCATCCACGTACGCACCGACATGAGCAGTCGCGAGTCGTGCGCCTCGTCGTAGGCGAGCGCCGCCCCCAGCACGTGGTCGACCAGGGCGGCCAGCGTCGCGGGGTCGTCGGGGAGCCAGCGGGCCGTGGTGTCCTCGCCGTAGTGCACCAGGGCGCGTCCCGACTCGGCCGCGTGGGAGGCGGCCCAGAGGGCCTCGCGTTCGGCCACGCGCAGCGGCTCGCCGCACGGGAACGGGCGGCTCGCCCCCGCGGCCACCCCCGGCACCGTCGCCACGGCCGGGCCGAGGCTCGCCGGGCCCAGCAGGTAGTGGTCGTCGCCGCGGCGCAGCATGAGGTGGGGCAGGTCGTCCATGGCCCGGCGCAGGGCCTCGTCCGGGACGCCGCGCGCCACGTACAGCACCGACTCGCCCTCCATCGGCAGGCCGAGCCTGGCCAGCCGGCGGCGCGCCGCGGGCGGGTCGAGGACGTCCTGCAGCAGCTCGGCGAGCGTCTCCGCGCCCTCGCGGCGCAGCGTCTCGCGCTCGTGCCTGACCATCGCCACCTGCAGCGCCGCCACCGTCGCGATGTGCTGGACGACGGACAGCCCGGCGGGCCGCGCGCCCTCACGCGCGAACGCCACGAGGTAGCCGGCCGGACCTCCGGGCGCCGACACCGGCAGCACGAACCCGCTGGGGATCGTCGGCGGCGCGTCGGGCTGGTCGGGCAGCACGTCGAGCGGCGGGACGGGGACGCCAGGCAGGAGCGGCCGGCCGCCGCGGGTGGACAGGTAGACGTCGTAGCCGGACAGCCGTTCGAGCCGCCTGAACAGCGTGGCCGTGTCGAGGTCCTCGGCGGCCAGCCAGCGCAGCGCCCCGAACACCTGCAACTGCGCGCCCAGCCGGTGGTCCGCGTCCGACTGGAGCGCGGCGGCGACCTCCTGCGAGATCGCGATGAACGGCACCGCGAGGGGCACCTCAAGCACCGGCATGCCGCGCTCCTCGGCCGCCGCGAGGAACGCCGGGTGCAGCGGCGGCACGTGCAGCTGGGCCGACAGGGCCAGCGCCGACACCCCGGCGTCGTCGAGGCGTTCGAGGTAGGAGCGCTGCCCGGCCGCCGTACGCGGGACGCCGAGCCCCGTCGTCATGATGAGCTCGGCCCCGAGCAGCCAGGGCGTGGGGTCGTCCAGCTCGCTCACGTGCGCCCACGACACCGAGCGGGTGAGGCCCGACTCGCCCGCCAGCACGCGCAACTGCAGCGCGGGTGAGCGCAGGAGATCTTCGACGGTCAGCTTGTGGTCAGCCACAACACACACCGTAGTACTTTGTGATGGCGACAATTGTCGCAGGTCAAAGCCATGACGAACACTGTCCGCATGCATCAAGGCCCCGTCGACTCCTCCAAGGTCCCGCGGTTCGCCGGACCGGCCACGTTCGCCCGCCTACCCCGCCTCGACCAGGTACCGCGTGCCGACGTGGCCGTGGTCGGCGTGCCCTTCGACACCGGAGTGTCCTACCGGCCCGGCGCCCGGTTCGGCCCCGCCGCGGTACGGGAAGCGTCCCGGCTGCTGCGGCCCTACCATCCCGGTCTCGACGTGTCGCCGTTCGAGCGGGTGCAGGTGGCCGACGCCGGTGACATCGCGGCCAACCCGTTCGACATCGGCGAGGCCATCGAGGCGATCGAGGCCGGCGCCGACGCGATCGACGCGCGCCTCGTCACCATCGGCGGCGACCACACGATCGCCCTGCCGCTGCTGCGCTCGGTCGCCAGGCGGCACGGGCCGGTCGCCCTCGTCCACTTCGACGCCCACCTCGACACGTGGGACACCTACTTCGGCGCCGAGTACACGCACGGCACGCCGTTCCGCCGGGCCGCGGAGGAGGGCCTGCTCGACACCGAGGCGCTCAGCCACGTCGGCATCCGCGGCTCCCTGTACGGCAAGAAGGACCTGGAGGAGGACCGCCGGCTCGGCTTCGGCATCGTGACCGCGGCCGACGTGCTGCGGCGCGGCCTGGACGAGGTCACCGACCTGCTGCGGCAGCGGATCGGCGACCGTCCGGTGTACATCTCGGTCGACATCGACGTGCTGGACCCCGCGCACGCGCCCGGCACCGGCACCCCGGAGGCCGGCGGGCTCACCAGCAGGGAGCTGCTGGAGATCCTGCGCGCGCTGGCGGGCTGCCGGCTGGTCGGGGCGGACGTCGTGGAGGTCGCCCCGGCCTACGACCACGCGGAGATCACCTCGATCGCCGCCTCCCACGTGGCCTACGACCTCGTCAGCCTGCTGGCGCTCAACGCGGAGGAGCGGGGATGAGCAACGCCATCACCGAGATCGAGACGTACGGCGTCGAGCGGATCCCCGACGCCGACCGCACCGCGCGTCCGCTCGACCTGTTCCGGGTGGCGTTCGGCGGCGCGAACACCTTCGCCACCTGCGTGCTGGGGGCCTTCCCCATCCTGTTCGGGCTGTCGTTCTGGCAGGGGCTGGCCGCGACCGTGCTCGGACTGGTGGTCGGGTCGCTGATCCTGGCGCCGCTGTCGCTGTTCGGCCCGCTCAACGGCACCAACAACGCGGTCTCGTCCTCGGCGCACCTCGGGGTGCACGGGCGGGTCGTCGGCTCGTTCCTGTCGCTGCTGACCGCGATCGCGTTCTTCTCGATCTCGGTGTGGTCGTCGGGCGACGCGCTGGTGGGCGGCGCGCACCGGTTCGTCGGGCTGCCCGACGACGACGTGTCGTACGCGGTCGCGTACGGCATCTTCGCGGTCCTCGTGCTCGTCGTCTGCGTGTACGGCTTCCGCTTCATGCTGTTCGTCAACAAGATCGCGGTGGCGGCGGCGTCGCTGCTGTTCGTCCTCGGCGTGTTCGCCTTCGCCGGTGACTTCGACCCCTCCTACCCCGGCACGCTGGCCCCCGGCGACCCGCTGTTCTGGCCGTCGTTCATCGGCGCGGCGCTGATCGTGCTGTCGAACCCGGTGTCGTTCGGCGCCTTCCTGGGTGACTGGTCGCGCTACATCCCGGCCGACACGCCGCGCAGGCGGGTGATGGCGGCGGCGTTCTGCTCGCAGATCGCCACGATCCTGCCGTTCTTCTTCGGCCTGGCCACCGCGTCGATCATCGCGGAGAAGGCGTCCCAGTACGTCGACCCGGCCGCGCCGAACTACGTCGGCGGCCTGCTGGCCGTCTCGCCGGGCTGGTACTTCGTGCCCGTCTGCCTCATCGCCCTGATCGGCGGCATGTCCACCGGCACGACCTCGCTGTACGGAACCGGCCTCGACTTCTCCAGCGTCTTCACCCGGTTCTCGCGGGTGCAGGCGACGCTGTTCATCGGGACGCTGTCGGTCGTGTTCATCTTCGTCGGCCGCTTCGCCGCCAACCTGACGCAGAGCATCTCCACCTTTGCCACACTGATCATCACGTGTACGGCGCCCTGGATGGTGATCATGATGCTCGGCTACGTGACGCGCCGCGGCTGGTACGACCCCGAGGCGCTGCAGGTGTTCAACCGCCGCCAGCGCGGCGGCCGCTACTGGTTCGCCCACGGCTGGAACGCCAGGGGCCTGGTCGCCTGGCTGGTGTCGGCCGGGCTGGCGCTGACGTTCGTCAACCTGCCGGGGCAGTTCGTCGGACCGCTCGGCCACCTGGCCAACGAGGCCGACATCTCGCTGCCTGTCGGTCTCGGCGCCGCCGCGGTGCTCTACCTCGTCCTGCTCGCGCTCTTCCCCGAGCCGCGCGCGGTCTACGGCCCGCGGGGCCCGCGCCTGGTGCGGGCGGCCGACACCCCGGTGCCGCCCATCGTGGACGCGGTCACGACGCCCACCGTCGAGCCGGCGACGTGGTGACTCCTCCGCTCCCTGCAGGGAGCGGCTTCTCGCTGAGCCGCTTCCGCAGCCTGGCGAAGGGCAAGCCCTGCCCTGAGGATGTTGACCGCCGCGTTCACGTCGGCGTGTGTGGCGTGCCCGCACGCCCTACAGGCGAACTCGGCCTGGGTGAGGTGGTTCTCCTTCGCGCAGTGCCCGCACCGGGCGCACGTGCGGGAGGTGTGGGCGGGGTTCACCGCGATCAGCTCTCGACCGGCGCTTTCAGCCTTGTGCGCGAGGACCGTCAGGAACACCCCCCAACCCGCATCCAGAATCGAACGGTTGAGCCCGGACTTCTGCACCACGTTGCGGCCGGGCGCTTCCATCGTGCCGGACGCCGAGCGGGTCATGTTGGTGATCCGCAACGCCTTGTGCACGATCACGTCGTAGGCGCGGACCAGCGCGAGCGCAGCCTTGTGAGCGCCGTCGAGGCGCTGACGCCGCACCTTCGCATGCAGGGCAGCGACACGGGCCACAGCCTTGCGGCGGCGTTCGGAGCCGCGCTTCTTACGGGCAAGGTTTCGTTGAGCGGTGGCGAGCCGGTCGGCGGACGTGGCCAGATGGCGCGGGTTGACCAGGTGCTCGCCGTCACTGGTCGTGGCCAGCGACGCGACACCGAGGTCCACCCCGACGACGGCACCGGTGGCCGTCAGAGGTTCGTCCGGCACATCATCGCAGGACAGGACCACGTACCAGCGGCTGCCTTCCCGCTTCACGCTGATCGTCTTCACCCGGCCCTTGACCGGCCGGTGCTGATGCACCCGGACGTGCCCGATGCCCTGCAACCGGACGTAGGACGCGGCGGGATGCTCGGGCTGGGAGTCCCACCGACAGCCGTCGCCGTCCTTCGGCCACTCCACCGTGTCGAACCAGCCACGCCCCTTGAACCGCGGGAAGCCAGGCGTCCGTCCCGTCCTGACCCGGTCGAAGAACGCGCCGAACGCCTTGTCGAGCCGCCGCAGCGTGGCCTGCTGGGACGAGAACGACCACCGGCCCTGCCCACCGGGGTCATCGGCGCGGATGTGCTTCAGTTCGGCCGACTGCTCGCCGTACCGGACGCCCACACCCGCTGTGGCGTAGGCGGTGCGGCGGTGCTCCAGCGCGGCGTTGTACAGCTGCCGGTGGTCCTCCAGGCACTGCGTGAGCGCCGCCGCCTGCTTGCTCGTGGGGCGCAGCAGGAACTTGCACGATCTACGCACGGCCACCGCCCTTGGACGGCCGCTCGTCCTGCGTCTCGATACAGCGCTGCACCGTCTCGGCCGACACCGCGCCGACCATGGCCATGAAGCAGGACCGTGACCACAGCGTGGGCAGTTGGGAGCGCAGGTGGCCGAAGTCGGCGCGCAGGTGGTGGGAGGTGAATCCCTTGAATTCGGCCACGTACGAGGGCGAGTTCCTCAGGTGGCGCTTGACGAACAGATGCACGTGGTCCGGCATCACCTCAACCGCCACAATCTCCCACCCGTGCTCGTCGGCCTTGGCACGGATCAACTCCTCCAGGCGGTCCTTCACCCGGCCGCCCAGGACCGGGCGACGGTACTTCGGGCACCACACCACGTGGTACCCGACGTCATACGCCGCACCGGGGGAAGTGCGCACTTGCCGAGCCACATGCTCGTTATAACAGTGCTGCTCATCCAAGACGCGACGAACGGAGATCTCTGATGCGCAGACCAGGCAGATCACTGCACGCTCGGGCCTTGGCGGCCCTCCCGCTCCCGATTCCCCCGTCGCCTGAAGGCGATGGTCCCCTCGGGAGAACCTGATGGAACTCATCGACCTGTCCGTGCCGATCGAGACCGGCATGCCCGTCTACCCGGGCGACCCGGAGGTCTCGGTCGGCCCGGCGCTCACGGTCGCGGACGACGGCGTCAACGTGCTGCGGCTGCACCTCGGCTCACAGTCGGGCACCCACGTGGACGCCCCGTTCCACGTGGACGACACACTGCCCGCGCTGGACGAGCTGCCGCTGGAGCGCTTCTGGGGCCCGGCGGTGGTGGTCGACGTCCGGGGCGCGGCACCGCGCTCGCCGATCGGGCCCGAGCCCTTCCGCGCGGCCGTCCTGGAGGGGGCGATGGTGCTCGTCGCCACCGGATGGTCGGCGCACTGGGGGAGCGAGGCGTACGCGGCGCATCCGTACCTGACGGAGGAGGCGGCGCGGCTGCTGGTGGCGCGCGGGGTGCGGACGGTCGGGATCGACGCGCTGAGCGTCGACCCCACGCCCGCCGACGACTTCCCCGCCCACCGGGTGCTGTGCGGCGCGCACGCCGTCATCGCCGAGAACCTGACCGGCCTCGACCGGCTCCTCGACGCCCAGGCGCGGGGGCTGCCGATCGAGGTCTCGCTGCTGCCGCTGCGCCTGCCGGGGGCCGACGGCGCGCCTGTGCGGGCCGTGGCGAGGGTGGGTTAGCGGGTGCCCCAGGAGTACGTCTGCTTGCGCAGCTTCAGGTACACGAACGACTCCGTCGCCCGGACGGCCGGGATGGCGCGGATCTTGCTGAGGATCTCCAGCAGGTGTCCGTCGCCCTCGCAGACCACTTCCACGATCACGTCGAAGGAGCCCGCCGTGAGCACCACGTAGTCGATCTCCTCGATGGCCGAGAGCTCGTCGGCCACCGACTCGAGGTCGCCCTCGCAGTTGACGCCGATCATGGCCTGGCGGGGGAAGCCGAGGGTGAGGGGGTCGGTGACGGCGACGATCTGCATGACGCCGGCGTCCTGCAGCCGTTGCACCCGCTGGCGCACGGCGGCTTCCGACAGCCCGACCGCTTTCCCGATCGCCGCGTACGACATCCGCCCGTCGCTCTGGAGTTGTTCGATGATCTGCTTGGAGAGGTCGTCGAGAACCACCGGTCCGGCGATGGGGGTTGTTCGTCGTACACGGGGCGGCGTCGTCATTGAGAGGATTCCTTCCCTGACCGTCCCGCGTTACGGGGCTGTTCCGGGGGCGTTCCGGTCGAGTTGCCGTTCTGCTGCGACATGTTGTCAGTTCTTGGCGGTCTGTCAAGCGAATTCGTAGCAATTTGATATCTTCACCACGAAATCCCTTGTCGGGATGCTTCCGCTCTGTAAGAGTCGCGGCATCTCAGCCCACCTCGCGGAGAAGGTCATCCGTGACCGGGTCCGCCGAGGTCATCCTGGACACCATCATGGTCATACGACCGACAAAGGAGGGCGAATGACCACCCGTCTGCAGAACTACATCAACGGTGAGTTCGTGGACGCGAAGAGCGGCGAATTCTCCGACATCATCGACCCGTGTACGGGCGAGCCTTACATCCAGGCTCCCGTTTCGGGCCCCGACGACGTCGACGCCGCTTTCGCCGCCGCCGCCGCGGCTTTCGAGTCGTGGGGCCGGACCACGCCCGGCGAGCGGGCGGCCCTGCTGCTCAAGGTCGCCGACGCGATCGAGGCCCGGGCGGACGAGATCAACGAGGCCGAGTGCCGCAACACCGGCAAGCCCCGCGCCCGGATGGCGGAGGACGAGACCCCGGTCGCCGCCGACCACTTCCGGTTCTTCGCGGGCGCGGCGCGGACGCTGGAGGGCCCCACGGCGGGAGAGTTCCTCGCCGAGCACACCAGCGTCATCCGGCACGAGCCGATCGGCGTGGTGGGCCAGGTCACCCCGTGGAACTACCCGATGATGATGGCGGTCTGGAAGATCGCCCCGGCGCTGGCGGCCGGCAACACGGTCGTGCTCAAGCCCTCCGACACCACCCCGGTCTCCACGGTCAAGCTGGCCGAGATCCTCGGCGAGGTGCTGCCGCCCGGCGTCTTCAACGTCGTCACCGGCGACCGTGAGACGGGCGCCCTGGTCGTGAGCCACCCGACGGCCTCCATGGTCGCGATCACCGGCTCGGTGGGCGCGGGCATGTCGGTGGCCAAGAGCGCCGCCGACGACCTCAAGCGGGTGCACCTCGAACTCGGCGGCAAGGCGCCGGTCGTGGTCTTCGAGGACGTCAAGGACCTGCGCAAGGCCGCCGCCGACATCGCCGTCGCCGGGCTCTACAACGCCGGCCAGGACTGCACGGCCGCCTGCCGGGTGCTGGTCCAGGAGAGCGTGCACGACGAGTTCGTGGCCGCGCTCACCGAGGCCGCCGCCGGCACCGTGACCGGCGACCTCGACAACGCCGACGCGCTGTACGGGCCGCTCAACAACGAGACCCAGCTGACCCGCGTCCAGGGGTTCATCGACCGGGCGCCCGCGCACGCCAAGATCCTCACCGGCGGAAGCCGGGTCGGCGACAAGGGCTGGTTCTTCGCGCCGACCGTCGTCGACGGGCTGCGCCAGGACGACGAGATGGTGCAGAACGAGGTCTTCGGCCCCGTGATCACCGTCCAGACCTTCACCGACGAGGCCGACGCCCTCGCCAAGGCCAACGACGTCAAGTACGGTCTGAGCGGCTCTGTGTGGACCTCCGACCACGGCCGGGCGATGCGCATGTCGAACCGGCTCGACTTCGGCGTGGTGTGGGTCAACACGCACATCCCGTTCGTCTCGGAGATGCCGCACGGCGGCTTCAAGCACTCCGGGTACGGCAAGGACCTTTCGGTGTTCGGTCTGCATGACTACACCCGGGTCAAGCACGTCATGCACTACATCGGCGAATAGGTGAGGGACTACCTGGAATGACCGGGCTGAACGCGATTGAGCTTGAGGACGTCGTCAAGGAGTATCTCTCGCACGGCGAGGTCGTCCAGGCAGTCAAGGGCGTGACGCTGGACATCGCCGAGGGGGAGTTCTTCTCCCTCCTCGGCCCGTCCGGTTGCGGCAAGACCACGACCATGCGGATGATCGCCGGCTTCGAGGAGCCCACCAAGGGCCTCGTCAAGCTGCACGGCCAGGACGTCACGAACGTCCCGCCGAACAAGCGCGACGTCAACATGGTCTTCCAGTCCTACGCGCTCTTCCCGCACATGAGCGTCTGGGACAACGTGGCCTTCGGCCTCAAGCAGAAGAAGACCCCGCAGGACGAGATTAAGCGCCGGGTCGGCGAGATGCTGGAGATCGTCGACCTCACCGGCAGGGAGAAGCGCAGGCCGCGCGAGATGTCCGGCGGCCAGCAGCAGCGGGTGGCCCTGGCCCGCGCGCTGGTCAACCGGCCGCGCGCGCTGCTGCTCGACGAGCCGCTCGGCGCGCTCGACCTGAAGCTGCGCCAGGCCATGCAGATCGAGCTCAAGCGCATCCAGCGCGAGGTCGGAATCACGTTCGTGTACGTGACGCACGACCAGAGCGAGGCGCTGACCATGAGCGACCGGATCGCCGTCATGAACGACGGCCTGGTCGAGCAGCTCGCCTCGCCGCGCGAGATCTACGAACGTCCGGCGACGGGGTTCGTCGCCGGATTCATCGGCACCTCCAACCTGCTCACCGGCACAGCGGTCGGCGGCGTGTTGAAGGTGGGCGACAGCCGGGTGCTCGTACCGGGGCACGACGGCGATGTGACGGTGACCGTACGACCTGAGAAGATCGCCATCGGCACCGAGGAGCCAGCTCCTGAGATGAGTGTCGTTCGCGGCACCGTGACTGAGGTCGTCTACCTGGGCACCTACAACAGTTACGCCGTCCGTCTGTCCGACTCCACCGACGGCACGGTCATCACGGTGTTCCAGCAGAACGCGCATGACGCGACGGCCACGGCGGAGCGGGGCGACTCCGTGTGGCTGTCGTGGCAGGCGCGGCATTCGTACGTGATTGGAAGTTAACACTCGATGAACCCCTTCATGCGTGGAATGACGCAGCCGCGCACCCGCCGCGACATCTTCAAGCTCGCCGGGGCCTCGGCTGCCGGACTCGCCCTCGCCGCCTGTGGTGTGCAGGGGCAGAAGGCGGCGCCCCCGAAGGCCGACGCCGTGGCCGACTTCTGGGCCAAGCAGCAGAAGCACGGCAAGGTCGTCTTCGCCAACTGGCCCGAGTACATGCCCGAGGACAAGGGGCCGCTGGAGAAGTTCAAGGCCGACACCGGCATCTCGTACGAGTACAAAGAGGTCATCCAGGAGAACGCGGAGTTCTTCGGAAAGGCCGACCCCGTGCTGCGCGCCGGTCAGCCGCTGGGCTACGACATCGTCGTCATGACGAACGGCGTCCAGCTCCAGCACATGATCGACCTGGGCTATGTCGTGCCGCTCGACCATTCCAAGCTGCCCAACTTCCAGGCCAACGCCGGGCAGAAGTACAAGGAACGCGCGTACGACCCGGGCAACAAGTACACGGTTCCCTACACCTCCGGTGTGACCGGGATCGCGTACAACACCAATTACATCAAGGACGACCTCACCAGCATTGAGGCGCTTTTCGACCCCAAGTACAAGGGGCGGGTCGGCATGATGGCCGACGCGCAGGAGATCGGCAACTTCGGCATGATCTCGCTGGGCATCGCGCCGGAGACGTCGACCGAGGCGGACTGGCGCAAGGCCGGCGAGAAGCTGAAGGCACAGCGCGACGCCGGAATTGTGCGGAAATATTATGATCAGTCGTATATCGACGCTGTGTCGAAGGGCGACCTCTGGATCAGCATGGCCTGGTCCGGCGACGTGTTCCAGCGGCAGCTCGCCGGCGAGCCGGTCAAGTTCTACGTGCCCGAGGAAGGCGGCACGATCTGGACCGACAACATGCTGATCCCCAAGGGCGCCGCCAACCCCGTGGACGCCATCATGTTGATGGACTACCTCTACCAGCCGGCCGTGGCCGCCGAACTGGACGAGTTCATCCAGTACGTCACCCCGGTGCCCGCCGTCCAGGACCTGCTGCGTGAGAAGGCCGCCTCGGCCACCGGCGAGGAGAAGAAGACGCTGGAGGAGATGGTGGCGAGCCCGCTCATGTTCCCCTCCGACGAGGAGTACGCCAAGCTCCACAGCTACACCCCGCTCACCACCCAGCAGGAGCAGGTGTTCAACCCGATCTTCCAGTCGATCACCCAGGCCTGACGATGAAGCGGCTGACCCCCTACCTGCTGGTGCTGCCCAGCTGGATCTGGCTGGCGATCTTCCTGGTCGTCCCCATGGCCGCGATGGCGTCGGTGTCGCTGCAGACCGGAAACGCCATCGACGGCTTCGCCATGACGTTCAGCTTCTCCAACTACGGCGACGCGCTGAGCAGGTACAGCACCCAGCTCCTGCGCTCGCTGCTGTACGGGGGGCTGGCGACGGTGGCGATGATGCTGATCGGCTACCCGGTCGCGTACTGGATCGCCTTCCGGGGCGGCAGGCGGAAGTCGATGTACCTCTTCCTCCTGCTGCTGCCGTTCTTCGTGTCGTTCGTGCTGCGGACGATCTCGTGGAACTTCCTGCTGGCCGACAACGGCATCCTGTTCGGCACGCTGAAGGGCTGGGGGCTGCTGCCCGAGGGCTTCCACGTCCTCGCCACGACGTTCGCCGTCGTGGGCGGGCTGACGTACAACTTCCTGCCGTTCATGATCCTGCCGATCTACGTGGCGCTGGAGCGGGTCGACCCGCGGGTGGTGGAGGCGGCCCAGGACCTGTACGCGACCCGGGGAGCGGCGTTCCGGCGGGTCGTACTGCCGCTGTCGCTGCCCGGGGTGTTCGCCGGGGTGCTCATGACGTTCGTGCCGGCCACGGCCGACCCGATCAACGCGGCCATCCTCGGCGGCACGTCGAACACGATGATCGGCAACATCATCCAGACGGAATACCTGACGAACCTCAACTACCCGACCGCCTCGGCGCTGTCGTTCACGCTGATGGCGGTCCTGCTGGTCGGCATCTTCGTCTACGCCAGAGTGCTCGGGACGGAGAACGTGCTGGAGGCGGCGGCGCGATGAGGACCCGCGGAAGACTCGGCGACCGGCTGCTGCACGCCTACACCTGGCTGATCATCGTCTGGCTGTCGTCGCCCATCGCCGTGATGATCCTGTTCGGGTTCAACGACAAGAAGAGCAAGTCGAACACCACCTGGCAGGGCTTCACCCTGCGCTGGTACACCGAGCTCTTCGACATCTCCGACCTCACCGTGGCGCTGCGCAACACGCTGGTGATCGCCCTGGTCAGCACCGTGATCACGGTGGTGATCGGCACGATGCTGGGCATCGCGCTGGGCCGTCACCGCTTCCGCGGCGCCGGCGCCACGAACTTCCTGGTGTTCGCCGCGATCTCCACGCCCGAACTCGTCATGGGCGCCTCGCTGCTGTCGCTGTTCGTCTCAGGCAACGTCCCGCGCGACGCGAACACGATCATCATCGCCCACGTGCTGTTCTCGCTGTCGTTCGTGGTCGTCACGGTACGGGCGAGGGTCGTCGGCCTCGACCCGTCGCTGGAAGAGGCCGCCAGAGACCTCGGTGCCACGGCGTGGGGCACGTTCCGGCAGGTCACGCTGCCGTCCATCATGCCCGGCGTGCTGGCGGGCGCGATGCTGTCGTTCGCGCTGTCGATCGACGACTACGTGGTGACGAGCTTCGTCAACGGCTCGACGGTGACCTTCCCGCTGTGGATCGTCGGCGCCGTCAAGACCGGCATCCCGCCGCAGGTCAACGTCATGGGTACGCTGATCTTCGGCGTCGGTGTGCTGATCGCGATCGCGAGTGCGGTCGCGTCCCGCCGCCGCGCCTGAACACCGGGTCACCGGCTTCCCCTCCGCTGCCGCGGAGGGATTCGTCATTGGCAAAGAACAGGGAGGCGAGATCGGATTCCGACGGGGGGAACCCGTGCGTGATCACCATTTGGTCCCGCGATTTCATCATCAAATATTCTGAACTTTCGTAGGGAAGTGGGATTTGTGGATCCGCTGAAGGCGCTGGCTGATGCGGAGCGCAAGCCGTACTGGCTGGACAGCCCGGCCAGACCCGAGCCGCAGGAGCGGCTCACCGGAAAGACCGTCGCCGACCTGGCCGTCGTCGGCGGCGGCTTCTCAGGGCTGTGGACGGCTCTGATGGCCAAGGAACGAGACCCCTCGCTGGACGTCGTCCTGCTCGAAGGACGCAGGATCGGCTGGGCCGCCACCGGCCGCAACGGCGGGTTCTGCATGGCGACCCTCACCCATGGCCTGGCCAACGGCCTGGAACGGTGGCCCGAGGAGATCGAGCGGCTCGAACGCATGGGCGTCGAGAACCTCGACGAGATCGAAGAGACCCTGCGCCGCCACGGCATCGACTGCTCGTTCGAGCGCACCGGCGAGGTGCAGGTCGCCACCGAGCCCTGGCAGGTCGAGGCGCTGGCCGAGCAGCACGCCATCACCTCAGAACTGGGCCTCGACTACCAGCCGCTCGACCGCGAGCAGGTGCGGGCCCAGATCGACTCGCCGACCTACCTCGCGGGCCTCTGGGACCGCAAGGGCTGCGCCATGCTCGACCCGGCGCGGCTGGCGTGGGGCCTGCGCGAGGCGTGCCTGCGCCTCGGCGTACGCGTCCACGAGCGCAGCCCCGTGCGGGCGCTGCACGACGACGGCACGCTGCTCACGCTGCGCACCCCGCACGGCGAGGTGGCCGCGCGCCGCGTGGCGCTCGGCACCGGCGTCTTCCCGCCGCTGCTGCGCCGGCTCAGGCACTACGTGGTCCCCGTGTACGACTACGCACTCATGACCGAGCCGCTGAGCGCCGACGAACTCGCCTCGGTGGGCTGGCGCAACCGACAGGGCGTGGGCGACGGCGGCAACCAGTTCCACTACTACCGGCTGACCGACGACAACCGCATCCTGTGGGGCGGCTGGGACGCGGTCTACTACAACGGCGGCCTCGTCAGGCCGGAGTACGAGCAGCGCGACGAGACGTTCGTCAAGCTGGCCGAGCACTTCTACGACACCTTCCCCCAGCTTGGCGACGTGAGCTTCACCCACCGGTGGGGTGGCGTCATCGACACCTGCAGCCGCTTCAGCGCCTTCTACGGCAGGGCGCACGGCGGGCGGCTCGTCTACGCGACCGGCTACACCGGCATGGGCGTCGGCGCCACCCGCTTCGGCGCGAACGTCATGCTCGACCTGCTGTCGGGCGAGCGCACCGAACGCACAGAACTGCGGATGGTCAAGGAGAAGCCGTTCCCGTTCCCGCCCGAGCCGGTGCGTTCCCCCGTGATCCAGTTCACCCGCTGGTCGATCGCCCAGGCCGACGAGCACCAGGGCAAGCGCAACCTGTGGCTGCGCGCGCTCGACCGGATGGGGCTGGGCTTCGACTCCTGACGCGTACCGGGTCCGGTGAGAGCAGACTGGGCCCATGAGAATCGAGTTCACCTCCGACGGCCTCACGCTCACCGGCGACCTGCGGGTCCCCGAGGGCGTGGGGCCGTGGCCGGCGCTGGTACTCACCGGGCCGTTCGCCGGGGTGCGCGACCAGGTCACCGGCCTGTACGCGGCCCGGCTCGCCGAGCGGGGGCACGTCACGCTGTCGTTCGACCACCGCAACTGGGGCGAGTCCGAGGGCGGTCCGCGCCGCCACGAGGACCCGCAGGGCAAGCTGCACGACCTGCGCGCCGCCGTGTCGTTCCTGCGCGCGCGGCCCGAGGTCGACCCCGGCAGGATCGGGGCGGTGGGCATCTGCCTCGGCGCCGGCTACGCGCTGAAGTTCGCCGCCTTCGACCCGCGGGTGAAGGTGTTCGCGGGGATCGCGGGGGCCTACAACAACCCGTACGCGATGCGGATGGGCGCCGACTACCAGGCCGCGCTGGCGGCGTCCACCGAGGTGCTGGAGCGGCAGGACCTCGGCGGGCCGGTCGAGTACGTGCCGGCGGTGGCGGAGCGGGGCGAGGCGGCGATGCCGGGCGACGAGCCGTACGCCTACTACGGGACCGAGCGCGGAGCCTCGCCGCACTGGGCGAACGAGGTGACGCGGGCGAGCGTGCGCGAGCTGCTCACCATGGACAACATGATGGGCGCCGACTTCCTGTCGCCCAAGCCGGCGTTGGTCGTGCACGGCGTGGTCGACCGGTTCTGCTCGCCGGAGGGGGCCGAGGAGGCGTTCCGGCGGCTCGACGAGCCGAAGCGGCTGGTCTGGGTCGATGCCAAGGAGCACATCGACCTCTACGACCGTGAGCCGTACGTCACGCAGGCCGTGGACGCGACCGCCGGGTTCCTCGCCGAGTACCTCTGAGCGTCGGTTTTGGCAAGAATGCGCTGATGGTCCGTCCAGGAAAGTGCCGGGTGCGATGCATCCGGGCCTGAAGCCGGGAATGTTCCTTACGCCCCCGACGAGCTCGCGGGGGTTGGCGTGCGGACGGTGGGAACGGCGTGTGTGGGGCTGGCGTTCGTGGCAGGGTGCGGGGCCGGGGCGCCTCCGGTGCAACCCGTGATGGTGCGGGCGCCGGTCAAGGTGGCGCACTGCTTCATGAAATTTCCTGACGTACGGGGCGGCCGGATCAACCGCGCCCGGCTCCAGCGCGACCTCGCCCGCTACGTGGCGGGCCGTCCCGGCCGCGTCGTCTACGGCGCGCACGACCTGGTCAGCGGCGTCTCGCTGGGGCAGGGACAGCACCGCAACGACATCATCACCGCCAGCGGCGCCAAGGTGGACATCCTGGCCGCGCTGCTGCGCCGCCGCTCCGGCCGGCTCGGCGAGGACGAGCTCGACCTCGCCACCCGCATGGTCACCGAGAGCGACAACGACGCGGCGGACCGGCTGTGGGCGCGGGTCGGCGGCGGGGGCACCATGAGCGGCTTCTACCGCAGGATCGGGCTGAAGGAGACCACTCCTGGGCCGGGCAAGTACTGGGGAGGCACCCTGACCAGCCCCGCCGACCGCATCCGGCTGCTGAAGGTGCTGGTCAAGGGCGGCAGAGGGATCTCGTCCAGGAGCCGGGCGCAGGTCCTGTCGCTGATGGGACGGGTGGTCAAGGACCAGGCGTGGGGGGTCAGCGCGGCGGCCCGGCCGCAGGACCGGGTGGCGCTGAAGAACGGGTGGACACCGCGCCCGTTCGTGCACAACACGTGGGCGGTGACGAGCTACGGCCGCGTCCACGGGCCCGGGCGCGACCTGCTGCTGTCCGTACAGACCGACCAGCAGCCGGGGGAGGGGGCGGGCATCCAGACGATCGAGGGCATCGCCCGCATGATCGGCCGGCGTCTCGACACCCTCACGCCCACCGTGACCCGCCGCTGCCCCACCAACCCCACCTTCTGACGGCGTCCTTGCGGGGGTGGCACGGGCGTCCCGGGTGGTGCGGGTCTGTGCCGGGGCGGCGTACGGCGATCAGGAGCGGGCGCGGGCGAGAACCTCCTCCGGGATGACCTTCGGGACGCCGCGCAACCCCACCAGGGCCACCACGGCGACGGCCGCCAGGGTCGCGGCGGCGACGAACGAGGTCAGGTGCAGGCCCTCCAGGAACGCGGCCCGCGCCGCCCTGGCCAGCTCCGCGGCCGGGCCGGAGGGCAGCGTGGCGGCCGTGCTCATGGCCTCGGCGAGCGACTCGCCCGCGCCTGAGGAGGGAACCCCGGCGGGCAGCGCCAGGTTGGCCCGGTACGCCGCGGTGAGCACCGTGCCCAGGACCGCGATGCCGAGCGCCCCACCCAGTTCGAACGCCGTCTCCGACACCGCCGCCGCGGCCCCCGCCCGCTCGGGAGGCGCCGTCGCCAGCACGTTGTCGTTGTTGACGGTGAAGGCGAACCCGATGCCGACACCGCCGATCAGCAGGGCGGGCAGCAGCGTGAGGTAGGTCAGTTCGGTGCCGAGCGTCGTGTACCAGAGGAACGCGCCCGCGTTCATGGCGAGGCCCAGGGCGACCACGCCGTTCCTGCCGAGCGGCCGGATCAGCCTGGCGGCCAGGACCCCGCCCACCGCGCCGCCGAGGCCGCCGGGCAGCTGTGCGAGGCCCGCCTGCAGCGGCGACCAGCCCAGCACCAGCTGCAGGTACCAGGCGAACATCAGCATCATCGCCGACATCGCGAAGATCGCCAGCAGGTTCGTGACGATGGACGCGCTGAACGCCCGCCGACGGAACAGCCGTACGTCGATCAGCGGCTCGGGCACCCGTGTCTGCCGCCACCCGAACGCCACGAGCAGCGCCACCCCGGCGACCCCGGCGGCCGGCACGTCGGCGTGCTCCAGCCCGGTGTGCGCCGCCTCCTTGACCGCGTACACGACGGCCACGACGCCCCCGAACGACAGCAGGACGCTCGGCACGTCGATCCGTCCGGCGTCGGGGTTGCGCGACTCGGGCAGCACCAGGAGCCCGCCGATGATGACCAGCGCCATGACCGGCACGTTGATCAGGAAGACGGAACCCCACCAGAAGTGGTCGAGCAGCAGGCCGCCGACCACCGGGCCGACCGCGAAACCCGCCGCGCTCATGCCGCTCCAGATGCCCACGGCCGCCGTCCGCTCGCCGGGCTCGGTGAACACGTTGCGGACGATCGACAGCGTGGACGGCATGATCGTGGCCGCGGCCACTCCCAGCAGCGCCCGGGCGGCGATCAGCAGCTCGGCGCTCGGCGCGTACGCGGTGATCACCGACGCCGCCCCGAACGCCGTGGCACCGATCAGCAGCAGGCGCCTGCGTCCGACGCGGTCGCCGACGTTGCCCATGGTGACGAGCAGGCCGGCGAGGGCGAAGCCGTACACGTCGCCGATCCACAGCAACTGGGTGGAGCTCGCGCCGAGGTCGGCGACCAGGCTCGGCAGCGCCAGGTGCAGCACGGTGAGGTCGAGAGAGAGCAGCAGGGTGGCCACGCAGGCGACCGCCAGACACGCCCATTTGTTCGTCATGCCACCGACGGTCGCGAACCACGCTGACGAACGACCTACCGCCCGCTGACCACCCCGCCGGCCGGTTCGCCGTGCGGGGTGGGGAGTGCTGCCAGTGCGGTTGCGATGCGGGTGCGGGTTTCCTCCGTGCTGTACCAGCCCACCGGGCACTCCTCACGCGCCCGGGTCAGGTGGGTGCGGGCCTCGGCGAGGTCGCCGCGGGCCAGCGCCAGCTCGCCCAGGCCGAGTTCGGCCCAGGCCAGGTTCTCCAGGGAGCCGTTGCGCCGCGCCAGCTCGGCCGCGAGCACGTAGTCGGCCCGCGCCCCCTCCACGTCGTCGAGGCGCACCAGCGCGTCGGCCCTGCGGCACAGGGTCTCGGCGATGTCCGTCCCGCAGCCCAGCTCCCGCGCCAGCGTCAGCGCCTCGTCGGCCAGCGCGTACGCGCCGCGGTGGTCGCCCTGATCCCGCCGCAGCGCGCACAGCCCGGACAGCACCAGCACCGTGCCCCACCGCTCGCCGATGGCCCGGAACCCGTCCAGGCCGGCGGCGAAGTGCTCCAGCGCCTCGTCGGTGCGGCCGAGCGTCTGGTGGACGAACGCGGCCCCGCAGTACGACAGCGACCGCTGCCACGGCGGCAGCCGCGGCAGCAGATGCAGGATGTCCTCGACGGCGTGGTCGAAGTCGGGCGGCGGGCCGGTGAACATCGACAGCAGCATCATGAGGAAGTCGAGCCTGACCGGCACGTAGTTCCAGCCGAGCCGCTCGCGCAACTCCTCGAGCCGGGCCCGCAGGTCGTCGTCGCCCGTCCCCGCCCATGCGGCCACGAGCACGCACAGCGCGTGCTCCTCCTCCATGCCGGGAAAGGTCACGGAGCCGAGCGCGCGCAGCAGGCGGGCCGCGAGGTTCGCGCTCGTGACCCGGTTGCCACGCATCCACCAGTAGCAGGCGCTGTACGCGGTCAACCGCAGGGCCTGCTGCAGGTCGCCCGACTCGGTGGCGGACCGGGTGGCCGCGACGATGTCGTCGCTCTCCTCGTCGAGCAGGGCCAGCCACTCCAGCTGGTCGGCGGCGCGCAGCCGCGGGTCGGCCGCTTCGAGCAGCTCGACGTAGTACGCCGCGTGCGCCCGCCGGACGGCCTCCTCCTCACCCGACTCCGCCAGCCGTTCGGCGCAGAACGCCCGGATCGTCTGGAGCATGCGCAGACGCCCGTCGGTGAACTCGACCAGAGACTTCTCCACCAGCGCGAACAGCACGTCCTCCGGCAGCCCGCACACCCGCTCGGCCGCCTCCGGACGGGCGCCCCCGGCGAACACGGCCAGCCGCCTGGCCGCCTGCTGCTCGTCGGCGTCCAGCAGGTCCCAGCTCCAGGCGACGACCGCGCGCAAGGTCTGGTGGCGCGGCAGCGCCGTACGGCTGCCGCGGGTGAGCAGCTCGAACCGGTCGTCGAGCCGCGCGGCCACGTCGGCGACCGGCAGCGTGCGCAGGCGGGCCGCGGCCAGCTCGATGGCCAGCGGCAGCCCGTCGAGCGCCCGGCAGATGCGTACGACGTCGGCGGCGTTGCCCGCGTCCACGCTGAAGCCAGGCCGGACGGCGGCGGCCCGGTCGGCGAACATCCGCACCGCCGCGTAACCGAGCGGGTCGTCCGCCTCGGGCGGCGGCAGCCGCAGCGGCGCGAGGGGCAGGAGCGACTCGCCCGTGATGCCCAGCGCCTCGCGTCCTGTCGCGAGCACGCGCAGGCCAGGGCAGGCGGCCAGCAGGTGGTCGACCAGCTCGGCGGCGGCGCCGACGAGGTGCTCGCAGTTGTCGATCACGAGCAGCAGCTCGCGCTCGGTCAGCGCGGACACCAGCCGGGCCACGGGATCGACGGCCGGGCGCTCGGGGACGTGCAGCAGCGCGTCCCTGATGCCGAGCGCGGCGAGCACCGCCCCCGGCACGCCCGGGGCGTCGGAGACCGGCGCGAGCGGCACGAAGCACACGTCGCCCGGCTGCCGCGCGGCCGCCTCGGTCGCGAGCCGGGTCTTGCCCGCGCCCCCGGGGCCGGTCAGCGTGACGAGCCTGCTCTCCGTGAGCAGGGAGCGCAGCCGGTCGAGCTCCTCCGAGCGGCCCACGAAGCTGGTGAGCTGGGCGCGTAACCCCCGCCGCAGCGGGAACGCCGCCGGAGCGGACGCGCCGAGCGCGGGATCGCCCCGCAGCACGGCCAGGTGCGCGGCGGTCAGCTCCGGGCCAGGCTCCACGCCCAGCTCCTCGTCCAGCAGCTTCCTGGCCGCGTCGTGGACGGTCAGCGCCTCGGCCTGGCGGCCGCTGCCGTACAGGGCGCGCATGAGCTGGGCGCTCAGCCGTTCGCGCAGCGGGTGGGCGCCGACGAGCCGGCGCAGCTCCGCCACCAGTTCGCGGTGCCGGCCGAGGTCGAGGTCGGCCTGGACGCGGTCCTCGGTGGCGGCGAGCCGGAGCTCCTCCAGCGCCGTCGCGGCGGCCCCGGCGTGCGGGGCGTCGGCGAGCGGCGCGCCCCGCCACAGGTCGAGGGCGTCGCGCAGCAGCGCCGCCGCCCGTCCGGGGTCGCCGGCCGCCAGCGCCTGCCGCCCGGCCTGCGCGAGCAGCTCGAACCGGCGCGCGTCCACGTCCTGCGGGTCGGCGACCAGCCGGTAGCCGGTCGGATGGAACTCCACCAGGTCCCTGCCGAGCGCCCGGCGCAGCCGCGACACCTGCGACTGCAGCGCGTTGGCCACGCCCTCGGGGGGATCGGTGCCGTACAGGCCATCGGCCAGCCGCCCGGCGTCGACGACCCGGCCGGCGTGCAGGGCGAGCAGGGTCAGCAGGGCGCGTACCCGGGGGCCGCCGAGCGCGATCGGCCGGTCGTCGTCCAGCACTTCGGTGGGCCCGAGAATGTGGAACCGCATGTCCCGATTATCGGGGGAGGCTCTCCGCGATCTCGGCGTATGTCGGGATAGATGGTGGTTGCTCGCCCCGGAGTGCCAGCGCGACGGCCGCGGCCTCCCGCAGCGCCGCCCGGTAGAGCAGCGACCCGGTGCTCACCCGCGCCACCCCGGCCGCGGCGAGCTGGGCGATCGTCGGGCCGTCCGGCTGGTGCAGCACGTTGAGCGGCAGCGGCGTGCTCGCCGCCACGTCCGCGATCTCGCCGAGGCCGGTCAGCCCCGGTACGAAGATCCCGTCGGCGTGGGCGTACGCGCGTACCCGCTCCCGCGTGTCACCCGTACGCAGCCAGCACGTGTCGGTACGGGCGTTGACGAACACGCCGTGCCCGAGTGCGGCCTCGATGATCCGCTGGTGCAGCTCGATCGGGCGCAGGGTGCCGTCCGGCCGTCCGTCCTCCAGGTTGACGCCCGCGACGCCGAGCGCGGCCAGGGCCGCGACCAGGTCGGACACCTCGGCAGGGTCGTCGCTGAAACCGCCCTCGATGTCCACGGTGACGAGGACGCCGAGGCCGCGGATCGCCTCGGCCAGCTCGATCGTCTCGGCCTTGGTGGCGCCGGCCGCGTCGGGCTTGCCGTACGCGGCGGCCACGCCGAGGCTCGTCGTGCCGATGGCGGGGAACCCCTGCGCGGCCAGGTACGCGGCCGAGCCGTAGTCCCAGGCGTTGGGCAGCACCAGCGGGTCGCCGGGGCGGTGCAGCTCGCGGAAGGTCATCGCAGTGCCTCCAGGACGCCCGCGGCCAGGGCGAGCGCGTGGTCGGGCGCGGGGCAGGGGCGTACGCCCGAGCCGAAGGTCAGGTGCGGGGTCCTGCCGCGCGCGGAGTCGAACCGCTCCGGGTCGGGGAACACGTCCGGGTCGCGGTTGACGGCCACCAGGTCGATCGTGAGTTTCTCTCCCGTACGGGTGTCCAGCCTGCGGGTCGCCTGGAGCGGCGGGTCGTGCCGCAGGGTCTCGTGCAGCAGCGTCTCGACGTCCCCGCCCCGGTCGTGGGCGAGCGCGTTCTCGATGAGGCCCTCCGTGGCGGCGTGCGCCTGCAGCAGCAGTGTGATCACCGGGACGCCGGTCTGCTCCAGCAGGTCGGCGACGGCGGCGTCGGCCTGTGGGCTCTCCTCGCCGGACAGGTAGCCCGCCGCGGCGGCGGGCACCGCGCGGGTGTCGTGGACGCCGAGCGCGGCTCCGAGCACGGCCGCGGGGACGCCGCGCCGGCGTCCTTCCCGCTCCAGGGTCAGGGCGCGGGCCGCCGCGCGCAGCTCGGCCGGGTCCAGCGCGTCCAGCAGGTCGACGAGCGGACGGCGGCGCTCGGCGTGTTCCTGGCCCGCGCAGAAGCGGGAGACGCGGGAGCGCAGCCAGGCCAGGGTCCCCTCGGTCTGTCCTGCGGGGACGGGCGGGGGCGTGTACCGGGGGTCGGCCAGGACGGCGACCGCCTCAGCATGACGGGTGACGGGCATGCGCCCACGTTAGGACGGGATCGTTTCGCCGCCCGTCGAAGCGTGTCAGGCGGCCAGCCGCTGCCGCTCCGTCGCCGGCTCCTCGCTCAGCGCGTTCCGCTCGGGGGCCGCCTGCGCGGCAGGGGCAGCCGAGGTGGCGGCCGCGACGGCCATCACCACCAGCAGCGCCATCTCCGCCAGCACCAAGCCCCGCTCCAGCAGCCCGTAGTACGCGTCGCCGCCCACGAGTGGCGAGGTGAAGGAGGCGGGGTGCGCCACTAGGTACGCCCCCAGCGTCACCGCCGCCGCCACGCTCATCGCCCGCACCGCGGTCATCGCGGCGGAGGGCGCCTTCGCGGCGGAGGGAGCCTCGGTGGCGGAGGGCGCCGCGCGCCACCAGGGAGTGCCCGCCCGGCGGGCCAGCATCCAGCCCGCCATCGGCAGCGCGGTGAACACCACGGCCGACGACCAGCGGTGGATCTCGCCGGCCAGGGTGCCGATCTGCGACGTCCCGGGGTCGGTCGGGAAGATCGCGCTCATGATCAGCCCGCCGGCCCCGGCCAGCAGCAGCACCCGCGTGGCCGCCGTCCGGCCCGGGTCCTGCCGCGCCAGCCCGTACGCCAGGCACAGGCACGCCCCCGCGAGTGCCAGCATCCCGACCAGGACCGGCGCCATCCCGCCGGGGACCAGCGCGTAGTCGCTCAGCAGCGCCTGAGCCGGCAGCTCCGCCTGCGCGTACGCGACCGCCCCCGCCGACACCACGGTGGCCGCCACGGCCCCTCCGGCCCACAGCCGCCTCATCAGCGGTTCACCTCGTCATAGATCTGCTCGAACCGGGCCAGCGAGGACTGGTCGTCGTGGGTGAGGGCGAGCTCCCTGCTGGCCCTGCCGAGGCGGGCGCGCAGGTCGTCGTCGGTGAGGACGGCGGTCAGGTGGCGGGAGAGCCCCACCACGTCGCCGGGCTGGAACAGGTAGCCGTTGCCGTCGACGAGGTGCGGCAGCGCCATGGCGTCGGCGGCGACCACGGGCAGCCCGCTGGCCATGGCCTCCAGGGTCGCGATGCTCTGCAGCTCGGCGATGCCGGGCATGGCGAACACGTCGGCCGCGGCGAACGCCTGCGGCATGCTCTCGTCGGGGACGAACCCGAGGAAGAACACCCGGTCGCCGACGCCGATGCGCCGCGCGAGCCGTTCCAGCTCGGCCCGCTGGTTGCCGGTCCCGACCAGCGCCACCTGGGCGTCGGTCACGTTGAGCACCATCGGCAGGGCGCGTACGAGCTCGGTGATCCGCTTCTCCTCGTCGAGACGGCCGACGAACAGGGCCGTGGGACGGTCGGGCAGGTCGAAGAGCTTGCGCGCCCACGCCTTGGGCTCGCTGTGGGGGTGGAAACGGCTCAGGTCGATGCCGCACGAGACGGGCTCGACCGCGCGGGTGAAGCCCTGGTCGGCGAGGAGCCGCGCGGCCAGCGGGGTCGGGGTGGTGATGTGGTCGGCGCGGCCGTAGACGCGGCTGAAGTCGCGCCAGGCGAGCCGGCCGGCCTGGCGGCGCAGCCGTTCGGGGATGTGGCCGAACTGGAAGAGGTTGTCCGGCATGAAGTGGTTGGTGGCGACGATGGGGACGCCCGCGCGACGGGCGGCGGCGATGGCGGCGCGGCCGACGACGAAGTGGCCCTGGGTGTGCAGCACATCGGGGGCGATGCTCGCGACCAGCCGGTCGAGACGGGCCGGCACGCTGACCCGCATGGTCGGGTGCACCAGCAGCGGCGCCGAGCGCAGGCGGTGCACGACCACGCCGTCCACCACGTCGGCCGCGGCGGGCCCGGTGTCCGACTGGCAGATCACGTGCACCTCGTTGCCGCGCGCGGCCAGGCCGGTGGCCAGGCGGTGGGTGAAGTACGCGGCGCCGTTCACGTCCGGCGGGTAGGTGTCGGACGAGATGAGGATCCGCCGCGGACGGACGGGAGCGCGGCTGGGGGAGACGGCGGGCGGCGGGACGTCGTGGGGGGTGCGCAGAGGCATGGCCATGGGGGTTCGACTCCGTTTCACAGCGGACGACAATGAGTGATCAGGCAGGCGCGCGGCGTTCCTCCAGCGGGCTGGTCCTGGCCAGCGCGACGGTGCCCACCGCGGTCAGGGCGGCCGCCACGACCGGCAGCACACCGGTCGGCAGCGGCTCGCCGAGCAGCAGCGCCCCGAACGCCACCGCGGTCAGCGGGTCGGCGATCTGCAGCGAGGCGAACGAGACGCCGAAGTGCCCGACGGCGTAGGCGCGCTGGAGCATCGCCAGTGCCAGCAGCGCGGGCACGGGCAGCGCGAGCAGGTACCACCAGTTCCAGGTGCCGTCCACCAGCGCCCGCATGAGGGTCGCGGTGGCGCCGTACAGGACGCCGGCGCTGGTGGCGAGCAGGGCCGCGCGGCCCGCCGGCGCGGCGGCGAGGGAACCGGCCCAGAGCAGCGCGGCGGCGGCTCCGGCCACACCGATCAGCGTGACCACGCCCGTGGTGCCGAGGTGGACGGGACCCTCCGCCTCGGGGACGAGCAGCACCAGGGCCATCAGCCCGGCCGCCACGACCCCGGCGGCGGACAGCTCGGCGCGCGACGGCCGGCGGCCGTGCAGCGTGGCGGCGATGGGCAGCGCGAAGAGCAGGCTGGCCACCCCCATCGGCTGCACGACCGTCAGCGGCCCGAGTCCGAGTGCCGCGATGTGCAGGAGGCCACCAGCGGCGATGGAGGCGCCTCCGAGCAGCCAGCGCGGCCTGCGCAGCAGCGCGAGCAGCCCCGGCCGGGCGGAGCCGACCGCCTCGAACTGCTGCACGGCGGCGCCGAGCGCGAAGAACAGCGAACCGACCAGGGCGATCGCTGCGGCCAGCACCGTCATGGAGCACTCCTTTCACTCGGATGGTCGTCGGGCAGGGTCAAACGGAGGTGTCCACCGCACGTCGGGCCGGGGAAGCCCGGATGGCGCGCCGCTTCCTGATCCACCGCACGACCTCGACGACGGCAGTGATCGACACCGCGATGCCGAGCCCGAGCAGCAGCCCCTTGATGGGGTCGTTCTCGAACGCCATGCCGCCGAAGAAGCCGATCAGAGCGGAGTACAGGCCCCACGAGACCGCCGCGATCCCGTCGAAGAAGCTGTACGAGCGCAGCGGATGCCGGACGGCGCCCAGGGTCAGCGTCGTCGCGGTGCGTCCGCCGGGGATGTAGCGGGCCGCGACCAGGACGAGCCCTCCCCGTACGGCGAGGGCCTCGCGCACCCGGACGAACGCCTTGCGCTCGCGCAGCCTGCCGCCCGCCCTGGCGCCGATCAGGTAGGAGATGTGGTCACCGGCGAACGCTCCGACCGCCGAGACCACGATGACCAGGGCCAGGTTCGGCCCGCCGGTGGCCGCGGCGAACACCCCTGCGGTGATCACCGCCGTCTCGGCGGGCACGACCGGGAAGAACGCGTCGAGCAGTGCGAGGCCGAACAGCGCCGCGTACAACCAGGGCGACGACATGGCCTGCTCGATGAGGCCCAGGAGGGCGTGGGACATGAAGATGTACTCCGATCGGTGGGGGTACTGGCACAGCGTCCCGGTACGGGGCGCACCGGGACATCGGGGAACGCCCCGGTTCGAACGCGGAGGCTTCCCTGACACCAGTCAGGGCCCGTACCTCATGACGCTAGGAACCCAAGGGATGTGCCACATCGGACGATCGGTGTTAAATGCCCCCTACTTTCGTCAGGGGTGTGCACCGAACTGCGGGAGCAGCTGTGGTGCGCCCCTGGTGCATCGCTTGTGCATCCGTGGTGGCGCCGAGCCCACCCTGACTTTCGTCAGGGCCGGTCCATGACGACGGAGGGGGACGGCCGTCCGTGACCGGCGGGTAGCGTTGCACATGTGCACGCTCTTCGCCGTCTGCGCCGTGCGAGCCGCCGGCAGGTGATCTACGACCTGCTGCTGTGGGTGGCGCTCGGCGTCGTCGTCTCCGTCATGGGGCCCGACCCGCTCACCGACCCGGCGGGCTTCGGCGTGGTGACCGTGCCGAAGCTGGTTCTGGCCGGGGTGGCGGTGCTGCTCGGCCGGCCGTACCCGCCGGCGGCGCTGATACTGCTGCTGCCGTTCGGGCCGTGGCAGTTCGACATGGGGTTCGCGACCGTCGATCTGAACTGGCTGCTGCCCCGCGACAACGTGAAGATCCTCCCGCTGGTCCCGGCCTCGCCGTTCATCATGTGGTACGCCTACCTGTCCGGCCGGCGGCTGGCCAGGGTGTGGCCGGCGCTCGCGGTGTTCGGGCTGATCGCGCTCGTCGGAGTGGCCGTGGGCCTGGCGGCCGGCGGCGACCTGACCGTCTGGGTGTCGCTGGCCACCGCGCTCGTCGGCACCTACGTGGTGCCGTACCTGCTGGGGGTGCTGCGGCGCAGGTTGCTGCAGCAGCGCAAGCAGACCCGGCTGTCGGTCGAGGCGCAGGCCCGGATGCGGGAGCGGGCGAGGATCGCCCGTGACATGCACGACTCGCTCGGTCACGAACTGGCGCTGATCGCGGTGCGGGCGGCCGGGCTGGAACTGGCGCCCGGCCTCACGCCCGCGCAGGTCAGGGCGGCGGGCGAGGTGCGCGCCGCGGCCGCCGAGGCCACCGAGCGGTTGCGTCAGATCATCGGCCTGCTGCGCGAGGAGTCCGACGCGGCGCCGCTGTCGCCCGTGGACGAGGACGTCGCCGACATCGTCGCGCGGGCCCGCGACTCCGGCATGGCGATCACCTTGGACCTCGCGCCCGGCCCGGTGCCCGATCTGGCCTCGCCCGTCGTGCAGGAGGCGCTGACGAACGCCGCCAAGCACGCCCCGGGCGCCGCCGTCGAGGTCTCGGTCTCGTCGCACCGGATCCTCGTCCGCAACGGTCCGCCGCGCGCCCGTTCCACCGCGCGTTCCGGCGGCCTCGGCCTGGCGGGCCTGCAGGAGCGCGTACGGCTGTCCGGCGGCACCTTGTCGGCCGTCCCTCAGGCCGACGGGTTCCGGCTGGAGGTCACCATCCCGGAGGACTCCTGACGGTCAGGCGTGCGCCACGTGCAGGCGCTGCAGGAGCCGCTTGAAGGCGACGACCGAGAACGTGATCGCCGTGCCGCTGATCACCGCCACCGCCGAGGTGCGCAGCAGCATGTACGCGCCGAGCGAGCCCTCCAGGTACTGGTAGACGGCCAGGAAGATGCTCAGCGTCGAGTTCGCCAGCAGCACGAACGCCCACAGCAGGGTGATCCTGGCGAAGAACCGGCGCACCCGCTCGTGCCCGAGCACCGCCGACGGCAGGTGGATGTAGTCGAGCGTGAGCTTCTGCACGATCGGCCGGTTGAGCCGTACGGAGGCGAGGAACGCGATGCCGATGCAGATGGTGCCCATCTCCGGCTGGATGAAGAACCACATCCAGGTTCCGGTCCAGAAGGCCACGACCGCCCGTACGGTGATCGCGAACGCGGCCAGGTACATGGTGGCGGGCACCTTGATCCCTCTGATGAGCCGCCAGACGACCCCGAGGTAGACCCAGGCGACGGTCAGGGCGAGCGCCCACTGGAACCCGAGGATCACCATGGCCAGGTAGAACACGGCCAGGGGCGCGACGACGGCTTCGAGCAGCTTGGGGGCCGCCTGCCGGGCGAGCGCGGTGAGGCGTGGAAGGGTGACGGGAGGAGAGTTCAAGGCTGCTCCGCAGATAGGCCGACGATCCGCGACTACCCGGCGTTCGAGGGGCAAGGCTTTCCGGATGGTCCGCTCGGTGTCACCGAAGCGTCATCACCGCCGTCCCGGGAAGCACGCGGTGGCTTACCGTACTCGAGGCGGGGTGGTGCGACGGCCTGTTCGACCCGTTCGGTCTGATCTGCGCGCGATGATGTGGCCGTGCGGGCTCAGCTCAGTGACCTCAGCTCAATGACGCTGTGGCGAGCTTCGCGCCGAAGCCCAGGAAGACGGCCCCGACCCCCGAGGTCAGCCCGGCGCTGAGCCGCCGGCGACTGCGGAACTGCCGGGCCAGGTAAGAACCGCAGAAGATCAGCGCGGTGAGGTAGAGGAAGCTGAAGATCTGCACCACGGCCCCGAGGATGAGGAACGACAGCGCCGGCGTGGCGTACCCCGGGTCGACGAACTGCACGAAGAACGAGACGAAGAACAGGATCGCCTTCGGGTTGAGCAGGCTGATCGTCAGCGCCTTGCGGAACGGGCGCACGACGGGCGCCTGCGCCGCGACCGGCTCGGCGTCGGCCGCGGCCTCGGCGGAGGCGCGCAGGCTCCGCCAGGCGCCGCGGATCATCTGGAAGCCGACCCACGCCAGGTAGGCGGCGCCGGCGTACTTCACGATCGTGAACAGCACCGGCTGGGTGCGCAGCAGGGACGCGGCGCCGGCGGCGGCCAGCAGCATGAGCACGGTGTCGCCGACGAACACTCCGGCCGCGGCCCGGTAGCCCTGGCGCACGCCGTTGCGGGCGGCGTACGTCAGCACGAACAGCGAGTTCGGCCCCGGGAGCAGGATGATGAGGAACGCGCCGATGGCGTAGGCCCAGAAGTCGGTGATGCCGAAGAACATGCCGCTGCCTCCCACGAATATTCGCGACACATCACGTTATAGGAGGATATGACCTGTGTGGATGTCCCTCCTGGGGTCCGAGGGAGGTCGAGGGGGAGGAGGTGACCTGTGCGGATATCCATCCTGGGGCCGATGGAGGTCGAGGGCGACGGCGGGCCGATCGCGCTCGGAGGGTTGCGCCTGCGGGCGCTGCTGGCCCTGCTCGCCCTCGAAGCCGGGCACACCGTCACCTCCGCGCGGCTGATCGACGCCCTGTGGCCCGACGAGCCGCCCGCCAACGCCCCCAACGCGCTGCAGACACTCGTCAGGCGGTTGCGCGCGGCGCTGCGGCCGTACGACGTGGTCGAGAGCCGTCCCGGCGGCTACGCGCTCGCCGTCGCGGCGGACGACGTGGACGCCCTGCGCTTCCGGCGGCTCGGCGCCGACGGGCTCGACCTGTGGCGCGGCGCGGCGCTGACCGACCTGACCGCCGTCCCCGTGCTCGCGAACGTCGCGGCGGCGCTGGAGGAGCAGCGCCTGGCCGCCGTGGAGGCCCGCGCCGAGGAACGGCTGGAGGCCGGGCTGCCGGTCGACCTGACCGCTGAGGCGGCCGCCCACCCGCTGCGCGAGCGGCTCCGCGCGCTCGCCATGCGGGCGCTCGCCGCCTCGGGACGCCAGGCGGAGGCGCTGGAGCTGTACGAGCGCACCCGCCGCACGCTCGCCGAGGAACTCGGCGTCGATCCCGGCCCCGAGCTGCGCGCCGCCCACCTGGCAGTGCTCTCCGGCGACTCCCCGCCCCGCCCGCCGGCGCCGCCGAAGCGGCCCGGGATCCGCGCGCCCCGCACCAGCTTCGTCGGACGCGAAAACGAGCTGGACCGCCTGGTCACCCTGCTCGGTGAGGCGGCACTCGTGACCCTCGTCGGCCCCGGAGGGGCGGGCAAGACCCGGCTGGCCACCGAACTGGCCCTGCGGCTGGGCGACGACCGGCTCTGGATGGTGGAGCTCGCCTCCCTCAGCGACCCCGGCGACGTCGAGGGGGTGCTGCTCGACGCGCTGGGCCTGCGCGACGACCGTCTTGGCGGCCACACCGCTCCCACGTCAGGCGACCCGCTCGCGCAGGTCGCCGCGGCCCTCGCGGGACGGCACGCCCTGCTCGTGCTGGACAACTGCGAGCACCTGGTCGAAGCCGTCGCCGTGGTCGTCGAGCGGCTGCTCACCGCCTGCCCCGACCTGCGGGTGCTGGCCACCGGCCGCGAGCCGCTGAACGTCTCCGGCGAGCACCTGGTGCCCGTCCCGCCGCTGCCGCAGCCGCCCGCGGGCGCCGGCCCCGAGCAGGCGCGGACCTACCCGTCCGTACGGCTCCTGCTCGACCGGGCGACCGCGGCGCGGCCCGCGTTCACGCTGGACGACGCCAACACCGCCGCCGTGGTGGAGCTGTGCCGCAGGCTGGACGGCATGCCGCTGGCCATCGAGCTGGCCGCGGCCCGCCTGCGCACGATGACCCCGCGCCAGCTCGCCGACCGCATCGGCGACCGGTTCACGCTGCTCACCGGCGGCAGCCGCACGGCGCTGCCCCGTCAGCAGACGCTCAGGGCCGTGGTCGAGTGGAGCTGGGACCTGCTCGCCCCCGAGGAACGCGTGCTGGCCAGGCGGCTCGGGGTGTTCGCGGGCGGCGCGACGCTGGAGACCGTCGAGCAGGTCTGCGGGGGCGCGGCCGACGTGCTGGGCGCGCTCGTGGACAAGTCGCTCGTCCAGGTCTCGCCCGACGGGCGCTACCGGATGCTGGAGACGATCCGCGCGTACGCGCTGGAACGGCTGGAGGAGGCCGGCGAGGCGGCGGCGTACCGGCGCAGGCACGCCGCCCAGCTGCTCGCCCTCGCCGAACGGGCGGTCCCCGAACTGCGCACGGCCGCGCAGATCGGCTGGATCGAACGGCTGGCCGCCGAGCGCGACGACTTCGCCGCCGCGCTGCGCTGGGCCCTGGACGAGCGCGACACCGAAACGGCGCTGCGGCTGTGCGCGGCGCTCAACTGGTACTGGTGGATGTGCGGCTACCGGCAGGAGAGCGCCGTCTGGGCCGGGCAGGTGCTCGACCTGGCGGGCGACGAGCCGCCGCCCGGTCTCGCCGGGGCGTACGCGGCGTGCGTGTTCGCCCGCGGTGTCGACGCGTTCCTCGAGCTGAGCCACGACAGGTCGGCCCTGCTGGCCCTCGCACGGCGGATGGACGACCTGGTCGAGCTCGCAGAACGGGAGGGCCCGGTGCACCCCATGCTACGGCTGAGCGGGATCGTCATGACGGCCGTGGCGGGCCAGGACGAGCGGGCCGCCGAACTGCGCGACGCGTACGCCGCCGCCGACGACCTGTGGCTGGCCAGCTCGGCCCTGCTGATCGGCCCCGGCCGTACCGAGGAGGGCCTGGAACGGGCGGTGGCCGGGTTCAGGAAGCTGGGCGACCGGTGGGGGCTGAGCGAGGCGCTGCTCGGACTGGCCACGCTCCGGGCCGCGAGGGGCGCGCCGACCGCCCACCTGATCGCCGAGACCTGGTCGCTGACGAGTACGTGGGTCTCTTCCGACGAGGCGATCGGCACGCTCGTCCGGCTGGCCTACCTGCGGGCGACGGCGGGCGACCTCGACGGCGCGAAGGAGGACCTGGCCAAGGCGCGGGCGCACGTGGACGCCGGGACGTCCGTGCCCAGCCGGTTGTTCCTCGGTCAGGCCGAGGCCGCGCACGCCTGCCGCCGCGGCGACCTGGATCGCGGGGTCGCGATCTTCCGTGAGCTGTTCGCCCTGCTCGACGACCTGCCGCCCATCGCCCAGTACGAGGTGTCGCTCAGGTCCGCGTACGGGCGTGCGCTGGCGCAGACCGGCGACCTGGACGCGGCCCTCGACCAGCACCACCGGGCCCTCGACGCGCTCGGCGGTGACGACCCCGACCGCCCGCTGCTGTCGGTCGTGCTGGCCGGGTACGCGCTGCTCGCCCAGGCGGGCGGCGACCAGGAACGGGCGGCCGCGCTGTTCGGGGCGGCCGCCGCGGTCGAGCCGCACGACACCTCACCGGAGACCGTGGCGGGGGAGCAGGCGGCGAGAAGCGCACTCGGCGACGACCGCTTCACCGCCTGCTTCACCCGGGGCGCGACCATGCCGGCGGCGCAGGCCCGCGCCCTGGCGCGGGAGCCCGGCGTGGGTCCTGGCGCAGGGCCCGGGCCTCACCGGACGCGCCTGGCGTAGGCGCGCACGGCCAGCGGGACGAACAGAGCCATCAGCGCGGCGGTCCAGCCGTGGGTGATCCACACGTCGGCCACCCGCAGCCCGCCGCCCAGCAGCCCGCGCAGCGCGGACGCCAGGTGGGAGACGGGGTTGACGCCCATCCACCAGACGAGCCAGCCCGGCATGCCGGTGGCGGGGACGAACGCGCTGCTGCCGAACGTCAGCGGCAGCAGCACCGCCGTGGCCATGCCCTGCATCGACGACACCGTCTTCGCCACGAGCCCGAGCCACGCCGACCCCCAGCTCAACGCCAAGGCCATGAGCAGCACCAGCCCGATCGCGCCCAGCACGCCGAGCGGCCCTGTCGTGACGCGGAAGCCGACGGCGTACCCGACGACCAGCGACGTCACGATCGTGATCAGCAGCGCCGCGAGGTCCGCGAGGATGCGGCCCGTCAACGGCGCAGAACGGGCGATGGGCAGGGTCCTGAACCGGTCGAAGACGCCGTTGCCGATGTCGGTGGCCAGGTTCATGCCGGTGCCGATGGTGGCGATCAGCGACACCTGGACGAGCACGCCTGGCACCATGTACGCCACCACGTCGGCCCGGTCGCCCGTCGCCCCGCCGAACAGGTAGACGAAGACCACGATCATGAACACGGGCTGCACGAGCAGGCCGACGAGCTGGCCAGGGCTGTTGCGCAGGGGGATCAGGCTGCGCCAGGCGAGCACCAGCCCCTGCGACAGCGCGGCGGACGGGCCGCGTCGGACGGCGGGTTGCGTGAAGGTCATCGTCGGTCTCCTGTGAGGGTGTGGAACACGTCGTCGAGTGAGGGCAGGCGCAGCGCGTGCTCGGCGAGCACGATCCCGGCGTCGTCGAGCGCCCGCAGCAGCGCGGGCGGCTCCGACAGGTCGTGGACGGGTACGGTGAGCGCCCCGTCGCAGGCGCTGACGCCGAGCAGGGCCTCGGCCTTCTCCACGTCGTCCGGGCGCAGGGGGCGCACGTCCAGCCGGTGCCCGCCCGCCATGGCCTTGAGCTCGGCGGGGGTGCCCGCCGCCGCGACCCGGCCCTGGTCGATCACGAGCAGGTCGTCGGCCAGCCGGTCGGCCTCCTCCAGGTACTGCGTGGTCAGCAGCACGGTCACCCCGTCGGCGGTCAGCTCCCCGACGACGTCCCACAGCTCGCCGCGGGCACGCGGGTCGAGCCCGGTCGTGGGCTCGTCGAGGAACAGCACGCGCGGCCGGCCGACCAGGCTCGCCGCGAGGTCCAGCCGGCGGCGCATGCCGCCCGAGTAGCCGCCCGCCGCGCGGGCTGCCGCCTCCTCCAGGCCGAAGCGGGCCAGCAGCTCGGACGCCCTGGCCCGGGCGTCCGCCCTGGACAGGCCGAGCAGGCGGCCGATGAGCCGCAGGTTCTGGGCGCCGGTCAGTTTCTCGTCCACGGAGGCGTACTGGCCGGTCAGGCCGATCAGCTCGCGGACCCGGGTGGGCTCGCGGGTGACGTCGTGCCCGCCGACCCGCGCGTGACCGGCGTCGGGGACGGCGAGGGTGGCGAGGACGCGCACGGTGGTGGTCTTGCCGGCGCCGTTGGGGCCGAGGACGCCGAGCACGGAGCCGGTCTCGGCCCGCAGTCCGACGCCGTCGAGCGCCGTCTTGTCGCCGTACCTCTTGACGAGCCCTTCGGCTTCGATCGCGTAGGTCATGCCGGAGAGACTGCCGGGCGGCGCTGGCAGCGGCCTGGCACGAACCTGTCAGGCGGCTGTCACGCCGAGGATCTTGACTGTGCCGGGATTGGGCCTTGTAAGGGTGCTTTGTCAGAGCTACGATCGCGGCAAATATTAGGAAACTTTCCTAAAAGTTCTGCACACCTCCGGTCGATCCGCACCTTGAGGGGATGTCCATGAGACTCCGCAGAAGACTCACCGCCCTCCTCGCGGGAGTGGCCCTCGCGCTGGCCGGCGCGGGGCTGGCCGCCCCACCCGCCGCCCTGGGGGCCGTCCAGCAGATGGCCCCCGCCTGGACCCCGTGGACCGCGTACGCCGTCGGCGCGGTCGTCACCTACAACGGCGTCGACTACGTGTGCCTCCAGGCGCACACCTCCCAGCCCGACTGGGCGCCGGCCACCACCCCCGCGCTCTGGCAGGCCGGATCCGGCAACGGCGGCGACACCAGCCCGCCCTCCACGCCAGGCAACCTCCGCTCGACCGGCGTCACGTCCTCCAGCGTGTCGCTGGCCTGGAACGCCGCCACCGACAACGTCGGCGTCACCGGCTACCAGGTCTACCGCGGCGGCTCCGCGGTCACCACGGTGAGCGGGACGACGTTCACCGACACCGGCCGCGCCGCGGGCACCGCCTACACCTACACCGTCCGCGCCCGCGACGCCGCAGGGAACCTGTCCGCCTCGAGCAACGCCGTCACGGTGACGACCTCTGGCAGCGGGCCAGGTCCCGACCCGAACCCCTCCAAGATGGCCGGAGCCCCCTACCTCTACATGGGCTGGGGCAGCCCGCCCAACCCCGGCACGGTCATGGACGCGACCGGCATCAGGTCGTTCACGATGGCGTTCATCCTGTCGAGCGGCGGCTGCAACCCCGCCTGGGACGGCCAGCGCCCGCTCACCGGCGGCCCCGACCAGCAGGCCATCAACACCATCAAGTCGAAGGGCGGCAGCGTCCAGATCTCGTTCGGCGGCTGGTCGGGCAACAAGCTCGGCCCCAACTGCTCCTCGCCGCACGCCTTCGCCGGGGCGGTGCAGCAGGTCATCAACGCCGTCGGGCCGGCCGTCGTCGACTTCGACATCGAGAACAGCGACGAGTTCGGCAACCCCACCGTCCAGGACCGCATCCTGAACGCCCTCAAGATCGTCAAGGCGAACAACCCGAACGTCAAGGTCGTCGTCACCTTCGGCACCACCAGGAGCGGCCCCGACGGCAACGGCGTCCGGCTCATCAACCAGGCGCGGGCGCTGGGCGTCCCGATCGACAACTACACGATCATGCCGTTCAACTTCGGCGGCTCGAACCTCTACCAGGACACCGTCAGCGCCGCCGAAGGGCTGAAGAACGCGCTCAAGAACGCCAACGGCTGGACCGACGCCCAGGCCTACGCCCGCATGGGCATCTCCGGCATGAACGGCATCTCCGACCAGCAGGAAACCACCTCGCCCTCCACCTGGACGCAGATCCGCGACTGGGCCAAGACCCGCGGGCTCACCAGGCTCGCGTACTGGGCGGTCAACCGCGACCGTCCCTGCCCGGGCGGCGGCTCGGTCGCGCACTGCAGCGGCATCTCGCAGCCCGACTGGGAGTTCACCAGGATCACCGCCGGCTTCTGACCGCCCTCACGCGCGCACGAGCTGGGTGGGCTTGAGCGGGATGCCGAGGCCGGGCGGCCGGTAGGTGGGCAGCGCCTCGCCGTACTCGCGCATCCAGGCGTGGTCCACCAGCAGCCGCATCCGCCCTGACGCCCGCCCGCCCGGCTCGGCCGGGGCCGCAGGCCCGGCCTTCCCGGCCAGCCTGAGCACGGCCCCGGCCACCAGCTCGGTGTCGGGCGGCGACAGGTCGCAGTGCTCGTCCGGCCCGATCAGCAGGTCGAGGTCGGGCGGCAGCGGGTAGATCGGGCGCGGCAGCGCCAGCACGCGCGGCGGCGGCGCCATCGGCCAGCCGTCGCGCACCGCCTCCAGCAGCACCGAGCGCGACGTCCTGCCCGCGAAGAACCCGTCGGCCAGCGCCCAGCTCAGCGCCCCCACGTCAGCGCGGTCCTCCCCGCACGCGTGCAGGCACAGGTACGGCACCAGCGGGATGCCCGGCGTGCCCGCCTGCGCCCACCCGTTCCCGCACCCGGTCAGCACCAGCAACGCCAGCATCGCCCGGTAGGCGGTGTCGGCGTGCGGCGTCTCCAGCCGTCCCGGCACGATCACGCACCGCCCACCCGTCTTCTCGGCCGTCACCCCCAGCTCCCGCGCGATCTTCACCACGCGCGAGGCCGCCACCCCCGTGTACGCCTCCTGCCAGGCGGGCGTGTACGGCTCGCGCCGGTCGTCGTACCCGTCCGGCCACACCCCAGGCAGGCCGGGCCGCGCCACCCCGTAGACCGCGAGCAGCAGGTCGAACACGGTCGTCACCAGTTCGTCGCCGTCGCGCACCACGGGCACGCCGCGCCGCAGCACCCGCGGCCCGTCGTCGAAGCGCGGCAGCAGCACCTCGACCGTCTCCCCGCCGTACAGGCTGAGCCGGTCGCAGACCGTGCCCTCGGGTTTGCCCGCCAGCCCGTCGGGCACCCACGCCGAGTCCCGCTCGCGGAGCCTGACGAGGAACGGCAGGTCGGTGCCCTCCAGCGCGTGCCGGCCGAAGGGGGAGCGGTCGAGGAAGAACTCCTTGAGCAGCACGTGCCCCATGGCCATGGCCAGCGCGCCGTCGGTGCCCGGCCTGACCACCAGCGTCTCGTCGGACAGCCGGGTCGGATGCGTGCCGATCGCGACCACCTTCTGCCCCCGGTACCGCCCGGCGATCACCGGCGGGGTGTCCGCCGTACGCGCCATCCGGTTGTTCTCACCCCACAGCAGCACGTACGCCTGCCGCGCCCAGTCGTCGGCGCCAGGGCCCGTGAACCCAGGCCCGAGAACCTGGTCGGGCGCGCACGGATGCTCGGTCAGCACGGCGCCGCCGAGACCGCCCACGAGCCGCGCCAGCGGCGTGGTCGCGAGGGCCGCCACCCGGTCGGCGCCGTGCGCGGCGGTCGTGTGCAGGATGGCCGCCGCCGCGATCTCCGCGGCCGTGTCGTCGTCCAGCGGCACCCGCCGCTCGCCCCTGGCCGACCGGTACCTCAGGGCGTCGCCCGCGAGCTGCCCCCAGGCGGCGACGGGGTCGCGCAGCGCATCCCTCACCTCGAAATAGAGCCTGATCAGTGCCTGGTTGACCTGCGATCCCCCCATGGGAGAAAAGTTCAACACAGAGCGGCATCCCGTATCGGGATACGTGTCGGCATGTCGGGGATAAGAATCGCAAGCCCAGGTGGCAGTGTCCGTGATGTTGCGGCAGGCTAGTGCCCGCCATGGATTACGCACTTCTCACGGGCACTGTCCTCGTCGCCGGGCTCGTCCTCGCCATCGTCGCCCAGTGGCGCGACTGGCGTCCGCCCCTCATCGTCGCCGTCCTCGTGGGCGTGGCCGTCCGTGTGCTCATCATGTGCACGTCCGCTGTCGACACCTGGCAGCCGGTCGACTTCGTCGAGAGCTTCAAGCCCGCAGGTGAGGCGGTGCTGCGCGGCCAGGACCCGGTGCTGGCCAGCAACGGCGGCTGGCACTTCCTGCCCACCATCCCGTACGTCTACGGCATCCTGCTGTGGCTCGGCATCCCCTGGGAATACGCCGGACGCCTGGTCACCGTGGTCGCCGACATCGTGCTCATCCCGCTCGTCGCCAAGCTCGCGGGCGGTCCGAAGGCGTCCCTGCGCGCCCTGCAGTACGCGCTCAACCCGCTCGCCGTGCTCATCGCCGGCGTCCACGGCCAGGTCGAACCGGTCGCGCTCGTGTTCGGCGTGGCCGCGTTCGTGGTCGCCCGCGGCCCCGGCGATCCCGACCGTCCCGGCATGGTCACCGACGTGGTGGCCAGGCTGCGCCACGGCCTGGCGGCGCACGGCGTGGGCGGCTCGATCGCGCGGGTGCTCGGCCGCGGCGGCCCGCTCCACAACGCCCTGCTGCCCGGCCCCGACGACCGCGCCCAGCTGAAGCGCGGCGCGCTGGCCGGCGTGCTCATGGGCCTCGCGCTGTGCGCCAAGAGCTGGCCGATCTGGCTGATCCCCGGCATGCTGCTGCTCCTGCCCACGCTGCGCTCCCGCATCGCCGCGCTGTTCACGACCGGGCTCGTGCCGCTGTTCTTCCTGGTCACGCTGCCGGTCTTCGCCGGCACCTCGCTCCAGCAGATCCCCGCGGTCATCGACACCATCCGCGACATCCGGCCCATCGTCGGCGAGTGGGGCTACACCCCGTGGTTCACCGGCGGCGACTGGGCGCTTCGTCCCGACCTGGCGTCGTTCGGCACCAACCTCATCTACGTCAGCGTCATCGCCGTCATCCTCCTGTGGCGGCGGGCCGACCCGATCGACCTGACCACGGCCATCCTGCTCGTCTTCATGGTCATGACGCCCCGGCTCGGCGCCCAGTACCTGCTGTGGTTCATGCCGTTCCTGATCGCCCGCCCGACGAAGTTCGCCTGGCCGGCCATCGTGGGCGTCTGCCTGTGGTCCGGCTACGGCTACCTCTACATGACGCAGTTCGACGTCAACACCTGGTGGATGCTGCATTCGTACTGGTCGCGGGCGTCGATCGTGCTGCTGCCGATCCTGGCGCTGGCCATGCCGTGGGGCCGCCGCGTCTCGACGGCCCCCGCGCCCGTGCCCGCCGGAGCGGGCACGGCCACCACGGCTACGTCATCGGCATAGGCGCCCCCACAGCGTGACCCACTGGTCGGGGTGGACGTACCCGACGACGGCGTCGCGGGGCACGCCCGCGGCGTCCAGCGCCGCGTCCACCCCGTCGTAGCGGGTCCGCAGCGAGGCCCGTACCGACCCGCCGACCCCGCCGAAGCCCAGCTCCACCAGCTGCCGGTACGAACGCGGGTCGTCGACGAGCGGCTCAGGCCTGCGCTCGATCCGCAGGATCGCCGAGTCGACCGCGGGCACCGGACGGAACGCCTCCCTGCCCACCGTGTCGCCCAGCCGCCAGCCGAACCACGGCCACGACTCCACCGTGACCAGGCTCCACCGGCCGTAGTCGCCGGTGCGCTTGCGGGCGTACTCCCGCTGCGTGAGCAGTGTCGCCGAGGTCAGCGACGGCGCCCGCAGGCACCAGTCGACGATCTTCGACGTGATGGCGTACGGGATGTTCCCCACGACCGCGAACGGCTCGCGCGGAGCGCGGGCGCGGGTGAAGTCACCCCTGACCACCTCGATCCGGGGATCGTCACGCGTCCGCGCGGCCAGGAGCCCCGCGAGCCGGGGATCGATCTCGTAACCGACGACCTGCGCGCCCGCCTGCGCCAGCGCGAGCGTGAGCACGCCCTCGCCGGTGCCGGGCTCCAGCACGAGCCCCGCGGGCGCGGCCGCCTTGACCATCAGATCGACGGCATGCCGGTCGACCAGGAAGTTCTGGGACAGCGTCCGCCGGTTCCTGTCGGCGGAGGTACGGCCGCCCTTGCCGGTCCTGGCCTTCTTCTGGGTGTGTGAATAGTTTCCGTGCGCGAAATTCTGCGCCACAGCACTGCCCTTCCGGGTCCTCGAGATTGTCGGGTCTCGAAGGGCCCTGGGCGCGCCTGCGGACGCGTCGGCCTCAGTTCAACCTGGGGCTGCCTGGGGTGTCGCCTCCGCTAGCGGGCCAGAGCCCGGCTGCGGCGGATGCGGATGAAGAACGGGCAGCAGAACATGCTCGACATGCGTGTCACCGTACGTGGCCGCTGATCGCCCGGGCAACGGATTAAATGGGGTGCGAGCACTTCGCTCGGTTCGTCATGCTTGATCCATGCAGGCGACGATCACCGTGACCCCGGCCCAGCTGCCCGAGCTGCTGCTGCACGTCGCCGTGGTCAGGCCGGTGTTCCTGTGGGGCGCGCCAGGCATCGGCAAGAGCTCGCTGGTGCGCGACTTCGCCGCCTCCCTCGGTCTGGAGTGCGTGACCCTGCTCGGCACCCAGCTCGCCCCCGAGGACCTGATCGGCGTGCCCGAGCTGGTCGACGGCCGCAGCCGGTTCGCCCCGCCCGAGTCGATCGCCAGGGACGAGCCCTACTGCCTGTTCCTCGACGAGCTCAACGCCTCAGCGCCCGAGGTGCAGAAGGCGTTCTACTCGCTGATCCTCGACCGCAGGATCGGCACGTACGAGCTGCCGGAAGGGTCCGTGGTCATCGGCGCCGGCAACCGGGCCACCGACAACGCGCTGGCCCGCCCGATGGCCTCCGCCCTGGTCAACCGCCTGATCCACATCCACCTGCGGGCCTCCGCCGACGACTGGCTGACGTGGGCGGCGAAGAACGGCATCCATCCGTGGGTCGTCGACTACCTCGTGCAGCGTCCCGACCACCTGTGGAGCCCGCCGCCGAAGACCGAGGAGCCGTTCTCCTCGCCGCGCGCCTGGCACATGCTGTCCGACGTGCTCCACTCCTACGGCGACGACCTCGCCGACGAGACCCTCGCGACGCTCGCGTTCGGCACGGTCGGCGCCGCGCACGCCTCCGCGTTCCGCGCCTACGTCAAGACCGTGCGCCACGCGTACGACCTGGAGGCCGTGCTGAAGGGCGAGGCCCCCTGGCCGCGGCGGCCCGAGGAGCGCGACCTGCTCTACTTCCTGGCCGAGGCGTTCCGCGCCCGCCTGGTCAAAGAGCTGCCCGCCGACCGGCGCCGAGCCTCCAGAAGCGGGCGCGACCTGGGCTTCCGCGCCAAGACGCTGCTCGTGGAGCTGGCCGAGATCTCCCTCGAATGCGCCCAGCTCGTCATCGCCAACGACGCCCACGGCGCGCCCGCGCTGCCCGCCTGGTTCCTGGTCGAGGTCGGAAGGGACGTGCCCCGGCTGATGGCGGCGCGATCGTGAGCAGGCACAAGCCCAAGGCAGACCCGTGGCGCGAGGAGGTGCTGAAGGGCTGGAAGGCCGTCGCCCGGCGCGCGCTGTTCAGCCTCCTCGACGGCGAGCTGTACGAAGCCGACGAGGGCATGCTGCACCCCGACACCTGGGCGATCGTCACCGAGTACGGCGAGGTCTACTACCACCCGACGCGCCGCGCCCCCGCCGAGGAATGGACGTGGGTCTTCGCCCACCTCCTGCTGCACGTGGGCTTCGGCCACGCCGATCCGCGCACGTGCGCGCCGAAGGACGTCGACGACGACCGCCCCGTCCCCGCGTACCACGCCGCCTGCTGCGTGGCGGTGGACCGGTTCCTGCGCACCCTCAAGCTCGGACGCTGCCCCGCGCCGCTGCCCGCCGACCTCCCGGACAACGACGAGGTGACGCTGTCCGAGCAATGGCGCAGGCTCGGCGTGCCCCCGCAGTTCCAGCCCATGGGCGAGCCCGACTTCCGCATCGGCACGGCCGAGCTGGCCGAGACCCTCGACTTCCAGCGCTCGTTCGCCATCGGCGTCGCCGCCACCGCGACCGAGGCGCTCGACCGCGCCGGCGCACCCCGTACCCCCGCCGAGGGGCACGTGAAAGGGCCGTGGGACGCCGCGCTGCGCTGGTTCATGTCGTCCTATCCGCTGCTCGGAGCGCTGGCCACCGGCATGTCGATCGTCTCGGACGCCCAGCTGGCCAGGGAGTGGGACATCGCGATCGCCGCGGTCAGCTCCGAGGCCGGCGAGATCTACGTCAACCCGCTCGCCAAGCACTCCGAGCCCGAATGGCGGTTCGTCCTCGCCCACGAGATGCTGCACGCCGCCCTGCGCCACGGCGAGCGGGTCGGCATGCGCGACCCGTACCTGTGGAACGTCGCCTGCGACTACGTCATCAACGGGTGGCTCGTCGAGATGGGCGTCGGCGAGATGCCCGAAGGGCTCCTGTACGACCAGTCGCTGAGTGGCATGTCCGCCGAGGCCGTCTACGACCTCATCGCCGTCGACCTGCGGCGCATGCGCAAGCTCGCCACCCTGCGCGGGCGCGGGCTCGGCGACCAGCTCGACCGCCCGCCTGGCCGCGTCCGCGACTACGTCGACCTCGACGAGTACTACCGCAACGCCCTGCGCACCGGCCTCGCCTACCACCAGTCGGCCGGCCGCGGGTTCGTCCCCGCAGGCCTCGAACAGGAGATCCGGGCGCTCGACCAGCCCCCGCTGCCCTGGGACGCCCAGCTCGCCCGCTGGTTCGACGAGCACTTCACCCCCGAGGAGAAGCGGCGCAGCTACGCCCGCGCCTCCCGCCGGCAGGCGTCGAGCCCTGGCATCCCGCGTCCCGGCTGGATCCGTCCCGAGGAGACCGTGCGCAAGCGGACGTTCGGGGTCGTCCTCGACACCTCCGGCTCCATGGACGTACAGCTGCTCGGCAAGGCGCTCGGCGCCATCGCCTCCTACGCCGCTGCCCGCGACGTGCCGCGCGCCCGGGTCGTCTTCTGCGACGCGGCGGCGTACGACGCCGGATACCTGCCGGTCGAGGAGATCGCGGGCAAGGCCAAGGTGCGCGGCCGGGGCGGCACGTACCTCCAGCCGGGCGTCAGGCTGCTCGAACACGCCGACGACTTCCCGCCCGACGGGCCGGTCCTCGTGATCACGGACGGCGACTGCGACGTGCTGCGCATCCGCCGGGAGCACGCGTTCCTGGTGCCGCGCGGCGCCTCCCTGCCCTTCAGGCCGCGCGGGCCGGTGTTCTTCCTGACGTGAGCCGTCCGATTCTGACAAGAGATCCGCGCCCCGCCCCGGTAACGTCACCGTCGTAACCGGCCGCCGGCACGAGAGGAGCCCCTCCCTCATGGACGTCGTCGACAAGGCGGAGCACTATCTGCGCCTGCACGGCAGGCTGATCGACAGGATGCGCTTCGAGGCGCTGTTCCGGGGCGGTTCCCGCGAACGCGTGCTCGACGCGCTGCGCTGCTACCAGAACCTCGACGGCGGCTTCGGTCACGCCCTCGAGCCCGACCTGCGCGGCCCCGGCAGCCAGCCGGAACCGGTCGAGGTGGCGTTCTGGATCCTCGACGAGCTCGACGCGTTCGACGCGCCCATGGTGGCCGCGGCCTGCGACTACCTCACGTCCGTCAGCACACCCGACGGCGGCGTGCCGTTCGTCCTGCCCTCCGCGCGCGAGGCCCCGCACGCCCCCTGGTGGGCGCCGCAGGACGACCCGCCCGGCCACCTCATCCCCACCGCCGGGATCGCCGCCCTGCTGCACAAGCACGGCGTCGCCCACCCGTGGCTGGCGCCCGCGACGGAGTTCTGCTGGTCGCGCATCGCGGCCCTCGACGAGCTGACCCCGTACACGGCGCGCGCCGTGGTGCCGTTCCTGGAGCTCGTCCCCGACCGGACGCGAGCGGAGGCCGAGTTCGCGCGGCTGCGCGCGGCGATCCTCGCGACGGTGAGCCTCGACCCGCACGCCGCCGGTGAGGCGCACTTCCCGCTGGACTTCGCCCCCGCGCCCCTGCGGCTGCCGCTGTTCGAGCGCGACCTGCTGGAGCCGCACCTCGACGCGCTGCTCGCCGCCCAGTCGCCCGAGGGCGGCTGGAACGGCAACTGGCTCATGTGGACCCCGCTGGTGGAACACGAGTGGGGCGGCCACATCACCGTCGCCCGCCTCGCCACCCTCCGCGCGTACGGCCGCATCCCCGGCTGACCCCGACGGGACCAGCCGCATGCCGAGCCGACCCCGCCTTACGGGACCGGCCGCATGCTGGGCTGACTCCGTCCCGTCCGACCTGCCGCGTACGGCCGCATGCTGGACTGACCCCGTCCCGTCCGACCTGCCGCGTACGGCCGCATGCTGGACTGACCCCGTCCCGTCCGACCTGCCGCGTACGGCCGCATCCCCAGCTGAGCCTTTCCTGTCGGACCTGCCGCGTACGGTGGGGTCATGTACGTCGAGCGGCCCGCCACCCCCGACCTCACCCGTCGCGTCGCGTGCGAGTGGGTGCGCACCAGCTCGGCGGCCGCGACCACGCTCGTGGTGCCCGACGGGTGCATCGACCTCATCTGGGGGCCGGAAGGGCTGTTCGTGGCCGGTCCCGACACCGGCCCCATGCCCGCGAGCGTCGGGGCCGGTGACGCGCTGGCCGGCATCAGGTTCCGGCCGGGCGCGGCCGGCGGCTTCTTCGGCGTCCCGCTGCACGAGCTGCGCGACCAGCGCGTCGCACTCGCCGACCTCCCCGGCATCCTCGACCCCGGCATCCTCGACCCCGGCATCCTCGACCTCGACCTCGACCTCGGCACCGGTGCCGACCGCGGCGACGTCCACGGCGACGTCCGCGGCGACGTCCACGGCGACGTTAAGGCGCGGCTCGCCGCGATGCGCGCCGCGGTCCGTCGGCGTCTCGTGGCGGGCGCCGACGCCCCCGACCCCGCCGCACCCGCCGTCGCGGCAGGTCTGCGCGCGGGCCGTTCGATCGCCCAGGTGGCCTCCGACCTCGGGTTCAGCGAGCGCCACCTGCACCGCCGCTGCGTCGCCGCGTTCGGTTACGCCCCCAAGACGGTCCAGCGCGTCCTCCGCTTCCAGCACGCGCTGCGGCTGGCCCGTGCGGGCGTCCCCCTGGCCGAGGTGGCGGTCACGGCGGGCTACGCCGATCAGGCTCACCTCGCGCACGACGTCCGACGCCTGAGCGGCGGGCCGATCCGCCGCCTGCTGTCACCCGCGCGGGCGGCCTGACACGAGGGCTCGCGCCCACTCGGCGTCCGGGTCGCTGTCGATCAGCAGCGCCCGCGTCAGCAGGCTCAGCGGGATCGCGAGGATCGCGCCCAGCGGCCCCAGCACGAACGTCCAGACGATCAGCGAGACGAACGTCATCGTCGTCGTCAGCCCCACCGCGTCACCCAGGAACTTCGGCAGGATGAACGACTGCGTGACCACGTTGATGACGATGTAGGCGATGATGACCAGCACCATCGTCTGCACGCCGCCGTCCAGCAGGGCGAGCATCGTCGGCGGCAGCAGCGCGATGACGAACCCGATGTTCGGGATGTAGTTGGCGATGAGCGCGAGCACGCCCCACAGCAGCGGCAACGGCACGTCCAGCAGCGACAGCGCGAGCATGTCGAGCACTGCGTTGATCAGCCCGAAGACGGTCGAGACGATCAGGTAGCGGCGCGTCTTGTGGGTGAACGTCCCGAGGGCGGTCACCAGGTGCGGGCGGCGACCTTCGGCCCTGGAGACGACTCTCGCGGTCGCCGGCGCGTCGAGCGACATCGCGAGCAGCAGCACCACGATGAGGAACAGCGACGACAGCACGCCGATCAGGCTTCCGAGCAGAACCTGTGCCAGCCCCAGCACCCGCTCCGGGTCGAACGCCGTCACCCACTTGCTGAGCACCTCGTTGCTGAGCCCGTGCGAGGTGGCCCACGCCTGAGCGTCGGCCACCAGCTTCTCGAACTGCCCGGTGTACGTGGGCAGCAGCGTGGCGAGCTCGGTGGCGGAGACGGTCAGGATGGCCACCATGCCGACCAGCACGAGCACGACGATGAGGAACGGCACCGCCACCTGGAGCCAGATGGGGGCGCGTCGCGCCGCGAGCCAGTTGCGCACCGGTGACACGGCGATCACGAGCACGAGCGCGAGCACGACCGGGCCGGCGATGGAGGACACCTCGCGGATACCGAAGAGCACGACCACGGCGGCCGCCGTGCCCAGCAGGATGGTGAGCGACCTGGGCAGGGGTTGATCTGGCACCACCCATACCTACCCCCGGCGCGGTCCGGAACCATCGATTTGACGGTTCCGGGAGGCGTACATAGAGTTCACCAGTCCCACGGGAGCGGCGTTGATCGCCGAGCCCACTCGGGACCACCTCCTGACACAGTCGCAAAGACGAAGACGTGCGCGTCCACTCGGAACGGCTGGTAAGTTAGAGGGGTTGTCCCCGAAAGGGGGCAGGGATTAATTCCCGCAGATCGAGCAAGACCGGTCAATTTGACAGGAACTTGAACGGCTGAGAGAATTAAGACACAACGAAAGACGAAATGAACGCCTCCGAGCGGGGATCACGAAAGTGGTTCTGGTCAGGAAGTACGCGTCCGTTTCTTGAGAACTCAACAGTGTGTTAAAAGCCAGTGCATGATTTTTCATGCAACACCTCGTCAAATGATTTTTGACGGTTTTGCTTGGACGAAGTTTCCAAACATTTTTTGGAGAGTTTGATCCTGGCTCAGGACGAACGCTGGCGGCGTGCT
>NZ_FNFB01000048.1 GCF_900100395.1 Nonomuraea maritima | reverse complement strand
TCCGCATCGGTGAGGGCCGTCAGGGTCACTTCGACTGGAGCAGCTACTCCAACCGCTCCTGGTGAAGGCTGTCCAGCCGGTTGCGCAGGAAACGGCGCTCCGCCTCGGTGGGCGCGAGGTCGAGCGCCCGGCGGTAGTGGACGGCCGCCTCTCGGGTACGACCGGAGCGCCGCAGCACGTCGGCGCGGGTGGCGTGCAGCAGGTGGTAGCCGTCGAGCCGCCCGGCCCCGGCGATCGCGTCCACCAGGGGAAGCGCCGCCTCGGGGCCGTCGGCCATGCCGACCGCCACGGCCCGGTTCAGCTCGACGATCGGGCTCGGCGCGACGCGCGCCAACTCCGCGTACAGGCCGGCGATCTGCGCCCAGTCCGTCCGCTCGGCGAGCGGCGCGGTCGCGTGGCACGCCGCGATGGCCGCCTGTAGCTGGAACGGCCCGGCGCGGCCCCGGCGCAGCGCCCGCTCGCAGATCGTCGCGCCCTCCGCGATCTGCTCCTGATCCCACAACGTACGGTCCTGCTCGTCGAGCGGGACGAGATCGCCGGCCGCGTCGACGCGAGATCGCCTGCGGGCATCGTGCAGCAGCATCAGCGCGAGCACGCCCGCGGCCTCCGGCTCGTCGGGCATCAACCGCGTCAGCACCCGCGCGAGGCGGATGGCCTCCTGGCACAGCCGGGCCTTGCCCGGGTCGCCGTACCCCTCGTTGAACAGCAGATACAGCACGTGAAGCACGGCGGGAAGGCGGTCCGGCAGCAGGTGCGCGGGCGGCACCCGGAACGGGATGCCCGCGTGGGCGACCTTCTGCTTGGCGCGGAAGATGCGCTGGCCCATGGCACGCTCCGACACCAGGAACGCGCGCGCGATCTCGCCGGTGCTCATGCCGGTCAGGCTCCGCAGCGTCAGCGCCACCTGGGCGTCGAGGTTCAGCGACGGATGGCAGCAGGTGAACATGAGCTCCAGGCGCTCGTCCGGGATGTCGCTGTCCGTCCGGTAGGGCGGCGGCTCCGGGTCCATCGCGGCCACCTCCTGCAGCTTCGTCGCCTCGTTGGACGCGCGCCGCATCCGGTCGATCGCGCGGTTGCGGGCCGCGGTGGTCAGCCACGCCAGCGGCTGGTCCGGCACGCCCGACTCCGGCCACTTCCGCAGCGCCCTCGTGAACGCGTCCTGCGCGCACTCCTCGGCCAGGTCCCAGTCGCCGCCGGTGAACCGGATCATGGTGGCCACGATCCGGCTCCATCCGTCGGCGTAGATCGCGGCGATCCGGTGCCGCACCTCGGTTGCCACGGGGCGTCGTCTAGTCCTCGTCGTCCGGCCAGAACGGGCGCAGCTCGATCGCGCCGTGCCAGGCCATCGGGTGCTTGGAGGCGACCTCGATGGCCTCGTCGAGGTCGGCGCACTCGAGGATGTCGAAGCCCGCGATCAGGTCCTTCGTCTCCGCGTACGGGCCGTCGGTCAGCAGCACCTCCCGGTTGCGTACGCGCACCGTCGTCGCGTCGCTCGCCGGGCGGGTACGGCTGCCCATGAGCCGGACGCCCTTGCCGTCCGTCTCCTCCACCCAGTCCTCCACGTCGGGGGCGCCGTCGTCCTGACCGGGCGTGTGGTCGGGGTCGACGCACACCAGCATGAGGTACTTCATCGGGTTGCTCCCATCGTCGGGGAATCGGCGGCGACCATGGCGGCGACCGTGGCCGACATGTTCCGGCACAGGGTAGCCAGGCGGCTGCCGAGTGCCTCAGGGTCGGCCTCGGCGCTCTCGCGGGCGCCGGTCACGCCGGGGCCGTGGGTGAACGAGTGGCTGACCAGGGTGCTGCCCGGCTCGTCGCCGTCCCGCAGCTCGTAGCGCCAGATGGAGCCGGCCAGGCCGGCGTCGTCCAGAACCGTCCAGCCGAACGCGAGCGGCTGTTCCGCTTCGGTGACCACGCAGGTCACCGTGCTCTCGAAGCCGCCGGCGTACCGGTTGCGGGCGATGAACCGGGCGCCGACAGCCGGGCCTTCGGCGTCGCACCAGACGCCGCCCGTGGCCTCGGGGCTCCACTCGCCCGTCCGTTCGATCGCGGTGATCAGCTCCCACATCCGTTCGCGCGGTATCGGTACGGGCAGCACGACCGTTACCTGCGCTCCGGTGACCAGGTCCATGGATGGTGCTCCTTTCGTGTCCGTCAGAGGGATGACGAACGGGGGACGGGCTCCACTACGCACCGGGGCCAAGATTTTTGGCGCGACGGTCGAAGGCGGGAAGGTGGAGGAGGCTTTCAGGTCGTCCTGGCGGGGTGGGAGGATGGGCCGCTATGGGAGGTCCGGACCTGCGTGAGCTGCATCAAAGGGCGGTGGCCGGGCGGGTGGTCCGACCGATTCTCGGGTCCGGCTGTGTGCCGCCGCCCCGCTAGGCGCCACGAAGAGGTCAAGTTGTGACAAGTTCCCCCGGCCCGTGGCCGATCAACGACGATCTGACCGTCCTGCGCGCCCGCGTCCTCGACTACGCCACCCGCGCCGGGCTCAGCTCGCAGCGCGCGGAAGACCTGATGCTGTCGGTCAGCGAGGCGGCCGCCAACGTCCTCGAGCACGGCGGCGGCCACGGCACCGTGCGCGTCTGGCTCGACCGCGGCGACGTCGTCGTCGACATCACCGACACCCACGGCGTGCTCGCCCCCCACCACGCCCGCCGGCAGCGCCCGCCGGACGACGCCCGGCGCGGCTTCGGGCTGTGGCTGATGCGGCAGATGTGCGACGACATCAGCATCGACCAGCGGCCCGGCTGCTCGCGGCTCCGCCTGCGCATGTCGCTGCCCTCCTGAAGCGGCCGAGAAAGGGTAGTCCTCCGGCATGCCGGAAGGACATCTCATCCACCGCCACGCCGCCGAACAGCACGCCGACCTGGCCGGCCGTGAGGTGCGGGCGGCCGGTCCGCAGGGCCGGTTCGACGCGCGGCCCTGGGACGGGCGGGCGCTCACCGGCGTCGAGGCCGTCGGCAAGCACCTGCTCTACCACTTCGACGACGTGCCCGCCGTGCACGTGCACCTCGGCATGCGGGGCATCTTCCTGCGGTACGACGACCCCGGCACCCCGCCGAAGCCCGGCACCCGGCTGCGGCTGGCGACGCCCGAGGTGGCATACGACCTGATCGCCCCTTCACGCTGCGAGGCGCTGTCGCGGGCGGAGGTGGCGGGGCTGCGGGACTCGCTCGGGCCCGATCCGCTGCGTCATGACGCCTGCCAGGACGAGGCCGCCGCCCGGCTGACCGCGTTCCGGGGGCCGGTGGGCGCGGCCGTCCTCGACCAGCGGATCTGGTCGGGGATCGGCAACGCGTGGCGGGCCGAGCTGCTCTTCCTCACGGGCCTGCACCCGAACGCCCGTGACCTGTCCCGCGACACGGCCGGACGGCTCTGGGACACCGCGGTCACGTACCTCGCGCTCGGCAGGGACGCCGGGCAGGTGGTCAGCGACCCGGACGCGCCGGACGAGCGCTGGGTCTACCGGCGCGACCACTGCCGCAGGTGCGGTGCACCCGTCCTGACCTGGCAACTCGCCGGGAGGACCGCATACTGTTGTGGTATGGATCAGCCGGAGCAGCGGTGAGCGGTCTCCTCGACATCCGGCGCGTCTACATCGAGCCAGAGGCGGCCGCGCTGCCGCGTGGGCGCGAGATCCTCGACCGTTTCCCCGACGCCGAACTCGTCGAGATCGAGAGCCACAACCGCATCCCCGAGCTGTACGGCGACGAGGCCAACGTGGCCCGCTGGGTGCGCATCAAGACGGAGTCGCTCGTGCTCGGCGTGAAGAAGTCGCTGACCGCCCGGCCCAACGGCCGCTCGTCGGACTTCATCGCCCCGTCGACGGCGAACGGCTGCGCGATGGCGTGCGCCTACTGCTACGTGCCGCGGCGCAAGGGCTACAGTAACCCGATCACGGTGTTCGCGAACATCGAGAAGATCACGGGCTATCTGCGGCGGCACGCCGGCCGTCAGGGCGACAAGCCGGAGCCCAACCAGGTCGATCCGCGGCTGTGGGTGTACGACATCGGCGAGAACTCCGACTGCTCGGTGGACGCCACGATCTCCGACAACGTACGCGACCTGGTGGAGCTGTTCCGCGACCTGCCGAACGCCAAGGCCAGCTTCGCCACCAAGTACGTCAACCGCGACCTGCTCGACTGGGAGCCGCGAGGGCGGACGCGGGTCCGCTTCAGCCTCATGCCCGCCGCCGACTCCAAGCTGCTCGACATCCGTACGTCGCCGATCGCCGAGCGGATGGCCGCGATCGACGACTTCGTGGCGGCCGGTTACGAGGTCCACGTCAATCTGAGCCCGGTGGTGGTGCGCGACGGCTGGCTGGAGGACTGGGCCGAGCTGCTCGGGCAGCTCGACGACGCGCTGTCTCCCGAGGCCCGCGCCCAGCTGGCCGCCGAGGTGATCTTCCTGACCCACAACGACCGGCTCCACGAGGTCAACCTCGGGTGGCATCCGAAGGCGGAAGAGGTGCTGTGGCGGCCGGAGCTCCAGCAGGCCAAGCGGTCGCAGACCGGCGGCTGGAACGTCCGCTACCGCACCGGCCAGAAGGGCCGCTACGTCGCCGCCCTCACCGACCTGCTCGCCGAGAAGCTCCCTTACTGCACGGTCCGGTACGCCTTCTGAGTGACGGCGAGTTTCGTGACGTCGCCTGAACGGGTGGTGTCGTAGCCGTCCAGGGCGGAGATCCGGGCGCGCAGGGCGGGCGTCCTGAGCGCGGCGACGAGGTGGGCGGCCGGGTCGAGGGCGCGCCCCGACAGCGCGACGTCGAAGTCCTCCCAGGCCAGCGGGACGAAGTCGAGGTCCAGGTCGGTGGCGGCCGAGCGGACGCCGATGCCGGCGTCGACGGTGCCGGTGGCGACGGCGAGGGCGACCTCCAGATGGGTGCCCATCTGCGGCCCCCGGATGCCGTCCGGGTCGTGTCCGGCGGCGAGGAGCAGCCGGTCGAGCAGGACCCGGGTGCCGGTGCCTGGACGCCGGGTGGAGATCCGCCGTCCTGGCAGGTCGCCGACGCCCGTGATGCCGTACGGGTTGCCCTGCGGCACGATGAGCCCCTGCTCACGGCGCCAGAGGTGGACGAGGTGCGGGTCGAGGCCGCGCAGCATGCCGAGCGCGAAGGGCGCGTTGTAGACGCCGGTGTGGTGCAGCAGGTGGATCGCGGCGCCGTCGGCGCGGCCCTGGCGTACGGCGTCGAGCCCGGCGACGCTGCCCTCGCGCGTGGCGATGCGCAGCCGTCCGTCGAGCGCGGCGGTGAGCAGGCCGAGGGCGGGGTCGTCGCTGCCGGCCAGGGTGAGGACGGAGTCGGCCTCGAGGAAGCGGCGGGCGGCGAGCGCGCCGCCGGACGCCACCCGGGCGCGGCGGCGGTCGGCCAGTTCGAGCACCCCGGCGTCGGCGAGCCGGCGCTGGGCCCGGCTGACCGTGGAGGCGGTCGTGTTCCACTGCCGGGCGAGTTCCCGTACGCCGGGCAGTTCGTCGCCCGGACGGAGTTCGCCGCCGCTGATGTGGTGCGCGAGTTCGGCGCAAATTTCCCGATATCGGGTCACGCTTCCACAACTTACCCTTGCGCTTATCTGAAGTAGCACAGATATGGTCACAGCCATGCGTAAAGGGATTCTGCTCGGTCTCGCATGGGTGGCGACGATTCTGCTGGCCGCGTGCGGAACCACCGCACCGTCCTCCGGCGAACCGGCGAAATCGCTGATCCTGGCCACCACGACCAGCACCCAGGACAGCGGGCTGCTCGACGAACTGCTCCCGGTGTTCACCCGCGAGAGCGGCTGGCAGGTCAAGACCGTGGCGGTGGGCAGCGGCGCGGCCATCGAGCTGGGCCGTCGCGGCGAGGCGGACGTCCTGCTCGTGCATTCGCCCGCGGCGGAGGAGAAGTTCGTCGCCGAGGGCGGCGCCGGTCAGCGACGGCTGGTGATGCACAACGACTTCGTGCTGGTCGGCCCGCCGGACGACCCCGCGAAGATCAAGGGCGCGAGCAGCACGGACGCGCTGAAGAAGGTCGCGGACGCCAAGGCCGTGTTCGTCTCTCGCGGCGACGAGTCGGGCACCCACTCCAAGGAGAAGGACCTCTGGTCGAAGGCCGGGGTCACCCCGGGCGGAAACTGGTACCAGTCGACCGGGCAGGGCATGGGCGAGACGCTCCGCGTGGCCAGTGAGAAGGGCGGCTACACCCTCTCGGACCGGGCCACCTACCTCGCCCAGCGCGACACCCTGGAGCTGGAGGTGCTCAGCGAGGGCGACCCCGGCCTGCTGAACGTCTACCACGTCATCGAGATGACCACGAAGGCCGGCGACAAGGTGCAGCCCGACGGCGCGAAGGCGTTCGCCGACTGGCTCGTCGCCGAGCCCGCGCAGCGGCTCATCGGCGAGTTCGGGCGGGCGAAGTACGGCCAGCCGCTGTTCACCCCCGACGCCGGCGCGGACGAGTCGAAGCTGGGCCTGTGAGACCGGCATGGACGTGCTGTTCGACGGACTGGCGGGCGCCGTTGCCCTGCTGCTCTCCGGTGACGAGGAGAGCTGGTCGATCATCGCGCTCACCCTCAGGATCTCGCTGACCGCGACAGCGATCGCCCTGCTCATCGGGGTGCCGCTGGGCGCGGTCGTGGCGCTCACGCGCTTCCCAGGGCGGCGGGTCGTCCTGGCGGCGGCCAACACGGGGATGGGCATGCCGCCGGTCGTGGTCGGCCTGTTCGTGACGGTGCTGCTGTGGCGCAGCGGGCCGCTCGGCGGGCTCGGCCTGCTCTACACCCCGTCCGCGATGGTCATCGCCCAGGGCGCGATCGCCACCCCGATCGTCGTGGCGCTCGTCGCGGCCGCGCTGCAACAGGTCGATCCCGACTTCCTGGTGCAGATGCGGGCGCTCGGGGCGACGCCGGCCCGCGCGCTCGCGGCGCTGCTGGGCGAGGCCAGGCTGCCGCTGCTCGCCGGGGCGATGGCCGCGTTCGGCGCGGTGGTCAGCGAGGTCGGGGCCGCGCAGATGGTCGGCGGCAACCTGGCCGGGCAGACCCGGGTGCTGACCACGGCGGCGGTGCTGGCCACCAGCAGGGGCGAGTTCCCGCTCGCCATCGCGTTCGGGCTGATCCTGCTGTTGCTCGCGTTCGGGGTGAACCTGGCGCTGACCCTGATCCAGCAGCGACGGGTGGTGCCGCGGTGAGCGCCGGGATCGGGTGCCGGGACCTCCGCGTGCACGCCGGCGGGCGCGAGCTGCTCAGCGTGCCGGAGCTGCACGTCGCGTCGGGGCGCACGCTCGCGGTGCTCGGCCCCAACGGGGCCGGCAAGTCGACGCTGCTGCGCGCGCTCGGCCTGCTCAGCGGCCATCGCGTCAGCGGTCGGATCCTGCTGGACGGACGTCCCGCGACGCGCTCCACGATGCGGCACGCGGCCGTCGCCGTGCTGCAACGGCCCATCCTGCGCCGCGGCACGGTGGCCGCGAACGTGATCAGCGGGCTGCGGTTCCGTGGCGTCGGCCGTCGCGAGGCGTACGAGCGGGCACAGCCGTGGATGGAGGCGCTCGGCCTCGGGCCGCTCGCCGGACGCGACGCCCGCAGCCTGTCCATCGGCGAGGCCCAGCGGGTCTGCATCACCCGCGCGCTCGCCGTCGGGCCGCAGGTGCTGCTGCTGGACGAGCCGTTCACCGGGCTGGACAGCACCACCCGCGCCGACCTGCTCGCCGACCTGAGGGCCGCGCTGACCGGCCGGCCCACCGCGACGATCCTGGTCACCCACGACCGGCAGGAGGCCGTCGCCCTGGCCGACGACACCGCGCTGCTCATCGCGGGCCGGATCCGCCAGCACGGCCCGACCGCCGAGGTGCTGGACCATCCAGGCGACACCGACACGGCCAGGCTGCTCGGGTACACGAACCTGCTCCCGCCGGCGCTCACCGGCCTCGCCCGCACCCTCGCCGCGCGGCCGGAGCACACCCGTCTCGTGCTCGACGAGCTTTCCGGCGAGGGTGATGGACATACGGTGACCGGGACGCTGCGCAGGACGGTCGCGCTCGGCATCGTCACCCGCGTCGACGTCGACACGGCGGCCGGCCCGCTGACCTGCCTGCACCCCGGCGACGTGCCCGCCGCCGAGCTGCCGCCGCCGGGCGCCGAGGTCCGCGTCGAGGTGCGGCACGCGCGGGAGCTGGCTTCCGCCGGACGGGACGAGCCGGCGGGGGTCCGCTGACGGGGAGGTCGCGGCGTGACCTAGCATGCGGGCATGCGGACTGCTGCAGGCGTCGTACTGGCGGGCGGGCGTTCCAGCCGGATGGGACGGCCGAAGGCCTGGCTGGAATGGCACGGTTCGACGTTGCTGTACCGGGCCGCCGCGCTGCTCGCGCGGACGGTCGACGGGCCGGTCGTCGTGGTGGCCGCGCCGGGGCAGGAGCTCCCGCCGCTGCCCGCTGGGGTGTCGGTGGCCGAGGACCCCGTGGAGGGGCTCGGGCCCATGCAGGGGCTGGCCGTCGGGCTCGCGGCGGTGGCCGACCGGGCAGAGACGGCGTTCGTCTGCTCCACCGACATGCCGTTCCTGCACCCCGCCTTCGTCCGCCGCGTGCTGCGGGGGCTGGCCCCGGGCGTCGACGTGGCGCTGCCGGTGGCGCGGGGCTTCCGGCAGCCGCTGGCAGCCGGTTACCGCACTTCGCTGGCCGGGCTCGTCACGCGGCTCCTGGCCGAGGGCGACCTGCGGCCGGGCATGCTCTACAAGCACTGCGAGGTGGTGCAGCTGAGTGACGACGACCTGCTGGCCGACACCCAGCTCGCGCGGCACGACCCCGAGCTGGAGTCCGTGGTCAACGTCAACTCCCCGGACGATTACGCGGCGGCCCGCGACCGGCTGCCGCCGGAGGTCCTGGTGGAGTGCTTCGGCGCGCTCGCGAGGAACGGCGGCCACCGGCCGCGCGGCGTCCGCGCCGCCACGCTCGGGGCCGCCGCCGCCGAGGCCGGCCTGACCCTGGACCGCCACGTGGTGGCCGCACTCAACGGCGACCAGGTCACCCGCGACGGCGCGCTGCCGCTCGTGGCAGGCGACACCGTCGCCTTCCTGTCAGCGGACGCCGGCGGCTGAGCCGGCACGACATGCGCGCAGGGGCTCCTGGAGGGACCCCGGTGCAGACCGCCTAGAGTCGGGAGCATGACGCCTGGTGGTTTCTTCGGGCGAGCGCTGCTCGTCGACGTAGAAGGTCGGGAGGCTGAGGGCGCGGTCCTCGAGCTGAGTGAGCGCGTGCTGCGGTCCTACCTGGGCGGAGTGGGGCTCGGCACCTGGCTGATGCACCGGCTGGCCCCTCCTGGCGTCGACCCGCTGGCCCCGCAGGCGCCGCTGGCCTTCGTGTTCTCCTCGCTGGTCGGCACCCCGTTGACCACCAGCGCCAAGTTCGCGGTGGTCGCCAAGTCGCCGCTCACGGGGCTGCTGACCGACGCCCTCGCCTCCAGCCAGTTCGCCATCGCCGGCAAGCTGACCGGGCACGACGCGATCGTCATCAGAGGCCGGGCCGACGAGCTGTCGGTGCTGCTGATCGACGGCGAGGGCGTCCGCCTCGAACCGGCGCCTGAGCTGGCCGGGCTCAGCGCCGCCGAGGCCGAGACCGCGGCGAAGGAGCGCTTCGGCCGCACCTGGCGCACCGCGGCCATCGGCCCCGCCGGCGAGCGCCAGGTCAGATACGCGACGATCAGCCACGACGGCCGGCACGCCGGGCGCGGCGGCCTGGGCGCGGTGCTCGGGGCCAAGAACATCAAGGCGGTCCTCGTCCGGTCGGCCACCAAGGTGTCGGTCGCCGACCAGAAGGGCGTCCTCGCCGCCGCCCGCGACCTGCGGCAGCGCAGCTTCGGCCCGGCCACCGCGAAATACCGCGAACTCGGCACGCTGGCCAACCTCCTGGCGTTCAACGCGGTCAGCACCCTGCCGACCCGCAACTTCACGGCGGCGACCTTCGACGGCGCGCCCCGGCTGGCCGCAGAAGAGCTGCACGAGCTGCGCGGAGTGGCCCGCAACAGCTGCGCGTCGTGCTCGATCGGCTGCGAGCACATCTACTCCCGCAAGGGCGGCGGACAGCAACGGATGGAGTACGAGAACGTCTTCGCGCTCGGCCCGCTGTGCGGGGTGTCCGACCCCGACGACGTGTTCGCCGCCAGCGCGCGCTGCGACGAGCTCGGGCTCGACACCATCTCCGCGGGCGGGACGATCGCCTGGGCCATGGAGTGCGTCGAGCGCGGCCTGATCGACGAGCCGTGGCTGCGTTTCGGCGACGGCGCGGCGCTGCTGCGCGCGATCGACGCGATCGGCGCCCGGGAGCCGGGCCTCGGCGAGCTGCTGGCGCAGGGGTCGCGCCGGGCCGCCGCCGTGGTCGGGCAGGGCTCGATCGACTTCGCGCCGCAGGTCAAGGGCCTTGAGCTGCCCGGTTACGAGCCGCGCAGCCTGCAGGCGATGGCGCTCGGCCTCGCGGTGAACGCCAGAGGGGCCGACCACAACCGGTCGGGAGCGTACGAGGCCGACCTGTCGGGCGAGCTCGACCGGCTCGACGGCGGCGCGGCCCACGTCGCCGCCGCGATCGGCACCGAGGACCGGGCCGCGGTCATGGACTCCATGATCTTGTGCAAGTTCCTGCGGGGCGTGTTCGACGACCCCTTCACGGAGTGGGCCAGGCTGCTCGCGCTGGTCACGGGCTGGAACCTGGACGCGGCCGAGCTGCGCGACGCCGCCCGGCGCATCGTCCGGGCGAAGCGCGCGTTCAACCTGCGCGAGGGCGCCACCGCGGCCGACGACACGCTGCCCGCCCGGATGCTGGAGACCCCGCTGGAGCTGGGCTCGGGCCGCAGCGCGGCCCTCGATGCGCGCCGGCTGCGGTCGATGGTCGCCGGTTACTACTCCGCGCGGGGTCTGGACGAGGAGGGACGCGTCAGGACGGCCGATCTGGAGGATCTGCTGCTGGACGCCTGACCACGGCTCCCCTCAAACCTTGACAATTCGCCTATTTCGGTACTAACACCTGAATAAGTACGAATGTGCGGATTAGGTGACATCTAATATTGCAGCGCAAAATTGTATGCCGTATTCTGTATGCGCTCTAACCGCTCGACTGACGGGGTTGAGATGACGATTCTCGGAGAGCCGGAGACGGCCGTCCGCACCGTGACAGCGGATATCGACGGCCAAGCCGTCACCGTGCCGGAGGGCACCACCATCTACGACGCGGCCAAACAGGTGGGCGTCGACATCCCGGTGCTGTGCCACAACGAACGCTACGACCCTGTCGGCGTGTGCCGGATGTGCGTGGTCGACACCGGCGGGCGGACCTTCGCCGCCGCGTGCGTGCGTCCCTGCGAGGACGGCATGCAGGTCAAGACCGACACCCCTGAGCTGCGGCGCAACCGCGCCACCCTCACCGAGCTGCTGATCTCCGACCAGCCGCCGCGGGCCGACGACCCGAAGGAGACGACCACCGGCGACAACCTGCTCCTCGACCTCGCCGACCGGTTCGACGTGGCCAAGGAGACGACCGACCTGCCGTGCGGCTCGGGCCGGGGTCTGGACGTCTCCAACCCGGTGATCTCCGTCGACCATGACGCGTGCATCCTGTGCGACCGCTGCGTACGGGCGTGCGACGACATCCAGGGCAACGACGTCATCGGCCGCTCGGGCAAGGGCTACTCGACGAAGATCGCGTTCGACCTGAACGACCCGATGGGCGCCAGCTCGTGCGTGACCTGCGGTGAGTGCGTGCAGGCGTGTCCCACCGGCGCGCTGACCAACAAGCCGATCAACGACATCCCCATCAGGCCCCGCGAGGAGCTGGACGCGGTCGACAGCGTCTGCCCGTACTGCGGCGTCGGCTGCGCCCTCACCTACTACGTCGACCGCGAACGCGGCGCCATCGCCTTCGCCGAGGGCCGCGACCAGCCGGGCTCGCAGAGCCGGCTGTGCGTCAAGGGCCGCTACGGCTGGGACTACGCGGCCTCGCCGCAGCGCCTGACCGTGCCCCTCATCCGCAAGGACTCGTCCTACCCGAAGGGCGCGCTGTCGGCGGACGTCCGCGGCGACACCGACAACGACCGGGGTCGCGCCGGCGCCGGCGGCAACCGCAGCGGCGGCGGACGCGGCAACAAGCTGAGCAAGAACGGCAGGGACGGCCGGCGCAAGCCCGGCGGCCTGGTCGACTACGACGAGGTGCTGCCGCACTTCCGCGAGGCCACCTGGGAGGAGGCGCTCGACCTCATCGCCCGGCGGCTGATGGAGATCCACGCCGAGCAGGGCCCCGGCGCCATCGCCGGATTCGGCTCGGCGAAGTGCTCCAACGAGGAGGCGTACCTCTTCCAGAAGCTGATCAGGGCCGGGTTCGGCACCAACAACGTCGACCACTGCACCCGGCTCTGCCACGCCTCGTCGGTAGCCGCGCTGTTCGAGGGCGTCGGCTCGGGCGCCGTCTCCACCACGTACGGCGACGTCGCCAACGCCGACGTCGTGATCATCACCGGGTCGAACCCGACGGCGAACCACCCGGTGGCCAGCTCCTTCTTCAAGCAGGCCCGCCGGCGCGGCACGAAGATCATCTACGTCGACCCGCGCGCCAACACCGTGGCCGAGCACGCCGACTACCACTGCCAGGTCAAGCCCGGCACCGACGTGGCGTTCTACAACGCGATCATGCACGAGGTGATCCGGCTCGGGCTGATAGACATGGAGTTCATCAAGGCCCGCGTCTCCGGCTTCGAAGAGCTGGTCCGCACGGTCAACGACTACCCGCCGGAGCGCGCCGCGCAGATCACCGGCGTCGACGCCGACCTCATCCGCGAGGTCGCGCGGGTCTGGGGCGAGGCCGACGCCGGCGTCATCTACTGGGGCATGGGCATCTCCCAGCACACCACCGGCACCGACAACGCCCGCTGCCTGATCGCGATGTGCTCGATCACCGGCAACGTGGGCCGTCCCGGCACCGGCCTGCACCCGCTGCGCGGGCAGAACAACGTGCAGGGCGCCTCCGACGCCGGGTTGATCCCGATGTTCTACCCCGACTACCAGGGCGTCGACCTCGACGCCACCCGCCGGCGGTTCGAGGAGGCCTGGGGCACGGAGCTCGACCCCGACCGCGGCCTGACCGTCACCGAGATCATCGGGTCGGTGCTGAAGCCCGGCGGCGTGCGCGGCATGTACATGCTCGGCGAGAACCCGTTCCTGTCCGACCCCAACATCAACAAGGTGCGCAAGGCGCTGTCGCAGCTCGACTTCCTGGTGGTGCAGGACATCTTCCTCACCGAGACCGCGGAGTTCGCCGACGTCATCCTGCCGGCGTCGTCGTACCTGGAGAAGGACGGGAGCTACACCAACACCGACCGGCGCGTGCAGCTCGGGCGGAAGGTGATGGACCCGCCCGGCCAGGCCAGGGTCGACTGGGAGATCATCCAGGACATCGCCCGGCGGATCGGGCTCAACTGGTCGTACGCCTCTCCCAGCGAGGTGTTCGACGAGATGGTCGAGCTCATGCCGTCGTACAAGAACCTGCGCCACGACAACCTGGGGCTGAGCGGGAAGCTCTACCCCAACGAGGACCCCGAGCACTCCGACGGGGCCGTGGTCCTGTTCGACGATCGGTTCAACACCGACGACGGGCTCGCCCACCTCGTCCCGGCGCAGTGGCTGCCCGCGAAGGAGCTGCCGGACGCGGAGTACCCGCTGGTGCTCAACACCGGACGCCTGCTCGAACACTGGCACACCGGCTCGATGACCAGACGCTCGTACGCGCTCGACTCGATCTCGCCGGTCGCCGAGGTCTACATGCACCCGAAGGACGCCGCCGACCGCGGGCTGTCGCACGGCCAGGTGGTCCGCGTACGGTCCCGGCGCGGAGCCATCGAGCTGCAGGTACGCATCTCACACCGCGAGCAGCTGGGCAACTGCTTCATCCCGTTCCACTTCAGGGAGGCGGCGGCCAACCTGCTGACGATCGACGAGATCGACCCGTACGGCAAGATCCCCGAGTTCAAGTTCTGCGCAGTTCAGGTCGAGGCGACGAGCGTGGAAGACGCGCAGCTCCTCAGCAACATGGGAAGTGTCTGAATGACCCTGAGTTTCGAGTTGGGACGTCCCCGGGTGCCGGGTGTGGAGGCACGGGCCGGAAAGTTCCCCGGTCCGTCGCTGATCCCGGACCTCAACGCCATCCAGGCGCGGCTCGGCTGGTTGCCGCGTGAGGAGCTGGAGGAGCTGTCCCGCACCAAGCGGCGGCCGCTCTACGAGATCGAGGGCCTGATCTCGTTCTACCCGCACTTCCGCACGACGCCGCCCGCCAAGGTCGCGGTCAACGTGTGCCATGACCTGTCGTGCTGGCTGCGCCAGGCCGACGACCGGATCGCCGAGGTGCGCGAGCGCTACGGCGACGACGCGGAGATCGAGCTCGTCGAGGTGTCCTGCCTGGGCCGCTGCGACAGCGCCCCGGCGCTCGCCGTCAACGAGGTCCCGGCGCCGGTCGCCGACGTCGACACGCTCGTCACCGCCGCCCGGCAGGACGAACTGGACGAGGTCACGGTCACGGGACGCGCCGAGCCCTGGCCGAACGACCCGTACCCGGCCGGATCGGACGTCTCGACCCGGTACGCGAGCCTGCGCGCGCTGCTGGCGGGTGAGCTGAGCGCCGAGAGCGTGGTCGCCACGCTGGAGGCGTCGGGCCTGCGCGGCATGGGCGGCGCCGGCTTCCCCACCGGCCGCAAGTGGGGCCTGGTCGCCGCCGCCGAGCCGGGCAGCGTGAAGTACGCGATCTGCAACGCCGACGAGTCCGAGCCGGGCACGTTCAAGGACCGCCAGATCCTCACCGACCAGCCGCACCTGGTGATCGAGGGCCTGCTGCTCGGCATGGCCGTGGTCGGCGCCGAGCAGGGCTGGATCTTCATCCGGCACGAGTACGGCCCTGAAGAGCGCGTGCTGCACGCGGAGATCGAGGCGCTGCGCGCGGCCGGTGTGATCGGTGAGAACGCCTGCGGCAGCGGCCGCCGCCTCGACCTCGACATCTTCGTCTCGCCCGGCGGCTACATCCTCGGCGAGGAGACCGCGCTGCTGGAGTGCATGGAGGGCCACCGGGGCGAGCCGCGCAACAAGCCGCCCTTCCCGGGCAACTACGGCCTGCACGGCCGGCCCACGCTGATCAACTCGGTGGAGACCTTCGCCGATGTGCCGGTGATCCTGCAGCGCGGCGCCGACTGGTGGGCCGAGCAGGGCGCGGGCGACTCCGTCGGCTGGAAGTTCTTCGCCGTGTCGGGTCACGTCGAGAACCCCGGCGTGTACTGCGTGCCGATGGGCACCACGGTGCGCCGGCTGATCGACGAGGCCGGGGGCGTGCTCGGCGGCGCCGAGGTCGGCGCCGTGCAGCCGGGCGGCGCGTCGTCCAACTTCATCGGCCCCGACAAGCTCGACCTCGCGCTCGACTTCGGGACGCTCGCCGAGGCAGGGACCATGCTGGGCTCGGGGGCGATGGTGGTGCTCGCCGAGGGCACCGACCTGCTGGCCGCTTCGACCAACGTGCTCCGCTTCTTCCGCAACGAGTCGTGCGGCAAGTGCGTGCCGTGCCGGGTGGGCTCCACCAAGGCGCACGATCTGCTGCGCGGCGCGCTCGACTCGGGGTCCTCCACCCTCGACGATGCTCAGCGGGGCAGGATTCTGCAGCTGGAGGAGACCATGCGCAAGACGTCGATCTGCGGGCTCGGGCAGGTGGCGCTCGGCCCGGTCGTGTCCGTGCTCGGGCTCGACAAGGGAGCCGCGGCGGCGCGTCCGCAGCCGCGGCCCGAGGGTTCCGACGAGCAGCCGGACCGTTGAGCGGCAGGGAGTTCTTCACCGCCCGCACCTTGGCCGAGGTGCGGGCGGGGTTCCGGCCCGCGCGCCGCACCCCGGTCGAGCACGTCCCGCTGTCCGCGGCGCTGCGCCGGGTGCCCGCCGCAGACGTCACGGCGCCCGCCGCGCTGCCGGGCTTCGCGCGTTCCACCGTGGACGGCTTCGCCGTACGGGCGGCTGACACCTACGGCGCGTCCGACGGGCTGCCGTCCTACCTCGACCTGCTCGGCGCGGTGCGGATGGGCGCGGCGCCGGCCGTGGCGGTCCGGGCCGGCGGCTGCGTCGCGATGCCGACCGGGGGAGTGATCCCGGACGGCGCCGACGCGGTGGTCATGGTCGAGTACACCGCGGAGACGATGCCGGGCACGATCGAGGTGACCCGTCCTGTCGCGCCGGGCGGCGGCATCGTCCGCGCCGACGAGGACGTGGCGGCGGGCGGTGTCCTCGCGCCGGGCGGACGGCCGCTGCGCGCCCCCGACCTGGGCTTCCTCGCCGCCGCCGGTGTGACGACGGTCGCCGTGCACCGCCGTCCGCGCGTGGTGATCATCTCCACCGGCGACGAGGTCGTGCCGCCCGGCACGGTCGAGCTCGCGGCCGGTCAGGTGCGTGACGCCACCGCCTCCGCGCTCGCGGGGCTGGTCGCCGACGCGGGCGGCGAGCCGGTGATCGCCGGCATCGTCCCCGACGAGCCGGGCGCGCTCAAGGCCAGGCTGGCCGAGGTTCTCGACGAGGCCGACCTGGTGGTCGTGTCGGCGGGTTCGTCGGTCGGGGCGCGGGACGAGACGGCCGGCGCGGTGGCCGCCGTCGGCGACGTCTGGTGCCACGGCATCGCGATCAAGCCGGGCAAGCCCACGCTGCTGGCCGAGTGCTCCGGGGTGCCGCTCATCGGGCTGCCAGGCAACCCGCTGTCCGCATTGGTGGTGTTCGGGCAGGTCGGAGTACCGTTGGTGTGGCGCATCGCCGGGTGCGAGGCCCCGCCGCCGCAGCCCAGCACGCGGGCGCGGCTGTCGCGCGACCTCGCGTCCGCGGCGGGCCGGCTCGACGTGGTCCAGGTCGGTCTCTCGGGCGGCGTGGCCGAGCCGATCTTCGGCCCGTCGGCGCTGCTGTCGGTGCTCACCCGCGCCGACGGATACGTGATCGTGCCCGAACCGGCCACCGGGCTGGACGCGGGCACCGAAGTAGAGGTCGTCCTGTACCGATGAGCGCAGCAAGTCCTTTCGTCTCCGACGTCCCCGCCGCGCAGGCCCTCGCCGTCTGGCGCGAGGCGCGCGCCGCGGCGGGGTGCCCCGCCCGGGTCGGCGTGGTCCGGGTGCCGGTCGGCGACGCCGTCGGACGGGTGACGGCCGAGCCGGTGTGGGCGGTGCGGTCCTCGCCCGCGTTCGACTCCGCGGCCATGGACGGCATCGCCGTGCGTGCCGCCGACACCGTGGGCGCGTCCGAGACGAGCCCGGTGCTTCTCGCCCCCGGTGACTTCGACGTCGTCGACACCGGCGACCCGCTGCCCGACGGCTACGACGCCGTGGTCATGCGGGAGCACGTGCACCGTACCCAGGAGGGGGAGGCCGAGCTGCGCGCGGCCGTCCCTCCCTACCAGCACGTCCGTTCCATCGGCGAGGACATCAGCGCCGGTGAGCTGCTGCTCCCTGAGGGCCACCGGCTGCGTCCCGTCGACGTGGCCGCCTGCGCCGCCGCCGGAGCCGTCCAGCTCGGGGTCCGGCGCGCGCCGCGCGTGGTGATCGTCCCGACCGGTGACGAGATCCGGCCGATCGGCGCGGAGCTCGCTCCCGGCGACATTCTCGACACCAACTCGATGATGCTGGCCGCGCAGGCGCGGCAGGCGGGCTGCGAGGCCCGGGTCACCGCGATCGTCCCCGACGACCCGCGGGCCATCACCGAGGTGCTGCGCGAGGCCACCCGCGACGCCGACCTGGTCCTGCTGATCGCGGGTTCCAGCGCCGGGCGCGACGACTACACCTCCCGGGTGGTCGCGGGGGCCGGTGTCGTCGCGGTGCACGGCGTCGCCGTGCGGCCCGGTCATCCCGTCGTGCTCGGCGCGGTCGAGGCGACGCCCGTGATCGGCGTGCCGGGCTACCCGGTCTCGGCGGCGCTCACGTTCGACATCTTCGCCGCTCCCGCGCTCGCCGAGCTGGAGGGAGCCGCGCCACAGGAACGTCCCGTCGCGACGGCGCACCTGGCGCGCAAGCTGCCGTCCGCCATCGGCATGGACGACTGGGTACGCGTCCGCCTCGGGCAGGTGGGCGACCGGCTCGTCGCCACCCCGCTGCCGCGTGGCGCGGGCGTGCTCACCTCGCTCGTCCGCGCCGACGGCCTGCTCGTCGTGCCGTCGGGCGTGGAGGGCCACCACGCAGGGGAACGGGTGCGGGTCGAGCTGCTGCGCGGCCTGTCCGAGATCGGCCGCACCATCGTCGCCATCGGCTCGCACGACCTGGTGCTCGACCTCGCGGCCTCCGCGCTGCGCGCGAAAGATCCGCTGGTCACCCTGGCCTCGTCGAACGTCGGCTCGCTGGGCGGCCTCGTGGCGCTGCGCGACGGCCTGTGCCACGTGGCGGGCTCGCACCTGCTCGACCCGTCCACCGGCGAGTACACGCTGCCGTACGTCGACCGGCTGCTCGGCGCGGGCGCCGACGTCGCCGTGATCCGGCTGGTCCACCGCGACCAGGGGCTCATCGTCGCGCCCGGCAACCCGCTCGAACTGGACGGCGTGAAGGACCTGACCCGGCCCGGCCTGCGCTACGTGAACCGGCAGCGCGGCGCCGGCACCCGGGCGCTGCTCGACCACGAGCTGGCGGGGCTCGGCATCGACCCGGCCGAGGTGAGCGGCTACTCCCGTGAGGAGCACACCCACCTGGCGGTGGCCGCGGCCGTGGCCGCCGGTCGCGCGGACGCCGGCCTCGGCATCCTGGCCGCCGCCCGCGCCTTCGGGCTCGACTTCGTCCCGGTGGCGCAGGAGCCGTACGACCTGGTGGTGCGGACGGACGCGCTGGCGGACGACCTGCTCGCGCCGCTGTGGGAACTGCTGGCGCGCGACGACTTCCGCGCCCAGGTCGAGGCGCTCGGCGGCTACTCCTGCGCCGAGACCGGACGCCGCGTCCGCTGACGTCAGGTCGTCTGCGCCGGGGCACCGTGCTCCTGGGGACGTTGCAGCGAGTCGATCTTCGCGTGCAGGCGGGCGAGCTCCTGCATGAGCGCCGTGAGCCGTTCGTCGGTCTCGCGTTCCTCGGCCGATACGGTCTGGGCGTCCATGGCGTTGACCACGACCGCGATGAAGAGGTTCAGCACCACGAACGACGACGCCAGGATGTAGACGACGAAGAACAGCCAGGCCCAGGGGTGCTGGGTCATCACCTGCTGGACGATCTCCGGCCACGACTCGCCCGTCATGATCTGGAAGAGGGTGAACAGCGACGTCGGCAGGTCTTTGAAGTACTCCGGCGAGGTCGGTCCGAACTGCACGGTGGCCAGCACCGCCGAGACGTACATGGTGAGCAGGAGCAGGCCGATGATGGACGCCATGCCGGGGATCGCCGACAGCAGCGCGGCGACGACCCTGCGCATGTTGGGGACGGCAGAGACCAGGCGCAGCGCGCGCAGGATGCGCAGGGCCCGCAGCACCGACGCAGGGCCGGAGGCCGGGATCAGCGCGATGCCGACGATGATCGCGTCGAACCAGTTCCACGGGTCCTTGAAGAACGCGCCGCGGTGGGAGTACACACGGGCCGCGATCTCGACGACGAAGACGATCAGGACCGCCTGGTCGACGAGATGGAGGAGCCCGCCGATCCGGTCGACGAGGAAGGTCGAGGTCTCGAGCCCGATCGTGATCCCGTTGAGGACGATGAGGACGAGGATCGCTCGTTCGGTACGCGGGGCGGACAGGAAGGCACGCACACGCTGTCGATCGGGCAACGCTTCAGCTCCCGGAGTGGTCGTCGTCGATCCGTGACCGGATCATCCGTCGGCACCGAACGTAATCATCCGCTTACATCGGTGCCAGACCGCGTCTGCCATATGTAGCCGAACGGTAACCAGTGGTGACTCCAGCTGTCCGTCGTGGTGGGCGTCATCCGGCTGTGGAGATGCGGTCCAGCAGCTCTGCGAGAAGGCCGCGCTCGCCGTCGGTCAGCACGTCGACCTGGGGAAGGAAGGCGCGCAGTGCGGCTGCCGCCCCTGCGGGGCCCGGAGCCGTCGTGGCGGTGGCGTCGGTGGTGATCGCGGCGATCACCGCTTCCCGCGCCAGGTGCGACACGCTCATGTCCCTGCGGCCGTCTGGGGTGGCGATGAGGGCGAGCGTGATGCCTCCGCCCACGGCGTGGATCAGGTGGGTGGCGCGCGTCTCGTCGATCCGCAGGCGTCCGGCCTCGGCGATCCTGCGGACGTGTGCGGCGAGAACCTTCAGTGCGGCGACGGCCGCGGGCGGGGGGCCGCCGGGGCGGGGCTCGGCGTACATGAGGGTGTACAGGGACGGGTTGGCGAGGCCGAACTCGGTGTTGAGGTCCCAGCCGGCGCGCAGGTCCTCCACCGGGTCGTCCGTGGGATCAAGAGCGCTCTTGCGTGCGAGGTGGCTCGCGAAGCCGTGCGCGGCGACGGCGTCGAGCAAACCCTGCTTGTCGCCGAAGAGCCGGTAGATGGTCGGCGCCTGGACGCCGGCCGCGGCGCTCACCGCGCGCGTCGACACCGCTTCACGTCCCTCTTCCGCGAGCAGCCGGGTGGCGGCCGCGATGATCCGTTCACGGTTGTTCTCCGCGGGGGCGGAGCGATCGGTCTTCACGGTTTCCAATGATAACGAGACCGTGTTAGCGATTTGCCTGCGCATCGCTAACATGCCACTGTTAGCGTCGGAAACAGCTACAGAAAGGTCCCTCGTGATCGTCATCACCGCCCCCACCGGTCAGATCGGCAGCAGGGTTCTCGACGCGCTGCTCGACGGCGAGCAGAACGTCCGGGTGATCGCCCGCGACCCCGACCGGCTGACCAGGAAGGCGCGGGAGCGCGCCGAGGTCGTCCCTGGCTCCCACCGTGACCCCGACGTTCTCGCCGAAGCGCTCAAGGGGGCCGACAGCGTCATGTGTCTGGTTCCGCCGGACCCGCGTGCCGACGACATCCTGGAGCACTACCTCGGCTTCGCCCGCCCGCTCCGCGACGCCGTCAAGGCTCAGGGCGTCAAGCGTGTCGTCGGTGTCACCAGCCTGGGCCGCTCCTACGGCAGGCACGCCGGACTGCTGTCGCCCGCGTTCGCGATGGACGACATGATCGAGAGCACCGGGGTCGCCTACCGGGCGCTGGCCATGCCGTTCTTCATGGAGAACCTGCTCAACCAGGCCGAGACGCTCAGGGCGCGGGGGATGTTCCTCATGCCGAACACCGCGGACCGCCCGCTGGCCACCGTCGCCACCCGCGACATCGCCGCGGCCGCGGTTCGTCTCCTGGCCGACCACTTCTGGTCAGGGCAGGACACCGTCCCGGTGATCAGCCCCGATTCACTGTCCCCGAACGACATGGCGCAGGTCCTGTCGGAGGTCCTGGAGCGCCCGGTCCGCTTCCAGCAGGTCGACGGCGAGACGTACAAGGCGACGATGATGCGGTACGGGATGAGCGATGCCTGGGCGCAGGGCCTGGTCGACATGGCCGCCGCCCAGAGCGACGGCATCTACGACGCCGAGCGGCGGGCGCTCGCCGCGCCCGCCCCCACCGATTTCCGCCAGTGGTGCCAGGAGGTGCTCAAGCCCGTCGTCCTGGCCTGAGCGGTCAGTCGAACTCCTCGATGTACTCCTCCGTCGGGCCGAGCTCCGCGCGGTCGCGCAGCTCGAGCGTGGTGCCGAGACGCTCAAGCTCGAGGACGGTGATCGTGTTCGCGCCCTCGCGCAGCAGCGGGGCCGGGCAGTAGAGCGTGACCTGCGGCCCGATGTTCCAGTAGCGGCCGAGGAGGAAGTCGTTGACCCAGACGAGGCCGCGGCCGGAGCCCGGCAGGGCGAGGAAGGTGTCGGCGGGGGTGTCGACGTCGAGGGTCGCGACGGCGAAGCCGGTGTCCGTGGCCGGGGGGCCGGCGGCCACCGCGCGGGCCAGGTCGGCCTCCGACCACTCCTGGAGGGCGATCGGGGTGCTCTCCCAGCCCTGCACCGTCCGCCGGTCCACGAGCACGGGGCCGAGCAGCCCCTTGTGGCCGCCGACGAACGGCCCGTAGTTGACCCGGCCGAGGCTCTCGACCAGCACCTCCAGCCGGACGGGCGCCCCCGCGCCGCTCAGGACCAGGTCGGAGCCGACCTCGACGCCGTCGGCGAAGACCAAGGCCTGATCACGCACGTCGGTGAGCCGCAGCTGCTGCTTGCCCGAGGGAACGCGGGGGTGTGCCGTGTGCAGGACCATGCCCGCGTCCAGACCGAGCTGCTCGAACGAGGCGGGACGCGGGTTCGTCGAGGTGGGCGCCGGCACGGCGCGCAGGCCGGGCAGCAGGTCGGCGCGGTGGACGAGCGGGACGGTCGCCGGCGGCAGGGTGGGCAGCCGTTCCGGCACCCGCACCGGTCCGTCGACGCCGAGGAGCTCGCGCACGGCGTGGAACTTGGGCGTCAGCGCGCCGTCCTCGGCGATCGGGGCGTCGGAGTCGTAGCTCGTCACGGTCGGCTGCAGTCGGCCGTCGCTCTCGTTGGCGCCGGCCCAGAGCCCGAAGTTGGTGCCGCCGTGGGCCATGTAGAGGCTGACGCTGCCGCCGTCGGCGAGGATGCCCTCCAGCGTGTGGACGACGCTCTCCACCCCGCGGACGTGGTGCCGCTCGCCCCAGTGGTCGAACCAGCCGTTCCAGAACTCGGCGACGACGAACGGCTCGTCGGGCCGCCGCGACGACAGCAGCTCGCGGGCGGCCTCCGGCTTGGAGCCCAGGGTGACGGCCGTGAGGGTGCCGGGCAGGGTGCCGCCGTCGAGCATCAGCTCGGTGGGGCCGTCCGCGGTGAACAGCAGTTCGCGGATGCCGCGCGAGCTCAGCGACGCGCGGTTCCACCGCAGGTAGTCGTGGTCGTCGCCGTAGCTGCCGAACTCGTTCTCCACCTGTACGGCGACGATCGGCCCGCCCTCGCAGGCCTGGAGCGCGGCGAGGCGCGGGATCAGCTCGTCGAACCAGCGGCCGGCCGCGTCGGTGAACGCGGGGTCGCTGCTGCGGATCGCGACGTCGCGGCCGGTGAGCCAGCTCGGCAGGCCGCCGTTGGACCACTCGGCGCAGATGTACGGCCCTGGCCGGACGACGACGTCGAGCCCTTCCTCGCCCACCGTGCGGACGAACCGTTCGAGGTCACGCCAGCCGTCGAAGCGCGGCGCCTGGTCGGCGCGCGGCTGGTGGAAGTTCCACGGCACGTACGTGTCGACGGTGTTGAGCCCCATGTCGGCGAGCCGGCGGATGCGGTCGCGCCACAGGTCGGGGTGGACGCGGAAGTAGTGCAGCCCACCCGACAGGATGCGGTGGGGGACGCCGTGACGGTACAGCCGCCGCCCGCGCCACGTGAGCGCGCTCGACGTCCCTCCGTCGGTCGGGGTGGGGCCGTCGGTGAGGGCCGGGGAGTCCGGCGTGGGCAGCTGAGTCACGGCGGTGAGCTTATGTTATCGATGACATACGTAACAAGGCCGATATCATTGATACTGATCATCGCTGCCGAGAGAGGAGCGCCATGACCGAGGCCACCGAGCGGCCCGCGCGACAGCCCAGCATGGCCGACGTCGCGAAGACCGCCGGAGTGTCGGCGCAGACCGTCTCGCGCGCCCTCCGCAACTCCCCGAACGTCACCCCTGAGACCAGGAAACGCGTGCTCGCCGCCGTCGAGCAGCTCGGCTACCGGTTCAACAACGCCGCCAGGGTGCTGTCCTCGGGCCGCAGCCACACCATCGGGCTCGTGCTGCTGCAGTCGGGCGGCTACTACTCCCGCGCGGCCGTGACCGCGGGCGTCGAGGCCGCCGCGGGTGAGGCCGGGTACGCGGTCAGCATCGCGACCATCGCCTCGCTCGACACCGGCATGATGGAGCGGTCCCTGTCCAAGCTCGCCGACCAGGGCGTCGACGGCATCGTCATCGCCGTGCCGCTCATCTCGGTGACGCGGAAGATGGAGGACATCACGCGCGACATCCCCACCGTCACGCTCGACGGCTCGCGCACCTCCAGCGCCCGCTCGCTCGGCATCGACCAGCAGGAGGCCGGGCGCGTCGCCACCCGGCACCTGCTCGACCTGGGCCATCGCCAGGTGTGGCACGTCGCGGGCCCCGACGAGTGGATAGAGGCGCGCCGCCGCAGGCAGGGCTGGCAGCAGGCACTGGCCGAGGCCGGCATCGAGGCGCCGCCGCCGCTGGAGGGCGACTGGTCGCCCGACTCCGGCTACCGGCAGGGGCAGATCCTCGCCCGCATCCCCGACGTGACGGCCGTCTTCGCGGCCAGCGACGAGATGGCGTTCGGGGTGATCCGCGCGCTGCGCGAGCACGGCAGGAAGGTGCCCGACGACGTGTCCATCGTGAGCGTCGACGACATCGCACTGGCGGCCTACTGCTGCCCGCCGCTGACGACCGTGCGGCAGGATTTCTACCAGTCGAGCTCGGCCGCCGTGGCCCTGCTGCTGGAGGGCGACGACGCCGGTGTCACCGAGGTCGTCGTGCCCGCGTCGCTGTCGGTGCGCGCGTCGACCGCGCCGCCCCGTTCGTCCTGAGCGGAGAGTTTCCCGTGTCGCAGGAGTAAACTCCCTCTTGCGCGTCCATGTTATCGATGCCACTGTAACAAGGTCCGGAAACGGTCACCGTGGTCAAGATCCCCGGCGCCGTCTCGGCGTGCCCTCAGACGCGGCCGGTCCGGACCGTTCCTTCGCTCGCACCCAGGTGGGCAGACGTCCACGGGAAGGTCACCAGAACCATGAGGAGATCATTCGTCCTGGCGGGCGCTGCGGCCGCCGTCATCGGACTGCTCGCCGGCTGCGGGGCCGACGGGGGCGCCTCTGACTCCGGCAAGACGACCCTGAGCGTCGCCGCCCTCGAAGGCGGTTACGGCCGCGACATGTACAACCAGGTCATCCAGGCCTACGAGACCGCGCACCCCGACGTGGACGTGCAGCTGCAGATCTCGAAGAGCATCGAGGACGAGATCACCCCCAACATGAAGGCCGGGCGCTACCCCGACCTCGTGGTGCTCGGCCAGGGCCGCAAGGCGGCGCTCACCGAGACGCTGGTCAAGGACAAGGCCGTCGAGGACCTGTCCTCCGTCCTCCAGGCGAACGTCCCGGGTGAGAGCACGACCGTCGGCGCCAAGCTCATCGACGGCACCGTCGGCAACCTCAACACCAACCCGTACGGCGACGACAAGACGTACCTCATGCCGATGTACTACGCGCCGACCGGGCTGGTCTACAACCAGGGCCTGTTCGAGGAGAAGGGCTGGGACGTCCCGGCCACCTGGGACGAGATGTGGGCGCTCGGCGACAAGGCCAAGAAGGACGGCATCGCGCTCTTCACGTACCCGACTGCCGGGTACCTCGACTCCTTCTTCTTCGCGCTGCTGGCCGACGTCGGCGGTGACCAGTTCTACAACGACGTGATGACGTACAAGCAGGGCGTGTGGCAGACGCCGCAGGCCAAGCAGGCGCTCGACATCGCCGCCAAGCTGCTGAGCTACGCCGCGCCGACCACCGTCGGGTACGCCAACGAGCAGGACTTCACCAAGAACCAGCAGTCGATCCTCGACAACAAGGCGCTGTTCATGCCGAACGGCACCTGGATCGTCGGCGAGATGGCCGACGCGCCGCGCGCCGAGGGCTTCAAGTGGGGCCTCATGCCGCTGCCTGCCGCGGGCGAGGGCGGCAAGCGCTACATCGCGACCTCGGTCGAGTCGGTCTGGGTGCCGGCCGCCGCCAAGAACAAGGACGCCGCCAAGGAGTTCATCGCCTACCTCTACTCGGACGAGGCCGCGAAGATCTTCGCCAAGTCGAACGCGGTCCAGCCGATCAAGGGCATCGTGAGCAGTCTGTCCGGCGAGAACGCCGAGTTCTACAAGGTCTACGATGACCCGTCGGTCACCGCGCTCGTCGGCGGCTTCGCCAGCACCGCGCCCGTCCCCGGCGTGGACATCAAGGCCACCCTCTTCGACACCGCCAACAGCATCATCAGCGGTGACAAGACCGAGGACCAGTGGCAGGCCGCGCTCAACGACGCCAGCGAGAAGCTCCGCCAGGCGGGCAGCTGACGCACCGGCGGCGGCCCGCCGCACCGGGCCGCCGCCACCCCCACCACACGTCCTGAGCTACCCAAGGACCCGGCATGGCGACGACTCTCTCCACCCCACCCTCGGACACCTCGGCACCGAAGCGATCAGCTGGACGCCCGGCACGGCGGCGCGGCGAGCTCCGCTTCGTGCTGGCCTGCCTGCTGCCCGCGCTCGTGCTGTTCGTGCTGTTCATGGTCGTCCCCACCGTGAACGTGTTCCGGATGTCGTTCTTCACCTGGAGCGGCTTCTCCCCGGACATGCGCTTCGTCGGGTTCGACAACTTCGTCAAGCTCTTCGACGACCAGCAGTTCGTCCGCGCGTTCCAGAACACCGTCGCGCTGCTGGTCGTCGTGACCGTCGTGACGATGGGCTCCGGCCTGTTCCTCGCCGCGATCATGACGCGGCAGCGGCTGCGCGGACGTAACCTCTACCGGTTCGTCCTCTACATCCCGAACGTGTTGTCGGTCGTGGTCATCGCGGCGATCTTCTCCGCCGTGTACGACCAGCAGAACGGCCTGCTCAACGGCACCCTCCGGCTGCTGTCGCTCGACGGCCTGCAACAGGTCTGGCTCGGCGACCAGGACCTCGTGCTCTGGTCGGTCGCCATCTCCATGGTCTGGCAGTCGCTCGGCTACTACATGGTCCTCTACATGTCGAGCATGGCGAGCATCCCCGAGGAGCTCTACGAGGCCAGCGGGCTCGACGGAGCCTCCACCACCCGCCAGTTCTTCGCCATCACCCTGCCGCTCATCTGGCAGAACCTGCGCACCACGCTGACCTTCTTCGTGATGAGCGCCGTCAACCTCAGCTTCGTCCTGGTGCGCGCGATGACCGGCGGCGGCCCGGACGGCTCATCCGAGGTGCTGCTCAGCTACATGTACAAGCAGGCCTACACGAACTCGTCGTACGGCTACGGCATGGCCATCGGCGTCGTCATCTTCGCCTTCTCGTTCCTCGTCTCGCTCCTGGTGAGCCGCGCGACGCGGCGCGAGCCCCTCCAGTTCTGAGGACAGCCCCATGACCCCGATCACCTCACCTCGCAACCGCGGCGACCGGCCGAGAGCCGGTCGGGTGCTCACGTACGTCCTGGTCATCGCGATCGCGCTCGTCATCGCGGTGCCGGTCGCATGGGTGCTGCTCGCCTCGCTCAAGAAGAAGAGCGAGTTCTACGGCAGCCCGTGGACGCTGCCCGACGGCCTGCACCTGCAGAACTACATCGACGCGTTCGTCACCGCCCACATGGGCCAGTACTTCTTCACCTCGGTGCTGGTGACGCTGCTCGGGCTGGTGTTCGTGCTCGCCGTCTCGGTGCCGGCGGCGTACGTCATCGCCCGGTACGAGTTCCGCGGCCGCGGGATCATCGAGATGGCGCTCCTCGCGGGGCTGTTCGTCAACGTCAACTACATCGTCGTGCCGATCTTCCTGATGCTGGTCGACTGGGACCGCGCGCTCATCGACGTGCTGCCAGGAGGCTTCTTCATCGACAACCCGGCCGTGCTGTCGCTCGTGTACGCGGCCACGTCGATCCCGTTCAGCATCTACCTGCTCACCGCGTACTTCCGGTCGATCCCCGCCTCCTACGAGGAGGCGGCGTCGCTGGACGGCGCGTCGCGCTTCCAGGTCATGACCAAGGTGATGCTGCCGATCGCGCGCCCGGCCGTCATCACCGTGATCCTGTTCAACTTCCTGGCCTACTGGAACGACTTCATCATCGCCCTCACCCTGCTGCCGGGCGACGGCAAGACGCTGCAGGTGGGCCTGCTCAACCTGATGACCGCGCAGAAGGCGGCGGCCGACTACGGACGCCTGTACGCCGGCATGGTCATCGTCATCGTCCCCGTCCTGCTCCTCTACGCGATCATCCAGCGGCGGCTCATCGAGGGCATGTCGTCAGGCGGCGTGAAGGGCTGACGGCGTCACCAGGAGTGATCTACATGAAGGATTCGACGCGCGGCGCGCTGGTCGTCGCCGCCAGGACGCTCGTCGCGGCCGTCTGCGTCGCGGCCGTCGTGGCCGCCCGTACGACCGTCGGGTGGGGCAACCTCGCGATCATGCTCTGCGGGCTGGCCGGACTGCTGGCCGTGCTCGCCTCGTACAACCGGAGGTATCTGTGATGGACGGGCGCGCGCTTGCCGCGGTCCGGCCGAGCGGGCGTCAGCTCGCGTGGCAGGAGATGGAGTTCTACGGGTTCATCCACTTCGGCATCAACACGATGACCGACCGGGAGTGGGGCGAGGGGCACGAGGACCCGGCCCTGTTCGACCCGTCCGGCCTCGACGCCGACCAGTGGGTGCGCTCGCTCAAGAGCGCCGGGATGACCGGGGTCATCCTCACCTGCAAGCACCACGACGGCTTCTGCCTGTGGCCGAGCGAGGTCACGAAGCACTCGGTGGCCGCCTCCCCGTGGCGGGACGGGCAGGGCGACCTGGTCGCCGAGGTCGCCGACGCGGCCCGGCGGCACGGGCTGAAGTTCGGCGTCTACCTGTCGCCCTGGGACCGCACCGAGGCCTCCTACGGCAGCGGCACCGCCTACGACGACTTCTACGTCGCCCAGCTCAGGGAGCTGCTCACCGGGTACGGGCCGATCTTCTCCGTCTGGCTGGACGGCGCCAACGGCGAGGGCCCGAACGGCAAGCGGCAGACCTACGACTGGGACCGCTACTACGCGGTGGTGCGCGAGCTGCAGCCGGACGCGGTCATCAACGTGTGCGGCCCGGACGTCCGCTGGTGCGGCAACGAGGCCGGCGACACCCGTCCCGACGAGTGGAGCGTGGTCCCGAGGCAGCTGCAGGACGCCGAGCGGATCGCCGACCGGTCGCAGAAGGTGGACGACGGCACCTTCTCCCGCCTCGTCCGCAGCGACGAGCGCGACCTCGGCAGCCGCGCCGCGCTGGCGGGGCACGAGGACGACCTGGTCTGGTACCCGGCCGAGGTGAACACCTCGATCCGTCCCGGCTGGTTCCACCACCCGGCCGAGGACGGCGCCGTCCGTTCCGTGGACGAGCTGTTCACCATCTACCTGCGGTCGGTCGGCGGCAACGCCGGCTTCCTGCTCAACGTCCCGCCGGCCCGCGACGGGCTCGTCCACGAGGCGGACGTGGCGGTGCTGGAGTCGCTCGGACGGCGCATCGCCGCTTTCCGTGAGCGCCGCGTCGCGGCCGCCGTGACGGTGTCGTCGGGGGAGCCGGGCGACGTCGCGACCGCGTGGCCGGAGCGCGGGAGCGCGCCGTGGCGTCCGGACGACGCCGACGCGCGGCCCGCGGTGACGCTCGCGTTCGACCGGCCGCGTCCGGTCGAGGCGGTCGTCGTCGGCGAGGACATCACGCAGGGGCAGCGCGTCGAGCACGTCGTCGTCCAGGGGCGCAGTGACGGCCGGTGGACGACGCTCGGCGAGGCGCACGCCGTCGGCTACCAGCGCATCCTGACGTTCCCGCCGACCGAGGTCGACGCCGTGCGGGTCGAGCTCCCCGAGTTCCGCGACACCCCCGTGGTCGCCCGCGTGGCCGCGATCGGGACGGGCCTGTAGGCGTGGCCGCTTCCCCGAGAGGAGCCGCGGGAAGCTCCCGGAAGGGCGCTTCCCGCGTGGCCCCGGCGACCGGAAGGGGCCCGGCTCGCAAGGGCTGGGCGCAGGCGGCGGGCACCGGTCCCGGCGGGAGGTGGCGGTCGCGGCGGGTGGTCGTGCTCGTCACCGGCGTCTGCGTCGCGCTCGCCGCCCTCGTGGCGACCGGCGCGGCGCTCGTCCCGCGCGCCGACGTGGTCGCCACCCTCGACGGGCACGACGTCACCCGCGACGAGCTGCTCTTCCACATGCGGCGGCTCGCGCCCACCGTGCAGAACGAGCTGCGCAACCAGTACCACCTCCAGGGAGCCGCCGACTGGACGGCCCGCGCCGGCGACAGGACCGCGCTCCAGCGCCTGGAGGACCGCGCGCTCGACGAGGTCAGGCGCGACAAGACCACGCTCGTCCTCGCGCAGGAGCAGGGGCTGGTCGACTCCGTCGACCACGACGCGTTCCTCGCCGAGCTCGACGAGGAGAACGCCCACCGGGCCGACGCCATCGCCCGCGGTGAGGTCGTGTACGGCCTCGCCGAGTTCTCGCCCGACGAGTACTACTCGCACCGGCTCACCGAGCTGGCGACCCTGCTCAAGCAGCGGCTCAGCGCCAGGGCCGGCGACCCGCTGTGGGTCACCGACGCCGAGGTGCGGCAGGCGTTCGACGCCGACAGGGACGCGTGGAGCGCCAACGCGACCACGTACACGTACCGGAAGCTCGTGGTGCCCGTGCCGGACGGCGCGCCGTCCGGCTTCGCCGAGGACCTGAAGCGGCGGGTGGCCGCCGCGAAGAAGCTGTCCGGCGTCACCGCGCCCGGCTCCCGGCTCACCACCGCCACCCAGACCGGCGGCGGCTCGGCCGCGCACGACCAGGACCTCCTGGCCGTGCTCACCAAGCTCTCACCCGGCCAGATCTCCGGGCCGATCCCGGAGAACGGCCAGATCACCTACTACGAGCTCACCGACGAGTCCGTGGACGAGGACGCGGCGTTCGCCGACTACTCCCGTCGCATCCGGCAGTCGCTCGTGGAGGAGAAGTTCGACCAGTTGCTCCGACGCCGGGTGGACTCCGTTCGCACCGAGGTCGACACGGCGGCGGTGGAAACCATCGATCCAGGAGATGTACAGCATTGAGATCTGCAACACCCCCCGCGCGGCGGGCGCTGCGCGCGGGACTGTCCGCCGTGCTCACCGCGCTGATCGCGGGATCGCTCGCCCCGGTCGCGGCCTCCGCCGCGGCAGCCCCCGCCCGCCCCGCCGTCGCGGCCAAGGCTGACCTGCCGGGCAACGCGCCGAACCGGACCGGCGGCAAGGACTACTACGTCGACGCCACGAAGGGCCGCGACGACGACTCGGGCACCTCGCCGAAGCACGCCTGGCGGACCCTCGCCAAGGTGAACACGACGACGTTCCAGCCCGGCGACCGCATCCTGCTCAAGGCCGGCGAGCAGTGGAACGACGAGCAGCTGTGGCCGAAGGGCTCCGGCGCCGCCGGCAAGCCGATCACGATCTCCGCGTACGGCGACAAGCGCGCCGGCCGCCCCTACATCGCGGCGAACGGCAACGTGCCGAGCCCGTTCCGCGCGGACGGCACCAAGAACCCCGAGACGGTCGGCCTGACCGGCGCCATCGTGCTGCGCAACCAGCAGTACTACGAGATCAACAACGTCGAGCTGTCCAACGACGACGACTTCGCGACCGACATCACCACCGGGTCGTACGTCCGTGACGGCATCGCGGTCACGATCAACGCCGACCTGCTGCCGGCGGGCGCGGACAGCATCATGGACCACTTCCGCATCTCGGACGTGTACGTCCACGACCTCGACGGCCCGAGCAGCTGGCAGAAGATCCACTACGGCGGCGTCAGCTTCCAGGTCTTCGGCGAGAAGAGCTACAAGGAGTACGGCACCGGCGGCTACTACTTCAAGGACGTCCGGATCGAGAACAACACCTTCAAGAAGGTGGAGCTGCACGCCGTGCAGTTCGCGTTCAACTGGTTCAACGCCGACGGCCGCGACGCCGGGGAGTACGACGAGACCGGCAAGTTCCACGAGGGCTGGGAGCAGCTGTGGGTGCGCACCCGCGACCTGTACAGCCGTGACGTCTACATCGGCCACAACTACGCCGAGAGCGTCGGCCAGGGCGCGATCCAGCTCGCCGACACCAAGAACATGACCGTCGAGTACAACGAGGTCAACGGGTTCCTCGCCCGCTACAACGCGGTGTCGTGCGGCCTGTACCTGTGGGCGGGCGCCGACTCCGTCATGCAGTACAACGAGGTGTACGGCGGCCCGAACAACGAGTTCGACGGCACCCCGTGGGACCTCGAGTACACGAACTTCAACGTCACGTACCAGTTCAACTACTCGCACGACAACGCCGCCGGCTGGATGGCGTACATGGGCAACAGCTCGAACTCCGTCGCCCGCTACAACCTGAGTGTCAACGACAACGGCGTGCTGGTGAAGAACATGCTGTCGACGAACTACACGCCGACGTACTTCGTCAACAACACCTTCGTCTACGACGGCGCCGACCTCGACTACGTCCACGACGAGACGTTCCTGAGCCGCGTCTACTTCCTGAACAACATCTTCTACAACACCTCCAAGACCGCGTCGACGCCGTGGTACCGCCGCACCGGCGCGCTGCGTCAGGCCGTGTTCTCCAACAACGACTACTACGAGGCGAGCGGTCAGCACTCCGACCAGGAGCCGGCCGACGCCAACGGGCTGCGGGTCGACCCCGGGTTCGTCGGCGACCCGGCCAAGTACGTCACCGGTGCGGGCGTCGACCGCATCCGCAAGGCGGCCAAGCACTTCGAGCTGCGCAAGAACTCGCCGCTCATCGACGCCGGCCGCTACAACCCGCACCTCGGCACCGAGGACTTCCTCGGCACGCACCTCTACTACGGCAAGGCCCCCGACATCGGCATCGTCGAGAGCAAGGCCGGCAAGAAGGTCGAGAACCCGGTCGACGACAACCCGATCGAGAACGAGCAGGGTGACAACCGGGAGAACCTCGCGCTCGGCAAGCCGGTCACCGCGAGCTCGACCCACCCGGGCGCGAACGGCACGCTCGGGGCCGTGAACCTGACCGACGGCGACACCACCACCCGCTGGGCGGCGGCCGACGACGCGGCCTACCCCATCACGCTGGACGTCGACTTCGGCGCGGACACCACGTTCGACGAGGTGTACCTCGACGAGTTCACCGACTCGGGCACCAACCCCCGCGTGCAGTCGTTCGAGCTGCAGCGCTGGGACGCGGCGAGCGGCACGTGGGTGACGTTCGCGAGCCGTGACACGGGCATCGGCCACGACCTGTCCATGACGGGCTTCGGCGACGTGACGACCTCGCGTCTGCGTGTGGCCCTCACCGCGCAGCTCCCGACGGAGCAGTACACCCCGACCCTGACGGAGATCGCCGTCCACAACGGCTGACGCTCCATGTAGCCCTCCGCCACCCCGGAGGGCCACAAGGGACACCCCCGGCCCTCCGGCAACCCCGGAGGGCCGGTCCTTTATGTGTCGTTGTGCACGCTCGCGGTGATCTGTGCGTTTGTACGCAGAACGCGGGCTTGCTGATCCCTAAGTTGATGGTCGTCGGGAGCGATCGCCGCTCCCGGGAAC
>NZ_FNFB01000003.1 GCF_900100395.1 Nonomuraea maritima | reverse complement strand
GGGGCCAGTTCACGGCGATGCTCGCCTACAAGGCCGCCCGGTACGGCCGCACGCTCGTCAGGATCGACCGGTGGTTCCCGTCCTCGAAGCTGTGCTCTGCATGCGGGACCGCCGCCGAGTCGATGCCGCTGCACGTCCGGTCGTGGTCCTGCCTGTGCGGGGCGGCCCACGACCGGGACATCAACGCAGCCAAGAATATTCTGGCCGCCGGACGGGCGGACAGGCTAAACGCCTGTGGAGGCCGGGTAAGACCATCGATCGCGGTGGCACAGGCCGACGAAACAGGAAGCCACAGAGGTGCCGCGTGAAGCGGCACGGGCTGAATCCCCGGCCTTCAGGCCGGGGAGCGCGTCAAACCACCCACCTCGGCTTCGCTCTCGGCTTCAGCGCCGCGCCCGCCTTCGCCGACGTCGTACGCGGCCCGCTGCGGCTGCTGCTGTCCGGTCCCAGCAGCTCCGGCGCCCGCGCCACCCCCGGTCACGCCTCCGGCGCCGGCCGCAACCGCATCCACCTCATCGTCGACGACCTGGACGCCGGGATCGCCCGGTTGCGCGACGCCGGCCTGACGTTCCACAGCGACCTGGTCACCGGCCCCGGCGGCCGCCAGATCCTGCTCGCCGACCCCGCGGGCAATCTCGTAGAACTGTTCCAGTCCGCTGCCACACGCACGGCCTGAACCGTGACCGCCACACCCGAGGTGCCGCTGCAGGTGCTGTCGGCCCGCGCCGGGCGGTTCGGTGACCGCACGATCGTCAGCCGATCTCGACGTTCGTTCTGAGGGAGGTCGTCGTGGTCGGCACACCCACCGGTCAGGGGCTGCTGGAGCGCCGCCTGGGGCTGCCCGACGCGGTCGGCATCGGGTTGGGGTCGATGATCGGCGCCGGGGTCTTCGCCGCTTTCGCGCCGGCGGCGCGCGCGGCCGGCGCCGGGCTGCTGATCGGGCTGGTGCTGGCGGCGGTGGTGGCCTACTGCAACGCCACGTCCTCAGCTCGGCTGGCCGCCCGCTATCCCGCCTCCGGTGGCACGTACGTGTACGGGCGCGAACGCCTGGGCGACTTCTGGGGTTATCTGGCCGGGTGGGGGTTCGTGGTCGGCAAGACCGCCTCGTGCGCGGCGATGGCGCTGACCGTGGGTTCCTACCTGTGGCCGCAACACATGCACGCGGTCGCGGTGGCCGCCGTGGTGGCGCTGACCGCGGTCAACTACGCCGGGATGGCCAAGACGGTCCGGCTGACCAGAGTGATCGTCACCGTGGTGCTGACCGTACTGGCCGCGTTCGTGGTCATCTGTCTCACCTCCGGCACGCCGCAGGCCGCACGCCTGGACGTCGCCTCCGATGCCACCGTGTCCGGGATCCTGCAGGCGGCGGGCCTGCTGTTCTTCGCCTTCGCCGGGTACGCCCGCATCGCCACGCTCGGGGAGGAGGTGCGGGACCCGGCCCGGATCATCCCCAGGGCCATCCCCATCGCATTCGGACTCACCCTGGTCGTGTACGCGGCGGTCGCGGTGGCGGCGCTGACCGTGCTGGGCAGCACGGGCCTCAGCCAGGCGACCGCCCCGCTCGCCGACGCCGTGCGCGCCGCCGGGCTGCCCGCTCTGGCGCCGGTGGTCAACGTGGGCGCCGCGGTGGCCGCGACCGGTTCGCTGCTGGCGCTGATCCTGGGCATCTCGCGTACCACGCTGGCCATGGCGAGAGACCGGCACCTGCCGCATGTGCTGGCCGCCGTCCACCCCCGCTTCAAGATCCCGCACCGCGCCGAGCTGCTCATCGGCGCGGTCGTGGCCATCCTGGCCGGTACGGCGGACCTGCGCGGCGCGATCGGCTTCTCCTCCTTCGGCGTGCTGGTCTACTACGCCATCGCCAACGCCTGCGCCTGGACCCTCACGCCCGGCGAGGGCCGCCCTCCGCGGTTCGTCCCCGCCCTTGGCCTGGCCGGCTGCCTGATCCTCGCCTTCTCCCTGCCCCTGACCTCAGTGATCACGGGCGCCGCGGTGCTGGCCTCCGGCGCCGCCGCGTACGGACTCCGGCGGGCGATCGTCAACCGCTCCTCATGACCGAACGACCGACCGACCTTGGGGAGTCTCCGATGAGAGATCGGCGCAGTCCCACACGACCCCGTACCGGATCGACAATGCTGCCTGACCTTGTTCGTGGGCCGCTCGGCCGGGTCTCCGCGAGTGCGGTCGTGCTCATGCTCCTGGTGACCGGCTGCTCAGAACGGTCATCCGCGGAGGCGGAACCATCTGCTCAGCTGCCCGCGCCTTCTTCGTCGGCGCGGCCGATGGTCGACTTGCGAAAGAAGGTGAACGGGAAGGTTCTTCTTCATCACGTCGCCGACAGCAACGAGGTTGCATGGTCCGGCGAGCTCAAGGTGGGGAACGCGTACAAGATCGCTGTGGATTGCGCTGGTTCCCGTGGGAAGCTGGCGATCACGATCAGCGCGAGCTTCCGGACACTGCGGCAGTGCGCTGCGGGCTACACCACGTTCACCCTTGACAACTACCCGGTCGGGAAACCGGAACGACGCACGCTGACGGTCAAGGCTCCGTCCGGTGCTCGGTGGGCGGTGTTGGTGGCCGGACTCTCGTGACCTCACATGGCTTCAGGACGGCACTCGCTCCGCTACGGCACCTGAACGAGGATTGACGCATGAGTGAAGCCAAGGACGGCACGTGCACGGTGGCCAGGAAGGCTGAGTACGTGCTGGAGTTCGAGGACACCTTCGACGGGGGCGGGCTCGATGAGCGGCGCTGGATTCCGCGTTATCTGCCGCAGTGGACCACACGCGCTGCCTCGGCGGCGCGGTATCGCGTGGGCGACGGCTGCCTGCGTCTGCTGATCGAGGAGGACCAGCCGCCGTGGTCGCCGGAGACGGAGGGGCGGATGCGGGTGTCCTCGCTGCAGACCGGCGTGTTCTCCGGGCCGGTGGGCAGTACCGTCGGCCAGCACGGGCGGGGCGCCGTCGTGCGTGAGGCACAGGAGGAGGTCCGGCTCTACACGCCGCACTTCGGCCTGATCGAGATGCGCGCGCGGGCCACCGATGATCCGCGTGCGATGGTCGCCCTGTGGATGATCGGCTTCGAGGACGTGCCCGAGCGGTCGGCGGAGATCTGCGTCTGCGAGATCTTCGGACGTGACGTCCGCGCGGACGCGACGGCGGTCGGCATGGGCGTCCACCCGTTCGGCGATCCCATGATCACCGACGAGTTCGCCGCCGAGGTCCTCCCCATCGACGCACGCGAGTTCCATGTGTACGCGGTCGAGTGGACCCCTGATCGGGTGGCCTTCTTCGTGGACGGCCGGCACGTCAGGACCATCCGGCAGTCCCCGGATCATCCGATGCAGCTCATGCTCGGCATCTACGAGTTCCCCGACGCGGAGGGACCCGACAGGGTGGGGCCGTACCCCAAGGAGTTCGTGGTCGACTACGTCAGGGGCTACCGACTCCAGAGGGATTGAGTCACGCCCGCTGCAGGGCGAACAGTTCACAGAGAGTCCGACCTACCGTCAGAAGGCAGGTGTCTCGGTCTCACCCGGTGGCGAGTGGGCGAGGCTGCGTTCGCCGTCGTCACCCATGACATGGTCACGCACGGCCCGAGGAACCCGAGGTCGCTACCGGCCGTCCAGGACGCTGAAGAACCAGAAGGCCAAGTACGTTCCCACGCTGGAGGCCCGCAAGCGCCAGGCCGAGAAGCGCGCTGAGGCGGCCGGGCGGGAAGCCGGAGACCATCAAGACGCATCTCGACGATCACCTGTCGGTCCACGGCGACAGCGTCAAGCCGGAAGGCCTTATCCGCTGCTCAGCCGGTTCCTCACCCGCGACAGGAGAGACTTCTTCAACAGGGTCGTCGACCACAACACCGAACTCTTCCAGGCCACGCACGCCGCCCTCGGCCCCCGGCCTGAGGCGCCCGACGGCGTGTGGCTCACCGACTACCCGGACGATTCGGCGTGCCACGAGGACCTGTTCGACCCGACCTCGGTCGACGAGGAGTCGCACCCGGCCGACACCGCGAACCGTCCCGCCGTGTACCGCTGGCGGATGGCCGGCCGGCGCGTTCCGGTGCGCGGGTCGCTGTCATGGCTTGAACCTCACGCGGTGTGATGATGCATCGTGGCCACATGACCCCTTCAGCAACCTGGAAAGTGGGCCGGCTCGCGGAGGCCGGCGGACTGACCGTGCGCATGCTGCACCACTGGGACGCCATCGGTCTGCTCAGCCCGTCACAGCGCACCACGGGAGGACACCGGGAATACACCGAGGACGATCTCGTACGTCTCTATCAGGTGCTGGCGCTGCGCAGTCTCGGGCTGGCGCTGGACACCATCGCCGTCTGCCTCGACGCGGGCGTCGATCCGACACGGCTGGTGCGTGATCACCTGGCCGGGGTGGAGGCGTCCATGGCCGCGCTCGAGGTCCTGCGCGAGCGGCTCGTGCGGCTCGGCGAGGAACTGTCGAGCGACCGGGCCCCGGCGTCCACGACTCTGCTCGATGCGCTGCAGGCGATCGGCGGCACCGGTCCGGGGAGCGAGCACACGTTGGGCCGCCATCTGGATGCCGACCAGAGACAGGTCCTGCGGGCTCGTGCCTCGGCCCTGGGGCCCGCGATGCATTACCTGCTCGAGATCGAGTGGCCCGAGCTGTACCGGAGAGCCGAACGACTCCGTGGGGCCGGTACTCCTGCCACTGATCAGAAGTCCGCCGGCTGGTGGCCCGTATGGACGAGCTCAGCGCGTTGTTCACCGGTGGCGATGCCGGCATCTCGGCCGGTGTGCGGGCTGCCTGGCACGACGATCCGGCCGCCGTGTCAGGGGAAGCCGACGCCCCGGCCGACGACTGGCGAGAGCTGGCCGAGTACCTGGACCGCGCCCGCCACAGCCCCGCCTGACCTGTCGCCGTCATCCCGATCTGCCCGAGCGGTTTGATCTTGAACCGTCGAACCCGTACGCGTATCGCCCTGATCTCTACGGTCCCCACGCTCATCGCGTTTCCTGCGATCTGTCTCCTGGCCGCGGTCGGCGCGGTGCCGTGGGCCCTGCTCCTCGCCCTGCCGGTGGCGCTCGCGGTGCACGCCGCTGTCAACGCCTCCCGCCTGGATCACGGCCTGTCGAAGGCGCCTGACCGCCACGTGAGCGGACGCGGTTCCCTGTAGTCGCCGCAACGTGCCGGACGCCGCCGCCCCACCCACACAACCGCCGTTCCCATGGCGAGTCGGAGAGTGAGCGCGGGGCGTCAGCGGGCGCGGAAGGCCACCGCCGTGGTCGAGCTGATCGCCGTGACCACGACGACCGTGAGCAGGACGGTGCCGAGGGGGTTGGGGCGTCGCTTCTGCTGTGCGGGGAGCACGAGCCGGTCGTGCGCCACCGGTGTCTTCTTCGGCGTGGGCGTGACGGTGGGCGGCTGGACCGGGCCGACGAGCGGCACCGCCACCCGCCGCCGGCCGCGTGGGCACTCGCCGATCTGGACCTCGGACCGGGCCTTCTCGGCGCACACGCCGCCGGGATAGATCGTGACGTGCGGCACGGTGACGGCGGGGTCGGCGCGCCGGTTGCCGCCCGGCACGGCGATCGAGACCCTGGGCCCCGGCGTGCGGCGTACCGACACCTTCGGCACCTTGACCGTCGGCCCCACCGTGACCCGTTTCGGCGGCGCGGGCCGCACCGGCGCGCGTACGGACGGCATGACGGGCCGCGCGGGACCCCTGGGCACCCCCCGCGGCCACGCGGCGCGGCCGGAGTCGGGCATCCGGCCGTTCCAGCCGCCCGTGCCCGGCATCGGGGGCGGGTTCTGCGCCGCGGCGGCGGGGACGCCGACGGCTATCGCGATCAGGGCGGCGACCAGGAGCAGCGGCGCGTGGCTGCCTCGCACCGTCACATCCCCCCGGAGATCCGGATGAACTCCTGCAGCGCTCCCTGGAAGGCGTCAGGGGCCACCGCCAGCGGGCCGGCGAACGCGCGCGAGATGTCCCACGACAGGTAGGTGCCGAACCCGAGCAACCCCGCCATGGCCACCAGCGGCAGGATGGCGAGCCCGCGGGGCCTCGCCCCGGCGAGGAACGGGAACAGGACGACGAGCACGCCGGTGAGGACCGTCAGGTGCAGCACCCCGTCGGGCGGCCGTGCGGCGGCATCGGCGGTGCGCTGGGCGCGGGCGCTGGACATCGAGCTGAGGTGCTGCAGGACCGCCGCCTTGGCGTCCTCCTCGTCGTCGGTGCCCGGCTTCAGCCCCTGGACCAGGCCACGCAGCTCGTCGACGCGCTCGCCGCCGAGCGGGTGCATCTTGCCCTCGGACATGAGCGGCCACTCGTCGCGCGTGACGAACGCCATGTAGTCGCGCAGGCCCTTGCGTAGCTCGTCGGACGCCGTTGCTGGCAGCTCGGAGGCCGCCCAGTAGGCGTCGACCGCGGCCTGGCTCTCGGCCTGGGTGTTGAGCCGCGCGGAGTCGGCGGTCGTCCACGGCACGATGATCGCGATGGCGAACACCAGCAGGAACATGGCCGACAACATGGCCCCGGCGTGGCCGGCCGACGGGCCGCTGGGGTCGCGGTCCTCGCCCGCGTTCTTCACCTTCCTGAACACCAGCGCCGTGAGCGCCACCACACCCACCGCCGCCACGATCGAGAGTGCGTACGCCAGCATGAGAATCTCCCGAACCTGTTGTCGATACGTAGCGTCACATTACTATCACACAGTGCAATGATGGCGTCAGGCCAGGATCGTTAAAGTTCCGGGCAGGCTCGTCCCTGCCGCTGCTCGGCTGGTGGACTCCGCGGTCAGCGAACGGGCAGCGCCGCGCGGCCGTCCTGGACGGATCGCCGGGCCCTGACAGCCGGGCGCCACAAATGTCCAGACGACCGCTGACTTCGCGAGAAATGCGGCGACCATGTACGGCGTGAATCTCAACGGCCGCACCTTCGTGATGGTGAGCTCGACGGCGAGCACGGTGAACCCCGACAGTCCCACGCAGTTCGAGTACAGCGAGCGCGACGGGGTGGTGTGGGGCAGCTACACCGGCGACACCGTGACCCACGGACACTTCGTCGGCACGCGCGACGGCGACCAGGTGACCATCTCGTACGCGCACGCGCTCGTCGCCGGCGGCAATGCCGGCGGCCGGAGCACCAGCCGCATCGAGACCGGCGAGGACGGCCTGCTCCGTCTGGTGGAGGAGTTCTCCTTCGAGAACGACGCCACCCGCCACACGAGCATCTGCGCCGAACTCCCCTGACCGAGCGCGGAAGCACTCGGGAGAGGGCCCGTCCCACCGGGGCCCTCTCCCGAACGGGGAACGGGTCAGGTGTCCTTGCGGAGAGCGGCGCGGCCCTCGGCGGCGCCGACGAAGCGCATCTTCCCGAGCGGGACGTCGCCCTGCGGCTCCGGGGCCGGGCGCCGTGATGTGCGGGGGCGGTCGCCGTCGCCGGGCAGGACGTACGGGCGTTTGAGCACCTCGTCCAGGATGAAGACCGTCTCGGTCGCCTTGACCGCCGGGATGTGGGCCAGCCGTTCGGTCACCATGGAGTGCACGGCGGCGACGTCGGCCACCCGGACCTGGATCATCGCGTCGTGCTGCCCGGTGGTGATCGCGCAGTACTCCACCTCGGGCATCCTGGCCAGCTCGGCCCGGAACTGCTTCCACATCTGCTGCCGTACGGTCACGAAGATCAGCGCCGTGATGCCGAGCCCCGCCCGCACGTGGTCGATCTCGGCGGTGAACCGCTTGATGGCGCCGTCGGCGCGTAACGCCTCGAAACGGGTGTAGGCGTTGGCGCGGGAGATGCCCACACGCTCGGCCAGCGCCGCGACCGAGATCCTGCCGTTCTCGCGCAGGACCTCGAGGATCTTCAGGTGGATGTGGTCGAGCTCCAGACCGATGCCGATCCGTCCAGGCTGACCGCCGCCGCCAGTCCCATTCCTAGAAATTTCACTCATCATTACCTCAAACCGCTTGATTTCCGTCTTGCCGACCGCACAGGGCCTGGACGATCTGCCGGACAATCCTCGGCATCTTTCTGCTGAACGTCCACTCTTGGAGGACTCTCATGGCGACCCGCTCGCAGACGGCGGCTCTGCTGCTCGCCGGTGCTCTGGCCCTCGCCGCCTGCGGGAGCGGCGGCGCTTCCCCGTCGCCCTCCGCCTCCGGCGGGTCCAGGACCCTCGTCATCGACACGTCCTTCGACCTCAAGACGGCCGACCCCGGACGCACGTACGAGCCCACGGGGCTCATCGTCGGCAAGGCCGTCTACGAGACGCTGCTGACGTTCGACGGGGCCGACGTGACGAAGCCGGTGCCGGCCCTGGCCGAGTCGTACGAGCTGTCCGAGGACGGCAGGACGCTGACGCTCAAGCTGCGGCAGGGCGCCACGTTCGCCGACGGCTCGCCGGTGACGGCCGACGACGTGGTGTTCTCGCTCACGCGTGTACGCGACATGAAGGGGACGCCGTCGTTCCTGCTCGACGGCGTCGACGTCGCGAAGACCGACGACTCGACGATCACGCTCACGTCGAAGACGGCCAACCCAACGCTGCCGTTCATCCTGCCGAACCCGGCGCTCGGCATCATCAACAGCAAGCTGGCCCAGCAGCACGGCGCCACCACCGACCCACAGGACAAGGCCGAGCAGTACCTGAACTCCTCCTCGGCCGGCTCGGGGCCGTACCAGATCGAGTCCTTCAACGTGAGCAGCCAGGTCACGCTCAAGGCGAACCCTGCGTACCACGGCACGAAGCCCGCCTACGACCGGGTCGTCATCCGCAACGTCGAGGCGGCCACGCAGAAGCTGAACGTCTCGCGCGGCGACAGCCAGATCGCCCTCAACCTGTCGGGCGACCAGGTCGCCGGCATGCCGGCGACGCTGCAGGTGACGAAGACCCCCTCGGCCAACGTCATCTTCCTGCTGGCCAACCAGGACTCCGCGGTCAGCGGCACCACGACGAACGCCAAGTTCGTTGAGGCCGTGCGCAAGGGCGTCGACTACGCCGGGCTGCTGGAGCTGGCCGGCGAGGGCTCGGCCCTGGCGCCTGGCATCATCCCGTCGCAGCTCCTCGGCGCGCTGCCCGCCTCGCAGGCGCCCGCGCGCGACCTGGAGGGCGCCAAGGCGGCGCTGGCGGCCAGCGGGCTCGGCAACCCGACGGTGAAGCTCGAGTACCCGAGCGAGCTGACCGTGAACGGCCTGTCGTTCCAGCCGCTGGCCGAGCGCATCCAGGCCAACCTCAAGGAGGTCGGCATCACGGTGGACCTCCAGCCGGCGCCGGTCACGACGGCCCTGGACAACTACCGCAACGGCAAGGAGGAGATGGGCCTGTGGTACTGGGGCCCCGACTACCCCGACCCCAGCGACTACCTGCTCTTCCTGCCCGGCAAGACGGTCGGCCTGCGGGCCGGCTGGAAGGAGGGCGCGAGCAAGGAGGTCGAGGAGTCCGGCGAGAAGGCCGCGGCGGCGATCGGCGACGAGGCCCGCACGGCCGCGTACGCGGACATGCAGAACCAGCTCAACGCCGCAGGGCCGTTCGTCCCGCTGCTGCAGCCGAGCCAGAACATCGTGACGGCCGCCTCCGTGACCGGGCTGGCCTACCACCCCGTGTGGACGGTAGACATCGCCGACCTCGGCGTGAAGTAGGAGCCTCAGGTGTCCGACACTCCGGACTCGCCGCCTCCCGTCCCGGACACCCGGGCAGGGAGGCGGCCCAAGGCGCACCCGCTCGCACGGTTCCTCGTGCGGCGGGTGCTGCTCGCCCTGCTGATGGCGTGGGGCATCACGCTGGTGACGTTCGTGCTGACGAACCTCGTGCCCGGTGACCCGGTGGCCGCGAACCTCGGCCAGCGCGCGCTGGGCGACCCGGCGATCGTCGCCCAGTGGCGCGCCGAGCACGGCCTCGACCAGCCGCTGTGGCAGCAGTACCTGATCCATCTCCAGGGCCTGCTCCACGGCGACCTCGGGATGAGCCAGCAGAGCCACCGGCCGGTCAGCGAGGACCTCGCCGAGTTCGTCCCCGCGACGCTGGAGCTGGCGGGCGCGGCGATCCTCGTCTCGCTCGTGCTGGGCGTGGCGTTCGGCGTCGTGGCGGCGCTGCGCCGCGACCGGCTCTCCGACCACGCGCTGCGGGTGCTCAGCCTGATCGGCATCTCGGTGCCGACGTTCTGGCTGGCGCTGGTGGCGTTCTACGTGTTCTTCTACCGGCTGCAGCTCACCCCGGGCAGCGGCCGGGTGGACGTCGCGCTCGGCCCGGCCCCTCCGGTGACCGGGCTGCAGACGGTGGACGCGCTGCTGGCGGGCCGCTGGGACATCTTCTCCTCCGCCCTCGCCCACCTGGCCACGCCCGCGCTGGTGCTGGCGCTGTACACGATCGGCCTGCTCACCCGCTTCACCCGCTCGGCGGTGCTGGAGGTGCTGGGGCAGGACTACGTGCGCGCCGCCCGCGCCAAGGGCCTGCCCGGCCGGGTGGTCCTGTTCCGGTACGTCCTGCGCTCGGCCCTGGTGCCGATCATCACCGTGGCGGGCCTGGCCTTCGGCAGCCTGCTGTCGGGGACGGTGCTGGTCGAGGCCATCTTCGCCTGGCCCGGCATCGGCCAGTACGCCTACAAGAGCGCCACCACCCTCGACCTGCCCGCCGTCATGGGCGTCGGACTGGTGGTCGGCGCCGTCTACCTCGTCATCAACCTGGCCGTGGACGTCCTGTACGGCGTCATCGACCCGCGAGTGAGGCTCAGATGAGACGGCGGGACCCCCTGGCCCGCAAGGGCCTGCTGAAGCGGCTGCCCGTGGCGTGGCGGCAGCCGCTGGCCGTCGTCGGCGCGGTGCTGGCCGTCGCCTGGCTGGTGATCGCGCTGGCCGCGCCGGTGCTCGCGCCGCACGACCCGCTCGCCCAGGACCTGCCGCGGCTCGCGGCCCCAGGGCCCGGCCACTGGTTCGGCACCGACCAGCTCGGACGCGACATACTCAGCCGGGTCATCCACGGGGCCCGCGTGACGATCCCGCTGACGCTGCTGCTGGTGGCGCTGTCGGTGCTGATCGGCGGGCTGCTGGGCGCGTGCGCGGGCTACTTCGGCCGCTGGGTCGACGAGACGATCATGCGGGTGGCGGACCTGGTGTTCGCGTTCCCGACCGTGATCCTCGCCATGGTGGTGGCCGCGGCGCTGGGCGCGAGCCTCGCGAACGCGGTGCTCGCCGTGCTCGTCGTCGCCTGGCCGGCGTACGCGCGGGTGACGCGCGGGCTCGTGCTCGGGGTGCGGGAGCGGGAGTTCGTGCTGAGCGGACGGCTGCTGGGCTTCTCTGCGTGGCGCTCGCTGCGGGTGGACGTCCTGCCGAACGTGACCGGCCCGGTGCTGGTGCTCGCCACGCTGGACATCGGGACGGCGCTGCTGCTGCTGTCCGGCCTGTCGTTCCTGGGCCTCGGCGCCAAGCCGCCGTCGCCCGAGTGGGGGGTGATGGTGGCCTCGGGCGTGGAGGTGTTCGACAGCTGGTGGGTGGCGACGTTCCCCGGTCTGGCCATCTTGACCGTGGTGCTCGCGTTCAACTTCCTGGGCGACACGCTGCGCGACGCCCTCGACCCCCGTACCGCCCGCGCGATCAAGGAGCGTGCGCTGTGACGCTGGACATCACCGCGCTGCGGGTGTCGATCGGCGGCAGGGAGATCCTGCACGGCGTCGACCTGCGGCTGGAGGCCGGACGGGTGCACGGGCTGGCCGGGGAGAGCGGGTCGGGCAAGACCATGACCGGGCTCGCGGTGCTGGGGCTGCTGCCGCACGGCGCGCGCGCCTCGGGCGCGATCCGGCTCGGCGACCGCGACCTGCTGTCGCTGCCGGCCAAGGAGCTGAACCGGGTACGTGGCGGCGAGGTCGCGATGGTCTTCCAGGACCCGGCGACGAGCCTGCACCCGATGCTGACGGTCGGCCGCCAGCTCACCGAGCACATGCGGCACCACCTGAGGCTGGGGCGGGCCGAGGCGCGGGCGCGGGCCGTCGACCTGCTGGCCAAGGTCCGGATCCCGGCGCCCGAGGAGGCGTACGGGCGGTACCCGCACCAGTTCTCCGGCGGGATGCGGCAGCGCATCGCGATCGCGATCGCGCTGGCCTGCTCGCCGAAGGTGCTGATCGCCGACGAGCCGACGACGGCGCTGGACGTGACGGTGCAGGCGGGCGTGCTGCGACTGCTGCGCGGGCTCTGCGACGAGCTGGGCCTCGCGGTGCTGCTGGTGACGCACGACCTCGGCGTCATGTCGGCGGTCGCGGACGAGGTGAGCGTCATGAAGGACGGCCAGGTGGTGGAGTCGGGCCCGCGCGGCAACGTGCTCCGCACCCCGTCCCACCCCTACACCCGCACCCTCCTCGCCTCCCTCCCGACCCCACCCCCCGAACCCGATTCCCCGGCTGGACCCTCGTCCGGGTCTGATGCGGAGGCGCGATGAGTCTGCTGGCGATCGACGACCTGGTCGTGGAGCATCGTTCCCCTGGGCGGCCCGTCGTGCGTGCGGTCGCGGGGGCGAGCCTCACGGTCGCTCCCGGTGAGGTCGTGGGGCTGGTCGGCGAGTCGGGGTGTGGCAAGTCGACGCTGGCCAGGGCGGTCTGCGGGCTGAACCCGGTCACCAACGGCTCGATCACGTTCGACGGGGAGCCCGTCACCCCGCTCGGCCTGCGCCGCAGGAAGCTGACCGGCATCCAGATGGTGTTCCAGGACCCGTACGCGTCCCTGAACCCGCGCCGCAGGGTGGGCGACCAGATCGCCGACGGGCTGCGGACCGCGCGCGACACCACCACCTCCCCCGCCGACCTGCTGGAACGGGTCGGGCTGCCGCGCGAGTACGCCGACCGGCACCCGCACGAGTTCTCGGGCGGCCAGCGGCAGCGCATCGCCATCGCGCGGGCCCTGGCGGCCCGGCCGCGGCTGCTCATCGGCGACGAGCCGATCTCCGCGCTGGACGCGTCCGCGCAGTCGCAGGTGGCCGCGCTGATGCGGGACCTGGCCGTGGAGTCGGGCGCGGGGCTGCTGTTCATCAGCCACGACCTGTCGGTGGTCCGGCTCGTCGCCGACCGGATCGCGGTCATGTACCTGGGCCGGATCGTCGAGGTGGGCGCGACGGCGGAGGTGTGGGCGCGCCCGCGGCACCCGTACACGCGGGCGCTGCTGCGGGCGGTGCCCCAGCCGGACGGGCTCGGGGTGCTCCCCGCCGAGTTGCCGGGCGACGTGCCCGACCCGGCGAACCCGCCCGGCGGGTGCCGGTTCCATCCGCGCTGCCCGCTCGTGATGGACGTGTGCCGCGACAAGGACCCGGACTTCGGCCCGGTCGCCTGCTGGCTGCACGAGCCGAAGTGACCGGGGCCGACCCGCCTTCCCGGCCCACGGGCCAGGAGAAGCCGCCACCTCAGCCCACACCGCGGCCGGGGAGCCGGCAGGCCTCACGGCTCGGGGCTGTGCGGGAGGCGATGGCGCGGGCGGGGGTCGACGCGATCGTGCTGCGTCCTTCCCCCGACTACCGGTTCCTCGGCGGTCACGGCGGCGGGTACCTCGTGGTGACGGCGGACGCGCTGGCGCACACCGCCGATCCGGCCGCGTTCGTGCCCGGCGACGCCCGCCGGGTCGGCGTGGACCCGGAGATGCGGGTGCGGGAGCTGTTCGGGCTGGCGGTGGAGGCCGAGCTGGTGCCCGCGTCGTCCGTGCTCGCGCCGCTGCGGCTGCGCAAGGAGCCGGACGACCTCGCGGGCATCGAACGAGCCGTCGCCGCCGCCGAGTCGGTGCTGGGGCAGGCGCGGGAGCTGGCGTGGTTCGGCGCGACGGAACGCGCGATGGCCCGCCGGCTCGGCCTCCTGCTCGGCGAGTCGGGCTGCGAGGAGGTGCTGGCACTGGGCGTGGCGGCCGGCGAGCACACGGCCAGCCCCGCGCACGCGCCGAGCGAGCGCGTGATCAACCCGGGGGACGCGCTGACGGTGTCACTGTGCGGGCGGTGGGGCGGCTACTGCGCGGAGGTGGCGAGGGTCTTCGCGGTGGCCGAGCCGCCGGACGACTTCGAGGCGATGTACTCGGTGGTGCTGGCCGCCCACGACGCCGGCCTGTCGGCGCTGCGGCCCGGCGTGCCGGTGTCGGACGTCGCCCTGGCCGTCCGCGAGGTGATCGACGGCAGCGGCTACGGACGGTTCGCGGCGCGCCACGTGGGCCGCGGCATCGGCTTCGGCCCCGACGAGGGCCCGCGACCCGGCGAGGACACCGTGCTGGCGGCCGCGATGACGTTCTGCCTGGAGCCCGCCGTCCACGTGCCGGATCTGTTCGGGGCCCGGCTGGCGGACGTGGTCGCGTGCACGGGCGGCGGCCCGGTCACGCTGGGTTCCGCGGCGCGGACCCTCCACGTGCTGGAACGGTGATCCGCCACCCTGCGTGACCTCGGATGGAGCAGCTGAAGGCGGCCTACGGCGCGAACCTGCGCAAAGGGGCGTTATCGTGAGCATCCTTCGGCTCCGTGGTCCCGGGCGTGGCTGCTCGGGTCTTCCCCCGCACGAGAATGGATGATCAACATGGTTCGTACCCCGGGACGGCGGGTCGCCGTGTTCGGTGCCGGATACATCGGTCTGGTGACCGGCGCCTGCTTCGCCGAGCTGGGTCACCAGGTGGTGGTCCGCGACATCGACCCGGAGAAGGTCGCCCTCCTGCGGTCCGGCGAGGTGCCGATCTACGAGCCCGGGCTCGGCGACATGATCGCCGGTAACAAGGAACGCCTGTCCTTCACCCTCGACCTGGATGAGGCGCTCGACGGGGCCGAGATCGCGTACGTCTGCGTCGACACCCCGCCGTCGGCCTCCGGCGACGCCGACCTGTCGCGGCTGTGGACGGTCCTGCGGTCGCTGGAGGGCGCGACGCACCTCAAGGCCGTCGTGGTGAAGTCGACCGTGCCGGTGGGCACCGGCGCCCGCGTCCGCACCGCGCTCGACCAGGCCGGCCTGGCCCACGTCGGCTACGCCGCCAACCCCGAGTTCACCGCCGAGGGGCGCGCGGTGGACGACTTCATGCACCCCGACCGGGTCGTCATCGGGGCCGAGGACGACGCGGCCGCCCGCCTGATCGAGGAGCTGCACGCCGGCGTCGACGGGCCCGTCGTCGTCATGGACGTGCGCTCTGCCGAGATGGTGAAGCTGGCCTCCAACGCGCTGCTCGCCACGAAGATCAGTTTCATCAACGAGATCGCCACCCTGTGCGAGAAGACGGGCGCCGACGTCGAGGAGGTCGCCAGGGCGGTCGGCCTCGACCACCGGCTCGGGCCGCACTTCCTGCGTCCTGGCATCGGCTGGGGCGGCTCCTGCTTCCCGAAGGACTCCGAGGCGCTGCGCCAGCTCGCCAGCAACACCGGCTACCACCTGCAGCTGCTGTCGGCCGTGATCGAGGTCAACAACCTGCAGAAGCGCCGGGCGATCCAGAAGCTGAAGGACGAGCTCGGCACGCTGGCGGGCATGCGCGTCGCGCTGCTCGGGCTGACGTTCAAGCCAGGTACCGACGACATGCGCGAGGCCCCGAGCACGGTGCTGGCCTCCCGGCTGCTGGCCGAGGGCGCCGAGGTGCGCTGCTGGGACCCGATGGCGCGCCCGGCCGCCGCCGAGCCGTGGTCCTCGACGAGCCGGCACGAGACACCCGAGCTGGCGCTGGAGGGCGCGGACGCGGCGATCGTGGTCACCGAGTGGCCGCAGATCAAGGAGGTCGACTGGGCGCACGCGGCGGCGGTGATGCGCCGCCCGGTGCTGTTCGACGGACGCAACCTGCTCGACCCGGCCTCGATGCGGGAGCTCGGTTTCACCTACATGGGGGTCGGGCGCCCGTAGCGGCGCGGGAATAATCCGTTGCGGTGCGGCGCTGATCGCCGCACTATGTTCGTCATGTTCCGGTACGCCCACCTCGCGACGCCCGCACTGCCGGGCGCGCTCGGGCGTGCCCTCGACGGCCTGGAGCGCTGACCTCTTCCCGTACGTCCCTGAGTGACCCGGCGGGGGGAGGTTGCCGACCCGACGGGTCACCAGTACTCCGGTTCCGGAAAGGGAAGGGACATGGCCAAGCAGGCCTACGTTCGCAACAAGCCGCATCTCAACATCGGCACGATGGGGCACGTCGACCACGGCAAGACCACGCTGACCGCGGCCATCACGAAGGTGCTGGCCGCGCGCGGGCAGGCCACGTACACGCCGTTCGAGCGGATCGACCGCACCCCGGAGGAGGCCTCCAGGGGCATCACGATCAACATCTCGCACGTCGAGTACGAGACCGACACCCGGCACTACGCCCACGTCGACATGCCGGGGCACGCCGACTACGTGAAGAACATGATCACGGGGGCGGCGCAGCTCGACGGCGCGATCCTCGTCGTGTCCGCGCACGACGGCATCATGCCGCAGACCAGGGAGCACCTGCTGCTGGCCCGGCGGGTCGGCGTCGAGCACCTCGTCGTCGCGGTCAACAAGGCCGACGGCGCCGACCCTGAGCTCGTCGACCTGGTCGAGCTGGAGCTGCAGGAGCTGCTGTCCGAGCACGGCTACCTGGACGTCCCGATGGTGCGCGTCTCCGGGCTGCGGGCTCTGGAGGGCGACCCCGTCTGGACGGCGTCGGTCGAGGCGCTGCTGCGCGCGGTGGACGAGCACATCCCCGTGCCCGTGCGGTACGTGGACGCGCCGTTCCTCATGCCGGTCGAGAACGTGCTGACGGTCACCGGCCGCGGCACGGTCGTCACCGGCGCGATCGAGCGCGGCACGGTACGCGTCGGCGACCCGGTCGAGGCGGTCGGGCTCGGCGACGGGTTCTCCGCCGTCGTGACGGGCGTGGAGACGTTCGGCAGGACGATGGAGCGCGGCGAGGCCGGCGACAACGCCGCCGTGCTGCTCCGCGGCGTGCGCCGCGAGCAGGTGCGGCGCGGCATGGTGCTGGCGGCGCCCGGCACCCAGCGGGCGCTCGCGTCGTTCACGGCCCGGGTCTACCTCCTCACCACGGAGGAGGGCGGACGGCGCGGGCCGATCGCGTCGGGTTACCGGCCGCAGTTCTACCTGCGCACCACCGACGTGCCCGGGGAGCTGACGCTGCCCGAGGGCGTCGCCGGGCCGGGCGACACCGTGGAGGTGACGGTGCGGCTGGGGAAGGCGGTGGCTCTGGAGCCGGGGCTCGGCTTCGCGATCCGCGAGGGCGGCCTCACCGTGGGCGCCGGCACCGTCCTCACCGTCCCCGCCTGACACGCCGACGGGCCGGGGCAGCAAGCCCCGGCCCTCTAGCCTCGGCCTCGCTCCAGCCCCCGGCGGGGGCTGGAGCTGGCGGGGGCGGACTCCAGCCCTTCTCCCGGTCAGGAGGGGTCGAAGCGAAGGCGCAGCGTGGCCGGGCGGGCCATCAGGTCGTAGACGGGCAGCGGGCCCGGTCCGCACGTGGCCGTGCCGATCCCCTGCTGGGCGAGGTCCAGGTGGAGGTGCACCCGCTCGCCCGGCACCAGGTCGGGCAGGTGGCGGGCCTCCGCCAGCTCGTCGGTGCTCCACCGCCGGACGCTCAGCCCGTACTCCGGCTCGCCCGACACCCGGAACGCCCCGAGGTCGGCCCAGCGCACGCCGGCGCGCCGCCCGTTCTCCTGCGGCATGACGTACGGGATCTGGAGCTCCTCGACGGTGGCCGACCAGCGGCCGATCCGCGTGGCGAGCCCGGTGTCCTGGTACGCCTCGCCGGGCCCCTGACCGAACCAGGTGACCCGCTCGACCGCGTCGCCGGGCAGCGACATGGTGACGCCGATCGCGGGGATCGGGTCGGGCCACTCCCCGTCGGGCTCGATGTCCAGCTCCAGCCGCAGCCCGCCGTCGAACGTCCACCGGTACGTGGCCCACATGCCGAGGTCGGTCGCGGCGGGCGCCACCCGGGTGCGGACGGTGAGCCCGTCACCGGTGGCGACGTCGTCCACCCGGTGGGTGAGCCGGTGCAGGCCGAGCGCGCGCCACCGGCCCTCGAGGCCGCCGTAGCGGTCGTTGTCGGTGGGCGCGCGCCACAGGTCCAGCCGCGGCCCCTCGACGTCGAGCCCGAACAGCCGGGTGAGCCGTCCGGTGGCCGCGTCGAACGCGCACCCGCCGGCGGTCAGCTCGCCGCCGTCGCGCACGAACGCCGGACCCGCAGGACCGCGGGACGGGGTCGCGGGGCCGGCGAGCCGCGTCTGCCCCCAGGCCACCTCGTGCCCGGCAGGGGCCCACGGCAGGTCGCCGGCCAGCACGGCGCGCACGGTGAGCCACCGCTCCCCGTCGGGGCCGCCCGTGAGGTCGGGCAGCTTGCACTCGCCGCCCGCGGCGGGCACCTCGAGCCGGTGCTCGGCCACCGTCGCGCCCTCGACCGTCACCGTGGCGACGAACTCGAGGTGCGACAGGTCGGCGAAGCCGTGGCCGTTGACGACGCGGACGAAGCCGTCGCCGAACGCGAACCGTACCGGCTCGAAGACCTTCTTCAGGTCGAGCAGGCCGGGCGACGGGGTGCGGTCGGGGAAGACCAGACCGTCGATCACGAAGTTGCCGTCGTGCAGCGGCTCGCCGTAGTCGCCGCCGTAGGCGTACCCGAGCTCGGGGTGGACGAGGCCGTGGTCGATCCACTCCCACACGAAGCCGCCGGCCAGGCGCGGGTAGCGCTCGAACAGCTCCTGGTACTCGGCCAGGCCGCCGGGGCCGTTGCCCATGGCGTGGGCGTACTCGCACTGCAGGAACGGCATCCGCCGCCGCCGCGCGTCGAGCTCGGCGTCGTCGAGCGGGTCCTCCTCGCCCCGGCCGATCGCCTCGACCTCGGCGTGGGTGGCGTACATGCGGGAGTAGACGTCGGTGTGCGCGCACGACCGGTCGCCCTCGTAGTGCAGCGGCCTGGACGGGTCGCGCTCGCGCGTCCAGTCGGCCATGACGGCGAGGTTGCGGCCGACGCCGGCCTCGTTGCCGAGCGACCACATGATGACGCTGGGGTGGTTCTTGTCGCGCTCGACCATGCGCCGCATGCGGTCGAGCAGCGCGTCGGCGTAGCGGGGGTCGTCGGTGGGGTTGCCGCGCCAGCCGACCTCGCCGAAGCCGTGCGTCTCCAGGTCGCACTCGTCGATCACCCACAGGCCCAGCTCGTCGCACAGGTCGAGGAAGGCGGGGTGCGGCGGGTAGTGGCTGGTCCTGACCGCGTTGACGTTGTGCCGCTTCATGAGCAGCACGTCCTCGCGCATGGTCTCGTACGGCACCGCGCGGCCGTGCTCGGGGTGGAACTCGTGCCGGTTGACGCCCTTGAGCAGCAGCGGCCGGCCGTTGGCGAGGAGCACGCCGTCCTCGATGGAGATCGTGCGGAAGCCGACGCGCAGCCGGACCGTCTCCTCGGGGAGGGTCAGCTCGGCGTCGTACAGGCGCGGGGTCTCGGCCGTCCACGGCTCGACGTCGAGGGTGACCTCCTCGCCCGGCCGCAGGCCGGTGACGCCGAGCTCGGGGACGCTCAGCGTGCCGGAGCCGTCGAAGCTGAGCCGTCCGCGGCCGTCCTGGTACGCGGCGTGCACGAAGACGTCGGCGGAGGAGCGGGTGAGCGTGACGTCGCGGAAGATGCCGGGCAGCCACCACATGTCCTGGTCCTCCAGGTAGGTGGCGGCCGACCACTGGTGGACGCGGACGGCCAGCACGTTGCGCCCCGGCCGCAGGTGGGGGCCGGCGTCGTACTCGACGGGCAGCCTGCTGCCGGTCGAGAAGCCGAGCTCGTGGCCGTTCAGCCAGACGCGGGTGAAGGAGTCGGACCCCTCGAACCGCAGCCTGCCGCCCGTCCATCCGTCGGGCAGGTCGAAGACGCGCCGGTGGTCACCGGTCGGGTTCTCGTTCGGGACGTGCGGCGGGTCGACGGGGATGGGGTAGCGGACGTTGGTGTACGCGGGCGCGCCGTGGCCGTGCAGGACCCAGTGGGCGGGGACCGGCAGGTCGTCCCAGGATGAGTCGTCGTACCCGGGGTCGGCGAAGTCGGCGGGGACGTCGGCGGTCGGCGAGAGGCGGAACCGCCACGTCCCGTTGAGGTCGAGGGCGGGAGCGTCGGAGCGAAGGGCTGCCCGGGGTTCGAGACGGCCCGAACCGGGGGTGAAAGTTTCGAGATCCATCGTGGCCGAGCCTAGAGCTTGGCGGCGGTTTCGTCATGTATGAGTTTGGTGTCCTTCTCGGCGCGCGGCCTCTGTTGCCGCCTCGACGGTGTGGTCGCCGAACCGGCCGGACGAGGCGGCCGCGAGGTACCCCGCCAGCAGTACCTCCGCGACCGCCCCCACGCTGTCGTCGCCGGGCAGGAAGGCGGGGCTGTGCAGCCCGGCCTCGGTGTCCACGCCGACGAACATCATCAGCGACCGCGCCACCTCGCCGTACCTGGCGAAGTCGTCGGCCCCGCACGAGCGCAGCTCGTCGGTGACCTCCCAGCCGTGCGCGCGCAGCAGCTCCCCGGTCTCCGCGGTCAGCAGCGGGTCGTTGACCAGCACCGGTTCGCCGTAGCGCAGCTCCACCTCGGCCGCGCACCCGTACGACCTGGCGGTGTCCTCGACGACCTGGACGAACCTCCGGCACATCCGGTCGCGAAAGCCCGGCGACATCGTCCGCAGCGTGCCTCTCGCGGTGGCCTCGCGGGGCACCGCGTTCGGCGCGGTTCCGGCGTTCACGGTGCCGAACGTCACCACGGTCGGCACCATGGGGTCGGCGAACCGGCTGACGATCTGCTGCGCCGACACGATCACCTGCGCCATGGCGAGCACGGGGTCGCGGGTGAGGTGCGGGTAGGCGGCGTGGCCCTCGGCCCCGGTCACGGTGACCGTGAACGCGTCGGCCGAGGCGTTCACCGCTCCGGGGGTGCAGGCCACGGTGCCCGCCGGGAGCAGCGGCTGCACGTGCGCCCCGACCATGGCGTGCACGCGATGCCGTTCGAGGACGCCTGAGCCGACGACGTCGAGCGCGCCCGAGGGCTGGGACTCCTCGCGCGGCTGCAGCACGACCAGCAGCGGCGGCGCGAACGGCTCCCCTGCCGGGGCGGCGCGCCCCTCGTGGACGGCGCTCACCTGCGTTCGGGCGACGGCGCGGGCGAGCGCCACCACGGCGGCCAGGTGCACGTCGTGACCGCAGGAGTGCATGGCGCCGTTCGTGGCCGCCCACGCCACCCCGGTGCTCTCGTCCATCGGCAGGGCGTCCAGCTCGCCGCGCACGGCCACGCACGGGCCTGGGCCGCCGATCCGCAGGACGGCGCCGGTGCCGGCCACGCGCTCCACGGCCGGGCCGGACAGCGACCCGGGGAAGACGCCCAGCAGGCCGCCGAGCACGCGTTCGAGCGTGGGGCCCTCGTGACCGGACACGCGCGGCCAGGCGTGCAGCTCCCGTCGCAGCGCGACCGCGGCCGGAACCTCCCTGCGCAGCGCCGCCCGCAGTTCCTTCTCGGCGTCGGCACGGCGTCCGTTCACCCTCACCCGTCACGCACCCCCATCACAGTCCGGCTGTCCGGGAACGCCCAGGCCGTAGACGCGCCGGGCGTTCCCGCCGCCCACCATGGCCGCCACCCGCGCCGCCTGCGCGGCCGACCACTCCCCCTCGGTCACGAAGCCGCCCAGCACCCGCTGCATCGCCCGCCGCCACAGCTCCGCCCCGAGGTAGTGCAGCTCGGCAGGCCCGAACCCGTCGGAGGAGAACAGCACCTTCGCGAACGGCGCGAGTTCCAGGCTCTCCGCCACCAGCGCGTCGGCGCGCGCGCCCGAGAAGTGGACGCCGAGCCCCACGTCGAAGAACACGTTCGGGTACGCCTGGGTGAGGAACCCCGCGTTCCGCTGGTACGGGTAGCAGTGCAGCAGCATGATCGGCACCCCGGTGGGCTCGGCCAGCTCGATGAGCCCGCGCAGCAGCAGCGGGTCGCAGCGGCGCAGGTCGACGTCGGGGTCGCCGTACCCGATGTGGAACTGCAGGGGCAGCCCGCGTTCGAGGCCGCACCAGACGAGGTGGCGCACCAGCACGGGGTCGTCCAGCCGTCCGCCCCCTGCGGCGAGCCAGCGTCCGGCGGCCTGCGTGACCTCCTCGGACGGCGGCGGCGTGGGGTCGAAGTCGAGGCCGCAGCGGTAGGCGGCGACGGTCTTGAGGCCGCGCGCCGTCCGCGTGCGTTCCCACAGCGCCTCCTCGAACCGCCGGGCGAACGCGGCCGCTCCGCACCCGTCGGCCGCCACCTGCTCGGCCACCGCCTCGAGCCGCACCACCTCGTCGGCGGGCACGCCGGTCAGCTCGGCCATCCCGGACGGGCCGAGCACCTCCCCGGCCCGGTAGCCGGTCTCGACGAGGAAATGGCCGATCCTGGCGGCGCCGAGCAGGGTGCGGCTGATCTCGGCCGCGCCGAGGCGCGCGCGGCGCGCGAGGTACTCCTCGGGGGTGCAGGACGGCTGCAGTCCCAGCAGGGGCGCGCAGTGGCGCAGGATGGCGAAGCCGACCTGCGAGTCGAACTGGGTCATCCACTCCGGCACCGGCCGGTCGGACTCGGTGATCAGCGCCTCGAACGCCGCGCGCGGCAGGGTCTGCGTGGACACGCCGTGCGCGTGGTGGTCGACGAGGGGCAGCCCCTCGATGGCGAGGGCCAGCTCGCCGGGCACGAGATCGAGTCCGATCGACACTGGCGGCCCCTCCCCCGTCGGATCTCGTACCCTCGGGACCCTTTCCCCGACCGGGAGCGGACGAACACGGGCCGGACGCCTGTAGCAGCAGTTTGCGCGACGATCCGCATGGCCGCCCCGGCGGGCGGGAACGACGACGGCTGTCCGAGGTGCCGATCGCCGAGGGGGCGAAGAGCCTGAGCGACCACATCGAGGGCGCTCCGAGCGAGGCGTCCGCCCACTGGATCGACCGCGCGACGGTGGCCTGGCGGGTCGAGCCGTCGCTGCGGCACTGTCTCGTCCTCAGCGCGGGCCGGCGCCCGTCCCACCCGGATGCTCCGGAGGGCGACGAGCGGCACATCGCGCTGCGGCCTGGGACGTTCGACGCGGAGCAGCTGCGCCGGTGGCCGCACCTGGCCGGCCGTACGGCCCTCACCGTCGACCCGCGTGACATCGGCCTGGCCGCCGAGGCGCTGCGCGGCCGGGTCGTCGCCGCCGCCTGGGACGCCGGCGGCACGCTCGCGGCCGTGACCGGGGTGCAGATCCCCGGCGTGCTGGACGACCTGTACGCGGCGGCGGCCACCGTCCCGCTGGGCCAGAACGGCGGCCTGTTCCCCAGGCTGTCGCTGTGGGCGCCGACCGCGCGCACGGTCGAACTCGTCCTGTACGGCTCCCGCCGCACCGTGCACCGGATGCGGCGCGACGACGCGACCGGCGTGTGGTCGGTGCGCGGCCTGCCCACCTGGTACGGCCGCGCGTACACGTTCCAGGTCACCGTCTACTCCCCCGCCGCCGGCGAGGTGGTCACGAACGAGGTCACCGACCCGTACGGCGTGCTCGTCACCCCCGACGGCGCGCGCAGCGTGCTCACCGCGCCGGACGCCGCCGCGCACAAGCCGCCCGGCTGGGACCGCCTGGCCAAGCCCGCCGCCGTGCCCCTCGAACGGGCCGTGATCTACGAGTTGCACGTGCGCGACTTCTCCGCCTCCGACGCGACCGTCCCGCAGGAGCTGCGCGGCACGTACGCGGCCTTCGGGGTGGACGGCGCCGGGACGCGCGAGCTGCGGGCGCTGGCCGCCGACGGAGTGACGCACGTCCACCTGCTGCCGGTGTTCGACTTCGCGACGGTGCCCGAGCGGCGGGCCGACCGCGTCGAGCCGGACTGCGACCTCGCCGCGCTGCCCCCCGACTCCGAGCTGCAGCAGGAGTGCGTCGCCCGCACCGCCGCCACCGACTCCTTCAACTGGGGGTACGACCCGTTGCACCACTCGGTGCCGGAGGGCTCGTACGCGACCGACCCCGACCAGCGGATCAGGGAGTTCCGTGGCATGGTCGCCGCGCTCAACCGGGCCGGGCTGCGGGTGGTCATGGACGTCGTGTACAACCACACCTACGACATCCGCGTGCTCGACCCGATCGTGCCCGGCTACTACCACCGGCTGCTGGACGACGGCACGGTGGCGACGTCCACCTGCTGCCCCGGCCTCGCGCCCGAGCACCTGATGGCCGGCCGTTACGTGGTGGACTCGGTGGTGATGTGGGCGCGCCGCTACCGGGTCGACGGGTTCCGCTTCGACCTCATGGGACACCACCCGAAGGCCAACATCCTCGCCGTCCGCCGCGCGCTCGACGCGCTCACCCTCGACCGCGACGGCGTGGACGGCCGCGCCGTCGTCCTGTACGGCGAGGGCTGGGACTTCGGCGAGGTGGCCGGCGGCGCGCGGTTCGAGCAGGCGACGCAGACGCGCATGGCCGGGACCGGCATCGCCACGTTCAGCGACCGGATGCGCGACGCGGTGCGCGGCGGCGGCCCGTTCGACGCCGACCCGCGCGTGCAGGGATTCGGCTCCGGGCTGGCGGGCGACCCGAACGGCTCCCCCGCGGGCGGCGGCCCCGAGCAGCAGCGGGCACGGCTGGCCCACTACTGCGACCTGATCCGGGTCGGGCTGACCGGCAGCCTGGCCGACTACGTGCTGCCGTCCGGGGTGCGGTCGTCCGAGCTCGACTACAACGGCGGGCCCGCCGGGTACACGGCCGCTCCCGGCGAGGCCGTCACGTACGTGGACGCGCACGACAACGAGACGCTGTTCGACGCGCTGGCGTACAAGCTGCCGCAGCACACCTCGATGGACGACCGGGTGCGCATGCAGCTGCTGTCGCTGGCGACGGTGCTGCTGGCCCAGGGGGCGGCGTTCGTGCACGCGGGGTCGGAGCGGCTGCGGTCGAAGTCGCTCGACCGCAACTCCTACGACTCGGGCGACTGGTTCAACCGGCTGCTGTGGGACTGCTCGCAGGGCAACGGCTTCGGCGCGGGCCTGCCGCCCAGGGCCGACAACGAGGCGCGCTGGCCGTACGCCCGCCCGTTGCTGGCCGACCCCGCGCTGCGGCCCGGCTGCGCGGCGATCGACGCCGCCCGCGCCGGGTTCGGGGAGCTGCTGCGGATCCGGGCCTCCTCGCCGGCGTTCGCGCTGGGGTCCGCCGACGAGGTACGGCGGCGGCTGTCGTTCCCCGGCTCGGCGGACGGCGTGATCGCTCTGCACGTCAGGACGGACGGTCTCGACCCGCGCTGGTCGTCCGTCACGGTCGTCTTCAACGCCACACCGCACCCGCAGGTCCAGGACGTCCCGGTCGCGCCAGGGGAGACGCTCGCGCTGCACCCCGTCCAGGCGGCCGGACACGACCCCGTCGTGCGCGCGTCGGCGTACGACCCGGCCACCCGCGCGCTCACGGTCCCGGCGCGGACGGTCGCGGTGTTCGTCGGGTCTCCTGCCGGGTAGGGCATCCCTGATGCGGGTATGTCCCGCAGCACTGGCGTTGTGCCGCACGGCGACGCAGACTGGATAGACGGCGATCGCGTGGAGCAGTGGAGCACCCGTGGACAATCACCTTGATCACATGCCGGTCCTTTCGCGCGGCAGGCATCGCAACCCCAAGCGCGGTGCGTGTTTCATGGAGCTGGCCTCGTACCTGGCCGGTGAGCGCTGGAGCGACCACCCGTCCTGCACCCACCCCTTGCTGGCCGCACTCGCCCGGCTCATCAACGACAACACCGGCGACGAGAGCAGGGCCAAGCTGGTCGGGCTGGTGCCGTCCATCATCGGGCTGACCAGCGACGACCTGCGGGTCGACGCGCGGATCGCGCTGCGCTGCGCCACCACGGCGCTGCCGGTCGCGGCGGCCGAGCGGCAGCTCGCGCTCGCGGTGTCGGTGCTCGCGGCCGAGGAGATGCTGGCCCGGCTCGACGGCGCGCCGTCGGGGCGGATGAGCGAGCGGAGCCGGCGCGCCATGGAGGAGGTGCCGCAGGCGGCGGAGCAGGCCAGGCGCTTCAGCAGGGCGGCCAGGATCACCGAGCGGGGTTTCCGCCGTTACGCCGCGCCCAACGCGGTGCAGCTGTCGGTGGTGGGCATCGTCCAGGCGTGCGCCCCCGACCCGGACGCGCTGCTGCGGCAACTGCTCGAGGACGCGATCACCGACTGCGTCGCCCTGATCCGCGGCCCCTCGGTGACCGTCCCCACCGGTCTGCTGGCCGGTCAGGGGCGCACGTAGCGGCGGAAGGTGATCCCCGAGGCGAGGCAACGGTTCTCGACCAGGCGCAGCGGTAGTTCTTCCCGTACGGGCAGGTACGGCTTGCCGCCTCCGGCGATCACGGGGAACGCGTACACCCAGAACTCGTCGATCAGGTCGATCAGCGACGCGGCCAGCTCGGGGCCGCCGAGCTGGAGGGTGCCGTCGATCTCCTGCTTGAGCCGCGTCACCACGGACGCGGCGTCCACGCTGCGGACGATCGTGACGCCTTCGGGGACGTTCTGGACGGTGTCGGAGAAGACGTACCGCGGCGTCTCCTGGTACAGCCGGGCGAACTCCCGCTCGACGGCGGGGGCGCCTTCCTTACCGAGTTCCTGCGTCCAGGGCTGCTCCATAGCCTCGTACAGCCGCCGCCCGAACAGGAACGCCGACATCCGGCGAACATGCTCGTTCGCCTCCTGCCGAAAATCCTCGCTCGGTTCGAAGAAATCCATCCCGCCGCCGGCCTTCTCGATGTAGCCGTCGACCGAGGCGTTCATCCAGTAAATGATCTTGCCCACCGACTCCTCCTCTGCTGTCGTCCGAAGGACAGACCGCCCGAAGCCCCGGAACTGGCCGGTCGCTGACTCAACGGGCGCTCGGGGAGTCCTGCCGACCACCGACTTGTGCTGCTGAGCGTCGCAGCCGGCCCGGAGAGTGCCCTCACTCGGCCTCTTCGCGTTCCCCGTCGGCCCCGCGGAGCCGGAGTGCGCGCTCGGCGATCCCGCTGGAGAGCCTGCCCGTCACCGATCTGGCGCGGCCGAGGGTCTCGTTGCCGAGGTGCCTGGCGGCGCCGACGCCTTCGGCTCCCGTCTCCAGGACCTTGTCCCTCACCTCGGCGACCGCGTCCGCCCATCGCCTCGCCTCCCATGACTGCCGCTCCCGCTCGATCCCGAGCCGCTCGTGGAAGTCGGCCACGGCGGTCGCGACATGCTCGCTCGACCGCACCACGGCCCGCGACGTGGTCGGGTGCAGCAGCACCTTCGCGTTGGCCAGGTCGGCGGCCGCCGCCATGCGGGACAGCAGCTGCTCGGTGCTCTGCGAGATCAGTTCGAGCCGGTTCCGGCGTGCGGCCCGCAGCGCGAGGCGATGCCGGTCGAGCTCGTCAGGGGACGCGTCCAGTACCCGGTCGAGTTCGAGCACGGCGATCGCGTCCTGCAGCTGGAAGCAGCGAGCCAGCACGGCGAGCCACTCCAGGACCTTGCGCTGGGCTTCACCGGACGTCCTGACGAGCTGCCCGATCGAGGTCTTGCCGTCCATCTGTTCCATGAGCGCGTCGAGCTGCCGCAACGCGTACGCCTGGGTTCGTGCGATCGTCGCCGGGGCGGCCTGCACTTTCGACCACGTGACCTCGGAGACGCGGCCCACCTCCTCGCGGACCGTCATGACCTCCTCGACGACGAGCGCCACGCCGATCATGTCGGCCAGCACGGCGTCCTTCTGGGCGCGGAGCACGTCGTCGACCTTCTGGTCGATCGTGGCGAGATAGTCGGTGATCTCGTCCATGGTCAGTCGCATCGCGACCTGCGCCATGATCCCTGCGGCGCCCGCCAGAAGCGCCGGGTTGGTCATGGGTCCCTTCGCGAATTCCACGAAGCCTTTGATCTGGCCGCTGTTCCCCTTCAGCACCCCTGTGCTGAGACCCGACGTCGCACTTTTCCTCAGCCCGTACTTCTCGACCAGCCGTGCGGACTCATTGGTCAGCTTCATCCATCGACCTGAGTTGGCGACGACCTCGGAACCTGTCTGCGCGGCGCAGGCCCCTGCTGTGAGAACAGATTCGAGCCGTTGGACGCCGAGGTCCCTCGACGACAGCCCCTCGGAGGTGAGGAAGCGTTCGACGTCGGCCGGATTCCCGATGACCGCCAGCCCGTCGCCATCACTGATCAGCTGAATCTCGTTGTCCATCGTCGACTCCTGAAATATGGGCGGCTTCGCGGCGGTGTCTCCGCAGGACGGAGCTCACCGTCCTGCGGGCGGATGTCACGTTGACTTCGATGCCTCTGACTTGACGCTGGTTCTGCCGCCCGAGGCGTTTTCTGTGGGCTGCAAACTTGACCGTTTCTCCGGCATGTTGCGGGACGCTTCCTGGCACGGTCACTCTACGATTTCGCCATGCGCTGGTAAAAGCGGCTGCCCCGAGGTCATCGGAAAGTAAGTCGTCACCGGCGAACACCCACAGAAGGCCCGCCGTCGCCGCGGCGGATTTTGCCTTTTTCCGCATATGTCGGTTCCGGGGCGCGTAGTCGCCCCTGTTCCGGCATTCCCATAAGTCATGGAAGTCGAAGGAGAAGCCGGTGCCGCAGAGCGCACCGTCCGGCCGACCGGACAAGTCAGACAACCGCGCCACACTGACCGTGGCGGTCCCCTCGAAGGTCCTCGTGACGTCCATTCGCGCGCTGAGGTGGATCTTCTTCCTGGGCGCCATCGTCGTCCTCGCTCTCAACGGGGTCGACCCCACGGTGCCGGCGCCGTTCGTCCCGCGCCTCTGACGTCGCCGGCCACCTTCGCGCCGGAGGTCCGGTCGGCCGGACCGGCCTCCGGCGGCCCGATCACGAGGCGTCTTTTCCCAGGCCAGGCAAGCCTTTCCTTCGTTGCAGATCTTGATTCCCATCTGCCAGATTTGGGACAAAGCCGAAGAAGCGGAGGTATTTCCATGACCATCGAGCTCGATCGGCCGTACTCGCCCGAACAGCACCACAGCCACCGTGACGTGAACGGCGGCTGGCTGCGTCCGGCGGTGTTCGGGGCGATGGACGGGCTCGTGTCCAACTTCGCGTTGATCGCCGGCGTGGTCGGCGCCGCCGGGGCCGGACGCGGTGCGGTGCTGGCCGGGTGCGCCGGGCTGGTAGCCGGGGCCTGCTCCATGGCCGCCGGCGAGTACACGTCCGTCAAGTCGCAGACCGAGCTGATGCGCGCCGAGATCGCCGTCGAGCGGCGCGAGCTGGCCCGCAACCCCGTGGGCGAGCAGGCCGAGCTGGCAGCGCTCTACCGGTCGCGCGGGCTCGACGCCGAGCTGGCCGAACGCGTCGCCGAAGGGCTGTCGGCCGACCCCGAGCAGGCCCTGCGCGTCCACGTACGCGAGGAGCTCGGCGTCGACCCCGACGACCTGCCCTCTCCCCGCCTGGCCGCCGCGTCATCGTTCTGCGCGTTCGCCGTGGGAGCGCTCGTACCGCTCGCGCCGTTCCTGCTCGGGGGGTCGGGGCTGCTGGTCGCGCTGGTGCTGAGCGTGCTGGCATTGTTCGGGTTCGGGGCCGCGGTGGCGGTGATGACCGCGCGCCCGTGGTGGCGGGGCGGATTGCGCCAGCTCGTTCTGGGCGTCGGCGCCGCCACGGTGACCTTCGGCCTCGGTCACCTGCTGGGCGTCGCAGTGTCCTGACGTACTGCTGCGCAGGGCGCCTCCCAGTGGAGGCAGACGGGAAGCCTGCTCCGCGCGTCCAGCACGACCCGATCACCGAGCGGCTTCTCCAACCGCACGACACCCGTGCCGGATGCGCCGACGCCCGCACACATGCCGCCCCTCGGGTGCTGCTCCTGGACCTCGACTCCGAGGACCACCACGTCGGACCACTCCTCGGCTCGCGGGTGGACGGTCGGCGGCCGGCGACGTGAGCAGATGCCGTACTCGTAGGTCACCTGCAGCGTGCGCTGGTCGAGCACCTCGAAGCCGCTGATGTCGGCGGGAAGGTGGTCGCCGATGGCGTCCTCGACGGTGCCGAGCGTGCGGCGGTCGACCGCGACGCGGACGATCGGGCCGGGCAGGTTCGAGAAGCGCATCCGCCACGCCGGGACCGTGGCCATGCCGCGCAGGGTCCGCAACCGCGTGGTGGTGAAGGTGGCCGCGGTCAGCTTGTACGCCCGATCGTCCTGGGCGGAGGCCTCCTGCTCGTAGGGCGACAGCGCGATCAGCGCCTGGCGGGCGCTGATGACGGGGACCCGCAGGGTGGAGCCGTCGTCCCAGCGGATCTGCGCCCGGTGCGGGGTCGCGGGGAGCGGACCGGCCACGGCGAAACCGAACTCCTCGTCCCTCGAGATCCGCTTCCGCACGTCTCTCGGGATCTTGTTCAGGCCCTCCGTCGGGACGAATCCGGCGCGCCAGATCTCCGCAGCGCCACTGGTCCGCCAGGTCCAGACGGCGCGGATCGCGTGATCGTGCAAGGTGAGCCGTCCGAGGAGCAGGTGGTCGCCGCCGGCGAGCACGGTCACCGTAAGGAGCATCGCGAGTAATCGCAGCATCCGAAGATTATCGGGGTGCTCCGTCAGGGCATGCTGTGAAATCGGCCGTTCCAGGGGTGAGCGCTCGAAGGACGTTCAGCAGGTACCCCTTGGACCACACCACCAGGAGGAACCAGTGTCGTACCCCCAACCGCTCACCCCTGAAGAGGCACTCGCCGACGCGAAGGAGCGGTTGAGCCTTCCGCGTATCGTCGTGATCTGCGGCTCCACCCGTTTCATGACCGAGATGACCGAGGCCGATCTGCGGGAGACCACAGCCGGGAAGATCGTCGTCAAGCCGGGTTGCGACATGAAGAAGCCGCACGAACTGTGGTCCGACCCCGTCGAGGCCGAGGCGCTGAAGGCCCGACTCGACGATCTGCACCGAGCGAAGATCCGGCTCGCTGATGAGGTGCTCGTGGTCGGCGACTACATCGGAGACAGCACCCGAGCCGAGATCGCCTACGCCCGGTCTCTGGGCAAGCCCGTACGGTTCACGCACCCAGAAGTCGACCCCGACGCCCTCACATACGCGCAAAATCGGTTGCGCGGGTCGTCATGATGATGACATGACGTGGACAGCACCCGACGTAGAGCGGGGCACCCGGACGGACATGGCCTGTGGCGAACGCGAGATGCTGGACGACTGGTTGAAGCTCCGCCGGCTGTTCCTGCTGCGCAAATGCGCCGGCCTCACCTCCGAGCAACTGAAGACCGCCTCCGTGGAGCCATCGAACCTGACGCTGCTCGGCATCCTGCGCCACATGACGGAAGTCGAGCGCTGGTGGTTCCGCGAGAAGTTCCTGCACGAGAACTTGCCCGAGCTGCACATCACGGAGGAGTACGAAGACGGCGACTTCGACCTGGTGGCCGACGCCGACGCCGAGGCCGACTACGCCGCCTTCCTCGCGGAGACGGCTGCCTGCGACGCCGCGGTCGCGGACATCGACCTCGACGAGCCGGCCGACGACCCCCGGGCGCCGACCGGCAAGGTCAGCCTCCGCTGGATCTACATCCACCTCCTGGAGGAGTACGCGCACCACACCGGGCACGCCGACCTGATCCGAGAGCGCATCGACGGGGCCACGGGAGCGTAGCCGCTCTCCCGGCACACCGGTCCTGCCACGCCGCCGTCGGACGCGTCGCCGCCCTTCCCGCTCGGGTCCGATCCCGGCATCCTGCCCATTTTGTCCTTCGGGGTCGCCCCCTTCTGCCTGGCCTTCTCGTCCTCGACGGCATTCTCCAGCGCGGTGATGACGTCCTGGCCGAGGTGCATCCCGGCAGCGTCGTGGTGAGCGCGCACAGTGGTGGAGTCGACGCTGACCAGGGACAGGTCCGCTCCACCCCGCTTCGCGGCCTCTGTGATCAGTCCTTCCAGCAGGGCTTGGAAGACGCCTGCGTCACGCCACTGCCGGAAGCGGTTGTTGCACTCGCGTCACGTAAGAAGATCCAGCATCCCCACATGAGCCACCGCCCGCGGAGAACGCACCCCGGGGTCTTGAACGGCCCTCGGAGCGAGTTGGGGTTCCGGCCGCCAGGAACAGGAACGGCGAGCCAGGGCCTGAGGTCCGGGCCGTGGTCCATATGAGACCGCCTGCGGGCTTCAGCCTGCCGAGGTGCGTTTCGTGCCCGAGGCGCGGATGTGCTGACTGAGAAAGAGAGCGGCGCGGTCCAGTGCCTCGTCGCCTTCGTCCAGGACGCCGGCGAACGCCTGGAAGACATGTGGAACGTCGGCGGTGATGTCCAGGATGACGTCCACTCCGGCTTCCCTCGCGCGCGTGGCCATGCGTGTGGAGTCGTCCAGAAGTATTTCGTTGGTGCCCGCCTGCAGAAGCATCGGAGGGAAGCCGGTCAGGTCGGCGAGGGTGGCGGGACTGAGCATGGGCTGTTGCGGATCCTGTCCCGCAAGGTACATGGTCCCGGTGTGCTCCAGGCCCTCACGCGTGAAGAACGGGTCGATGCTCGCCTTGGTGTCCATGCTCTCGCCTGTCCGGGTCATGTCAAGTCCAGGGGAGAACGCCACGATTGCGGCGGGCATAGGCAGGCCCGCCTCGCGGGCGGCGAGGCAGGTGGTGACAGTGAGGCCGCCGCCGGCGGAGTCCCCGGCGAACGCGATCGCCGAAGGGCCTTCGCCGCTGTCGAGAAGTGCGCGGTAGGCGCTCACTCCATCCTCGATCGCGGCCGGGAACGGATACTCAGGGGCGAGCCGGTAATCCAGGGAGAACGCCCTGAACCCTGTTTTGGTCACCAGGTTCCCCGTCAGCGACATCGCCGTCTCCGGCGAACCGACCACGTAAGAGCCGCCGTGAAAGTAGAGGATCGTCCCGGCCTTCGGAGTGCCGACCGGCTCGACGAGCACCGCGGGGCGATGGCCGAGCGTCGCAGTCCGGGTGCGGATCCCAGTCGGGACGATCATTTCCCCCATCATCGCCCTGAAGCCGGCGCGAATCTCCTCCACCGACCGAGGGGCCTCCGGCTGAGGCCGTCGGACCATCGCGTCGATCTCCGCGCGCTGCTGCCTGCTCATTGTCGCCTCCATCGCGAGTGCATGCCAAGGAACTATATGCCTAGGCATGCAGGATAAAATATATGCCATGGCATCTAAGTCAAGCCGTGGCCCGATCGACCTCCCGGGCTTCTTCGCCGATCTCGTCCGCTGCGAGACACGCCTCTACAACGCGCTGAACGACCGCCTTCGCGAGCGGCACGGGATCGTCACCTCGCAGTTCGAGTTCCTGCGCTTCCTGCGCGACCACCCCGGGTCCCGGGTCGCGGACCTCGCCACCGAATTCGCCATCGGGATCGGCGCGACCAGCAAGGGCATCGACCGCCTGGAGAAGCAGGCATGGGTCATACGGCGAACTAATCCATCGGATCGCCGCTCATCACTGCTGGACCTGACCGCCGCCGGCCTGCAACTCGTCGAGGCGGCGGAGGCGACCTTCACCAAAGCGCTGGCCGAGCTGACCGCGGACGTCCTGGGCGGTCCCTCAGGACCGGCCGCCGCACAGATCTTCTCGGAGTTGCGCTCTGTACTCGAACGCGACCAGATCGGCCTGCCCACAGGCTGACCGGCATGCGCATCCAGTGCGTGTTCGTCAGCGCGGACGACGGCGAGAAAGGCATGGGCGAGCATGACCAGGGTGACCCAGCGACACCACGAGGTGAAACGGCGGACCTGGTGCCCTTCCAGTCCGGCCAGGCCCTTTCCGGACTGGAAGGTCTCCTCCACCCGCCATCTCGACCCGGCGACCCGCACCAGCCGGCGACCGGCAACGGGAGTAAGCCAGTTCACCGGTGGTGCGGTTGCGGCGGATCAGTGGTTGGTGGCTGCCGAGGCGGGGTTCGGCCAGGTCGATGACGGCCCAGTCGTAGAAGCGGTGCCCCTTGCCGCCGGCCCCCGCCGACGGCTTCAGCCAGGCCCACTTCGGCACCTTCACGGCCAGGGCATCCGCGCGGAACTTCCCCGCGCCCGTGGTGACTTCGGCCGAGCAAGCAACGGCGAGCACGTAGCCGACCTGGCGCTCTTCCAGCGCGGCCCCCAGCTTGGGGTTGCCGCCGTAGACCTCATCGCCCGCGACCCAGCCCACACGGTGCCCGGCGTCAAGGAACCGGCCGATCATGCGGGCGGCCGGCTCCGGCTTGGTCGCGAAGACGGTGTCCTCGCCCGGTCCCGCCGCCCGGCAGCGGGTCCGGGTCGCACGTCCACGAGCGCGGGACGTACAGCTCGCGGTCGATCGCCGCGTGTCCGCGGCGGCCTGCATGGACGAGGTGGACAGCGACCTGAGCGTTTTCGATCCTCCCGGCGGTGCCGGTGTACCGGCGCTGTGCGTGCCCTTCTTCACGTCCCCGGTCTCATCGACGACCAGCACCGCATCGTCGTCGTGCAGATGTTCCAGCACGTACTCGCGCACGTCATCGCGCACGGTGTCGCGCACGGTGTCGCATCCCACTCAGCCCGGCCGAGCAGGTGCTGCATTCCATGCGGACTGGCCTGCCCGGCCCGCTCGGCGATGCTCCAGCAGTTCTTGCGCGGCAGGTCCGACAGCAGCCCCAGCAGCAAGTCCCGCACCCGACGCCGGGGTTCAACCCGCGCGAACCGGCCCGCTATCCGGGACATCAGGACCTCGAACGCCTCCTGCCAGCGGGCAGGGTCTAGGCTGCGACTCGCATGATCTTCAGTCTTCACACACCGATGATCAACGGTGGCAAGCCACTCCCGACGAACGCCCCGATTTCATACCAGCTGATAATCGACCTGCTTTCGACCTGGCCAGAGGCGATAGGGAAAGGTCAAGGGCATGCCCTCGCCGGGCGGGCAGGCTCCGGGATGAGGGAAGGTCAGTGCGGACGATCTTGCTTGGTGGTGGTGCGGGGGACCGGTGATCCATCCCATCTGCCTGCCCCAGGGGCTACCAGCCCAGAAGGGGCGCGGACGGAATACGGCAGAAACGGGCCCGTACACGCGAAGGACCCGATGAGCGGTCATTACACTTCGCAGATGCTCGATCCCACAAGCCGCCCCCCTCTACAACTCCAACCGATGCTTCGCCTGCTCGCGACCCATCGAGTTGATTGGGTCATGACCGGCTCGACCGTGCTCGCCCTCTACGGCGCGGACCTCACCCCGAACGATCTCGACGTGACACCCCACCTGGAACCGTCCAACCTCCAAAGGCTCGCAGACGCGCTCCACGAGATCGAGGCGATACCCGCCTTCCTCCCAGACTGGCAGGAAGACTTCACCATCGATCACTGCCGGGCATGGCGCCCAGTCCCCGCCACGGCGGAGCAGCTCGACTACCTGTTCGTCACCCGCCTGGGCATGTTGGACGTCCCGCCACGCTTATGCGGCACGTACGACGAGCTCATGCCGAGTGCCAGACGAGTGGACATCGGAGACTGCCAGGTGACCGTCTGCGAACCGGACGAGATCCTTCGTCGGCTCGAAGGCCGCACCCGGCCAAAGGATCTCGACCGCGCGGCCGCCTACCAGTGGATCCGGGCACAGCCCTCGACTCACCGACGCCCGACAGGGGTAGATGGACTCCTGGCTCGGCTGGCCCACCGCGAGTCGCTCAGCTGAATCCAGCGTCCGTCGGTCACGTCCACGGACGTGGTGTATGAATCGATCTTCGAGTGATCCTATTTTCTGCAGGTCAAGCGGTAAGTGTCTGCGGGAGCGGGTTGGGGGCCGGTGTGTCGCCGGCGATGAGCCGGAGACGGGCCTTGGCCAGCACGTCCAGGCCCATGTAGCGGCGGGCTTCGGTCCATTCGTCGGTCTGCTCGGCCAGCACCGCCCCGACGTTCTTCCTGCACGCGACCCAGCCGCACCGCTCCCCGGCCGCCGCCCTGGCCCAGGGCATCCGCCGCACCTGCCAGAGCCTGCAGCTTCCCACCCCGCCCTGGCTGCGATGTTCAGTACAGCCTGCGCCTCACCCGAGGCGACCGCCTCGCCGAGCCCGGCACCCCTTCGCCGAGCCACCGTGGTGGCGACGACCGGCGCACACCGGCGAGGAGTACGTCCACGTCCAGGAGGTGCTGTACGGCGAGGCCGACAACGACTTTTGGGTCGGCACCGCGGATGACACCAGCCACTAACATTAGTTCCGCGCCCACCCGCTGGAGCGCCCGCCCCCGGTCACGACGCGCGAAGACCGGGCCGCATCCCTTCCGTGTCCCGCACGGGGCACGCAGCGTTCGCCCGCCGTCTCATGCCAGGAGGACACATGCAACGCGGTGAAGTCTGGTGGGTCGACTTCGATGAGCGCCGCCCGGTCGTGCTGCTCTCGGACGAGGAGTCATCCGGGTTTCAGGCGATGCAGGTCGTCGCGCCAGCGGGCGTCGACATGGGCGGCCTGGGCGTTGAAGTGCCCGTAGGAGCCCCGGAAGGACTGCCCTTCGAAGGCGTGCTGCGGTTCGCGTTCCCGCGTCCAGGCTTTACTCCGTGCACATGGCTGACCACCGTGGCCCGGGACGACCTGATCGAGCGGGCGGGCGTGTTGTCCTCCGTGAAGCTCAGCGAGGTTGGAGAAGCCCTCCGTGCCGCTGGGGAGAGGAGGGAGTGGACCCCGATGACGGCTGCCAGGATCAGCGAGATCAAAGATGCCCGCCGTCTCGAAGGACTCGAGCAGCGGACGCCTGCGCTGCCCAGCTCGATCTCGTCGACGACTGACCGCTGCCCCCTCTCCACCGCACTCCAGCAACAAGATCACGATCTACGGCTGGAGTACTAGGGGCGGCTGGAGGCGGCCAACCGGACGCCGAGGGCGATGAGGGTGAGGCCGGTCAGGGCGTCGACGGTTCTGCGGACGCCGGGCCGGGTGAACACCTTGCGTAGTGTCCCGACGATGGTCGCCACCAGCAGGAACCAGGCGATGGTGCCGGTCAGCGCGATCGCCGCGAGCATCATCGCGTTCGGCACCGAGGCGTGCGAGCCGACGAACTGCGGCACCAGCGCCACGAAGAACAGCGCGGCCTTGGGGTTGAGCACGTTGGTCAGCAGCCCTTCGGCGAACGCCGCCGCCCGGCCGCGCCTGGCGGGCTCCGGCACGTCGAGCGCGAGCGCGCCGCCGCCGCGCAGTGCCGAGCGCAGCGACCTGATCCCGAGCCAGCCCAGGTAGGCTGCGCCGACCACCTTCACCAGGGTGAACGCCGCCGCGGAGGCGGACAGCAGCGCCGCGATGCCGGTGGCCGCCGCCATCACCCACACGCATACGCCCAGGGCGATCCCCGCCGCTGCCGCCATGCCGTGGCCGCGCCCCGAGACGGCGGAGCGGCGTACGACCACCGCGAAGTCAGGCCCGGGCGACATCGCCCCGAGCACGATCACGCCGCTGAACGCCACGATCTGCGCCATGGACAACATAACCCGCATCCTACGAGCCGCCCCCGGGACCGCCCTCTGCAAGAACGCTCGGCCCCACACCGGCTTGGCAGGCCCTGTGGGCGGCGTCGCCGCAACGGTTGGACGACGCACCCGCCCGAGTCCGTGGGCGTTCAGCGGGCGAGCTTCACGATCTTGCTCGAATAGACCGCCACCGACCAGCGGGTCTGGCGGTCGTGGTCTCCTTCCGGCACGTCCACCTTCCCCGAGATGGTGACCTTTGTACCTTCAGGGATCTTCTCGGTCCACAGCATCCCGTTGGTCTCGTCCAGGGTCCGGTGGCCGCAGATCCATGCCCCATGGGAGGGTTCGTCGCCGATCTGGTAGGTGATGGGGAGCCGACCCGCCAGATGGCCCGTGCACCGGTGCTCGATCCGGAAATAGCCGCCCGGACTGGTGACCGTCAGCGTGAAGGACGAGTCACGCGGCCACACTCCCGAAGCCTGCCCAGCGAGCTGCTGGGTACCCAGTCGGGCGGGGAAGGCCTCGATGGGATCCGGTTCGACGGGCCGGGCCGGCGGCGTGTACTCGTAGACCGCCAGGGGCCAGTCGGCGGGCTGCCCGGATGCGCGGGTGGGGCACGGTTCGTCCTTCTTGCAGACCTCATCGGTGATGTCGAAGGCGATGGTCACCTCGTCGGCGCTCTTCGGCACGCTGACCGAGTCGAGAACCATGCCCTGTCCGGTGAGGCATTGCTGGAACCAGGTGTGGGACGGTTCGCCGTTGACGATCATCCTCGGTCTGGCCATGTGGACAGGGTCGCCCTCGGGGCACAGCACGGCCACTTCCAGCGGCTTGCCCGAGACCGGGACCGTGACCGACACCTTCTTCTCCCCCGCCGACCGGGCTCTGAGCGTGGTCGAGGCCAGACGGCGGTAGGCGGAGCCGTCGCCGGAGGTGAACCGTGGCGGCAGCTCGGCCGGCTGGACGGCTGTGGTCGGCTCGTGCGACGGCACGGCCGGGCCGGGATGCAGCAACGCGGGGATGAGGACGCCGGCGGCGGTCAGCATGCTCACGCCCGCCAGGGCGGCGCCGGCGGACCGGCGGCTGCTGTCCCTGCGGATGCGCCGCTCGAGCTGGGCGATGCGCCCGGGGTTGTCCGGCGCGCCGGCGCTCATGTCGTCGAACAGATCACGCAACTTGCGCTGGACGGGCGTCATCCCAGCTCTCCTTCCATACGGGACGCCACCGCCGGCGGCGCGATCTCGGGGTCGATGCGCAACTTGGCCGGCGCCTTACTGCTCTGGCTCTTGACGGTGCCGATGGAGCAGTTCAAGATTTCGGCCACGGCGGCTTCCGGCAGGTCCTCGAAGTAGCGCAGCACCAGCACCGCCCGCTGGCGTGGTGGCAGGCGTCCCAGCGCCGCCCAGAGCACCGCCCGCTCGTCGGTCATGTCCGCTGCGGCAGTCTCGGGTGGTGCGTCCGTGGGCAGTTCACGTCGCCAGAGTCGCCGTCGCCAGGACAGGTGCGTGTTGACCAACACCCGGGACACGTAGGCGTCCGGATGCTCACCCACGCGGCCCCAGACCCGCCACGCGCGCACCAGCGCGGCCTGGAGCAGGTCCTCCGCCTGCGCCCAATCACGGCAGAGCAGGTACGCGGTTCGTAACAGTCGCGGCGATCGCGCCTCGACAAATGCCACAAAATCCGCTTTATCTCGCATCGGCCGTGCCCTTCCCGTCGTACCGGCTCCCGTTATGACCCGCTGGAGCCCGGCAACGGTTGCCCACCTCCTTCGAGGGCTTCGACCGACCTCGTCCGGCACGCCGAGTCAGGCGCCCGCGTACGCTGCGACGCCTCGCCTCAGGGCCAGGCCCGCTCCTACGGACCCCCTGGTGCCGGGCAGCCGGTGTCGCGTACCGGCGGGTGCAGCCGCGCGACCGGCAGTGCGTCGAGCCTGGCCGCGGAGTGCCACGTCAACGCGAGGCTTCCTCCCGTCGCCGGTCTTCGCCGGCCGTGGCGGGGATGGCGGCGTCGATGAGGGCGGCGGCGATGGCGGCGGCGGTGGGGAAGGCGTCGGCGTCGAGGACCCGGGTGCGGGCCGCGGCACCGTCGATGAGCAGCGCGAGCTGCTCGCCGAGCTGTTCGGGGTCGGCGGCGCCGGCTTCGCGGGCGGTGTCGGCGAGCCGCGCGGCGACGGCTTTCTTGTAGTCGCGTGCGTACTGGGATGCGGGGTGCTGGGGGTCGTGCAGTTCGACGGCGGCGCCGATGTAGGGGCACAGGGGGGTGGTGGGGGGGACGTCGAAGGCGGCGAGGAGCCGTTCGCGGGGCGTGAGGTCGGTGCGGTCGAACACACCGGACAGAACGGAGGGGTCGAACCGGCGCAGGTACTCGGCGACGAGTTCGTCCTTGCCGGTGAAGTGCTGGTAAGCCGTGCGCTTGGACACCTGGGCGGCCGCGCACAGCTGGTCCATGCCGGTGCGGTTGATGCCCTGCTCGCGGAACAGCTGCTGGGACGCGCTGAGGATGCGCTCGCGGGCGCCCCGGCCCCGGCGGCGACCCGTGGGGCCCTTCTCCAACTCCGTCATGGGTCCATGGTACGCCGCCGGGTAACGACCGGTGTACATAGTTTGCGCCCCGGCCGCCTGCCCCGTACAGTAAGCACACAGATCGGTGTACATAACACCGTCACCCTGGTGCGCACGGCACCACCGACCCAAGGAAGCGACTATGGGAAAGCTTGACGGCAAGGTCGCGGTCATCACCGGCGGCACCACCGGCATGGCGCTGGCCGGCGCGAAGCTGTTCGTCGACGAGGGAGCGCACGTCTTCATCACCGGCCGCCGCCAGGAGGCCCTGGACGAGGCCGTGAAGCAGATCGGCCGCAACGTCACCGGCGTCCAGGGCGACGCCGCCGACCTGGACGACCTGGACCGCCTGTACGACACTGTCAAGCGGGAGAAGGGCAGCCTCGACGTGCTGTGGGCCAGCGCCGGCGGCGGCGAGCCCGCCCCGCTCGGCGAGATCACCGAGGCCCAGTTCGACACCTGGTTCGGGTTGAATGCCCGCGGCACCCTGTTCACCGTCCAGAAGGCCCTCCCGCTCTTCAACGACGGCGGCTCCATCTTCATGACCGGCTCCAACGCCTCCCTCGGCGCCTTTCCCGGCTGGAGCGTCTACGCCGGCAGCAAGGCCGTCCAGCAGGCCTGGGCCCGCGTCTGGCTCAACGAGCTCAAGGACCGCCGCATCCGCGTCAACGTCCTGACCCCCGGCCAGGTCGCCACCGCCAAGCAGGAAGAGCTGTTCGACGAGGACACCAAGCGCCAGTTCGAGTCCCTCATCCCCCGCGGCCGGATGGGCCGCCCCGACGAAATCGCCACGGCCGCCCTCTTCCTCGCCTCCGACGACTCCAGCTACGTCAACGGCATGGAACTCGTCGTCGACGGCGGCACGACCGCCATCTGAACCGAACAACCACCAAAGGGCAGGACATCTCGTGAGCAACATCAGCATCATCGGCACCGGGAACATGGCCCGCACCATCGGCGCGCGAGCGATAGCGGGCGGCAACACCGTCGAGGTCATGGGCCGCGATCAGTCCAAGGCCGCTGACCTGGCCAAGGCTCTCGGCGGCGGCGCAACGACAGGAGCATGGGGCACCGCTCCGGCCGGGGACATCGTCATCGTGGCCCTGTTGCACGACGGTGTCGTGCCGGTCGTCGCCCAGTACGGAGACGCTCTCGCCGGCAAGGTCATCGTCGACATCAGCAATCCCTTCAATGCCACGTTCGACGGGCTGGCCCACCGCGAGGAGACCTCGATCGCGCAGGAAGTCGCCAAGGCGGCCCCGGCCGGGGCCGGCGTGGTGAAGGCGTTCAACACCGTCTTCCGTCATGTCCTGGAGAAGGGTCGGCCCGACGTCTTCATCGCCGGCGATGACGCGCGGGCCAAGGCAAGCGTGGAGGCGTTCATCGAGAGCCTCGGTATGCGCCCACTGGACGTTGGCGGTTTGAAAATGGCGCACTGGCTGGAAGGAGCGGGCGTGGTCACGGTGGGCCTCGCCAACCATGGGGTGGGGCACTTGAACTTCGCCCTCAGCATCACCGAACTGCCCGGCTGAGCACGGCGACAGGTGTCGTCGACCGGGTCGGGCACTCGCAGCGGGTGCTCGATCTCGCGATCCGCCCGTATTCCGCACCTCGGCGCCCCCACAGGCCGAACCGAAGCGGGAGGTGTGCGGGGGCGCCGGGTCCGTCAGGGTGCGGTGTCGCAGAGAGCGGCCCTGCGGGATCGGTCAGGAGCGGTACTGGTCGCGGGGTGGGCTCGGTCAGCGGGTGCGGCGGCGTTTCTTGAGAATGGCCCGCAGGGTCAGGAGGAGGACGACGGCCACGATCTGGCCGCCGACAACGATGCGGTTGACGTCGACGGCGGGGCGCCAGATGGCGTCGCCGTCCTTCAGGACGAACACCCCCGCCGGCGTGGCGGCGAACCCGTAACCGCCGCCGCTGCCGCTGCCTTCGTCGCCCTTGTCGCCCCTGCCCTGCCCCTGGCCTCCGCCGCCGCCCTGCGCGATGCGGGCGACGGGGATCACGACCACGTCTCCGTGCCGGACAGGCTCCCCGAAGACACGCTTGACGGTGGCGATGTCTTTCGACTTCTCCACCAGCTCCATGAGATTCATGAACCCATCGTGGCTCCGGGGACCCGTCTCAGTCGAATGTCGTGGAGATGGAGTGCCAGCCGCCGGGCGGGATGCTCTGCGCCGGCTCAGGACCCCAGGTGCCCTTCTCGTACGGCAGCGGCGGCTCGGGCAGGTCGAGCACCGGCTGCACGATCCGCCACGACTCGTCCACCAGGTCGAACCTGGCGAACCTGCGCGGGTCGCCGCTGACGGCGTCGGCCAGGATGCGGACGTACGCGGCCTCCAGGGGGCCGAGCACCTTGGTGAAGTCGACGCTGACCGGCACCGGCCTGGTGCGCTGCCTGCCCGGCTCCTTGGCCAGCAGGTCGAACGTCACCCCGGCGTCGGGCTGCAGCCGGAACCTGATGAGGTTGGGGCTGTCAGGGGCGTCGCCGTGCTCGAACATCGCCACCGGCGGCTGCCGCAGCTCGGCGACGATCTCCAGGTCGGTGGTGGGCATCGCCTTGCCGGCGCGGATGCACCACGGCACGCCCGCCCACCGCCAGTTGTCGATGCAGGCGCGCAGCGCGACGTACGTCTCGGTGGTGGAGCCGGGACGCACGCCGTCGGTGTCGAGGTAACCGACGTACTGGCCGCGTACGACGTCGGAGGGCGAGATGGGCTGGACGGCGCGCAGCACCCGCCACTTCTCGTCGAGCTGGGCGCGGGCGTCCTTGGACGGCGGCGGGTCCATGGCGAGGATCGCGAGCAGCTGCAGCAGGTGGTTCTGGACGACGTCGCGGATCGCGCCGTTGGCGTCGTAGAAGCCGCCCCGGTCGTGGATGTCGAAGTCTTCCGCCATGGTGATCTGGATACTGCGGATGAAGGAGCGGTTCCAGATGGGCTCCAGCAGCATGTTGGCGAACCGGAACACCATGAGGTCTTCGACCGGTTCCTTACCGAGGAAGTGGTCGACCCGGCGCAGATGGTCTTCGTCGAAGTACTTGAGCAGCTCGTCGTTGAGCTCGCGGGCCGACTGCAGGTCGTGGCCGAACGGCTTCTCGACGACGAGCCGGGCGTCGCGGTTGAGGCCCTCGCCCGCGAGACCCTCGGCGACCGCGGCGAACAGCGCCGGCGGCACGGCGAGGTAGTGGACGAGGAACCCCTTGCCCTCGACCTCGTCGCGCAGCTGGGCGAACACCGCTGGGTCCTGGTAGTCGCCGCTCACCAGCCGCAGGTTGGACGCCAGCTTGTCGAACGCCGCGTCGTGGACGCCGCCGCACGCCTCGCGGACGTGCTCGCGCAGCCCGTCGAGGTCGAGGTCGGTCCTCGCGACGCCGATGATCGGCAGGTCGAGCCGCCGGTCGGCGGTCAGCCGGTAGAGGGCGGGCAGGATCATCTTGCGCGCGAGGTCTCCGGTGATCCCGAACAGGATCAGCGCGCCGGCCTGCTCAGGCACGACGCCCCCGCAGCTCGCGGTAGCGGCGGATGAGCTGCTCGGTGGAGGCGTCGGGGAACTCCGTCGGCGGCTCGTCGGAGGTGAGCGCGGGCGCGAGGTCGAGCGCCATCTTCTTGCCGAGCTCGACACCCCACTGGTCGAAGGAGTCGACGCCCCAGATGGTGCCCTCGACGAAGACGATGTGCTCGTAGAGGGCGACGAGCTGCCCCAGCGTGGACGGGGTCAGCTTCGGCGCGAGGATCGTCGAGGTCGGGCGGTTGCCCGGCATCACCTTGTGGGGCACGATCGCGGCCGCGGTGCCCTCGGCGGCGATCTCGTCGGCGGTCTTGCCGAAGGCCAGCGCGGAGGTCTGGGCCAGCAGGTTGGCGGTGAGCTGGTCGTGCATGCCCTCGCGGTCTTCGTAGGGCTCGGCGAACCCGATGAAGTCGGCCGGCACGAGGCGGGTGCCCTGGTGCAGCAGCTGGTAGAAGGCGTGCTGGCCGTTGGTGCCCGGCTCGCCCCAGAAGATCTCGCCGGTGTCGGTGGTGACGGCGGTGCCGTCGGCGCGGACGGACTTGCCGTTGGACTCCATCGTGAGCTGCTGCAGGTAGGCCGGGAAGCGGTGCAGCCGCTGGCTGTAGGGCAGCACGGCGCGGGTCTCGGCGCCGAAGAAGTCGGTGTACCAGATGCCGAGCAGGCCCATCAGGACCGGCATGTTGGCCTCGAACGGCGCGGTGCGGAAGTGCTCGTCGACGGCGTGGAAGCCGGCCAGCATCTCGCGGAAGCGCTCGGGGCCGACGGCGATCATCAGGGACAGCCCGATGGCGCCGTCGTAGGAGTACCGGCCGCCGACCCAGTCCCAGAAGCCGAACATGTTGTCGGTGTCGATGCCGAACTCGGCGACCTTGGCCGCGTTGGTGGAGACGGCCACGAAGTGCTTGGAGACGGCGTCGTCGCCGAGGGCCTCGACCAGCCAGCGGCGGGCGACCCGGGCGTTGGTGAGCGTCTCGAGCGTGGTGAAGGTCTTGGAGCTGACCACGAACAGCGTGGTCTCAGGGTCGAGTCCGGCGAGGTTGCCGGTGATGTCGGCGGGGTCGATGTTGGAGACGAACCGCGCCGTGATGCCGGCGTCGGCGTAGTCGCGCAGCGCCTCGTAGGCCATGGCGGGCCCGAGGTCGGAGCCGCCGATGCCGATGTTGACGACCGTCTCGATGGGCTTGCCCGTCGCGCCCCGCCACTGCTTGTCACGTACGCGGTCGGCGAAGTGGCTCATCTTGTCGAGCACGGCGTGCACGTCGGCCACGACGTCCTGGCCGTCGACGACCAGCTCGGCGTCGCGCGGCAGGCGCAGCGCCGTGTGGAGGACCGCGCGGTCCTCGCTGACGTTGATGTGCACGCCGCGGAACATGGCGTCGATGCGCTCGCGCAGCCCGGCCCGCTCGGCCAGCGCCAGGAGCAGGTCGAGCGTCTCCTGCGTGACGCGGTGCTTGGAGTAGTCGAGGAAAAGGTCTGCGGCGGTCACCGTCATGCGCCCGGCACGGCCCGGATCCTCCGCGAAAAGCTCGCGCAGCTGTCTGCCCGCCAGCTCGTCGTGGTGCTTGCCCAGGGCCGCCCACTCCTGGCTCTGGGTGATATCGCCGTTCACTCGTTCCTCCTCGCGTAGGGCCCGGATCGATCACGCGCCGATCCCATCGTCCCGTAACCGCATACCCAGACAGGTTGATTCCGCGCACGGCTGATTGGACTTTTGGCGCCTTACTACCCATAGCGGAACGGCGCCCCGGGGTTCAGCGAGGTCCGTGGTGGAAGCATCAGGAGATGGAGCACATAGACGCGTACTGGAGGGCGGCCAACTATCTGTCCGTCGGCCAGATCTACCTACTGGACAATCCGCTGCTCACCGAGCCGCTGCGTCCTGAGCACATCAAGCCGCGCCTGCTCGGCCACTGGGGGACGACGCCCGGCCTGAACTTCTGCTTCGCCCACCTCAACCGGGTCATCCGCGAGCGCGACCAGGACATGATCTACATCTGCGGCCCCGGGCACGGCGGGCCGGCCGCGGTGGCCCACGCGTGGCTCGAGGGTTCCTATTCCGAGCGTTATCCGGACGTCTCGCAGGACGCGGAGGGCATGCGGCGGCTGTTCCGCCAGTTCTCCTTCCCCGGCGGGGTGCCGAGCCACGTCGCGCCGGAGACGCCGGGCTCGATCCACGAGGGCGGCGAGCTGGGCTACTCCCTCGCCCACGCGTACGGGGCCGCGTTCGACAACCCCGACCTGGTGGTGGCCTGCATCGTCGGCGACGGCGAGGCCGAGACGGGCCCGCTGGCGGCGAGCTGGCACTCCAACAAGTTCATGGAGCACCGGCGCGACGGCGTCGTCCTGCCGATCCTCCACCTGAACGGCTACAAGATCGCCAATCCCACCGTGCTGGCCCGCATCCCGTTCGACGAGCTCGTCAAACTCATGGAGGGGTACGGTTACCGCCCCCACGTCGTGGGCCCCGACCACGCGGAGATGGCGGGCACCCTCGACACCGCGTTCGAGGAGATCGCCCAGTACAAGGCGGGCGACGCCGACCGGCTCCCGATGATCATTCTGCGTACGCCGAAGGGCTGGACCGGGCCGCGCGAGGTGGACGGCAAGCCGGTGGAGGGCACCTGGCGCGCCCACCAGGTGCCGCTGGCCAAGGTCCGCGAGAACTCCGCCCATCTCGGGATGCTGGAGGAGTGGATGCGCTCGTACCGGCCGGAGGAGCTGTTCGACGCCGACGGGCGGCCGGTGCGGCAGATCCTCGGCACGGTGCCGCGCGGCGAGCGCCGGATGAGCGCCAACCCGCACACCAACGGCGGCGAGCTGCTGGAGCCGCTGCGGCTGCCCGACTTCCGCAAGACGGCGGTCGAGGTCAAGTCGCCCGCCACGCAGTCGAGCGAGCCGACGCGGGTGCTCGGCGCGTTCCTGCGCGACGTGATCGCCGAGAACCCGAGCACGTTCCGGCTGATGGGTCCGGACGAGACGGCCTCCAACCGGCTGACGGAGGTGTTCGAGGTCACCGACCGGGCCTGGGACGCCGCGACGCTGCCGACCGACGAGGACCTTGGCCCCGACGGCCGGGTCATGGAGGTGCTGAGCGAGCACCTGTGCCAGGGCTGGCTGGAGGGCTACCTGCTGACCGGGCGGCACGGGCTGTTCAACTGCTACGAGGCGTTCATCCACATCGTGGACGCGATGTTCAACCAGCACGCGAAGTGGCTGGAGTCGTCGCAGAAGATCCCGTGGCGGCGGCCGGTGGCGTCGCTGACGTACCTGCTGTCGTCGCACGTGTGGCGGCAGGACCACAACGGCTTCAGCCACCAGGACCCGGGTTTCCTCGACGTGGTGGTCAACAAGAAGGCCTCGGTGGTGCGGGTGTACCTGCCGCCGGACGCCAACACACTGCTGTCGGTGGCCGACCACTGCCTGCGCTCGCGTGACTACGTCAACGTGATCGTGGCGGGCAAGCAGCCGGTGCTCGACCTGTTCACGATGGAGGAGGCGATCGCGCACAACACGCGCGGCCTCGGCATCCTGCCGTGGGCCTCCACCGACGACGGCACCGAGCCGGACGTCGTGCTGGCCTGCGCGGGCGACGTGCCCACGCTCGAGACGCTGGCCGCCGCCGCGCTGCTGCGCGAGCACCTGCCGCAGCTGAAGGTCCGCGTCGTCAACGTCGTCGACCTCATGCGGCTGCAGCCTCCGACGGAGCATCCCCACGGCATGTCGGACGCCGAGTTCAACGCGCTGTTCACCGTCGACAAGCCGGTCATCTTCGACTTCCACGGCTATCCGTCGCTGATCCACGAGCTCACCTACCGCCGCCACGGGCACGACAACATCCATGTACGCGGCTACAAGGAGGAGGGCACCACGACGACGCCGTTCGACATGGCGATGCTCAACGACATCGACCGCTACCACCTGGTGATGGACGTGATCGACCGCGTCCCCGGCCTCGGCTCCAACCAGGCCCATCTGCGCCAGCACATGAGCGACCAGCGGCTGCGGGCCCGCCAGTACACCCGTGACCACGGCGAGGACCTGCCGGAGATCAGAACGTGGACATGGCCGGCCGCATCCTCGTCCTGAACACCGGCTCCTCGTCCGTCAAGTACGAGCTCGTGGACATGCGCACCCGCGAGCGGCCCGCGCGCGGGCTGGTCGAGCGCATCGGCGAGGAGCAGGGACGCCTCGTCCACCACGTGGGCGACGCCCCGCCGTACGAGCGGCGGCGCCGCTTCGCCGATCACGGCGAGGCATTGTCCGCCGTCATGGCGACCTTCCGGGACGCGGGGCCCGAGCTGGACCCGGTCGCGGTCGGGCACCGGGTGGTGCACGGCGGCGACCGGTTCGACCGGGCCGTGCTGGTCGACGACGGCGTGATCGCCGCGATCGAGGAGCTGGCCCCGCTTGCGCCGCTGCACAACCCGGTGAACCTCGTGGGCATCCGGGTGGCGCGCGCCGCGTTCGCCGGGGTGCCGCAGGTGGCGGTGTTCGACACCGCGTTCCACCTGACGTTGCCGCCGGAGGCGTACACGTACGCGGTGCCGCGCGAGTGGGGGGTGCGGCGTTTCGGGTTCCACGGCACCTCCTGCGCGTACGTGTCCGGCCGCGCCGCCGCCTTCCTCGGCCGCGACCCCGCCGAGCTGAACCTCATCGTGCTGCACCTGGGCAACGGCGCCTCCGCGACCGCGCTGTCCGGCGGGCGCAGCCTCGACACGTCCATGGGGCTGACCCCGCTGGAGGGGCTGGTCATGGGCACCCGTTCCGGCGACGTCGACCCGGCGCTGGCCGGTTACCTCTCCCGCGTGCGGGGCCTGGACGCCGAGCACACCGAGCTGGCGCTCAGCCGCGAGGGCGGCCTGCACGCGCTGGCCGGCAGCGGCGACATGCGCGAGGTGCGCGCCCGCGACGACGCCGAGGCCCGCCTCGCGCTGGCCGTCTACACGCGGCGCATCCGCAAGTACGTCGGCGCCTACTACGCGCTGCTCGGCCGGGTGGACGCCGTGGTGTTCACCGGCGGCGTGGGCGAGAACGACGCCGCCACGCGGGCCGAGTCGCTCGCGGGTCTGGAGCGGCTCGGCCTCGTCGTGGAGCGGCGGCTCAACGAGTCGGGCTCCCGGCAGGAGCGCGCGGTGTCGCCTCCGGGGGCCGAGGCGGCGGTGCTGGTGATCCCCACGGACGAGGAATGGGAGATCGCCCGTCAGGCCCTCGCCCTCGTGGCCGAGGGCCGCTGACCGTCCTCTTCCGAGGTCCCGAACCTCCGGTATACCCGGCCTTTCCACCACATTGATCTTCGGCATGCCCGAAGGTGCCTCGTACCCGAAAAGTCCCTCGCGCAGGCATCGGCTGGACTTTGAATGGGTATTCCGTTGGTAAGGTGTCCGGAAATATGCCGCTCTGGACAGGTGGGATAGGTGGAGGTCGAACAGACAGCGCTGCCGGGGATCGGGCTACGGCACGATTTCACCACGCGGAAAGGACAGCGGGTGGGTGTCATCTCCCACCGCACGGGCCGCCGCGATCTGGTGATCTACGACGCAGATGACCCCGACGCGGTCTGCCACGTGGTCAAGCTCAACGACGAGGAGGCCGACGCGCTCGCCGAGCTGCTCGGCGCGCCGCGCATCGTGCAGCGCCTCAACCAGCTCCACCAGCAGGTGGCGGGACTGATGAGCGTGCAGCTGCCGATCCCCGCCGGCTCCCCCTACGTCGGCCGCCCCATGGGCGACGCCCGGGTGCGTACGCGTACGAGCGCGTCCGTCGTGGCCGTGGTCCGCGGTGAGCAGGTGTTCGCCAGCCCCGGTCCAGATTTCGTGTTCCGCACAGGTGATGTGGTCGTGGTCGTCGGCAGCGAGGACAGCACGGCCGAGGTGGCCGACATCCTGGCAGACGGGTAGGACCGCGGGTGCACCATACCGCGATCATTTTTCTTGAGTTCGGTGCTGTCGTCCTCGGCTTGGGCGTGCTCGGCGCGCTCGCGTTGCGCGTCGGCATCTCCCCGATCCCGCTCTACCTCATCGCCGGGCTGGCGTTCGGCACGGGTGGCGTGCTGCCCCTGGCCACCAGCGAGGACTTCATCTCGGTAGGCGCGGAACTGGGCGTCATCCTGCTGTTGCTCACACTCGGCCTGGAGTACAACGCTGACGAGCTCGTGACGAGCCTCACCAGCAACGCCCGGGCCGGCATCGTCGACCTGGTGCTGAACGCGGCCCCCGGCGCGATCTGCGCGCTGTTGCTGGGCTGGGGTCCGGTGGCGGCCGTGGCCATGGCGGGCGTGACGTACGCCACCTCGTCGGGTATCACGGCGAAGGTCCTTTCCGACCTCGGATGGATCGGTAACCGGGAGACGCCGACGGTGCTGTCGCTGCTGGTCTTCGAGGACCTCACGATGGCGGTCTACCTCCCCGTGCTGACGACGGTGCTCGCCGGGCTGAGCCTGGTGAGCGGCGCCATCGCGGTGGGCATCGCACTGGCGACCGTGAGCGTCGTCCTCGTGGTCGCCCTGAAGTTCGGGCGCTTCATCGAGGCCTTCGTGTCGAGCCCCAACAACGAGGTGCTGCTGCTCAAGGTCGTGGGCCTCGCCCTGCTGGTCGCGGGCCTGGCCCAGCAGCTGCAGGTGTCGGCCGCCGTCGGCGCGTTCCTCGTGGGGATCGCGCTGTCCGGCCAGCTGGCCCACGAGGCGCAGGCGTTGCTCGCGCCGCTGCGCGACCTGTTCGCGGCGGTTTTCTTCGTGTTCTTCGGACTCCAGACCGACCCGGGCAAGATCCTGCCGGTGGCCGGCCTGGCCGCCCTGCTGGCCCTGGTCAGCATGATCACGAAGTTGCTGACCGGCGCGTACGCCGCCAAACGGGCCGGCATCGCCAAGGCGGGCCAGGCCCGCGCGGGTATCGCGATGATCCCGCGCGGCGAGTTCAACATCGTCATCGCCGGCCTGGCGGTGGGTGCGGGAGCGCACCCCGACCTGGGCGCGCTGGCGGCGGCGTACGTCCTCATCCTGGCGGCCTTCGGTCCGCTGGCCGCCAAGCTGGTGCAGCCGTTCATCACGGCCATCGCCAAGCGGGCCTGACGCACGACCGGGAAAGGGGCGAGGCGCGTCGTTCGGACGACGCGCCTCGCCCCTTTCCCGCGTCAGCGAGCGTTGATCATCGCCGCGGCCGACGAGGAGAGGTAGTCCCAGAGCTGTCGTTCGAGGTGCGGTGGCAGGTGTGACTCCTCGACGGCGGCGCGCATGTGACGGAGCCAGGCGTCATGCGCGGCGAGGTCCACGTGGAACGGCGCGTGGCGCATGCGCAGGCGTGGATGGCCACGCCGCTCGCCGTAGGTGCGGGGGCCGCCCCAGTACTGCATGAGGAAGAGCCTCATGCGCTCCTCCGCAGGACCGAGGTCCTCCTCCGGGTACATGGCGCGCAGCAGCGGGTCGCCCGCCACGCCCTCGTAGAAGCGGCGGACCAGCCGGCGGAAGAACTCCTCGCCCCCGGCCGCCTCGTAGAAGGTCGCCGGGCTGTCGGTCGCGGGTTCGATCTCGCGTCACCTGCTTCGGTCGGAATCACTCGCGGGCCGCCCCCGCTCGACCGGCCCCCGTACGGGACATCAGGCGCATCCGGGCCGGTCAACGGAGTACGCGAACCGCATCGTACACCAACGATTAGTGCACCAATCGATCGGCTACACCGTGTGACCGGTCAGCTGTTCGCTCAGGTCCCACAGGCGGTCGGCGAGATCCGGGTCGACGGCGTAGGGCATCACGCCCACGGGCGTCTCCACGCGGCCCACCATCATGTCGAGGTTCTCGTCGTGCGAGGTGAGCACCGGGGAGACCTCGTTGTTCTCGCAGTAGACCCCGCCCATGCCCTCGAGCTGCTGGGCGGTGGCGCACCAGACGATGGTGGACGCCCCCTGCCCGGCGGTCTTGCGGCCCGAGTACGGGTCGACGACGCGCTCGCCGTGCTCGTCGACGAGGCCGTTCGTCCGCAGGAACTCCGGAGTGGTCCACGGGCTGAGGTTCGTGCCGATGATGAGGCCCGGGTGCAGGGAGAAGCCGCGGATGCCGGCGGCCTCGCCCCTCCGGTCCAGCCCGACGGTGAACAGGATGTTGGCGGTCTTGGACTGGCCGTAGCCGAGCCAGCCGTCGTACTCGCGCCGGTGGAAGTTCGGGTCGTCGAAGACCACGGGCGACAGGTGGTGCGCCCAGGCCGAGACCGTGACCACCCGCGCGCCCTCCGCCTGGCGCAGGGCGGGCCAGAGCCGGGTGGTGAGCTGGAAGTGTCCGAGGTGGTTCGTGGCGAACTGCGCCTCGTACCCGCGGGCGTCGCGTGTCAGCGGTACGTTCTGGATCCCCGCGCTGTTGACGAGGATGGGCAGCGGACGTCCGGTGGCGAGGAACCTGTCGGCGAACGCGTCGATCGAGGCCGGGTCCATCAGGTCGAGCTGCTCGATCTCGACGCCGTCGATCCCCGCCAGCATGGCGCGAGCACGGTCAGGGAAGCGCGCCGGGACGACCACGGTGGCGCCGGCGGAGCACAGGGCACGGGTGGTTTCCAGGCCGAGGCCGGAGTGGCCGCCGGTGACGACCGCGGTGGTGCCCGTGAGGTCCGTTCCCTTGATCACTTCGGCGGCGGTCGACGCGGCGTCGAACCCGGAGCCGATCGGCTGTTGTGGACTGGACATGTCGCGAAATTTCTCCTCAAGAAGGGGTCTGCGCATGCCTCGCGCCCCCGGGCGAGGCATGCGCGGTCGGGGCGGTGGCCCGCCCGAGAACGGCTGTCAGGCGATCGCCGTGGAGCGGCTGAGCGGCTCCCACGTGACCATGTCGGCCAGCAGAGCCTCGTGGTGGGCGCGCAGCGCGTCGACCGCGTCGCCGCCGAGGACGATGCGGAGCGGCGGGTTGTCGGCGTCGAGCACCTTGAGCACGGCGGCGGCGCCCTTCGCCGGGTCGCCCGGCTCCTTGCCCGCGATCTCCGCGACCATCTGCCGGAGACCACCTGAGCTGGCCTCGTAGGCCGGGTTCTCCGGAGCCAGCACCATGTTGTTGGTGATCTTCGTACGGAACATGCCCGGTTCCACCAGCAGGACCCGCACACCCAGGGGCGCCAGTTCACTCGACAGCGCCTCGCTGAAAGCCTCGAGCGCGTGCTTGGCGGCGTCGTAGCCGCCCAGCCCCGGGTAGACCATCCGGCCGCCCAGGGAACTCATCTGCACGATCGTCCCGCTGCCCTGCTCGCGCATCAGGGGCACGATCGCCTTGGTGACCTCCGCGGCCCCGAAGAAGTTGACCTCCATCAGCGACCGCAACTGCTCCATCGAGGTCTCCTCGACGGCCCCGATCATGGTGAACCCCGCGTTGTTCACGAGGACGTCGACGCGTCCGAACGCCGCCAGCGTCGCCCGCGCCGCGGCCTGGACGGAGTCCGGGTCCGTGACGTCCAGCGCCGCCGTGCCGACCCGGTCGCCGCCGATCTCCACCAGGTCGGCCAGCGTCTCCGGACGCCGTGCGGTGGCCATGACCCGGTCGCCGGCGGCCAGCGCGGCCAGCGCCATCTCGCGCCCGAACCCGGTCGAGCAACCGGTGATCAACCAGACGCGGCCCTGCGTTTCGCTCGTCATTCCCTACCCCTTCAAACGTGGTGTTTGCCGAGGTCAATGGTGGTGGTGGCGCAGCGGAGCCGTCCAACACCTGCTTCTTGTCACAGTTGTAGGCTTTTCTTGTGAGTCCCGACCTTCGGCAGCTGAGGTACTTCGTCGCCGTAGCCGAGGAGTCGAGCTACACCCGGGCCGCCGAACGGCTCCTGGTCAGCCAGCAGTCGCTGTCGCAGCAGATCGCGCTGCTGGAGCGCATGCTGGGCGCGAAGCTGTTCGACCGCGACACCCGGGGCACCAGCCTGACCGCCATCGGCGCGCTGTTCCTGCCCGAGGCGCGCGCGGTGCTCGACCGGGCCGACGAAGCGGTCAACGTCGTGGCACGGGCCGTACGCGGTGAGGTCGGCAGCCTGCGCCTCGCCTTCCTCGCCACCACCACGAACCACCTGCTCCCGCCGATCGTCAGGACCGTCCGGCGACGCCTGCCGGGCATCAGACTGACGACCGAGTGGACGACGATCGCCGATCTGGTCGAGGGCGTGCTCAAGGGCCGCTACGACGTCGCGTTCACCCGGCCTCCGCTGGTGGCCGGCCTGGAGACCAGGACGCTGATCAGCGAGCCGGTGTGCGCCGTCCTGCCCGAGGACCATCCGCTCGCCGGGCGGAGCGAGCTGACGCTGGGCGAGCTGGCCGGCGAACGGTGGGTGCTGACCCCGCGCAGCTCGTGGCAGCCCTGGCACGACGCCTTCGACCGCTCCTTCCGTACGGCGGGGTTCACCCCCGACGTGGTCCAGCGGGACGCTAACGTGCAGGGGCTGCTCGGCCTGGTGGCGGCCGGTGTCGGGATCACCCGGCTGGCCAGGTCCGCCCGCGATCTCCGGCGCACCGGCGTGGTGTTCGTGCCGCTGGCAGGGGAGTTCGTGCCCACAGAGATGGTGTGGTCGTCCGGCAACACCTCACCCGCGTTGCACGGACTGCTGGACGTGGTCACCGAGCTGGCCGCCTCGACCGATCTCACCGAGTCCGGCTGACGCGGCTCCCGGCAGGCGCCGGGAGCCGGCGCGCGTCAGTGGTCCGCGTCCGTCTCCTCCTGTCCGGGGGTGCGGCGCGAGGTCCTGAACACGATCCACGCGCCCACCACGATCAGCACCGCGAGGCCGCCCCAGACCCACGCGGGCACGCCGGGCTCCGTCCCGGCCGCTGCCGGCGACGGTGTCGTGGCCGCCGGTGCGGCGGCCACGCCGGAGGACGACGGGGTGGAGGCGGAGCCCTTGACGCGGAAGGGGATCTCGCCCTCGATGGGGTGCCCGTCGGACGAGACGACCCGCCAGCCGATCACGTACGCGCCGGGCGCCAGGGGCTGCGGGACGTCGGTGAGCACCTTCGGCCCGTCGAGCCGTGGCTTGTCGAGCGGGATCGCCTTCCCTGCGGCGTCGTGCAGCACCACGAACGGGAACTTCACGCTCGCGTTGTACTCGAGCTCGATCTCCGCCACGGAGGCGACCTCCGCGTCCTTGGCGGGCGAACTGCTCTTGAGGCTGTCGTGGGCGTACGCCGGCGCGGCCTGCCAGGTCAGGACGGCGGCGCAGGCGAGCGTGGCGAGGCCCGCTCCGAACCGGCGCCAGGACGGAAACTTCATGATCAACTCTCTCCAGGGGGCTCTCCGGGCGGCCCGCTCGCGATGCGGGGCCCGGACTCGTACCGGCGGACTGTCGGCAACCGCTGGCCACGGCCCCCGAGCGCGGACCGGCCGCGGGCGCGTCGACGCGCCCGCCGGTCGGCGCGACGGCGTCGAAGGACGGGACGGGCAGGGTCAGCGGGACGTGACCGGTGGGCCCCTGCGGGTGATCGCGGCGGCGACGATCCGGCCCGCGCCGGCGGGCACCGCGTACGGGAAGAGCGGCAGTGACGGCGGGCGCGGGCCGGTGTCCACGGCGGTCGGCGCGGCGGCGAAGAGGCGGATGACCGGGCGGGGCGCGCCGTACAGGCGCAGCATCAGCCACAGCGCGCGCTCGCCGCGGTGCAGCCACCACGCCGTCAGGGCCGCCACGGTGAGGTGGACGAGCGCCATGCCGGACGCCGTGTGCCCGTGACCGGCGACGTGGCCGGGCGCCAGGTGCTCGAAGAGCTGGTGCAGGACCGCCTGCGTGGTGACGGTGGCGGCGAGCACCGCGGCCGGGCCGCGTTCGCGCCCGTCGATCACGTACGCCAGAGCGAGCACGGCCAGCACCGCGGCGACGAAGGCCTCGAACGGGACGTGACCCCCGCCGGCCAGGATGTGTCCGGTCACCGACACCGCGCCGCAGGCCGTCGCGAACACGACGGCCCTGGAGAGGCGGAGCACCGCTGACGCGCGGGACACAGGCCACATCCTTCCACACGGCCCGCCCCGCTCCCGCGGCAAGACCGCCGAGGGCGGTGCACAAGGGCGGCGCGGTCAAGGGCGGCGCGGTCAGGGGCGGCGTGGTCAGGGGCGGCAGACGCGGTCGACGAGGTCGCGCCAGCCGCTCGTGAGGCGCCGCTCGGCCCTGTCGGCGGCGGCGTCGAGGGCGGACGCCGACACGTACAGCAGGAGTGGCGCGTCGAGTGCGGCGGTGAGCTGCATCGCGAGGAGATCGAGGTCGGCGGCGCCGAGGGGGATCCGGCCGAGGAGCATCCGGATGTGGGCGCGCGACAGCGGCGTCTGCGTGCCGGTGGGAACGTTCTGGCGGCCGTCGATGCTGTGGCGCGCGATCTCCCGGTGCTCCAGCAGGAACCGGATGCGGGCCTGGCCGTAGGCGATCAGCCGCTCGCGCGGCGGGGCGTCAGGGCCCAGTGGCGGCGGGCCGGACAGCACCTGCTCCTGGAAGCCGCGCTCGCTGTCGTCGAGCAGCGCCTGGAAGATGCCGGCGCGGGTGCCGAAGCGGCGGAACACGGTGCCCTTGCCGAGCCCCGAGCGTTCGGCGAGGGCGTCCATCGTGAGGCGGTCGGGGCCGGATTCGGCGAGCATCTCACGGGCCGTGGCGAGCAGCAGTCGCCGGTTGCGCGCCGCGTCGGCGCGCTCGGCGCGCGGCGCTCCCCAGGACACATCAGACGCGTTCACGCACCCCACCCTAACGGCGTCCAGATAAACGGGGTAAAGTCCGTTTCCACGTTCGCCACGGCGAACATGCCCAACAGACCGAGAAACAAGGAGCAAGCCCATGACGACGATCGACGCCTCCGAGCGCTTCACCACGCTGCCCGACGACGCGGCGCTCGCGGCCACCGTGACCGCGCTGGAGGGCAACGGGTTCACCGTCGAGGTCGTCGACGACCTCGACGCCGCCCGGCGGGCGACGCTGGCGCGCATCCCTGACGGCTCGTCGGTGATGACGAACACCTCGGTGACGCTGAAGGAGACCGGCATCGAGGACGCCATCAACGCCGGCGGTCCGTACGACTCGGCGCGCAACCGGATGAACGCCCTCGACTACCAGACCCAGCTGCAGGAGATGAAGGCGATCGCCGGGCAGCCCGACTACGCCCTGGGCAGCGTGCACGCCGTCACCCACGACGGGGCGCTGCTCATCGCGTCGGCCTCCGGCAGCCAGCTCGCCTCGTACGCTTGGGGCGCCGCCCACGTCGTCTTCGTGGTGGGCGCACAGAAGATCGTCCCGACGCTGCAGGACGCCCACGACCGGATCCACCAGCACAGCCTCGTGCTGGAGGACGTCCGCGCGCAGGCCGCCTACGGGCAGCACAGCAGCGTCAACAAGATCATGGAGATCCGCCGGGAGTTCCCGGGACGCGTGCACATCGTCCTGATCCGCCAGGTCGTCGGCTACTGACGGATCCCTGGCGAAACGGCAAGCGACACCTGGCCTTCGCGAGAGGTTATCCGCCGCGCGCGGAGGGCAGCGGGCCCGGATGGACTCTGCCTTGGGCGCCGGCGAACTGGAAGCCCGGGTCCGCAGCGTGCTGTCGGACGCGGGCTTCTCCGTCGGTCCGTCGCCGGTCTCCACCGACGGCGGGCTGTCCGTCTGGCACGACCCCGCGCGCGGCGTGGTCGTCGCCTGGGACGCCACCGCAGGGGAGCTGACCCGGTACGGCATCGTCCGCACGGCCGTCCGCCTGGCCCTGAACGCCGTCCTGCGGCACGCCGGCCACCACGTCGAGGAGGACCCGAACGGCCTGGAACTGGTCGTCACCTCCTGACCGTCCCCTGCACGCCCCTGCCGCCTGGGGCTGAAGGCCGGACACAGCGTGGGGCACCGGACGACCTCGCCGGGGTGGTGAACTGCGGGCGGCGGCAGGGGCGCGGGTCAGGGACGCCCGCCTCAGGCGGGCTGCAGGGCGGCAGCGCGGCTCTCGCCGTGGATGTGCAGGTCAGGACGGAAGGACGCGAGGTAGGCCGCCCGGTCGTGGAACGTCCCGGCGAGCGCGTCGCCGTAGTCGATGAGCTCCAGGTGGTCCGCGCGGCGGGTCTCGTACCGCAGGTGCAGCAGGCGGTCGAGCAGCGCCTGGTCGCCGGCGGCCGCGGTGACGCAGTCGGCCAGGATCTCGGCGTCGCGCAGCGTGTAGCTCATGCCCATGCCGGTCATCGGGTGGCAGGCGAACGCGGCCGAGCCGAGCAGCGCGGCGTTGCCCCGGTGGTAGGCGCCGACCCGCAGCGACGAGACCTTGATCCGCTGCCAGGAGGCCGGCCCCAGCACGTCGAAGGCGTCGAAGCTGTCGGTGACGAACTTCTTGAGCTGGTCCATGAGGATCGGGATGCCGTCCTCGAAGATCATCCGGTCGTCCTCGGGCGGCAGGCCGACGAACACGCGCGCCTCGTCGCGGTCGAGCGGGTAGAGGTAGGCAAGCCAGCCCTCCGAGCTGAAGTAGAGCCGGTTGAGCTCGGCGATCCCGGCCGTGAGCGGCACCGTGGCGACCCGCATGATCAGCCGCTCGTACGGTGTCACGACCTGGTCGACGCCGAGGACCTCGCGGACCACGGACCTGGAGCCGTCGGCCCCGACCACCGCGCCGGGCCGCAGCCGCCGGCCGTCGGTGAGGGTCAGCTCCTGGACGAGGTCACCGTCCGTGGCGATGTCGTCGACGCTGGCGTCGAACCAGAACTCGACGCCCTCCATCGCGCACGAGGCGTAGATGAGCTCGACCAGCTCGCGGTAGGGCTGGATGAGGAAGCCGCCGTCGGGGAAGCGGCACTCCTGGATGGGGTCGCCGTCGTGGTAGTAGCGGATGGTGTCGCGCCTGATGCCGTGGCGCCCGGCGAGGTCGGCGAGCCCGTGCCGGGCCAGCACCCGCAGTCCCGGGGGCTTGAGGAAGTCGGCGCCCGCGCTCGGGATCGACGGCCCCTGCTCGATGACGACGACGTGCCGGCCGCGGCGGGCCAGGAGCAGGGCGAGGAAGCAGCCTCCGAGCCCGGCGCCGACTACGGCTACGTCACACGATGTGGTTGCCATGACAAGAGCCCTTCTCAAGGTGAACTAGTTCGTGTGCCCGTGGATCCCGGCCAGCGGCCCGGGTTCGGACGCGCGCGGCCGCGGGACGCGGTCCGTCGCGGCGGGCGAGCCGGCGGCCGGGCGAGGGTCGGCGGCCGGGTCAGGGGCGCGCGTCTCGGCCGGCAGCAGCGCGTCGGCCTCGGCCGCCACGGTGGCGAGCGTCATGCGCAGTTCGAGCAGCAGCTTGCGGGGCACCTTGACCATCACGTCGTCCGGGTCGGGACGGGTACGCGTGATCTTGGTCAGGGCGAGCGCGCCGATCAGCACGGAGATCGCCACGCACAGCGCGAGCGCTCCGGCCAGGCCGGCGGACGGACCGGTCATGAACGGGTGGTCGATCACCACCGACACGACCGCGACGCCGACCGCGCCACCGACCATGCGGGCCATGGTGGCCGCGCCGACGGCGGAGGCGTACTGGTGGGGACGGGCGGCCAGGGTGGTGGCGACGGAGGTGCCGGGCGCGAGCGCCCCGACCCCCATGCCGACCACGACGCTGGCGATCAGGCCGAGCAGGGTCGGTCCGACCTGGGTGAGCACGAGCACGCACGCTCCCCCGCACAGCAGGGAGCCGGCGTAGATGAGCCCGTACGCGCCGACCCGCTTGACGAGGCGTCCGGCGACGAAGCTCGTGACGACGACGGCCACCGACGTGGGGGTCAGCCACATGGCGACCTCCAGCATCGGGTAGCCGAGGTGCAGCAGGTACAGGGGCTGCACGGTGAGCAGCCCGTACGACAGGGCGCCGAAGCCCCAGGTGGCGAGCCAGCCCCAGACGAACTTGGGCCGCCGCCACAGGGCGAGGTCGATCGCGGGCAGCCGGTGGTGCCTGGCCTGCGCGAACGCGCCGCCCAGCAGGGCGAGCGCCGCCAGCGCGAGCCACAGCACGTCCATGCCCCAGGCCATGGCCTTGGAGATGGCGAGGACGATCACGGCGATCCCGGCGGCGAGCAGCCAGGCGCCGAGGACGTCCGGCTTGCCCTTGGCGGCGGCCCGCCCGCCCGGCGGCAGCCAGGCGCAGGCGACCAGCAGGGCGACGCCCATGACGACGTCCGGGACGAACAGCGACCGCCAGCCGACGGTGGCGGCCAGCCAGCCGCCGCCCGCCTGCATGAGCAGGCAGCCGAGGCCGGAGGCGGAGCTCCACAGCGCGATCGCGCCGCGCCGCTGTGCCTCCGGCAGCTCGCCGAGCAGCAGTCCGAGGCTGGCCGGGATCATCGCCGCGGCGCCCGCGCCCTGGACCGCCCGCGCGGCCAGCACGAACGACCAGGAGTCGACGGCGACCGTGGCGATCCCGCCCAGCACGAACACCACGAGCCCGACCGCCAGCACCCGGCGGCGGCCGAACAGGTCGGCCCAGCGGCCCGCCGTGGCGAGCAGGGCCGCGATGGGGATGAACGCCGCGCTGGTCAGCCAGACCAGGTCACCGAGCGGCATGCCGGCGCCGGCGGGCGTGTAGCGCAGCACGCCGACGGCCAGGGTGGTGGCCGTGGTGTCGGCCATCACCGTCAGCATGACGCCCGCGCCGACCAGGCGCAGCATCACTCCGTGACGGCGGCTTACGCCGGCCGGTGCCGCCGCCCGGGCGGCCGCTGGTGACGAACGCACGTGGATCCTCCTGGGAGAGCTTCGGTGGTCTGCGCCGGCACGGTCCTGCCGTGCCGGCGGTGGTGCGGGGACAGTGCGGGGACAGTGCGGGGACGAGCGGGGGTCAGGCGCCGTACCGGCCGGGCGAGATGAGGCCGTCGGGGTCGAGCGCCGTCTTGAGCCGGTGCAGCATGCCGAGGCCGGCGGTGCTGGTCTCGGACCAGACGGCGGCGGCGGCGTGGTCGATGTCGGAGCGGTAGATGGCGCAGCCGTGTCCGCGCAGCAGGGCGGTGGCGTCGTTGCGGAGCTGGTGCGCGCGGTGGGCGCCGAACGGCGTGCCGCGGTCGAAGAAGATCTGCATGACGCCGTTGGCGATGTGTTCGCTGACGAGGTTCCACTCGACCATGAGGGCGGTGGTGTGGGCGTCGATCGCCGTCTGGAGCGCGGCGATGATCTGGTCGGTCTTGGCGGCGTCCATCGGCATGAGCGGCAGCATCGCGAGGAAGCCCATAGGGCCCTGGTCGATCTGGTCGCAGGAGGTGACGCGCAGCGCGTGGTGGACGCCGATGCACGTCGGGACGCCCTGCGACATGAGCGCCCTGGGGTAGAGCGGGTCGTCGGGCCCGACCTCGGCCGCGTCGACCACGCGCAGCGCCTCGGCGCCGTCGACCCCGGCCAGCGACTTGCGCAGCAGCTCCTCGGCGAGTTCCACCGCGGCGTCGCTGCCCATGAGCGGCCCGAGGACGGTGAACAGGCTCGGGTCGACGCCCGCCGGCAGCGTCCAGTCGCCGTGTGAGGGGACGAGCGACAGCTCGCGTACGCGCATCAGCCCGTCGGCGGGGTTGCCGCGGCGCAGGAAGCCGGTGAGCGCGCCGAGCGCGGTGCCGGCCTGCTCGCGCGGCAGGCGCCCGTGGACGACCGCGATGGTCTGCGGGCGCGGGATGAGCGCGACGGCCATGGCGGTGACGATGCCCAGGTTGTGCTGGACGAACGCCTGCGTCATGTCGGGCCCGGCGACCCGGCCGTGGTAGCGGCCCGCGGAGTCGAGCCCGCCGGTGGTGACGACGCTGCCGTCGGCGAGGACGGCCTCCAGCCCGGCCACGTCGTGGACGCGGGAGCGGATGGAGCCGTCGCCGCGGTCGAGCGCGTTGCCGAGGACCGAGGTGTCGGCGCACGAGGCGGTGACGTTCAGCATCCAGGGGGTGTCGCGCAGCTCGGCGGCGAGCTGGGCCTGGGTGACGCCCGGCTCGATGACGGCGTAGCCGGCCTCCAGGTCGAGGCTGCGGATGCGGTTCATGCCGCCGAGGTCCACGAGCACGTTGTCGTCGGTGACCGGCATGGCCGAGCCCATGCCCCAGTTCCTGCCGGTGCTGATGGGGTACAGGCGGCGCTTGGTCGCCGCTGCCTGGCGGACGAGGGCGCGTACCTCGCCGAGGGTCTGCGGCGTCTCGATGCCCGCCACGGATCGCGGCTGGTGGCCACCGACGTCACGCGACCTCAGCTCCACTCGCGATAGTCCCTGCATGATTCTCCTCAAAGGGTGCGGTATCGCTCTTCCGGCTCCCGGCCGGGAGCCACGGGGCACACGTCAGGCGGTGTGCAGTAGGTCGTCGATCGAGCCGATGGCCTGGTTGGACATCTCGCGGATGTCCAGCAGCCGCTGTTCGACGAACACGTCGGCCACGTCGGCCACGTCGGCCGCGAAGTCGCGGGAGCCGGACGGGACGACGGGTGCGGGGCGCTCGTGCCGGCCGTACGGGTGCCGCCGGACGTGCTCGGTGTCTCGCTGCTCGCGCCGGGGGCGGGCGGGCAGGTGCGGGGGGGTTCGCATGACGGGAGCTCTCCTACCGGACTCGGATGGGGTTTTCCGGGTGACCGCTCGCCGTTGAGCAGGTCGTGGGGTTCAGCGGGCGCCGTCCGCCAAGCCGGTGGTCCCGGCCTGGTGGGTGACGGCCACGGGGATCACCCGCGGCACGCCGTGGTTGATGACGCTCGCGGCGATGCGGCGTTCGGCGAGCCCCATGTGGGGCCGTCCGGCGCCGACGGAGCTCGGCCGTGCGGTGGCCGAGCTGCGGATCAGGGAGCTGGCGTGCACCCAGCGGCGCGATTCCGCCAGCACCTCGCGCTGGGCGCGGCGCAGGTCGCGGTGCCGCGCGTGGTGCTCGCAGACGGCCTGCGCCAGCACCCGCGCCATGACGAGGTGCTCCTCGCAGGCTGCCGCGACCTTCGCCTCCAGCCCGGTCACCTGGGCGAGGAGCAGTTGCAGGTGTGCGAGGCCCGAGCTGCGCTCGAACCCGTCGAGCTCCGCGAGCCGTCCTGGCCAGCGCAGCCGCCGCTCGATCGAGGCGCACACGTCCGCGACCACCGTGGCGGCGGGCAGGGCGTCCAGGTCGTCGGCGCCGAACCGGCCCTCGAGCTGGACGGCGCGCTGCGCTGTCGGCCCGAAGTCGGCGAGCCTGCGCAGCCCGCTCTGCAGCAGGCGTACGCGGTTGTGCAGGCAGGCGGCGCTCCAGCCGAGCACCAGCAGGCGGTCGGTGTCGGCCTCGCAGTGCCAGCCGACCAGCGCCACCTCGCGGGCCATGCGATGGTGGAGCACCCACGGCTCGGGCCCGCCGACCGGCGCGGGGGCGTCGGTCCACACCTGCAGGCCGCCCGGGGGCAGTTCGGCGACGCCGACCTCGATGCCGGGCGGCGCCACCCTGCGGCAGATCCGCCGGACGACCCGCTGCTGCGCGGCGGTCTCCGGCGCCATGGGCACAGGGGCGGGCAGCACCCGCTCGGGTGCTACCGGCGCCCTTGGCTCGATGCTCATCTGGGGCCACCTCCAGACCCGCAGGTCCTGTCGGGTACGTAAATTGACACTTAATGGTGCCGGTCCTGATGGTCGTCAGAGCGAGCGGATCTGTCAACTGCCACTTAACGAATCCAGTATGGATCGGTTGGCCGGCAGATCGGGCGGGTAATGAACTGGCGATTTCGCGCCGGTTGATCCCGGGTTACGCGACATCGCTGATCTAGAGTTCCGTACGGCGTTACTGGTGGTTGACGAGCGCGAGGGAGCGAGCCGTGCGGGTGACCGCAGCCGTGGTCACGGTCATGTCGATGACCGCCTGGCCTGACACAGAACCGGTTCCCCCGCCGGCCGGGACGCCGTACTGCGTCCTGTCGGAAGACGTCCGGCCCGCGGGGCCGGACGGGACTTACCTGATCGACAGTGCTTCCTCACCCGGATGGATACAGCCGCAGCCCGCGCCCCCGGGGCGCGAGCCCACGCCGTCCGAACGGCTCGCCTTCGCGGGCTTCCCGAACGTGTCGGTGTTCGACGTGACCGGCCCAGGAGGCGTCCCGGCGCAGAAGGTCATGACGACCTACGCGACCAACCTCGACGAGGTCATCACCCTGATGAACGGGGCGGCGATCTCCGGGGACGGCGGCGTCACCTTCGGCGAGACGGGCGAGACGCCGCTGCGCGAGTCGCCGGTCGAACTGCACGACGGCCGCTACTTCGCCACCGAGTACTATCCGGACCGCACCGGCCCGTACACCGCCCGGCTGGGCATCCTCACCTCGTCCGCGGTGCGGGCCGGCGAGAGCTGGCTGCGTACCGAGGCCACCCTGCACACCCCTGACGAGCTGATGAACGGCGGCGCCGCGTACGGCAGGCCCGTCCAGCTCGCCGACGGCACGATCCTCGTCACGGTATACGCCCGGTACGTCGCCACCGGCACGTACCAGGCCGAGCTGTACGCCAGCGACGACGGCGGGGTGACCTTCCACCGGCGCGGGGTGATCGCCCGGCCCGCCGGCGGCCTGTGGTTCACCGAGGCGAGCGTCGCGCAGGCGCTCGACGGCAGCCTGCTGGCGGTGGTGCGCCGCGACGGCGCGAAGTACTCGACCCTGCACCAGGCCCGCTCGCACGACGGCGGACGCACCTGGACGCCGCTGCGCGAGGTGCGCTTCGCTGGCATGGACTGCGTGGTGCGCGGCGTGGCGCCACGGCTGCTGCTGACGCCGGGCGGCCTGCTCGTGCTGAGCGCGGGCCGTCCGGACAACTGGCTGGCCGTCTCCCCCGACGGGCTCGGCGAGGAGTGGACGGAGCCGCGGGTGACGTACCACAACCGCGACGGCATCTGGGACGCGCATGGCTCGTCCGGCTACACCAGCATCGCCGCGGTCGGCCCGCATCGGCTGATCCAGGTGGTCGACAACTGCAAGCTGCCGGGGACCGGTCCCGACGGGACGCTCAACGAGACGGCCTGCCCGGCGCACGGCAAGTTCGAGCACGGCGGCTGGTACGGGATCAGGCGCCTGCTGTTCACCGTCGCCACTCCGGGGCGACGGCTCGACCTGGACGCCCTGCGCCGCAGCGGCGAACTGCGGGTCTCCACGACGATGAACTGGACCAGCCCCTACCGCCCGCGCTCGGGGCCGGCGGGCGCGCTCGACGGGAGCACCGGCTACTGGTCGAGTGCCGTGGCCACCGGGGTCGGCAGCTACGAGCTGCACTTCGACCGGCCACGGCGACTCAGCCGCATCGGCCTGAGCCTGCGTCCCGGTCATCCGGCCGGGGCGCGCGTGTACGCGTCCGCGGACGGACGTTCCTGGGGCGAGCCGGTCGTCACCATTCGCGACAGGACGGATCACGCGATGCGCTACAGCGTCCTCGACCGCACCGCCCGGCACCTCAGGATCATCACCGATCCCACGCTCGACTGCGACCCGGAGATCGGCGCGTCCTGCAGCATGCTGAACGAGGTCGAGCTGTACTCCTGACCGGTCGCCCCGGATTCGGGCGGCCGGAACCGCGCGGCGGAACGGCGTCCCCGGAGGACCGTTTCACGGACCTCCGCGGGACGTCGCCGTGCGGCTGCACTCACGCTGTGGTTCGCACAGGTGAGCCGGTGAACTCCGGTGCGCTCGACACCGTGTGCTCTCATACGGTCGGCGGGGGCGTCCTGCCGGTTCTGTCGTCGCGGCCGAACACGTCGCCTCTCGTCTCGCCCTCCTCGTCGATCTCCAGCCGCTCCTTGCGGATCTGGCCCTCGACGACCTCCTCGTGCCGGATCTCCTGCTTGCGGACGTGCACGCGCTCGACCGGCCGGGTCTCCTTGCCGACCACCGGACGCTCCTCGTGCAGGACGATCTGGCGGTCATCCTCGCCGATCTCGAACGTCCCCGCCGTCTCGCCGTTGCTGATCGGCTCGCGCTCGATCACGATCTCCTCGTGGGTGAGCGGGATCGTCTGCTGGACGGTCTCGGTGTCGACGTACTTGTGCAGGTGGACGCGGCCCTTCTCGCGGCTCTCCGTCCCGACGCGGAGCCGCTCCTCCGAGCGGATCATCTCGATGTCGGTCTCCTCGGTGAGGCCCTCGCGGGTCCCGCCGGTCGTGCCCGCCGCGAACGGCCTGTCCGTCGTCCCGCCGGTGGGCGTGCCGCTCACACCGCCCGCGCCGCTCGTCGTGCCTGCCTGTCCCGTCGTTCCGCTCCTTCCCTGTACGTCCTTCTCGCCGACACGCTGGCGCGGGACGGACGACGGCTGCATGCCGTAGTAGCGGTAGAGGTCGGCCTCCTCGTCGAGCGACAGGCGGTCGTCGACGTCGACGTTCGGCGCGCCCTTGATCATCTCCTTGTCGTAAGGGACTCGTACCTCGCCGCCCGAGCGGCGGGCGTTGGCCAGCGGGACGAAGGTCTGCTTCATCCCGAAGAACCCCGTGCGTACGGTCACCCATTCGGGCTCGCCCGTACGGTCGTTGAGGTAGACCTGTCCCACCTTGCCGATCGCTTGTCCGTCCGACCCGACCACGTGGCAGTCGAGAAGGTTGCGGATCTCTGTGTGCATAGCCACGACGATCCCCCTGACATGATTTCGTCCTGGTTCAAATGGGACAAATACCCTATGTACCCATAACGCCCCACTGGAGTAGCCCAGTTTTCGGCCAACGGGAAACACCTCTCCATATCCCCCCGCAAAAGTTCCGGTGCCATATTCCGGCCCCCCGGAAAAGAAACCCCACGCCGACCAACCCCACACCACACGCGCGGGCGAACTGAGCGGCCGAGCGCGGGTGAATGAGGAGCTCAGCGCGGCTGTGTAGCTGAAGGCGGGCGGGATGGGTAGGCGGCCGGCGTGAGCGAACTCCTCGTCGAAATCCCCTACTCCCACCTCCACCCCGGCCTCATCCTGGACGCCCCCGCGGGCACCACCGACTTCCTCGTGGTGTTCGGCGACGGGTCGGAGGCCCGCGCCGAGCTGCTGCGCGACCACGCGGATCGCCCGCTGCTGAGGGTCGGCGGCTACGTGACCGCGCACGGGGCCGTGTCCGACGAACGCGTGTGGACGATCCGCGAGATCGCCCCCCACGGCGACCGCGACCGCATCCGCCTGGGCGACGCACTGACCTGACATGCCGCTCCGCCCTGGAGCGGCGTACCGACCTGGAGAGGCACGCCGGCCTGACGCGGCGCCGACCAGAGGCGCGGCTGCTCTGCTCTGGAGAGGCGTACCGAACTGAAGCGGCGTGCCGGCCTGGAGAGGCGCGCCGACCCTCAGTGGTGCGGCGAGTGGGGCTACCACCACGTGCCGACTCGGCCCATGTGCAACCCTCACCTCCCTCAGCGAGGGGCAAGGGGCGATGGCGGGGAGCGCAGAATGGGATGGAAGTTTCTGTGGTTTTGGGATGAAATATCGGCATCGTTGAACGAGCCACCTGGAGACTGCTGTGCCGCTGTTCGATCTGCCGTTGGAGGAGCTCCGCGGCTACCTGCCCGACCGCGACGAGCCCGCCGACTTCGACGCGTTCTGGTCCGCGACCTTGGCCGAGGCGCGGGAGTTCGACCTGGCCGCCGAGTACGTCCCCTATGACCTGCCGTACGCGAACGTGGACGTGTTCGACGTGTCGTTCACGGGTTGGGGCGGGCATCGGATCAACGGCTGGTTCCTGCTGCCGCGCGGCGCGCAGGGCCCGCTCCCGTGCGTGATGCACTACATCGGCTACGGCGGCGGACGCGGTTTCCCGCACGACCACCTGCTGTGGCCGTCCGCGGGATACGCGGTCTTCGTGATGGAGACGCGCGGCCACGGCGGCGCCAACAACGGCCGCCCGGGTGCCACCGGCGACCCGCACGGCAGCGCGAACCCGCAGGCTCCCGGCATGATGACGCGCGGCATCCTCGACCCGTCCGACTACTACTACCGGCGCGTGTTCACCGACGCGGTCCGCGCGGTCGACGCGGCCGCGGCGCACCCGGCGGTGGACGCGTCCCGCATCGTGGTCGGAGGCGCCAGCCAGGGCGGCGGCATCGCCCAGGCGACGGCGGCGCTGCACCCGGCTGTCCGGGCGGCGCTCGTCGACGTGCCGTTCCTGACGCATTTCCGGCGGGCCGTCGAGATCACGGCGAGCGACCCGTACCAGGAGCTGGTCCGGTTCCTGTCCACCCGGCGCGACACGGCCGAGCAGGCGTTCCGCACGCTGTCGTACTTCGACGGGCTGAACTTCGCCGCCAGGGGACGGGTGCCGGCGCTCTACTCGGTGGCGCTGATGGACGACATCTGCCCGCCGTCGACGGTGTTCGGGGCCTACAACCACTGGCAGGGCCCGAAGGAGATCACCGTGTGGCCGTGGAACAACCACGAGGGCGGTGGCGGGTACCAGTCGGAGGAGCAGGTTCGCTACCTGCACAAGCTGTTCGGCGAGAGCTGAGCCGGGCGTCCGCCGCGCCGGGCCACGCGGCCCGGGCGCGGCGGTGCCGCCTCACATGTTCTTCTCGGTCACGAGGAAGGACACGCTGCCCTGCTCGTCGGCACCGGCGTCCAGTGACTTGTCCTCCAGCACGGTCGCGGCCACGGGGTCCAGGTAGACCCGCGCGCCCTCGGTCTCGACCACCGCATCCGCCGGTTCGGGGGCGGTCGCGAGGGTCAGGGTGAGCGAACTGGCGCCCTCTCCCTGGGACGAGATGCGGATCCCGCTCTGGGAAGGCTCGGGCGCCGTCGCGGTCAGATCACGGATGGCCTGGGCTGCGTTGGCTGTCAGGGTGAGCACTATGGCTCCTCCTCACGTTCGAGTGCATGAGTTGCCTGCCATTCCCCAGCGCTCTGCCCTCAACCCTTCATGACCTCATCTTTGCCGACACTTCGCCGCCGATCGTGGCGCTCGACGCGCGGATCATGGCGTGCAGAATGGGCGTATGGACATCCCGGCGCTCCGGCGGGCCATGGTGGCGGCGGTGCGCGAACGCCACGACGTCAGCGAGCCGGTGGCGGCGGCCATGCTCGCCGTACCACGCCATCTTTTCGTCCCGGACGTCGGCCCTGAGCAGGCCTATCGCGACGAGCCCATCGTCACCAAGCGTGACGTGGAGGGCCGGCCGGTCAGCTCGTCCTCGCAGCCGACCATCATGGCGATCATGCTGGACCAGCTCGGCGTCGAGCCCGGGCACCGCGTGCTGGAGATCGGTACGGGCACCGGCTGGAACGCCGCCCTGCTGGCCCGGCTGACCGGGCCGGACGGCCACGTGGTCACCGTGGACATCGACGAGGACATCGTCGCGAGCGCCAGGCGGCACCTGTCACAGGCCGGGATGTCGCAGGTGGAGGTGCTCTGCGCCGACGGAGCCCGCGGCGCCCCCGTGGGCGCCCCGTACGACCGGCTGATCGCCACGGTCGGGGTGTGGGACATGGAGCCGGCGTGGCCTGCTCAGCTGCGGCCGGAGGGGAGGCTCGTGGTTCCGCTCGACCTGCGCGGGGTCCAGGTGTCGGCGGCCATGGAGCGCGCGGACGGCCACTGGGTGAGCAGGTCGGTGGCGCCCTGCGGGTTCATGCGCATGCGCGGCCCGTCGGCGGGGCCCTCCGCGCTGGTCATGCTGCGCGAGGACCCGTACCTGTGGCTGGAACTGCCTGAGGCGCGCGAGGTCGGCGACGTGGCCGCGGCGCTCGACACGGGGGCCCGCGACGTGGTCGCCATGGAGCGGGTGCGAGGCACCCCGCTCGACCTCCACTCGGGCGTCACGCTGTGGCTGGCGCTGCACGAACCGCGCTGGTGCACGGTGGCGGGCAAGCTGGGCCGCGGGTACGGCGCCACGGCCGGGCTCGTCGAGGGTGACTCCATGGCGCTGCTGGCGCTGGAGGGCTCCCTGCTGGCGCGCGGCCACGGCCCCCGTGGCGGGCGGCTCGCCGCCGACCTGGCCGCGCATGTCAGGGCGTGGGACGACGCGGGCCGTCCCGGCATCGGCGACCTGAGGATCGAGGCGCACCACGAACCGGTGTCCGGCGCGCCGATGACGATCGAGAAGCGCCACACGACCCTGATTCTGAGCTTCGGCTGACCGTCGCCGGGCCGGTCGGCCGAGACCGTCACTCCTCCAGCGACCGCAGGGCTTCGGCGACGGTGTCGCCGGCGCCGGTCGCGCTCACGCCTCCGTCGCGGTCACGGGCGATCGCGGTCACCCCGCCGAGCGGGCCCGAGGCCAGCGTGATGGTGTGGCCTTCCGACAGCAGCGCCTCGGCGACCTGACGGCAGGCCGCCGGGCGGGCGAGCAGCCGCCGGGCGGCGACGAGGGCGGCGACCGGCCTGCGGTGGCGGGCCAGCAGCACCAGACCCTCGTCGTACGGCTGGGCGATCTGGCGGACGAGGTCGCCCAGTTTGGCGCGAGCCGTCGAGAGCGGCAGCACCGGCAGCCCGCTCAGCACCCCCGGCACCTGCGACAGCGGCACCAACGCGGCCCACTCCCAGCGCTCGCGGGTGATCAGCGTGACGGCGCCGTCGCCGGCCGCCCGCACGAGGGAGCCCCAGCGGGCGCGGGCGTCCTCCACGCCGACGGGGGCTCCGTAACGGGCTTCAAGCTCTCCGTACGGCAGCGGCTCGGTGTTGATCATACGAGAAACCGTAAGCCGCCTTACGGATATTTCGCAAGCCGCCTTACATCTTCGCTTCCTGGAAATTCAGCAGACCTGGTGCACTGGTCTGACCAGTCGCTAAGGTGCCGGTATGGGATATGACGCGCTGTTCCGCCTGGACGGGCGGCGAGCCGTGGTGATCGGGTCGGGGAGCGGCATCGGCAGGGAGGCGGCGCTCGCGCTGGCCGCGCACGGGGCATCCGTGGTGTGCGCCGACCGCGACCTCGACGCCGCCGAGGAGACCGCCGCCGGCTGCGGCGCCGAGGCCGCGCTGGTGGACGTGCTGGACGCCGACGCGGTGCGCGACCTCGCCGCTCGGCACCCGGCCGACGTGCTCGTGTTCACGGCGGCCACGAACGTGCGCAAGCGGCTGCTCGACTATTCCGGCGAGGAGTTCGACCGGGTGGTGGCGCTCAACCTGCGGGCGTCGTTCGACGTGGTCAGGGCCTTCGGGGCCGGGATGGTCGAGCGCGGGCACGGCTCGATCATCGGCTTCGCCTCGATCCGGTCCTCGGTCACCGAGCCGGGGCAGGGCGTCTACTCGGCCACGAAGGCCGGGCTGGTGCAGCTGCTGCGGACCGCCGCGGCCGAGTTCGGCCCGCACGGCGTCCGGGTGAACGCCGTCGCGCCTGGTGTGGTCGAGACGCCGCTGACCAAGCAGATCAAGGACAATCCTGCCTGGTACGACGCCTACGCCGCCAAGAGCGCGCTCGGCCGCTGGGCGAGGGCCGAGGAGATGGCCGGGGCGGTGGTCTACCTGGCGAGCGACGCCGCGAGCTTCGTGACCGGTTCCGTCCTCCACGTGGACGGCGGCTGGACGGCCGTCGACGGCCGCTTCGACCCGCCGAACTGACGCGACCGCCCCAGAGCCACCCGACCACACGCGCACGACCACACGGACGGCCGGAGCCCGGAGGCCCCGGCCGTTCACCTGTGGGCTACGGGCGGATGATGGCCATGCGGGTGACGGTCAGCTCCTCGATGGCGAAGCGCGGACCCTCCCGGCCGGCTCCTGAGTCCTTCACTCCCCCGTACGGCATGTTGTCCGCCCGGAACCCCGGCACGTCGTTGACCACCACTCCCCCGGCCTCGATCCGCTCGATCGCGGCGAACGCCGTCGCCAGCGAACGGGTGAACACCGCGGCGTGCAGGCCGTACCGTGACCGGTTGACGGCCGCGAAGGCGGCGTCGAGGTCGGGCACCGAGCGGACGCACACCACCGGTCCGAAGATCTCCTCGTCCCAGGCCGCGGCCCCGTCCGGGACCCCGTCCAGCACCGTGGGCGCGATGACGCGCCCGTCGCGGCGCCCGCCCGTGAGCGTCGTGGCTCCGGACGCGGCGATCCAGTCGAGGACGCGCTCGGTGGCCCGCTCGTCGATCAGCGGGGCGACGCGGGTGTCCGGCAGGCGAGGGTCACCGACGGAGACGTCCTTGACGCGCTCGGCCAGCAGCGCGAGGAACTGCTCCCGTACGGGCTCCTCCACGAGCACCCGCTGCACCGAGATGCACGCCTGGCCGGAGGCGTAGTAGCCGCCGCGGACGACCGCGTCGGCGGCGGCCTCCAGGTCGGCATCCGCCGCCACCACGAGCGCGGCGTTCGAGCCGAGCTCCAGCAGCACCTTGGTGGGGGCCGCGTTGCGCGCGATGGCGTGCCCGGCGGCGGCCGAGCCGGTGAACGACACCGCGCCGATCCGCCGGTCCTCGACGAGGGTCCGGCCGACCTCGACGTCCCCGGTGACGAGCTGGACGCCGGCCGGGGGCAGCGCACCCGACTCGCGCAGCAGGTGGACCAGCCACAGCGTGGCCAGCGGCGTCGCCGGGGCCGGCTTGACGATGACCGGGCAGCCCGCCGCCACGGACGGTGCGATCTTGTGGGCGGCAAGGAGCAGCGGGTAGTTGTAGCCGGTGATGCCGACGACGACGCCGATGGGCCGGCGCGTCCAGAAGCCGACCAGCCCTTCGCCCGAGGGCAGCAGGTCGAGCGGCACCGTCTCACCGTGCAGCCTGGCCACCTCCTCGGCGGCCGTGGCGAGGGTGACGAGCGTGCGGGCCACCTCCACACGGCAGTCCACGAGCGGCTTGCCGGTCTCCAGGACGAGCAGCCGCTCGAAGTCCTCGCGCCGCTCCGCGAGCGCGTCGTGGGCGTGCAGGAGCGCGGCGCGGCGGGCGTGCGAGGGCAGCGCGGCCATCGCGGGCGCGGCGGCGAGCGCCTCCTCGAGGGCGCGGCGGGCGTCCGCGACCGTGCCGAGCGGGGCCGCGGCCACCACGGAGCCGTCGTACGGGAAGATCACGTCGGTGGTGCCGGTGGTCTGCGTCCATCCGTCGCCGACGGGCAGCCCGGCGGGCCATGCGGGGTCGAACATCACGTCTCTTTCCGTAGGGCGTCTTTCCGTAGGGCGCTCGGGAACACGTCGAGGTACGCGGGCGCGCCCTCGCGTCCGGTGGCGGCCAGGACGGCGTGCGCCACCGCGCGGCTGAACACGTCGGCGGCGGCTGCCAGGACGTCCTGGAACGTTTCCTGGTCGGGGGCGGGGCGGGTGCAGGTGCCCAAACCGAAGACGGTGTCGCCGTCCGTCATCGTGTGCGCCGGTCTGATGGCCCTGGCCAGGCCGTCGTGGGCCACGGCGGCGAGCTTGCCGCACTGCGCCTTGGTGAGGGTGAGGTCGGTCGCGACGACACCGATGGTGGTGTTGAAGGACGGGCCCTTCTCCGGGTCCCAGGCCCTGGCTTCCTCGGGGGTGGGCGGGCGCAGGTGGTCGAACTCGCCGGGGAGGCCGTACCTGATGCCGGCGAGGGTGGCGTCGTGGGGGTCGAGGACCGAGCCGGCGGGGTTGGCGACGGCGAGGGCGGCGACGGTGACGCCGCTGGGGAGCACGACGCTCGCCGTCCCGACGCCCCCGGCCAGCCCACCGGCAACAGCCCCGGCCCCCGCCCCGACAGACCCGCAGGCGGTGGCCCCGGCCGTCACGAACCCCTCAGAAGCCGCAACACCTCGCGCACTCCCCACCCCTCCCCCACCGTCTGGCGCTGAGGTCCCTTCAGGGGAAAAGCGGGGCCCGCCGGGCGAGAGGGGCACCCCTCCCCCACCGTCCGGAGCTGAGGTCCCATCAGGGGGAAAGGGGGCGCTTCTGGACGAAGAAGACGCCCCTCCCCCGCCGTCCTGCGCTGACGTCCCCTCAAAGAGAAGGGGGGTGCTGCTGGACGAGGGGGACGTGCCTTTTCCGCCGTTCGGGGGTGGGGTCTCTTCTGAGGGGAAGGGGGCGGTGCCGGGTGAGGGGGGTGCGGGGGCGGTTCTCGCGGGCGTGGGGGACGGGGCTGGGGTGCGGGCGGCCTCGTAGGCGGTGGTGCCGAAGGCGGCGTCCGGGGTGGCGCGGAAGGTGCCGCCGCGGGCGAGGTCGAAGATGACGGCGGCGGGGACGATGGGGACCGCGCCGTTCGCCACCGGGTAGCCGATGCCGGCGTCCGCGAGGCGGTCCATCACCCCGCAGGCCGCTCCCAGCCCGAACGCGCTTCCGCCCGACAGCACCACCGCGTGCACCCGCTCCACCAGGTTGCGCGGGTCGAGCAGCTCGGTCTCCCGCGTGCCGGGGGCGGCCCCCCGCACGTCCACCCCCGCGACCGCCCCTTCGTCCGGCGCGAGGACGACGGTGGTCCCCGTACGGTAGCCGCCGCCGATCCGGTGGGCGTGGCCGACCCGGAGCCCGGCCACGTCCGCCAGCGAGTTCGTCGGCCCTGGACGCATCAGTGGGTGCCGTTCAGGAAGCGGTGGGCGGCTTCGGCGAAGACCCGGGTGCAGCGGACGATCTCCGCGATCTCGACGTACTCGTCCGACTGGTGGGCGATCCACTTCCCGCCGGGCCCGTACACCACGGACGGGACCCCGCCCCAGTGCGTCAGCACGGTGCCGTCGGTGGAGCCGGGCACACCGCCGTACACGGGCTCCTCCCCCGTCACGGCGCGGTGCGCGGCGGCCAGCGCGGCCACCACCGGGTCGGTGACGGGCACGTCCACCGGCGGCCGGTCCACGAGCACCGCCACCTCGGCGGTGATGCCGTCGCCGCCGGCGAGCGCGGCGACCCGGCCGGCGATCTCCTGGTGGTCGACGCCAGGAATCGTGCGCACGTCGACGAAGACGGACGCGACCGCGGGGATCACGTTCACCTGCTCCTCGGAGCCGGCCCGGAGCACGGTCGGCGTCACGTACACCGCGCCGAGGTGCTCGTGGGCGGGGTGGCGTTTCTGCAGCTCGTCCTGGAGGGCGGCGAGCCCGGCGAGCAGCGCGCCGGCGGCGGGAACGGGATTGCGGCCGTGCTGCGGCATCGCGCCGTGCGCCATCTTGCCGGTGAGGTCGACCCGCAGCCGCAGGGCGCCCTTGGCGACCGCGCAGATCTCGCCCGCCTCCGGCTCGGCCACGATGGCGCCGTCGACGTCGGCGGCGAGCCCTTCGGCGACGAAGTGGTGCGCCCCGATCATGAGGCCCTCCTCGTCGGCCAGCGCGCACACCTTGATCCGCCCGGGGAAGGGCCCCGCCTGCTGCAGCGCGCGGGTGGCGTAGAGGGTGGCGGCCAGGCCTGACTTCATGTCGGCGCTGCCCCGCCCCCAGAGTTTCCCGTCGCGGATCTCGCCGCCGAACGGGTCGACGGTCCAGGTGGACAGGTCGCCCTCGGTGACCACGTCGGTGTGGCCCTCGAACATCAGCGTCGGCCCGTCACCGCCGCCGCCCTCGACGACGGCCACCACGTTGGGCCGGCCGGGCTCGACCTCGTACACGACCGGGTCCCAGCCCCATTCGCGCATCTTCGCCTCGACCAGCTCGGCGGCGGGCCGCTCCGCGCGCCCGCGCGCCGGGTCGTTGGTACTGGGGATGCGGACCAGGGCCTGGGTGAACGCCACCACCCCGTCGGCATCGACGTCGATCAAAGCAACCCCTCCAGAGTCGGTACGGCTTCCAGCAGCTCCCGCGTGTACGGGTGGGCGGGCGCGGCCCAGACGTCGTCGACGGGCCCGGCCTCCACGATCTGCCCGGCGCTCATGACGGCGACGGTCTCGCACACGTGCCGTACCACGGAAAGGTCGTGCGAGACGAAGACGAGGGTGAGCCCCAGCTCGTCGACGAGGTCGGCGAGCAGGTTGAGGATCTGGCCGCGTACGGACACGTCGAGTGCGCTGACGGGCTCGTCGGCGACCAGCACCTTCGGGCGGGGGGCGAGCGCGCGGGCGATCGCGATGCGCTGCCGCTGCCCGCCGGAGAACTGGTGCGGGTAGCGGTCGGCCGCCGTGGCGGGCAGCCCGACGGCCTCCAGCAGCTCCGCCACCCGGTCCCCCGCGGGCAGGCCGAGGGCGACGAGCGGTTCTGCGACGAGGTCGCGGACGCGCATGCGCGGGTCGAGCGAGCTCATCGGGTCCTGGAAGACGATCTGGAGGTTCTCGCGCAGGAAGCGCAGCCGCCGCTCGGGCAGGCCGGTGATCTCGCGGCCGTCGAACCGGATGGTCCCGCTGGTGGGCTGGTCGAGCCCGCACAGCAGGCGCAGCAGCGTGGACTTGCCGGAGCCGGACTCGCCGACGATGCCGTAGCGCTCGCCGCGCCGCACGGTGAGCGACACCTCGCGCAGCGCGTGGACGACCGCGCCGGGGCGGGTGAGCGAGGTGCGGGGGCGGCGGTAGACGCGGCTGAGGTCGCGCGCCTCGATCATCGCGTCGGCCGGCGTCTCGTCGACCTGCGTCGCGTCAACCGGCGGGGTGCCAGCATGCGAAGGCATGTCCGTCTCCTGTCAGCGCGGGCGCCGTCTCGCAGGCGGGGGTGGCGTGCGGGCAGCGGTTGCGGAACACGCAGCCGCTCGGGAACCGCCCGGCCGCGGGGACGCTGCCGCTGATGGTCGGCAGCCGGGTGCCGCGCGGCGTGAGCCTGGACGCGGCGAGCAGGCCCTCGGTGTAGCGGTGGCGGGGGTGGGTGAACACCTCGCGGACGGGCCCGGACTCGACGACGCGGCCGCCGTACATGACGAGGACGCGTTCGCAGACGGAGGCGACGACGGCGAGGTCGTGCGTGATGAACAGCAGCGCGGGCGCGACCTCGGCGATGAGCTCCAGCATCTGTTTCTGCACGGTGACGTCGAGCGCGGTGGTCGGCTCGTCGCAGATCAGCAGGCGCGGCTCGTTGGCCAGGGCGATGGCGAGCATGACGCGCTGGCGCTGGCCGCCGGAGAGCTGGTGCGGGTAGGCGCGGGCGATCTCGGCGGGTTCGGGGAGCCGTACGCGTGCCAGCAGCTCGACCGCGCGCTGCCTCGCGTCCTGGCGGGATCTGCCGTGCAGGGTCATGACCTCGGCGACCTGGGCGCCGACCCGCATGAGGGGGTTGAGCGCGGTCATGGGCTCCTGGAAGACCATGGAAAGCTCGCTGCCGCGCAGTCTCTTGACCCGGGCTTCCTGGACGCCGACGAGGTCGCGGCCGCCGAGCCTGGCCGTGCCGGAGGCGACGACGCCCTCGGGGAGCAGTCCCATGAGCGACAGCGCGGTCAGCGACTTGCCCGACCCGGACTCGCCGATCAGGCCGACCCGTTCCCCCGGGCCGATCGTGAAGGAGAGGTCGTGGACGAGCTCCACGGAGTCGGCGCCGACGCTCAGCCCTTCGACGGTCAGCAGGGCGCTCACCGCTCCTCACCGCCTCGGATTCTGCTCAGTTTGGGGTCGAGGTGGTCGCGCAGGCCGTCGCCGAGCAGGTTGAAGCCGAGCACCGCGACGGCGATGGCCAGGCCGGGCCACAGGGCCAGGCGCGGGGTGGAGAACAGCAGCTCCTGCGACTCCTGCAGCATGCGTCCCCACGACGGGGTCGGCGGGCGGGTGCCGAAGCCGAGGAACGACAGCGCCGCCTCGGCGAGGATGGCGATCGCGAACGACACCGACGCCTGCACGATGAGCACGGAGCCGATGTTCGGCAGGACGTGCCGTACGGCGATCGCCGTCCGCCGCCGACCGGCGGCGCGGGCGGCGAGGATGTAGTCGGTCACCATGACCTGCAGCGTGGCGGCGCGGGCCACGCGGGCGAACGCCGGCACGGTGGCCACCCCGATCGCGATCATGGCGGTGAGCGTGCCGGCCCCGTAGACGGCGCCGAGCATGACGGCCAGCAGCAGCGCGGGGAAGGCGAACACGAGGTCGTTGACCCGCATGATCAGCTCGGACAGCCAGCCGCGCGGCGTCATCCCGGCGGCCAGGCCGAGCGGCGTGCCGACGAGCGCGGCGATACCGACCGCGACGATGCCGACATAAAGGGTGGTACGGGCGCCGACCATGAGCTGGCTGAGGGTGTCGCGGCCGAACTTGTCGGCGCCGAGCAGGTAGCCGCCGCCGGGCTCGCGCAGCTTGCGGGCGGCGTCGACCAGCGTGGGGTCGTGCGGGGTCCAGAAGAACGACACCAGGGCCGCGAGCACGACGAGCCCGACGAGCGTGCCGCCGACCAGGAGCCCGGCGTTGGTCCGGCCTCTCATCGCAGCCTCGGGTCGAGCAGGCGGTAGGCGACGTCCACCACGAAGTTGATCAACAGGACGGCTGCCACGAGGACCATCACCACGCCTTGGACGAGCAGCAGGTCACGCTGGGCGACGCCGTTGAGCAGCAGGTCGCCGAGCCCGGGGATGACGAAGACCCGCTCGACCACGACCGCGCCGATCAGCAGCGTGGCCAGTTGCAGGCCGAGCACGGTGACGACGGGGATCGAGGCGTTGCGCAGGCCGTGCCGCCACAGGGCGCCGGTGGCGCCGCGGCCCTTGGCGCGGGCGGTGCGCAGGTAGTCCTCGCGCATGACGTCGAGGACGGCGCTGCGCACGTAGCGGGTGAGCACCGCGCCCTGGACGAGGCCGAGCGACAGCCACGGCAGCACCAGGCCGCGCAGCCACTCGGCGGGGTTCTCGGCGATCGGGACGTAGCCGCCGGACGGCAGCGCCTGGGCCTGCACGGCGAAGACGAACACGAGCAGGATGCCGGCGAGGAAGGCGGGGATCGCGATGCCGAGCTGGCTGGCGACGCTGATCGCGGCGCCGAGCAGGTTGCGGTGGTGGACGGCGGCGAACGTGCCGAGCGGCACCGCGATCAGCAGCGCCAGCACCATGCCGCCGAGCACCAGCACGGCGGTGACGCCGAGCCGGTCGCCGATCTGCGGGCCGATGGGGGCGCCGGTGACGTAGGAGGTGCCGAAGTCGCCCTGCGCGAGGCCGCCTGCCCAGTCGAGGAACTGCACGACCGGGGCCCGGTCGGTGCCGAACTGGCTGCGCAGTTCTGCGACCGCTTCCGGGGTGGCGTTGACTCCGAGGGCGATCTCGGCCGGGTCGCCGGGCAGCAGCGCCATGAAGGCGAAGACCACCACCGCAGCCGCGGCGGTGCTCGCGAGGAGCACGCCGAGCCGTTTGACGAGGTACAGGGTCATCCGTGGAGTCGGGTCACTGCTTGGCGAGCGCGGTGAAGTCGAAGGACTCGGCGATGGCGTTCTTGGGCAGCCCGGTGACGCCCTTCTTCGCGACGATCAGGTTGGGGAACAGGAAGAGGAAGTCGGCGGCGGCGTCGTCGGACAGCAGTTTGGCTGCCTGCTTGAGGTCGTCGGCCTGATCCTGCTCGGAGGCCTCGTCGGCGGCGGCGAGGAGCTTGCCGAACTCGGGGTTGTCGTACCGGAAGTAATACGATTTATCCGCAAAAATCCCCATATCGCGGGGTTCGACGTGGTTGATGATGGACATGTCGTAGTCCCCCTGCGTGAACACCACGTCCAGCCAGCGGGCGGGGAACTCCAGCGGCTCGATGTCCGCCGTGATGCCCACCTGGGCCAGCTGCGACTTGACGACCTGCGCGCTGTTGACCGCGTACGGCAGGTTGGGGATGCGCATCTTCACGGTGTACGTCTTACCGCCCAGCAGTTCCTTGGCCTTGGCCGGGTCGTACGGATAGTCGCCGGTGCGGTCCTCGTACCAGGGATCGGTGGGCGGCACCATCGAGCCGATGAGCTGGCCGCGGCCGGCCCAGGCCGTGTCGAGCAGCGCCTTGTGGTCGATGGCGTACCTGACGGCCTGCCTGACCTTCTTGTCGTCGAACGGCGGGCGGCCGTTGTTCATCGACAGCACCACCTCACCGTTCGTGGTGCCCTCGACCGTCTGGAAGCGGTTGGGGTCGGCGAACTGCTGCAGCGACTCGGGCGCCTGCACGCTGGAGATGACGTCGATGCCGCCGGTCAGCAGCGCGTTGTTCATCGCCGTCGCGTCCTTGAAGTACTTGAGCGTGACGGCCGACAGCGCCGGCTTCGTGCCCCAGTAGGACGGGTTCTGCTTCAGCTGGATGGAGTCGCCGCGCCGCCACGAGCCGAGCACGTACGGGCCGGTGCCGACGGGCTTGTTGGCGAGGTCGGAGATCCCGGTGCGGCTGAACATCGCGCCGAGCCTGGTGGCCATCGAGTAGAGGAAGCCGTTGCTCGGACGCTTGAGGGTGACGACGACGGTGGAGTCGTCCTTCTTCTCCACCTTGTCGATGACGTCGAGCTGAGACTTGATCTTCAGCTTCCAGTCCGTTGCGACCCGGTCGAGCGAGAAGACCACGTCGTCGGCCGTGAACGGCGCGCCGCTGCTGAACGTGACGTTCTTGCGCAGGGTGAAGGTGTAGGCCTTCCGGTCGTCCGAGACCTCCCACTTCTCAGCCAGCAACGGCACGATCTGGCCGCTCTGGTCGAGCTTGACGAGACCCTCGTAGACGTTCACGAGCAGCGCCTGGGGGATGGCGACGCCCTCGGTGGAGGTGAAGTCGAGGTTCGCGGGCTCGGCCACGAATCCGACCGCCAGCGTCTGACCGGCGGCGGCGCCCCCGCCGGCTCCGGTGTTGCCGCCGCCGCTGCCGCAGGCGGCGGTGCCCAGCAGGAGACCGCCGACGGCGATCCAGATCCCGATGCGCCTCATCTCTTACAGCCTCCTGGCTAGTGCACTGGTCGGACCAGTAGGCTACGCACATTGCCAGTCGGCGACGACTCGGGTCAAGGGGGGCATGACGTGAGTGGTCCGAGGTTCGAGCCCGTGCGCGCCGTACGGGCTTACGAGCGGGTCGTGGAGCAGGTCGAGGAGGCCATCGAGAGCGGCACGCTGTCACCGGGCGAGCGCTTGCCGAGCGAACGCGAGCTGATGGTGCAGTTCTCCGTCAGCAGGTCGACCGTGCGCGAGGCGCTGCGGGTGCTGCAGGCGCGCGGTCTGGTGCAGTCGCGGCCCGGCGACCCGAACGGCGCCGAGGTCCTGCCGTTCACGCCCGCCGCGCTGCACAAGTCGATGACGACGCTCGCCCGGGTGGAGGAGCTGTCGCTGGCCGAGCTGGTGCAGTTCCGGATGGTGCTCGACTCGGCGGCCATCCTGCTGGCGGCGCGGCTGCGCACCGCGGAGCAGCTCGGCGAGATGGAACGCGCGGTCGCCGGCATGCGCGCCTCGGTCGAGCGGGGCGAGGACGCCTTCAGCGCTGCCGACGCCGCCTTCCACGAGGTGGTGGCACGGACGGGCGGCAACAAGCTCATCCAGATCTGCACCGACGTCGTGCGCTCGATCGTGGTCCGGCTGATCTCAGAGAAGATCGCGGGCGCGCCCGACCGCGAGCAGCTGATGCGGCGCAGCATCGGCCACCACGAGGAGGTCATCGCGGCCATCCGCGCCGGCGACGGCCCGCGGGCGGCCCGGCTGTCCAGGGAGGCGATGTACGACTACTACGCCGACTACGTGCCGGCCGCCGAACGCGGCGTCCTGGAGGCCCTGCTCGACTGATCCGCCCTCCCGAGTGACCTGGCCCACAGGGGTGTTATGTTGCCCACGTGGCCTTCGACGGGGACGGGCTGGCAGAGTCCTTTCTGCGTGAGCCGCGGCGATACACCAGCCATCAGGTGGCCGAGATGGCCGGGGTGCCGTTCTATCGAGCGCGGCGGTTCTGGCGCGCCCTCGGGCTCCCCAACGTGCCCGACGAGGCGGTCGAGTTCACCGACTCCGACGTCGAGGCGCTGCGCACACTGGTCGGCATGGTCACCTCGGGCATCTACGACGAGGAGCACGTCCTGCTGATGGCCCGGTCGCTGGGTCGCGCCATGAGCCGGCTGGCCGACTCGCAGGCCGAGCTGGGCGTGGAGGCCCTCGACCAGGCGGGCGTCCCGCTGGCCGAGCGCCCGCGCGCCTGGCGGCGGCGGGCCGAGCTGGTGGTGCCCGACCTCGCACGGCTGCTGGTCTACGCCTGGCAGCGTCAGCTCACGGCCGCCGCAGGACGCATCGCCGAGCAGGACATGAGCGCCGTACGCCTCGCCGTCGGCTTCGCCGACCTGGTCGCCTTCACCCGGCTGAGCAGGCAGATCACGGCGAGCGAGCTGGCCAGGCTGATCGACGGGTTCGAGGGCCGCTCGGCCGACATCGTCACCTCCACCGGCGGGCGGGTGGTCAAGACGCTGGGCGACTCGGTGCTGTTCGTGGCCGACCGGCCCGACGTGGCGGCCGAGATCGCGCTGCGCCTGGTCGAGCCGCACGCCCTCGGACGCGACATGCCGGAGCTGCGGGTGGGGATGGCGTTCGGGCCGGTGATCTGGCGCATGGGCGACGTGTTCGGCACGACCGTCAACCTGGCCAGCCGGCTGACCGCGCTGTCACTGCCAGGGACGATCCTCGCCGACCCCGACTTCGCCGGCGAGCTGTCCGACACCCACGCCTACCGGCTGCGCGAGGTCAACCGGCTGTCGGTGCGCGGGCTGGGCGAGCTGGCCCCGTTCACCATCACGCGTGCCGCGCGCACGTGAGCAAGTTCAGGAGGTGGCCGTGACTGACCGTGCCGTGATCGAGGGCCGGCCGGTGGACGACGCGCAGGCGCGCTGGGCGCTGCAGGCCCGGTACGGCCACTTCACCGCCATGCAGGTCAGGAACCGGCGGGTGCGCGGGCTGCAGCTGCACCTCGACCGGCTGCGCAACGCCAACCGCGAGCTGTTCGGCGCAGGGCTCGACGACGCGGCGGTGCTGGAGTCGATCCGCACGGTGCTGGGCGACGAGCGCGACGCGGCCGTGCGGGTGTACGTGCTGGAGGGCGACCGTCCGTGCGTCGTGGCGACCGCGGGCCCGCCGCGCGACCCGCTGCCCGGGCCGCTGCGCGTGCGGCCGGTCGTCTACCAGCGCTACCTGCCGCACATCAAGCAGGCGGGCGGGTTCCAGCAGGCCCACATCGTGCGGACCGCCAACCGTGACGGCTTCGACGAGGCGCTGCTCACCTCCGAGGACGGCCTGATCAGCGAGGGCGCGATCACGAACGTCGGCGGGTTCGCGGGCGGCCGGCTGGTCTGGCCGGACGCGCCGATGCTGACCGGCATCACGATGTCGCTGCTGCGGCGCATGGACGTGCCGCAGGAGCGGCGCCCGCTGAAGGTGGCCGACCTGTCCGGGTTCGACCAGGTGTTCCTGTGCAACTCGTGGGGCGTGATGCCGGTCGGCGAGGTGGACGGCGTCGCGCTGCGCCAGGACGCCGCGCTGACGGAAGGCCTGAGCGCCTTCTACGACGGCATTGCCGGCGACCCGGTGGATTGATCCGGCGGACAACCGCGTTGCACCGGTACGTGACCGCGTACTCGATTCTGGACCGTTCGCTCGTCCGGCAGGGCTCGACCCCGGCGCAGGCGCTGCGCGACACCGTACGGTTCGCCCGGCAGGCGGAGGAGCTCGGCTACCACCGGTTCTGGGTGTCGGAGCACCACGGCGTGCCGGGTGCGGCGGGGTCGGCGCCGACGGTGCTGGCGGCGGCCGTGGCCGCGGCGACCTCGCGCATCCGGGTCGGCACGGGCGGCGTGATGCTGCCCAACCACCGGCCGCTGGTGGTGGCCGAGCAGTTCGGCGTGCTGGAGTCGCTGTACCCGGGCCGGGTCGACATGGGGCTGGGACGTTCGGTGGGCTTCACCGGCGGGATCCGCCGGGCGCTCGGCCACGGCAAGGACGACGCCGACCGGTTCGGCGAGCAGCTCGGCGAGCTGCTCGCCTGGTTCACCGGCGATCAGAGAACGCACCCCGGCGTGCACGCGCTGCCCGCCGAGGGGCTGCGTCCGCAGGTGTTCGTGCTGGCCATGGGCGCGGGCGCGGAGATCGCCGCGGAGCTGGGGCTGCCGATGGTGATCGGGTCGGGCCCCCGCGCGGTGGACGCCGCGGCCCGCTACCGTTCCGGTTTCCGCGCCTCGGCGTGGGCGGCGCGGCCGTACGTGATGGTGGCGGTGGACGTCGCGGTCGGCGCGAGCGCCGAGGAGGCGGCGCGGCTGCAGCTGTCGGAGGCGTGGTCCACGGCGCGCTCGCGCACGTCCGGGTCGTTCCCGCCCCTGGCGCCCGCCGAGGAGATCGAGCGGACGCAGATGAGCGCGCGGGAGCGGGCGTACCTGGAGGAGGCGCGGAAGGGGCGCGTGCACGGCACGGAGGACGAGGTCGCCATGGCCCTCGGCAGGCTGGTCGAGGCCACCGGCGCCGAGGAGGTGCTGGTCACGATGAACACCCACGATCTCGACCGCCGGCTCGACTCCTACCGGCGGCTCGCGCGGGTCTTCGGAGGCTGAGATCCGTCCCCTCAGGGGGCTTAAGATCGGCCGCATCGGCGGCTAGGATCACCCGAACATCGCTCTGCCGGATGAAGGGTGTTCCATGATCCGTCAGCACTCCCTCGGCGATCTGCTGCGGCGCTCGGCCGCGCGCCACCCGCACAAGACCGCCATCGTGTACGGCGACATCCGGCAGAGCTACCGCGATCTCGACCGGGAGGTCAACCGCGCGGCCAACGCGCTGGCGGCGCGGGGCGTGGTCAAGGGCGACCGGTTCGCCGTCCTCAGCCACAACAACCACGCGTTCGTGGTGGCGTACCTGGCGCTGGCGCGGCTGGGGGCGATCTCGGTGCCGGTCAACTTCATGCTGAGGGCCGCCGAGGTGGCGTACATCCTGGAGCACTCCGGGGCGAAGGGCATGCTCGTCGAGGAGGCGCTGCTGCCGGTGGCCGCCGCCGCGGTGACCGAGCGGGTGACCGTACGCGGGGTGATCGGCGAGGCGTGCGACGGCTGGGAGGCGTTCGCCGCATGGGCGTCGCACGACGACGACAGCGAGCCGGGCGTCGAGATCGCCGACGACGACCCGATCCAGATCATGTACACGAGCGGCACGGAGTCGCGTCCCAAGGGCGCCACCCTGTCGAGCCGGAGCCTGATCGCGCAGTACGTCACGTGCGTGATCGACGGGCAGATGACCCACGACGACGTCGAGGTGCACGCCCTGCCGCTGTACCACTGCGCCCAGCTGCACTGCTTCCTCACGCCTGGCCTCTACCTGGGGGCCACCAACATCGTCCTGCCCGGCGCGAGCCCGGCGGCGATCCTGGCCACGATCGAGGGCGAGCGCGCCACGAAGCTCTTCTGCCCGCCCACCGTCTGGATCTCGCTGCTGCGCCACCCCGACTTCGACCGCCGTGACCTGTCGTCGCTGCGCAAGGGCTACTACGGCGCCTCGATCATGCCGGTGGAGGTGCTGAAGGAGATCGCCGCCCGGCTGCCCGACGTACGGCTGTTCAACTTCTACGGCCAGACCGAGATGGCCCCGGTCGCCACGATACTCGGGCCGGACGAGCAGCTCACCCGGCTCGGCTCGGCCGGCAGGCCCGCGCTCAACGTCGAGACCCGCGTCGTGGACGACCGGGACGAGCCGGTGCCCCCTGGCGTGGTGGGCGAGATCGTGCACCGCAGTCCGCACGCCATGCTGGGCTACTGGAACGACCCCGACAAGACCGCCGAGGCGTTCAGTGGCGGCTGGTTCCACAGCGGCGACCTCGGCGTCATGGACGCCGACGGCTACCTGTCGGTGATCGACCGCAAGAAGGACATGATCAAGTCCGGCGGCGAGAACGTCGCGGGGCGCGAGGTGGAGGAGACGATCTACCAGCATCCTGCCGTCGCCGAGGCGGCGGTGTTCGGGCTGCCCGACGACAGGTGGATCGAGGCGGTGACCGCCGCGGTCGTGCTCCGTGCGGACGCCGAGCTCACCGCCGGCGAGCTGACGTCGTTCCTGCGTGACCGGCTGGCTCCGTTCAAGGTGCCGAAGCGGGTGTTCTTCGTCGGCGAGCTGCCGAAGAACGCCTCCGGCAAGGTGCTCAAGCGGGAGCTGCGCCAGACCCTGGGATGACATGACTTCCCCATGATCGCGCTTCACCCTGGCCGCGAGCGGGAATTTCCTCTCGGCCACGACTTCCCCCGACGCCAGGGGACCCCCCGTGTCGACCGAGAGAGGCCGCATGCGAAGCCTTCCTGAGCTCCTGCACCGCACCTTGTTCCGGACGATGTCACTGCTGTCGCCGAAGGGCCAGGGCGTGATCCTGCGCCGCTACTTCGACTGGTGGCACCGCAGCCCCGACCCGTGGAAGCTGTCGAGCGACGGCTACGAGCAGCACAAGTACCGTTCGACGCTGGAGAACCTGCCCGCCAGGCCGTACGTACGGATCATGGAGGTCGGCTGCAGCGAGGGGGTGTTCACCGAGACGCTCGCGAAGACGTATCCCGAGGCGGAGATCACGGGGGTCGACGTGTCCGAGCGGGCGTTGGAACGGGCGCGGAGCCGGATGCCGGACGCCGGCCGGGTGCGTTTCCTGCGGGCCGACATCCTCACCCACCGGGCCGAGCCGCGCTACGACCTGGTGTTCTGCTCCGAGACCCTTTACTATCTGGGCCGGCACGACCGCCTGCGCCGGGCATCCGACCAGCTCAGCCGGCTGCTGGGGCCGGGGGGCGTGCTGGTGGCGGTGCATCCGTGGCCCGAGGCCGTCCGGCTGCACCGGTTCCTCGACGCGCACGCCTCGCTGTCGCGCCTGACGGAGCGGGTCTACACGGCCCCGCCGCGGCCGTTCGCGGTGACGGTCTACGGCGCCAGGTAGCGATCTGGGCGAGTGGTCCGGATTCCGGGTAGTAAATGCCACTCTTTGCCGGTACGCGGGATCTGCCATCGACACGGATGACGATCGCGCGGCTACGATCAGATACTGCCGTTTACCAGTTGTTCCAGCGGCGCGCGCTTCGAGGCCGAGGCGGTGTCCGGTTTCCCCCCGCCGCTGGAGTCAGGCCAGGGGGAAGGCCATATATGAACACGTTGCCCAACTTCGTCACCGGGCCCGCGAACTTCCTTGACGAGCGCATCGGGGGCGCGAGCTTCCTCAAGCGCAACCTGCGCAAGATCTTTCCCGACCACTGGACGTTCCTGCTGGGCGAGATCGCGCTGTACTCGTTCATCATCCTGCTGTTGACCGGCACGTTCCTGACCTTCTGGTTCGAGCCGAGCATGGACGACGTGATCTACAGGGGCCCGTACGCGCCGCTCAGAGGCGTGGAGATGTCCGCGGCGTACGCCTCGACGATGGAGATCAGCTTCGAGGTGCGGGGTGGCCTGCTGCTGCGCCAGATGCACCACTGGGCGGCTCTGCTGTTCGTGGCCAGCCTGGTCGTTCACATGCTGCGTGTGTTCTTCACCGGCGCCTACCGCAAGCCGCGCGAGATCAACTGGTTGATCGGCATCGGCCTGTTCACCATCTCGCTGTTCGAGGGCCTCACCGGCTACTCCCTCCCTGACGACCTGCTGTCGGGTGCCGGGCTGCGGATCACCCAGGGTGTGCTGATGTCGTTGCCACTGATCGGGTCGTACCTGTCGTTCTTCCTGTTCGGCGGGGAGTACCCCGGCGAGGCGGTCATCGCCCGGTTCTACTCCATGCACATCCTGCTGATCCCGGGCATCCTGCTGGCGCTCATCACCGCCCACCTGGTGCTGATGTGGGTGCAGAAGCACACGCAGATGCCCGGCAAGGGGCGTACGGAGACGAACGTGGTCGGCGCACCGCTCATGCCCGCGTTCATGGGCAAGTCCGGAGCCTTCCTGCTGTTCACCCTCGGCGTCGTGGCCGGACTGGCGACGTTCACGCAGATCAACCCCATCTGGATGTTCGGGCCCTACACCCCGGCGGACATCTCCGCCGGGTCCCAGCCGGACTGGTACATGGGCTTCCTGGAGGGTTCCCTGAGGCTCATGCCGTCGTGGGAGATCAACCTCTTCGGCACGGCCCACGCCGGCACGCTGCCGTTGAGCGTGCTGATACCGGCGCTGTTGCCCCTGGGCCTGATCATCACCGGCCTGGTGCTCTTCCCGTTCCTCGAACGCTGGGTGACCGGCGACCGCAGTGAGCACCACGTCGCCGACCGGCCGCGCAACAACCCGCACCGCACCGCGATCGGCATCTCGGCGATCACCTTCTACGGGGTGCTGTGGCTGCTCGGGGCCAACGACGTGATCGCGGCGAACTTCCACATCAGCCTCAACTGGACGACGTACATCGGCCGGGTGCTGATCTTCGTCGGCCCGGCGCTGGCGTACTTCATCACCTACCGGATGTGCCTGGGCCTGCAGCGGTCGGACGCGAACGTGCTCAGCCACGGCGTGGAGTCGGGTGTCATCAAGCGGCTGCCCCACGGGGAGTTCATCGAGGTCCACGCGCCGCCGGCCGACGACATCGAGGCCCACGTGCTCGGCAAGAAGCCCGTCCCCATGCTGCCCGCGGCCCGGGGCGACGGGCATCGTCACGTCCCGCCCAAGGAGGCCCGCAGCCTGATGGGCCGTCTGCGGCTGAAGATGAGCCGCGCGTACGGGGGCGAGAAGGTGCCGCTGGAGACGGACCACGAGCACGAGGAGACGTCCGTCGCCAGACGGGACCACTGACCCGACGCCCGGCCGCGCCGCGCGGCCGGGCCCGTCAGGGGCGGGGGTCGGCGGGGTGAGGGGCCGGGCGGCGGTCGAGGGCCTGGATCCACTTGACCGCGACCGCGGCCACCTGGACGAGTTCGGCCCGCAACAGCTCGGGGTCGCACTCGGCGAACGCCTCCCGCACCTCCTCGGCCAGGATGTGCCGCCAGGTCAGCCTCCCGGCCCTGGCGGCCGTCTCGGTCTCCTGGCGGGCGCGATCCGACTCGGCCTCCGCGCCGTCGCCGCCGGTGCCGTCCGGCAGGATCTGCATGCCCCACCTGGCGTCCTGCGCGGCCCGCTCGGCCGCCACGTCCTCGAGCGCCCGCGCCAGCGAGCCCGGCACCCCCGCGTCGCCGTCATGTGTCATGCGCCCAGTCTGGACCATGATCATTTAGAGCGGGACGGAAGCCCGGCCCCAGCGCCGTACGGCCGGAGCAGGCATGGTCGCGGAAGGCACGGGCGATCGGGGTGAGCCGGTCGCCGGCCGGCCAGCTGACGCCGATCGTGCGGAACACCCGCGGCTCCAGCGGGATCTCCACGACGTCCGCCGCCGACGGCTGGTCGGAGCGGGGCAGGACGGCCACCCCCAGCCCGGCGGCCACCAGCCCGCGCACGGTCTCCGACTCCTGGCACTCGAACGCGATCCGCGGCTCGAACCCGGCCGCGGCGCACAGGTCGTCGGTGATCTGGCGCAGGCCGTACCCGGGTTCGAGCGTCACCAGTTCCTCCCCCGCGAGCTCCGCCGCCCCCACCCGCCGCCGGGCCGCGAGCCGGTGCGACGACGGCGCCGCCAGCACCAGCTCCTGGTCGGCGAGCGGCCGGCTGACCAGGTCGGGGTCGTCCAGCGGCATGGGGGCGGCGAACACGAGGTCCACCTCGCCCTCGCGCAGGGCGCGCAGCACGTCCTGGCGGGAGCCCTGCACGAGCGCGAAGCGGACGCCCGGGTGGCGCTCGCGGAAACCGCCGATGAGGGACGGCACCAGCGTGCGTCCCAGCAGGTGCAGGAATCCCAGGACGACCCGGCCGCTGCCGGGGTCGATCTCCTCACGCACCTCGCGGGCGGCGGCGGACACGGCCGCGAGCGCGCGCGTGGAGGCGGCGGCGAGAGTGCGGCCGGCCCTGGTCAGCCGGATCCCGCGTCCCGACGGGAGCGCCAGCGGGGCGCCGACGATGCCGGCCAGCGCGGCGAGGCGGCGGCTGGCGGTGGGCTGGGGGATGCCGAGCAGTTCCGCCGCGCGCGTGACCTGGCCGGTCTCGCCGACGGCCGCCAGCAGGGCGAGCGACGGGGCCAGCCGGGCGGCCAGCTCCTCATCCGATTCATACGTCACAGTATGAATTATCGGCTATGGGCGCATTGGACGTATTCTTCCGTGCTGCCTAGCGTGAAGAAGGTGGTTACCGTCCAGGATGTTCGCGTCGACACGCGGCGGGTGAGTGCGGCCGTCGCGGCCGCCGGGCTGTCGTCGTTCGCCCTGCTGTACGCACCGCAGCCGGTGCTGCCGCAAATGGCGCGGGCGTACGGGCTCGACCCCGGCAGCGCGTCGCTCGCGATCGGGGTGGCGACCACCGCGCTGGCCGTCGCGGTGCTGCCGCTGGCATGGGCGGCGGGCGCCGTCGGGCGGCGGCGGATGATCCTCTGGTCGGTGCTGGTGGCGGCGCTGATCGGGCTGTCACTGCCGCTGGCGCCGTCCTTCCCGGTGCTGCTCGCGCTGCGGGCGGTGCAGGGGGTGGCGGTCGCCGGGTTCGCTGGAGTGGGAGCGGCGTACCTCGCGGACGTGCTCGGGACGGCGCGGCTGCCGACGGCGGTGGGCGCGATGATCGCCGGCAACTCGGTCGGCGGCATGCTCGGCCGCCTCGGCGCGGGCTTCGCCACCGGCCCCCTCGGCTGGCACGGCGCCCTGCTCGCCGTCGCCGCGGTAGCCCTCGCCTGCGCCACCTTCACCGCCCTCACCCTCCCCCGCGAACCCCGCACCACCACCGCACCCGAGCGCGACCTCCTCCACCCGGCGCTCCCCCGCGAACCCCGCACCGCTCAGGCGCTCGCCGAAAGGGGCGGCGCGATGGGGGTGCGGCGCGTGGGTCCCCGGGGTGGCTCGCGGCCGCGGCTGGGGGCGGCGATCGTGACGCCGATCCTGGTCGGCGGGCTGGGGATGGGGGCGTTCGTCGCGCTCTACAACGCCGCCGCGTTCCGGCTGTCCGCGCCGCCGCTCGACCTGAGCCCCGCCGCCGCCTCGCTCGTCTTCCTCTCGTACGCGATGGGCACCCTCACCTCGGCCGCCGCCGGCCGCCTGGCCGCCCGCCTGGGACGTACGCCCGCGGTCGTCACCGCGCTGGCCGTCACGGTGGTGGGCAGCCTGCTGACCGCGCACCCGTCCCTGCCGGTGATCGTGCTCGGGTTCGCCGTGCTGACGGCCGGGTTCTTCGCCGCGCACGCCGTCGCCAACGCGTGGGCCACCGCCGAGGCGCCGCCCGCCGCCCGGGGCCGCGCCGCCGGCCTCTACACCCTCTGCTACTACCTGGGCAGCGGCGTGGGCGGCACGGTGGGCGGCATCGTGTACGGCCACGCGGGCTGGTCCTGGCTCGTCGGCCTGACCTCCGCGTGGCTGCTGCTGGCCGCCCTCGCCGTGCTGGTGGCGCGCCGCCGTCCCGTACGGGTGGCCGAGGCGACCGGCTGAGCTCACGCCGGCAGGCTCTTCACAGCCGGCCTGACGCGCCGTCGGCATCGTCTCGAGAGGGTGGATCACGACGCGTCCTTTCGCCGTGGGCGCACCACGGCCGGCCTAGGGGGTCTTGCGGCGGTAGGTCCGCATGGCGAAGGCGTACGCGACGACGAGGATGCCGGCGCACCAGGCGAGGGCGACCCAGATGTCGGCGCCGACCGGCTGCCCGGTGAACAGGGCGCGGATGGCGTTGACGATGGAGGTCACCGGCTGGTTCTCGGCGAAGGCGCGCACCGGTCCTGGCATGGTGGCGGTGGGCACGAACGCCGAGCTGAGAAAGGGCAGGAAGATGAGCGGGTAGGAGAACGCGCTCGCGCCCTCCACGGTCCTGGCCGACAGGCCGGGGATGACGGCGATCCAGGTCAACGCCAGGGTGAACAGGATCAGGATGCCCGCCACCGCCAGCCACGCAGACACCCCCGCCCCCGACCGGAAGCCCATGAGCAGGGCCACGAGCATCACGACCGCGAGTGAGACGAGGTTGGCGACCAGCGAGGTCAGCACGTGCGCCCACAGCACCGACGACCGCGCGGTCGGCATCGACTGGAAGCGCTCGAAGATGCCGCCCTTCATGTCCATGAACAGCCGGTAGGAGGTGTAGGCGATGCCCGAGGCGACCGTGATGAGCAGGATGCCGGGCAGCAGGTAGTTCACATATGAGCCCGTCCCCGTGCTGATCGCGCCGCCGAAGACGTAAACGAACATCAGCATCATGGCGATCGGCATGACCGCGGTCGTGATGATGGTGTCCGGACTGCGCGCTATATGGCGCAGTGACCGTCCCAGCAGGACGGTGGTGTCACCGAGGAAATGCTTGCTCATGGCGGCTCGTCATCCCTTCGTGCCGACGAGGGCGAGGAAGACGTCCTCGAGGGTCGGCTGCTTCTCGACGTATTCGACCGTGGCGGGCGGGAGCAGTTTCCTGAGCTCGGCCAGGGTGCCGTTGACGACGATCCGGCCCTCGTGGAGGATCGCGATCCGGTCGGCGAGCTGTTCCGCCTCGTCCAGGTACTGCGTGGTGAGCAGCACCGTCGTCCCCCTGTCGGCGAGCTCCCTGACGGCCTGCCACACCTCGATGCGGGCCTGGGGGTCGAGCCCGGTGGTCGGCTCGTCGAGGAAGATGACGGGCGGATCGCCGATCAGGCTCATCGCGATGTCGAGGCGCCGGCGCATGCCTCCCGAGTACGTCGCCGCCCTCCGCCCGCCCGCGTCGGTCAGCGAGAACCGTTCCAGCAGGTCGTCGGCGATCTCCCCTGGATTCTTGAGGTGCCGCAGCCGGGCGACCAGCACGAGGTTCTCCCGTCCGGTGAGAATCTCGTCAACGGCGGCGAACTGCCCGGTGAGGCTGATCGACTCGCGCACGTCCGCCGCCTGCGTGGCGACGTCGAAGCCGTTCACGCGCACCGTGCCCGCGTCGGCCCTGAGCAGCGTGGACAGGATCCGCACGGCGGTGGTCTTGCCGGCTCCGTTGGAGCCGAGCAGGGCGAAGATGCTGCCCCGCGCCACCTCGAGGTCCACGCCGCGCAGCACGCGAAGCTCCTTGTACGACTTCTGCAGGCCGCACACCTGGATCGCCGGGGCGGGCTGGGTCGTCATCACTCTGTCCTGTCCTGTGGTGGGGTGGCGCCGATGGCGCGGTCGACGGCGCTGGTGAACCGGTGGCGTTCGCGGGCCCGGTACTGGCCGAGGGGGTAGTTGGACATGAAGGTCTCGACGAACTCGATGGGGTCGTCGCCGAAGATGTCGCGGATGGGGGTGGCGTCGGCCGCGCTCCGCTCGAACAGATCCGCGAGGTCCTCGTACATCTCCATCGCGCCGGAGCCGTCGACCGGCCCGAAGTGCATCAGGTAGCGCTCCAGGGCCTCGACCGCGATGCGGTAGTTCTCGGGCAGCCGCTTGATCCGTGCCTTGTACTGCCGGTAGCGCTTCTTCTCCTCCAGTGGTCCGGTGACGATCTCCAGGTACTGCAGATAGCGGTTCTTCGGCTCGTCCGACCCTGTGGTCATGTCTCCTTGCCTCCTCAGCGGGGCTCTGCCGGCCGTTCGGCCAGGAAGCGCCGGGTGCGCCACCTACTTGGTGGTACCGAGTACCAGTACAAAGTAACACTGACTACCGGTACCTAGCAATACCGAATAGCTGGAGCGTGCAGGTGCGGGGCGTGGTGATCGCTGTGCGCGATCGGTGAGCTGTTCACGGCGTCCACCATCGCCGAAGGCGCTGACACCGGCCTGTTGCCGTACTGACACGGCAACGCGGCAGGGGCGTCCGTTCGCCGTGCCCGATCGCAGCGGGCACGGCCTGACAAAGGTGCGGGCGCGGCGGCAGGCGGAGTGTCGCCGGACAAGGACTCCGCCCGGCGGATGTCACTCTCCGGCCGCGCCGGCCTTCCCGCCGATGGACTCCTGGTAGATGTCCGCGTACGTGCGCGAGTCCTTGATGAGGTCGTCGCAGAAGGCCGCGACGTCGGTGCCGATGAGCTCCAGGACGCCCCTGCCGCCCGCGACGCCCTCCTCGAAGAAATCGAGGATCCCCTCGAGCAGGTCGCTCGATCCGACCTTGAGAAGGTACTTCTGGGATCTCCTTGTAGACGATCCGGTAGTCGGGCGGGAGCGCCTTGACCCGCGCCATGTGCGCCCGCCACTGCCTCTTGCCCTCGACGATGTCCTGGATGCCCACGTCAGCCTCCCAGCCGGCCCAGCTTCTTCGCGACGTTCCTGTTGAGCTGCTCGCGCCACCGGTCGCGATGGCTGCGAGCCCCCTCTCCGCCGGCCAGCGCCGCGCAGAAGCCCGCGATGTCGTCACCCAGCACCGCGCGAACGCCCTGCCCATCGGCCGCCGTCTCCTCGAGCAGCCCGAGAGCACTGTCGAGAATCGGCATCAGCTTTCGACCCGTGAAATCCGCGTACGCGAAGAGATGACCTTTGATCTCTTCCCACGCCGCCCGATGGTCGGCGGGCAGCGCCTCGGCACGGACTTCGAACGCCTTCCAATCCCTGGTCAGGTCGCTGCCTGTCACGGCCTCCCAGACGTTCATCTCCCGCCCTCCCTGAGCTTCTCGATCCGGGACGTGACGTACTCCCACTTCTTCCAGAACGTCGCGAGCCTGTCGCGGCCCGCGTCGTTGAGCGCATAGAACTTGCGCGGCGGGCCCACCTCGGAGGGCCGTTTCACCACCTGGACGAGCCCGTTCTTCTCCAGCCTCAGCAGGATGGTGTAAACCGTCCCCTCGACGACGTCGGCGAAGCCGAGTTCGTTCAGCCGGCGCGTGATGGCGTACCCGTACGTCTCCTCGCTGCCGATGATCTCCAACACGCAGCCCTCGAGGGTGCCCTTCAGCATCTCCGTCAGGTCGTCCACCATGGCCCTCTTCATCCTGGTACCTTGTACCACCGAGTACCACTACACGGTAGCACGGAGTAGTAGTCAGGGGCAGTGCCCGTCAGGCGGGCGTGGTGCGTGCGAGGGCGTCGGTCAGCCACAGGTGCGTCGCGCCGAGCGTGGCGCGCTCGCCGCTCACCTCGCCCACCAACCGCCAGTAGCGGCGCAGCCGGGGATCCGGCTCGGCCGCGGCGACCAGCTCCCGGCGGAACGCCGGCGAGTCCGCGCGCCGCCGGGCCGTGGCGTGCGCGGCCACGAACCGGTCCAGCTCGGGCCCCTCCCGCGGCGGCTCTCCGGCCAGCACGAGGGGTTCGGCCAGTGCGCACGCCTCGCCGACCCCGTACAGCAGGCTCTCCTCGTCGTCGATCACCTGGAGGCCGGCCAGGGCCGCGGAGCGCAGGGCGCCCGAGAACGCCCGGTCGGCCGTCAGCGCGACCATCTCCGCGTACGCGACCACCTGCGCCGGCGTCGGGGCGACGGGCGGCTGGGGCACGGCCATGGTCACGAACGAGGTGAAGACGCCTTCGGGAACGGGGGCCACCCTCTGTCGCCGCCAGAACTCCACCAGCGTGTCGCGGGCGACGACACCGTCCTCCACCCCGGCCAGCAGGTCGAGCCGGGCTGCCCGGTCGGCGGGGCCCGCCGACTCCACCGCGCTCAGCGCGGCGCGCCGCCAGGAGAGACCGGCGAGCCGGACGTCCAGCGAGGCCCGCTCGGCGGCCACGGCCTCGGCCACGGAGCTCTCGCCCGCCAGCACCCGGGCGATCGCGGTGAGCCCGAGGCCGAGCCCGCGCAGCCGCCGCACCATGCCCAGGGTCTGCACCGCCGCCCGGTCGAACCTGCGGTGGCCGCCGGTGCTGCGCACGGACGCAATGATGCCCTCGTCGCAGTAGAAGCGGACGGTCCGCACCGAGACCCCGGTCAGCCGGGCCAGTTCACCGATCCCGATCGTGTCCTCGCGCAACGGCACTTGAACCTCCAGTGGGCTGGAGTTCCTACGGTAATCGCGACGAGAGGAGTGACGTCATGATGGCGGAGGACCTTCAGGAGCAGACTGCCGCGCTGGCGCGGGCGGCCGTCGCGGGCGACCCGGACGCGACGGTACCCACCTGCCCCGAGTGGCGGCTGCGCGACCTGGTGGCGCACATCGAGCAGGCGCTGCGCTGGGCGGCCGAGCTGGTGCGCGCGGCCGCGCCGCTGCCGATCCCCGACCCGCGCGCGGCCGACCCTGGCGCGATCGGCGGGTGGGAGCGCCGGCTCGCCGACGGCGCCGAGGAGCTGATCGAGGCCGTACGCGACGCCCCCGGCGACGCCCGGGTGTGGTCGGTGCTGGGGCCGGTGCCGCCGGCGTTCTGGCTTCGCCGGATGCTGAGCGACGTCACCGTCCACCGCTACGACGCGGCGGCCACGACCGGCGCCGGGTTCGAGATCTCCCCGCGGCTGGCGGCCGACGTGATCGGCGAGGGCATGGAGCTGCTGTCGGCCCCCGAGGCGGAGGCGTTCAAGCCGGACCTCGTCGAACTGCGCGGCACGGGCGAACGGCTCGCCGTCCGCCCGCACGCGATGGACGGCTGGCTGGTCACCAGGACTCCGGACGGCATCCGGGTGGCACGCGGGAACGCGGGCGCGGACGTCACGGTGTCGGGTCCGGTGACGGAGCTGATGCTCGTGCTCACCGGACGGGTGCCGCCCGCCGAGGGCGGCGTGGCCGGTGATCGAGGTCTGCTCGACCACTGGCTGGCCTGCACGAGGTTCTGACTGCTACAGCTCGACGTGGGTGTCGGGGTCGCCGCCGGTGCGGCCGGAGCCGTCGAGGGCGTTCATGCGGTCGAGTTCGTCCGGCGAGAGGCTGAAGTCGAACAGCTCGTAGTTCTGGCGCATCCGTTCCTGGTCGGACGACTTCGGGATGGGCACCGCGCCCATCTGGGTGTGCCAGCGGAGCACCACCTGGGCGGGCGTGCGGGCGTGGACGGCGGCCAGCTCGGTGACGACGGGGTCGCCGAGCAGCTTGCCGGCGCGGGCCAGCGGGCTCCACGACTCGGTGACGATGCCGTGCTCGGCGTGCCAGGCGCCGAGCTCGCGCTGGGCGAAGCCCGGGTGCATCTCGACCTGGTTGACGACCGGCCACACGCCGGTCTCCGCGACGATCCGCTCGATGTGCTGCCGCGTGAAGTTCGACACCCCGATCGACCGCGCCAGCCCCCGCTCCCGCAGGTCGACGAACGCCCGCCAGGTGTCGGCGTAGAGGTCGCGCTCGGGCAGCGGCCAGTGGATGAGGTAGAGGTCGACGTAGTCGAGGCCGAGCCGAGTGAGGCTGTCCTCGAGGCCCTGGACGGCGGCGTCGTAACCGTGCTGGGAGCCGCGCAGCTTCGTGGTGACGAACAGGTCCTCGCGCGGCACGCCCGACTCCCTGACGCCCGCCCCGACGCCCGCCTCGTTGCCGTACGCGGCGGCGGTGTCGATCAGCCGGTAGCCGAGCTGGGCCGCCAGGACGACGGACTGGCGGGCCTCCTCGTCGTTCATCGGCCAGGTGCCGAGGCCGATGCGCGGCATGGAGCGGCCGTCGGAGAGCTTGACGGTCATGGTGAGCTCTTCCTTTCCTCGGGAACCCGGAGCGCTGCCACCTTACTCCGAGCGTTCCGGTACGGATTTCCGCCATCGAGGTCGGCGGTCCTCCCCCATGGTGGGTGTCCTCCCGGCTGCCTAGCGTGGCGAAGCGTGATCGAACTCAAAGGCTTGACCAAGCGGTACGGCGATCGGCTCGCGGTCGACGACCTGTCGCTGGAGCTGAGACCGGGCGCCGTGACGGGATTCCTGGGCCCGAACGGGGCAGGCAAGTCGACCACCATGCGTCTGGTGCTCGGCCTCGACCGTCCCTCGGCGGGCACGGCGCTCGTCGGCGGGGTGCCGTACCCCCGCATCAAGGACCCGCTGCGCACGGTGGGCGCGCTGCTCGACGCGCGGGCGCTGCACCCGGCCCGCAGCGGGCGGGCGCACCTGCTCGCGTTGGCCCGAAGCAACGGCATCCCCCGGCGGCGGGTGGAGCAGGTGCTGGAGACGGTCGGCATGGCGGACGCGGCCGGCAGGCGCGCCGGGGCGATGTCTCTCGGCATGAGCCAGCGGCTCGGCATCGCGGCGGCGCTGCTGGGCGATCCTGAGGTGCTCATGTTCGACGAGCCGGTCAACGGGCTCGACCCCGACGGGGTGCGCTGGGTGCGCGGGCTGATGCGCTCGCTGGCCGCCGAGGGCCGCACGGTGTTCGTCTCCAGCCACCTGATGAGCGAGATGCAGCTCACCGCCGACCATCTCGTCGTGATCGGCAAGGGCCGTCTCATGGCCGTGATCGACGTGCGCATGCCGCCCGCGCACAAGGACGACGGGTTGCGCGCGGCGCTGGAGATCCGCGAGAGGCTGCCCGGCGTCGGGGTGCTGGTGCTGTCGCAGTACGTCGAGCAGCACTACGCCGCCCGGCTGCTGGCCGGCTCTCCCGAAGGGCTCGGCTACCTGCTGAAGGACCGCGTCTCGGAGGTCGCCGAGTTCCTCGAGTCGCTGGAGCGGGTGCGCGCGGGCGGCACCGCGTTCGATCCTGAGGTGGTGCGGCAGCTCCTGGCCCGCACCACCCACGCCGACCCGCTGAGCCGGCTGAGCCCGCGCGAGGGCGAGGTGCTGCGCCTGCTGGCGGAAGGGCTGGTGAACGCGGCCGTCGCCGAACGCCTGCACGTCTCGCTCAGCACGGTCGAGAAGCACGTCAACGCGATCATGGACAAGCTCGACCTGCCCCGCCGCGTCCTGGCCATCCTCCGCTACCTCGAAACCTGATCCGGCACGCCAGGTGCCTGAGTGGTGGGCTGCCGTCAACGGCGCAGGCCGTCCACGACGACGGCGAGCATGCGCTGGGGGCGGTCCGCTGTGGTGGGGACCTGCTCGTTGACGAGGACGATGCCGTGCACGACGAGGAGCAGATCTCCCAGGTCGACTCCTTCCCGAACTTGTCCCGCGGCCTGGGCGCGCGCCAGCAGCTCGGCGCCGGCTCGCTTCATCTGGTGGCAGCTGGTGTTGACGTCCGTACCCTCCTGCAGCTTCGCGCTCATCACGCTGGCCGCCAGGCCGCGCCCGCAGGCGCCGCTCACCAGGTGTGACTGCAACCAGGTGAGGAACGCTTCGAGCGGGTCCTTCGCGTCGAGCAGCGCGACGGCTTCGTCTCGCAGGCTGTCGGCGATCCGCAGGAAGACCGCCTCCTGAAGGTTCCGTCGCTCGGGGAAGTGGCGGTAGAGGGTGGCGATGCTGACCCCTGCGCGGCGCGCGATCTCCTCCAGCGACGCGTTGGCGCCGTGCTCGTCGAAGACGGCGTCGGCCACGTCCAGGAGTTTCTCGTAGTTGCGCCGCGCGTCGGCGCGCATCCGCCGGGCCGCGGGCGCCGTCCCGGTCTGGCTCCGCATGTCGGTGAACCTCCAGTGTGGCCTCCGGTTGCAATCGGAGGCATCCTACCTTTAGAGTCAAACGTAGGGTTCCTACGATTATGGATCGACGCCCTCGATGGCGCGTAGCGCCTGGTCAACAACCCCTTCAACCTCGACATCTGGAACTCAGTCATGCCACACCACCTTCTGCGGGGACACGTCGCCCTCGTCACCGGTGCCGGATCGGGAATCGGTCGCGCCTGCGCCCTTGGCCTCGCCGAGGCCGGCGCAACCGTCGCCGTCACCGACCTCAACCCCGACACCGCCCGGCAGACCCACGAACTCATCGCCGAGCAGGGCGGCTCATCGGCCGCCTACACCCTCGACGTCACCGAGGACAGTGCCTGGGAGGCGGTGCTCAACGACGTCCGCGCCACGTTCGCGCCGGTGATCGTACTCGTGAACAACGCCGCGCTGAAGGCGTCGGTCGCCGGGGACGGCGGCCTGCTCGACACCCCCGTGCCCGTCTGGGACCGTGTCTTCGCGGCGAATCTGCGCGGACCCATGCTGGGCGCCCGTCGGGTGCTGCCTGACATGCTGGAAGCGGGCACCGGCTCGATCATCATGATGACCTCGACGTCGGCCCTGCACAGCGTCGCCGGCTTCGCCACCGCCTACTCCTCCGCGAAGGCCGGCATGATCGGCCTGACCCGCATGATCGCGGCGACCTACGGCACGCAGGGCGTACGCTGCAACGCGATCGCCCCCGGTGTGATCATGCTGGGCGACGACACGGCCAGCCAGGAAGCCTTCCGCGAGTCCAGCGGCGGCCTCACCCAGCGGCCAGGACGCCCCACCGACATCGCCTCCACCGTCGTCTTCCTCGCCGGTCAAGCCGGCGAGTACATCAACGGACAGGTCCTCGTCGTCGACGGCGGCCTCACCACGCACATGCCCGGGCTGTCCAAGAAGGCCCGCGCCTGACACATTCCGCAGGCCCCCGCGTCGGCCTCACCGCGGATCACGTCGCCATCATTCCTGCGCATCCCTCATGGAGCTTCTCATGAACATCGTGGACGGCCAGCTTCACGCGAACCAGATCGGTCCGCACTGGCAGACAGCCGACCTGGAGACCACGCTCAACGCCACGGTCGTCGCGATGGACGCCGTCGGCGTCCACGCCGCCGTACTCGACGAGTTCACCGGGCTCGACGACAACTACCACATGCTGCCCGGGAGTTACCACGCCAACGGCGCATGGCGGCCGGAGCGGCCCTTCTCCGAACTCGCCGCGGCCACCTACCCGGACCGGTTCGTGTGGTTGACCCGCGTCGACCCCCACGACCCCGACCTCGAGGAACAGGTTGCCCGCGTGCACGCGAAGCCAGGCTGTGCGGGCATCCGCGTGCATGCCGGCTTCGACGGTGGCGTGTGGCGGGATCCGTCCTTCCTCCAGGGCGGTTACAACGATCTGTTCGCCGCCTGCGAGGCCCGGCAGGTGCCCGTGTTCATCATGATCACCCCACGGCTGGACACCCTTGAGCCGTACCTGAAGCGGTTTCCCGAACTGCCGTTCATCATCGACCACATCGGCGTCAGCTGGCCGGCCGCCGACGCCTCACCGACCGAGCGGTACGCCCGCCTCGACCCGGTCCGCGCGCTGTCGCAGTACGGCAACGCCTACCTCAAGTGGTCACATGTCGAGCGGCTCGCCGCCGAGCCGTACCCGTACCCGGACCTGATGCCGCACTTCCGCAAGGTCGTCGACGCCTTCGGCGCCGAGCGGATCCTCTGGGCGAGCGACCACACGCAGGCGGTCAAGTCCGGTCTCTCGCCTCACCCGGCTCCCTACTCGCACAGCCTGCACTACCTCCTCGACTCTGACGTGTTCTCCGCCGCCGAGAAGGAGTGGCTGCTGGGCAGGACGGTTCGTACCGTCCTGAACTGGCAGCACTGACCCCGACGCGACCTCCTGCGGGCGCTTCTGCCGAAGCCGGTGCGGAGGCGGAGGGCCGGCCATAAGATTCTCGCCCACTGGCGACGAATCGGTTGAGAGGTCATGTGTTCGGGATCATTCGCCCGTGCGGTGCGCACGGGTGCCCGTCGTTGCGCGAGGCGTGGCGGGCTCACCTGTGCGGGCTGTGCCTGACGCTGCGCGACGGGCACGGGCAGGCGGCGCGGCTGGCGACCAACTACGACACGTTGATCATCTCGGTGCTCGCGGAGGCGCAACTCCCGTCCGGGGCGCCGCGCCGTACGGCGGGGCCGTGCGCGTTACGGGGCTTGCGCCGAGCCGAGGTGGTCGACGCGCGGGCGCGCGGCGCCCGGCTCGCGGCGGGCGTCTCGCTCATGCTGGCGGCGGGCCGGATCCGCGACCACGTGGCGGACGGCGACGCGGCGTTCGGCACCGCCGGGGCGCGCACGCTGCTCGCCACCCGGTGGGAGGCGGCGGGCGCCCGCATGGCGGGCGCGGTGGGGTTCGACACCGAGCCGCTGTCGGGGACGGTCGCCCGCCAGCTCACCCTGGAACGCCGCTGCGCCGACGGCGGTCGCCGCGGACCCGACGCGCTGCTGGAGCTGACCGCTCCGACCGAGGACGCGGTCGCGGCGGCGTTCGCGCACACGGCGGTGCTCGCGGGCCGGCCGGACAACGCCGCCGCGCTGGCGGAGGCAGGCAGGTTCTTCGGCCGCGTCGCGCACCTGGTGGACGCCTACGAGGACCTGGCGGAGGACGAGGCGCGCGGGGCTTTCAACCCGCTGACCGCCACCGGCACCGGCGCCGCGGAGGCGCGGCGGCTGTGCGACGACGCCGCGCACGGCCTGTCCCTCGCGCTGGCCGAGGTGCGCTTCGAGGACCGTCACCTGGTGGACGCGCTGCTCGGCACCGAGGTCCGCCGCGCGGTGGAGCGCGCCTTCCGCGCCCCCGCCCCCGCCGCCGAGCGGCGGCAGCGGCCGGGACGGCTGCGCAGGTGGTGGGCCGGTGGGGCGATCCTGCTCACCTGCGGCCTGTGGCGGCCGGAGTGGAGCGAACTGAACGGCGAGCACTGGACCGACCGCTGCTGGGTCACCCGCCATGCCGACAACTGCACCGACTGCTGTGACTGCTGCGACTGCAGCAGCTGCGTCAAGTGCTGCTCCTCCTGTTCGGACGGCTCTTGCTGTGGCGGCTGCTCCTGCTGTGACGGCTGCTCCTGCTGTGACGGCTGCTCCTGTTGCGACTGAGCCACCCGGACCGCGTTCAGGCGTTCATCCACTCGGGGATGTCGTCGAGGAGCGCGCCCAGCTCGTCGAGCAGCTCCTCCCCCACCGTGCCGCCCGCCCGCGCCACCTCCTCCACCTGCCCGCACAGCTCGGCCTCGCGACTCGCGCCGACGGTCGCGCAGGCGCCCTTCAGCCGGTGCGCCAGCGCGGCCGCCAGCGCCGGGTCGCCGTCGCGCACCGCCCGGCGCAGCTCGTCGAACGTGCTCGCGGCGGTCGCCCGGTACGCCTGCGCCACGTCCGCCAGCGCCTCCGCCGACAGCCCCGCCAGCTCGGGGGGCAGCCCGGCGGAGGCCGTCCACTCCGGGATCCTGGCCAGCACCCGCTGCCAGTCGACCGGCTTGGCGAGGTGGTCGTCCATGCCCGCCTCGAGGCAGCGCAGGCGGTCCTCCGGCATGGCGGCGGCGGTCATCGCGATGATCGGGGTGTGGACGTCCTCGCGGGCCCTGATCTCGGCGGTGGCGGCCAGGCCGTCGAGCACCGGCAGCTGGCAGTCCATGAACACCAGGTCGTACCCGCCTGCCAGCACCGCCCGCACGGCCTTGGCGCCGTCCTCGACGCCGTCCGCCTCGTGCCCGGCCTGGCCGAGGACGAGCAGCGCGACCTGACGGCTCACCTCGTCGTCCTCCGCCACGAGGACCCGCACAAATCTGCGCACGTCGCCCGCCTGGTCGATCTCGCGCGGCTCGCCTGAGCGCTCCGCCGTGCCGAGGGCGTTCTCGACGGCGTTCTCGACGGCGTTCTCGACGGCGGCGAGCAGGCGCCGGCGGCTGAGCGGCCGGGTGATCGACTGCACCCGCTCCCCCACCGCGCCCGGCCAGGCGAAGGCCGCCCGTCCCGGGGTGACGACGACGATGACGCCGGTGTCCTGGAACTCCGGGTCGGTGAGGATGGTGTGGGCGAGCGAGCGCGACTCCCCATCGGCCCCCGTCGCGGGCTCCGCGCCGAGCTCCAGGGCGACCACCGCCAGCTCGTACGGGCTCCCGTCCCTGGCCGCGGCGCGCAGCAGCTCCAGGACGGACTGCTCGTCGCGTCCCTCGTCGATGCGCAGCCCCGCCCCGGCGAGGAAGCGCGCGGCGAGGGCCCGGTCCTGCGGGCGCGGGTCGGCGACGAGGGCACGCCGTCCCGCCAGCGCCGCGTGCTCCGGCTCGGTCCAGGTCAGCACGTCGAACGGCAGCGTCACCCAGAACCGGCTGCCCACGCCCTCGACGCTGTCCAGCCCGATCCGGCCGCCCATGAGCCCGACGAGCTGCCGGCTGATGGCCAGGCCCAGCCCGCTGCCGCCGGTGCGGCGCGTGATGGGCGAGTCGACCTGGCGGAAGACGCCGAACACGCGCTCGCGGTCGTCCTCGCCGACGCCGATGCCGGTGTCGGCCACCGCGAACCCGAGCACCGCCCGCTCCTCGCCCGGCGCGCCGTCCTCCAGCGTGACGTGCAGGTCCACGCCGCCCTTGACGGTGAACTTGAGCGCGTTGCCGATGAGGTTCGTCAGCACCTGGCGCAGCCGTTCCGGGTCGCCGCAGACCTGCCGGGGCACGCCCTCGTCCAGATGCAGCGTGAGCCAGAGCCCCTGCTCGTAGGCGCGCGGCGCGAACGGGGCCACCACCTCGTCGCACAGGCGCGGCAGGTCGAACGGCACCGCGTCGACCTGAAGGTGTCCCGCCTCGATCCTGGACAGGTCGAGGAAGTCGTCGAGCAGGCGCAGCACGTTCTGCGCCGACGACTGGGCGGTGCCGGCGTAGTAGCGCTGCTCGTCGTCCAGCCGGGTGCCCATGAGCAGGGAGTTCATGCCGAGCACGCCGTTGATCGGGGTGCGGATCTCGTGGCTGATCTTCGCCACGAACTCCGACTTCGCCTTCGAGGCGGACAGGGCCTCGTCGCGGGCGGAGGCCAGCTCGGCGGCGTAGCGGGCGAGGGTGGCCTGGGCGCGGCGGCGTCCGTGCTCGCTGCGGATCTGCAGCGCGAGCCCGATGAGGATGAGCAGGGCGAGCAGGGCCGCGACGGTGAGCACGTTGGCGCGGACCTGCTGGGCCCCGGCCAGCGCCACGGCCGTCGACACCTCGGCGGTGACCGTCCAGCCGATGCTCGGGATGGGCTCGGAGGCCGACAGCACCCCGCCGTCCATGCCGCCGTGCTCGCCGCTCCATGACTGCCCGGCGAGGGCGGCGTCCACCCTCGGGTCCTCGCGCAGCGAGGTGAGGGCGAGCAGCTTCCTGCCGGGGTCGGCGACGAGCACGCCGGCCCGGTCGGTGATGAGCAGCCGGATGTCCTGCGCCTCGGCGGCCTCCTCGGCGAACTCCTGGATGGCGTCGAGGCTGTAGACGACCGCGAGCATGCCGAGCATGCCGACGCCGTCCTGGCTGGGGATGGGCGCGGCCACCGCGACCGCCCGCGACACCCCGACCATCGTCGGCGTGTACGCCTGCGACACGTGCGCCTGGGGCCGGTCGCGCACGGCGCGGTACCAGTCGGTGCTGGTGATGTCCTGGGGCAGCACGGCCGGCGGCTCGGCCCCCAGCATGCCGCCCTCCGGGGAGATCATGATGAGGCCGCTGACGCCGTCGCGCATGCGCCGGAGCTCCTCCAGCCAGTCGGGCAGGAGAGCGTCGTCGGAGGCGCCCGCCGCCTCACGTACCCGGGTGCGCTGCGCGAAGGCGGTGACGAGCTGCTTGAGCGAGCTCATCTGCTGGTCGACGAAGACGCGGCTGACGGACGCGGTGGTCCTGACCCGGTCGCGGACCTCGTCGCGCATCGCGTTCTCCGCCAGGGAGATGCTGGAGGAGGTGAGCAGGGCCAGCGGAAGCAGTCCGAGAAGCGTCCACAGGGCCGTCACCGCGAGCAGCCATCGCACCGCCGTCCGCCCCTCCCTGCCCGACAACGGGTAACAGATTAGGTGGAAAGGCGGCCGAGCGCCTTTTCCCGCTGAGCAGAACGAGCAAAACTCGAAATTCCCCAATAAAACGCGCTTAAGCTGCAGAGATCTACTTTATGGACGAGGAGCGTGGCGGTGCCTGAGCTCAGGGACATCACCGTTCTCATCGTGGACGACGACCCGGTCGTCACCGCGGCCCTGCATGCCCAGGTCAACCGCGTCCTGCGCTTCAAGGTCGCGGGGATCGCCCACACCGGGCACGCGGCCCTGGCCGCGGCGAGCCGCTTCGCGCCCCGCCTCGTGCTGCTCGATCTGCACCTGCCCGACATGCCCGGCCTGGAGGTGGCCCACCGGTTACGCCGCCCCGACCAGCCTCCCGTCGACGTCATCGTCATCTCCGGACGCAAGGAGTCGGCGACCGTGCGCGCGGCCATGCAGCGCGGCGCCCTGCACTACCTGGTCAAACCCATCCGTACGGGCACCCTTGAGCAGACCCTGCTGCGCTACGCGGCCACGGCCGAGCAACTGGAGTCGGGCGGGCGGTTCACCGAGCAGCAGGAGATCGACCGCCTCTTCCGTTCCATGCACCACGACCAGACGGCCCGGCCCGGGAGCATCTCGGCGGCGACCGAGCAGGCGGTGCTGGACGCGCTGGCCGAGGTGGAGGAGGACGCCTCGGCCCAGGAGCTCGCCACGCTGATCGGCGTCAGCCGCGCCACCGCCCGCCGCTACCTGGAGCACCTCGCCGACCGCGGCCTCGTCGAGGGCCGTCCGAGGTACGGGCCCACCGGGCGTCCCCAGCACCGGTACCGGGTACGGTGACCGGCTTGCGCGTACTGCTCGCCGCGGTGCTGCTCTGCCTCCTGCCGGTCGGCTGCGGCGGGGCGAGTCCGTTCCCCGAGGGCTCCACGATGGCGCGGATCAGGGAGCGCGGGGTGCTGACCGTGGGCATCAAGTTCGACCAGCCGATGTTCGGCTACAAGGACCCGGTCAGCGGGCGCATCACCGGCTTCGACGCCGAGATGGCCCGGCTGGTGGCCAAGGACCTCACCGGCAGCGAGCGCAACATCAGGTTCGTGGAGACCGTCTCGCGCGAGCGGGAGAACTTCGTCTCCCAGGGTGTGGTGGACCTCGTCATCGCCACGTACTCGATCACGAAGACGCGTGCCCGGCGGGTGTCCTTCACCGACCCGTACTACTACGCCGGGCAGGACCTGCTGGTGCGGGGCGGCGACTCCACCATCGACGGCGTCGAGGACCTGGCCGGCAAGACCGTCTGCACGGCGAAGGGCTCCACCTCCGTCGAGCGGCTGCGCGAGGTGGTGCCGGACGCCGAGCTGGAGATCGTGGACGCGTACAGCATCTGCGTGCCGGCGCTGGTGGCCGGGCGGGTGGACGCGCTCAGCACCGACGACACCATCCTGCTCGGGCTGCTGGCCCAGCATCCGGCCGCGCTGCGGCTGGTCGGCAAGCCGTTCGGGCGCGAGCCGTACGGGATGGGGGTCCGCAAGGACGACACCCAGTTCCGTGACCATCTCAACGGGCTGATCGCCCGGTGGCTGCGCGACGGGCAGTGGGACCGCGCGTACATGGCCACCATCGGCGTCACCGGCGCAACCTCCACCTCCTCCCGACCGGCCACCCGCTGACCTCCGCCCGACTCCCACCGGTCCAGCCCCCATGACCTCGCGAGCACCCCCTCCGGCTGACGCCCGCCCGACCCCCGGGCGGGAGGAGTCGGGCGTCAGCGGGCGGTGGGGCGGCAGCCACCCACTGCGGGGCTTCTTGTGTGTACAAAAGAGGACATGTCGCTCCCCCATGGCCCCTTCCACGGCCGCAGCATCGCCGCCCTCGCCGACGACCTCCGTGCCGGCCGCACCACCTCCGCCGACCTCACCCGCCGGGCCCTCGACGCCGTCGCCGCCCTCGACGCCGAACTGAACGCCTTCGTCACCGTCGACGCGGACGGGGCGCTCGCCGCCGCCCGCCGCGCCGACGAGGAACTGACCGCGGGGACCGACCACGGTCCGCTGCACGGCGTGCCCGTCGGGGTGAAGGACCTCGTGGAGGTGGCCGGCCTGCCCGCGACCATGGGGTCGCGGCACTTCGCCGGGTACGTCCCCGGGACCGACGCCGCGTGCGTGACGGCCCTGCGCCGGGCGGGCGCGGTCGTCGTCGGAAAGACCACGACGCACGAGTTCGCCTACGGGCCCACCGGCGACCGTTCCGCCAACGGCCCCTCGCGCAACCCGTGGGACCCGCGGCGCATGTCGGGCGGCTCCAGCGGCGGCAGCGCGGCGGCCGTCGCGGCCGGCATGGTGCCGCTCGCGATCGGCACGGACACGGGCGGGTCCGTCCGCATCCCGTCCGCCCTGTGCGGGATCGCCGGGTTCAAGCCCGCGTACGGCGCCATCCCCGCCGACGGCGTGTTCCCCCTGTCACGAACGTACGACCACGTGGGCGTGCTCGCGGGCGACGCGGCAGACTGCCTGCTCGCCTACCGAAGCCTGACCGGCCCGCTGGAGGACGCGCCCGAGCCCGCGCGGGTCGCCTGGCTCGATCCCGCGAACCTCTTCCCCGGCGATTCCCGCGTGGCGGCCACCGTCCGCGCCGCCGCCGAGCAGCTCGGGGCCAAGGACGAGGTCCGGCTGCCGGACGGGGCCTTCGAGGAGCTGCGGGAGACGTACACGGTCGTGCAGAGCTGCGAGGCGGCGGCCGTGCACGCCGAGCGGATGGAGCAGGCCCCCGAGCGGTTCGACCCCGAGGTGCTCGAACGGCTGCGGCTGGCCGCCGAACTGCCCGGCTGGCGCTACGTCCAGGCGATGGAGGCGCGCACGCGGCTCGCCGCCCTCACCGACGTGCTGTTCGCGCGGCACGACGTGGTGGCGCTGCCGACCGTACCCGTCGTCGCGCCGCACCTCGACAGCCGCGAGATGGAGGCGGACGGCCGCGCGTTCGCGGTGCGCGCCGCGCTGCTCTCGCTGACCAGCCCGTGGAACGTGCTCGGCCTGCCCGCGCTGACCGTGCCGGCCGGGACGGTGGACGGCCTGCCGGTCGGCCTCCAGCTCGTGTGCCGCCCCGGCGACGAGGCGTTCCTGTTCGCCACCGCCGCGTCCTGACGTCTCAGGTACGGCGCCAGCGCGACTCGCCGAAGCAGTAACCGGCGAACAGCAGCAGCCCCAGCGCCACCACCACGAGGAGCCACGGCCCGAAGGGCGTGTCGGCGAACTGCCGCAGCGTCGCGTCGATGCCGCCCGCCTCCTCGGGATCGTGCGTGATCGCCGCCTGGACGACGAGGATCCCGGCCAGCGCGGCGATCACACCTCTGGCCGCGTACCCGCCGAGCCCGAGCCGGTCCATCACCGTACGGGCCCGCGGGGACATCCGTCCCAGGTCGAGGTCCTCGCGGAACCCCTTCGTGAGGCCCTGCCTGACCCAGTACACGCCGAGGGCGACGACGCCGAGCCCGATCGCCCCCACGATGAACGGGCCGCCGGGCAGGTCGAGCAGCTTGGCGGTGAGGTCCTGCGACTTCTGGTCGTCGGACGGCGCCCCGTGGGCGGTCAGCACGCTCAGCAAGGTGGCGAACACCAGCGCGTACACGCCCGTGCGCGCCACCGCCTCGACCCGGTCGAGGGCCTTGCCGTGGCCGAACAGCGCCTCCGACGCCTGCCACAGTGCCAGCGCGGCGAACCCCACCGCCATGATCCACAGCAGCACGGAGCCGAACGGCAGCCCGGCCAGCGTGGAGATCGCCCCCGACTTGTCCGCCTCCTGCGAGGCGTCGCCGAAGGCGATCTGCACGGCCACGATCCCGATCAGCGCGTACAGCACTCCGCGGCAGGCCAGCCCGACGCGGGTCAGCACCTCCATCGGCCGGCTGGACGTCGCCCGCCGGGTTGCGGTCCTCGCCTCTTGCGCAGTGTTCACCGTTCCTCCATCAGGTCCGCCGGAGAAACCCGCATGCCCGGAAAACCGCCGCCTAGGCGTCACGGGAACTTTTCGCTGGTGCTGGGTACGGGAACGACGTGACCCACGACCAGCAGGGCCTGGCGATGACGGGCGCCGGGGCCGTCGCGGCCCGCCACTACGACCGGGCGATCGATCACCTGCTGCACTTCCGGGCCGAGGTGGCGGGCGAGGCGGACGCCGCGCTGGCCGAGTCGCCCGGCTTCCCGATGGGCAACGTCCTGGCGGCGTACCTGCGGCTGCTGACCACCGAGGCCGCGGACGCGCGCGCGGCGCGGACGGCGTTCCTGGCCTTCCTGCGCAGGGCCGACGAGAGCCGGCTCGACCCGCGTGAGCGCGCTCACGTGGCGGCCGTGCGGGCGCTGCTCGACGGCGACCTGCTTACCGGCGCCGCGCGGCTGGCCGAGCTCACGGTGGCGTACCCGCGTGACGTCCTGGCGCTCGCGGCCGGTCACCAGCTCGACTTCCTCACCGGCGACGCGCGCATGCTGCGCGACCGGATCGGCGGCGCGCTGAACGCCTGGCACGAGGACGACCCGCACTACGGACGCCTGCTCGGCATGTACGCCTTCGGCCTGGAGGAGGCCGGCCACTACGACCGGTCGGAGGAGGTCGGGCTGCGGGCGGTCGAGCTCGACCGGCGCGACGTGTGGGGCGTCCACGCCGTGGTGCACACGTACGAGATGCAGGGCCGCTTCTGCGACGGCCTGCGCTACCTCGACGCCCGGATGCCCGACTGGTCGGCCGGGACGTTCTTCAACGTGCACACCTGGTGGCACTACTGTCTGTACGCGCTGGAGGCCGGCGAGGAGGCGCGGGTGACGGCCGTCCACGACGCGGTGATGAGCGGCGGGCGGTCGTGCATGGAGCTGCTCGACGCGGCGGCACTGCTGTGGCGGCTGCACCTGGAGGGCTCCGACCAGACGGACCGCTGGCAGGCGCTCGCCGACGCCTGGCAGGAGCGCGTCGCCGAGCCGTTCTACGCGTTCAACGACATGCACGCGGTCATGTCGTACGTGGGCGCCGGGCGGTTCGGCGCGGCCGAGAGGCTCATCGCCGGGCGGGAGGCGTACGCGCTGGAACCGCGTCCCGGGGTCACCAACCGCGACATGACGCTGCGGGTCGGGCTGCCGGTGTGCCGGGCGATCCTGGCGTTCGGGCGCGGCGACCACGAGGCCGTCGTCGACCTGCTGTACCCGTTGCGGCACCGGGTCAACTCGTTCGGCGGCAGCCACGCGCAGCGCGACGCGGTGCAGCGGACCCTGCTGGAGTCGGCGCTGCGCGCCGGGCGGCTCGACCTGGCGAGGATGCTGGTGAGCGAACGGATCAACCTCCGCCCCTGCAGCCCGTACAACTGGCTCAAACAGGCGACCCTGGCCGATGCGGCCGGCAACCACGCCGCCGCCGCCACCGCCCGCACCCACGCCATCCACCTCTCCCGTACGAACGCCTCCCCCAACCCACACCGCCGAAGCACACCCACGGCCCCACCGACAACGAGCAACAGGCGAGCCGGTGAGGATGCGGCGCGCGAAAGTGTCGGGGGCGGCGAGTAGGGTTCGGGCCATGGATCGCCAACTCACCCTCATGGTCGTGCACGCCCACCCCGACGACGAGTGCCTCAGCACGGGCGGCGTGCTCGCCCGCTACTCCGACGAAGGGGTCCGCACCGTTCTGGTCACCTGCACCAACGGCGAGCAGGGCGACGGAGAGGGCGGCGCCAAGCCGGGCGAGCCGGGTCACGACGACGCCGCCGTGGCCGCCAAGCGTCTGTCCGAGCTGCGCGAGTCCGTCTCCCTCCTCGGGATCAAGCATCTCGAGCTGCTCGGCTACCGCGACTCGGGCATGGAGGGCTGGGACGGCAACGGCCACCCCGACGCGTTCGCCAACGTCCCGGTCGAGACGGCCGCCGCCCGGCTCGCCGAGCTGATGGAGCGCTACCAGCCGCAGGTCGTGGTCACCTACGACGCGACGGGCGGCGGCGGGTACGGCCACCCCGACCACGTGCAGGCCCACCGCATCACCGTCGCGGCCACCGAGCTGTCCGGCATCCCGGCCAAGCTCTACCACACCGCCATGCCGCGCTCGTCGATGAAGCGCATGTTCGAGATGATGCGCGAGAGCGGCCTCGACCTCGACTTCGAACCGTCCGACGACTTCGGCACCCCCGACGAGCTCGTGACCACCGTCGTCGACGTCGCCCCCTACGTCGAACGCAAGCTCAAGGCGCTGCAGGCCCACGAGAGCCAGGGCGACAACATCTTCCTGTGGCGTATGCCGGAAGAGCTCCGCCAGGAGGCGTTCTCCCACGAAGCCTTCGAACGCGTCCTCGACCGAGGCGACGTCTCCCCCGCCGACGAAGACGACCTGTTCGCCGGCCTCCGCAACTGACCCCCACCCCACACACCGGGCTCCGTGGGGTGTGGGGTGGGTCAGCTCCCTCGCCAGCGCCCCACACGCCTGAGGGCTCGGCGAGGTGTGGGGGCGTCAGCACCATCCGCGGCGCCCAGCCCCCTCCTCGACCCACCGCCCCGCACGGGGGTGGAGCGTGGGGGTGTCAGATCCTCCCGTTCCGCGCGGAGCCGGGGGTGGTGGTGGGGCGGTGGGGTGTCAGATCCAGCCGCGGCGGGTGGCTTCCATGGCTACCTGGAAGCGGGTCTGCGCGCCGAGGCGGCGCATCAGCTTGGTGATGTGCCGCTGCACCGTCCGTTCGCTCCAGCCCAGCGCGCGGCTGGCCGCCTTGTCCGTGGCTCCCGACGCCAGCAGCGTCAGGAGCCGTTCCTCGTCCTGCGACAGCTCGGTGCCCTGCGGCGTCAGCCGTACGGGCACGCTGCGCTCCCATAACGCGTCGAACAACGCGATCAGCGCGTCCAGCAGCGGCGACGGATGGATCAGGTACGACGCGGTGACCGCGCTGTCGCCCGCCCGCAGCAACGGGATCATGGCCAGCCGGTCGTCGGAGATCGCCAGCTTCATCGGCAGGTCGGCGGAGATGCGGGCCTGTTCGCCGTGCTGCATCCCGGCCGTCACGTCGTCGAGCCAGCCGGGCAGCTCCAGCACGCTGGTGTCGTAGATGACGCGGTACTTCACGCCGCGCCGCAGCAGGTCGAGTTCGACGGGGTTCGACTGGGTGTGCTGCTCAGGCGCGGCGTACGGCGGCCGGTCGAAGCCGCGCATCTCCACCTGGGTGCTCTGCTGCATCTGGACGAAGCGCTGGTTGACCTCGTCCCGTCCCGAGATGACCTCGATCAGCTCGCCGGGGTGGGCGAAGCGGGTGCCGGCGCGGTAGGCGTCCATGAGCACGCGGATGTGGGCGCGCACCCCGTCGAGCTCGCGTTCGCGCTCGCGCAGGATCGTTTCCAGGCTGCTGTCGGGTGGGGCGGCGATGTAGCGGGTGGGCCGGCCGGCGGAGCGGGTGGCGAGGCCCAGGTCGCTGAGCGACTGCAGGACGCGCCGCGTGACGGTGGCCGGGAGGTGGGAGTCGGCGGCGAGTTCGGCGGCGGTGGCCTGCGCGCGGCGGACCAGAGCGGCGTACACCTTCTCGTCCTGGCCACTGAGTCCGATGGCCTGCAGCACGGCCGCCTCCCCCGATGTCTGGTTCACGCCAGGTGACGGAAACTCGTCACCCGAGAATCTTGTCAGGAAATATCGGGAGATGTCAGCGTTCTAGCGCACCATCGGCCCCAAGGGCCACAGGAACACAAGGAGTGCCATGCCGCTGACCACCCGCCCCTCACCCAGACGTCTGCTCGCAGCCGTCTTACCTGCGGTGTTACTGACCGCGGGCACGTCAGGGACGCTCGTGCCGCTGATCGCGGCCCCCGCGGAGGCGCAGGCCGTCACCGTCGAACCGGGCGCCCAGCCGAAGATCGACCCCAAGCTGGCCGAGCAGATGAAGAGCGCGCGCGGCCGGATCGAGGCGGTCGTCGTGCTGCGTACGGTCCAGGAAACGCCCGCGATCGAATCGCGCGCCGAGGCCCGCGCCGCACTGACCGACAGCGCCGAACCGACGCAGGACCCGGTCGCCGCGCTGATCGCCCAGCGCGGCGACACCGTGGTCAACCGGTTCTGGCTGAAGAACATGCTCCTGGTACGGGCCACCCCCGCCACCCTGGGCGCCCTCGCCGAGCTCGACCTGGTCGACCGGATCATCCCCAACTTCACCCTGACGGCCCCCGACCCGGAAAAGCCGGAGCAGGTGGCCACCCCCAAGGCCAAGGCCGCCGCCTCGGGCACGACGTGGGGCCTGGCGAAGATCGGCGTGGACCGGGTGCGCGACGAGCGCGGGCTGACCGGCAAGGGCGTGCGCGTCGCGGTGCTCGACACCGGCATCGACGCCACCCACCCCGACCTGGCCGGCAAGCTCGCCACCGCCGACGCCTCCGACCCGAAGCATCCCGGCGGCTGGATCGAGTTCGACCCGTCCGGCATGCCGGTGGCCTCCGAACCGCACGACAGCGCCTTCCACGGCACGCACGTGGCCGGCACCATCGCCGGAGGCGACGCGTCCGGCACCCAGATCGGGGTGGCGCCGGGCGTCGAGCTGATGGCCGGCCTGGTCATCCCGGGCGGCACGGGCACCCTCGCTCAGGTGATCGCCGGCATGCAGTGGGCCATCGCGCCGTACGCGGCCGACGGCACCCCGGTGGGCAAGCCCGCGGACGTGGTCAGCATGTCCCTGGGCGCCGAGGGCTACGCCGACGAGTTCATCGAGCCGGTCAGGAACATCATCAAGGCCGGCGCGTTCCCGGCGTTCGCCGCCGGCAACGACTGCGTGGAGGGCGAGTCCAACAGCCCGGGCAATGTGTACGAGTCCGTCGGCGTGGGCGCGACCGACGTGAACGACGACGTGGCCGACTTCTCCTGCGGCAGCAACGTGCAGCGCACCGACTGGTTCAACGCGCCGGCGGACTGGCCCGCCACCTATGTCGTGCCCGACGTCTCGGCTCCGGGCGTGGACGTGGTCTCGACCATCCCGGGCGGCGAGTACGGCTCGCTCGACGGCACCTCGATGGCCACCCCGCACGTCAGCGGCACGGTCGCCCTCATGCTCGAGGCCCATCCCGACCTGACGGTGGAGGCGACCGAGGAGATCCTCGCCGGCACCTCGGTCTCCGACGACCGCTACGGCCCGCGTCCGAACCGGCGCATCGGCCAGGGCCGCATCGACGCCTACGCCGCCGTCGCCGAGGCCTCGCTGCAGAGCGGCGTGCACGGCACGGTACTCGACAAGCGCGGCCACAAGCCGCTGGCCGGCGTCAAGGTCTCCACGGAGAACGGCCGCAGCACCGTGACCGACGCCGAGGGACGCTTCGAGGTGCGGCTGCCGGCCGGCACCCACGCGCTGACCCTGTCCCGGTTCGGCTACAAGGACCTCGTCCGCAACGTCGGCGTCCAGGACGGCAAGCTGTCGGACGTGCGCTGGGACCTGGACCGGACCCACTGGAGCACGATCACGGGCACGGTGACGTACGAGCCGACCGGCTTCGCCGTCCCCGGCGCCACGGTGTCGGTGGTCGGCGTGCCCGACGAGCTGACGGCCACGACCGACGGCAAGGGCCACTACACGATCAAGGACGTGCCGGTCGGCGACCGCGAGGTCTCCGCGCACGCCGCGGGCGTCTCCCGCTCCAAGCCCATGCAGGTCACGGTGGGTAACGGCAAGGCCCGCGCCGACGTCGTCCTGCCGCGCCGCCCGCAGACCGAGCGCGTGTCGGTCGGCTCGGGCGGCCACCAGGGCAACCACGACTCGTGGTGGCCGAAGGTGAGCGGCGACGGCAGCGTGGTCGTGTACGCGAGCTTCGCCTCCAACCTCGTCGACGACGAGGACAACAACGGCGAGCTGGACATCTTCGCCACCGACCTGCGCACCCGCACGACCGAGCGGGTCTCGGTGCCGACGGGCGGCGGCCTGGCCGACTCGTTCTCGCTGACGCCGTCGGTCAGCCATGACGGACGGTACGTCGGGTTCAGCAGCGGCGCGACCAACCTCGTCGACGGTGACACGAACGGCCAGACGGACGCGTTCGTCCACGACCGCCAGACGGGCAGGACCGAGCTGCTCTCGGTGTCGTCCGACGGCACCCAGGGTGACGGCATGACGGGCGCGCCCGTCCTCAGCGGTGACGGCCGCTACGCGGTCTTCATCAGCGACTCCACGAACCTGGTGCCCGGCGACACCAACGGCCGCACCGACGTGTTCCTGCGCGACCGCCAGGCCGGCACGACCGTGCGGGTGTCGGTCTCCCAGGACGGCGCCCAGCTGAACGGCCAGGGCCGCGAGCCGTCCATCAGCGGCGACGGCCGGTACGTCGCCTTCCAGAGCGACGCCTCCGACGTGGTGCCCGGCGACACCAACGGCGTGACCGACGTGTTCGTGCTCGACCGCCAGACGGGTTCGGTGAAGCGGGTCGAGGCACCCCGCCCGGACACCGACTCCACCGCGCCGGTGCTCAGCGCCGACGGCAACGTGGTGGTCTTCGGCAACGGCCTGGGCCTCGGTGAGCTCTACGCGCAGAACCTGACGACCGGCAGGACCGACATGGTGTCGATCACCCGGGACGGCCAGGGCGCCAACGCCCTGACCTACGGTCCGAGCCTGACCGCCGACGGCGGCAAGGTGGTGTTCTCCAGCGACTCGGCCAACCTCGTCGAGGGCGACACCAACGGCCGCAACGACGTGTTCCTGCGTGACATCGCGGCGGGCACCACCACGCTGCTGTCCCGCGACCCCGACGGCGGGGCGGCCGACGACCGCTCTGAGATACCGTCCATCAGCGCCGACGGACGGTACGTGGCCTACCAGACGGTGGCGAACAACCTCACCGAGGGCGACACCAACCACCGCTCCGACATCTACGTGTACGACCTGGTGGCCGGGCCGGAGTCGCTCTTCACGCTGAGCGACCTCAAGGTCTCCGCCGACCGGTCGGGACGTGTGGACGTGCGCGCGACGGTGACGAACATCGGCGAGCAGGAGGGCTCGTACCAGGCGGTGCTCCGCGTGGACGGCGAGGAGAAGCAGCAGCGCACGGTGTCGCTGAAGCCCGGCCGCGACGCGAAGCTCTCCTTCGACGTACGCGGCATCGCCCCTGGCGACCACGTGATCGACCTCGGCACCCTGACCGGGACCATCACGATCAAGCACTAGCCGACGCGGACCGCCCGAACAGCGGCCCACGTCACCGCGGAAACTCCCCGCACCAACACCGCAGGCCCGCCCACCTCGGGCGGGCCTGCGCCTTTTCCTGGCCCGCCGAACGGGGTCACTCCCTTGGAGGACCCGCCTGTCCCTCCCGGACGGCCCTGCCTGTCCGAGGACCCGCTGAGGGATGAGCGGTGAGCCTGGTCAGTCGGCGGGGACGGTGCGGTAGCCGTTCCAGACGAAACGGGCGGTCGTGACCGCGTCGTCGCCGTCGCCCGTGATGAGCTGGTGGATCGCGATGCCGTCGAGCTCGCGGTACTCGCACCACTCGTGGTCGGACGTCAGCACGAGATCCAGCCCCAGGTCGACGAGCAGGTCGAGCACCTGGCCGCGGTTCGTCCTGTCGACCCCGACGAACACCTCGTCCAGCAGGATGAAGCGGGGGCATCCGGGGTCGGTCTGGTAGTGCGCGGCCACGGCGGCGAACAGCGGCAGGTGCAGCGCGATCGCCTTCTCCCCGCCCGACAGCGCGCCGTGCAGCTTCCTGGTCAGCTCCTGCCACCCCTGCCCGTCGCCGCGGTCGAGCTTGACCGCGAAGCGGTGCCAGGCCGTGTAGTCGAGCACCTTCATGAGCTGGTCCTCCCAGCTCGCCGAGGAGTCGTCGGCGCGTGCCTCCTCGACACGTTCGCGGAAGAACACGTACAGCGCCTCCCTGTCGGCCTCGCTCAGCCCGGCGGGGTCGCTCAGCAGCAGGTCGCGCGCGGCGCGCGTGCCCGCCGACTGCGCGGGATCGACCTGCCACACCAGGCGGACGGCCACCCGGGAGGCGGTGCGGACGCGTTCGAGCCGCTGGTTCATGCTCTCCACCAGCGCCGTCGCCTGCCGGATGCGGTCGGCGAGGTGCCGCCGCGTGTCGCCGGCGAGCGTACGGTCGAACAGGTCGCGTTCGGCGTCGGTGATGGCCGCCCGCCGCTCGTCGCGTTCCCCGCGCAGCGCCCTGCTGAGCGCGGCGGCCCCGGTGCGGACGCCGTTGACGGTCGCGGTGAGCACCTGGACGTCGTCGTCGGGGGCGAGCTCCAGGTCGGCGCGGCCGGCGAGGATCTCGCGGGCGTGGTGGAAGGCGTCCCGCAGGCGGGCCTCGGCCTCCCTGACGTTCTTGTGCTCGTACGGCACCGTGGCGAGCTGCCCCGCCACCGACCGGGCGGCCTCGAGGACGGCCCGCACCCCGGCCCCGGCGGGCAGCTCGACCGTCACCTCCGCGTCCACCGGCAGGTGTCCTGCGACCAGCCGGCGGAACCGGTCGGACGCCTCGTCGCGCACCCGCCCGGCCTCGGCGTGCCGGTCCTCCGCGGTGCCGAGCTCGCCGCGCAGCCGGCCGAGCCCGGCGTTGAGCCGGGCGAGGTCGTCGTGGCCGGTCTTGATGACGCGGCGGCACGCCTGGTAGGCGTCCTGGACGTCGCGGAGCCGGTCGAGGACGTGTCCTGGTTCTGGGGCGTCGACGGCCGACTCGACGGCGGCCAGCCGCTCGGCCAGCACGACGGCCTGCGAGGCGGCCTGCTCGGCGCGTTCGACGGCCTCGACGGCGAGCCGTTCGTACTCGTGGGCGGTCTCGGCGGCCGGTTCCGCGCGTTCGCGGGCGGCGCGGGCGTCGGCGCGCCGGTCGTGCCAGAGGGCGGCGGACGCCTCGGCGGCGCGCAGCGCCTCCTCCAGGTTGTCGAGCGCGGGCGCCGCCGTGGGCAGCCCGTGGCGGGCGGCCAGCTCGGTGAGCCCGCGCAGCGAGCGGCCGACCTCCTGCTCGCGCTCGCGCAACCGCTCCTCGCACAGCCGCAGCTGGTCCTCCAGCAGCGCGACCTTCCGCACCGCGACGTCGCGCGCCTGCACGGACTCGGCGTACGGGCGGCGGTCGGGCCTGCGGCGCAGCTCGGCGCCGAGGGTCTCGCGCTCGCCCTCGACCACGGCGAGCAGGTGGTCGCACTCGGCGATGCGCCCGGACAGCGCGCTGATGCGGTCGTCCAGCTCGGCGACGCGCCGCCGCCTGGCGCGCTCGCGTGCGGTGGCGCCGATGTAGGACGGCTCGGGCTTGACCCAGCGGCCCGCCGCGGGGCCGAGCCGCCAGGTGCCGTCGGCGCCGATGACGGCCGGGTGGTCGACGCCGATCGCGGTGGGCGCGAACGCGATGCCGCCGAGCACGGCGTCGGCCGGCACCGGCGAGTCGGGCTCGGTGAACAGCACGTGGGCCAGGCTGTAGCCGGGCGCGGGCCGCGACAGCGCGGCGACGGCGAACGCGTCGTGCTCGCCCGGGTCGAACCCGCCGTCGGGACGCAGCCACAGGTCGAGCAGGCCGGAGGCCTCGAGCGCGGCCTCGACGCCGGCCTGCGCGACCGGGTCCAGCCCCGACCGGAACGCCACCGCCCGCCACAGCGGCGTGCCGGCACCCCGCCGGGCCGCCGCGCCCCTGGTGTGCGGGGCGGGGGGCTCCATGACGGCCTGGTCGTCGAGGCGCGCGCGGGCGGCGGCCAGCTCGGCGCGCTCGGCCGTCAGGCGCTGGCGTTCTGCGGTGACCTGCTGCTCGCGGGCGGCCAGCTCGACGGCGGCCATCGTCCGTACGGTGCCGACCAGCTCGTCGGCGCGGGTGAAGTCCTCGGCGAGGGAGGCGAGCGTGCCGGGGTCGAGCTGGAGCTGCGTGCAGCCGCCCGCCCATTCGCCGAGGTCGGCGGACAGGTCGCGGGACCGTTCCGCGCACAGGCGCTCGGCCCGTTCGTGGGCGTCCTGGGCGGCGGCGAGCTCGTCGCGGGCGCGGTCGCGGTCGAGCTCGGCGGCGGTACGCCTGCGCACGGCGTCGGCGTGCTCGGCGCTGCCCGCTCTGACCTCCCTGATCTGCGCGGCCCGGCTGGTCACGGCGGCACGCAGCAGCTCCCTGGTCCGCCGCCCGGCGTCCGCGGCGTCGTCGCCGCCGCCGTCGGTCGGGTCGGTCGGGTCGGCCGGCTCGGCGTGCTCGGACTCCTCGTGGACGGCGAGCAGCCCGGCGCGTTCGGCGGCGCGGCGGGCCTCGGCGCGGGCGCGTTCGGCGAGCGCGCCCGCGGTGCGGGCCGCGGCCTCGGCCTCGGCCGCCAGCGCCTGCTTGACCGTGACGGCGTGCGCCCACTGCCCGGCCTGGTCGCGCAGTCGGGCGGCGGCCTCGTGCGCCTCCTGCGCCTCCGTGCGCAGCCGGTGCAGGTCACGGCCCGACTTGTACGCCTCGCTCTCCTTGAGGCCGTCGATCTGCGCCGCCAGGGCGAGCTCCTGCGCCTCCTGCTCGGCCAGCCGGGCGGTGGTGGCGGCCAGCTCGCGTTCGGCGTCCTTGAGCGCCTCGCGCCTGTCCTTGAGCTCGGCGGTCAGTGACTCGAGCGCCGCGCCTGACGAGGTGACGGCCGCGGCGGCGGCCCGCAGCACGCGCTGGGCGTAGCCGCGCTGCCGGCCGGCGAGGCGGTCGGCCTCGGCCACGTCGCGGTCGAGCAGCCGCAGCTCCTCCCGCTGCCGGTCGAGCCGCTCGAAGCCCTCGGCGATCTCGTGGATCTCGCCCTCGCCGAGCGGCGGCAGGGCGCTCGACAGCAGGTCGGACAGCAGCCCTGGGTCGAGCCGCTCGGACAGCTTCGGGGTGCGCAGCTGGCGCAGCGCGGTCAGCAGCGAGTCGTAACGCTGCTCGTTGAGCCGGGGGTAGAGGGTCCGGCGCACGACCGTGCGGTAGGCGTCGGCGGAGTCGTACACCGTTCCTGAGACGCCGAGTTCCTCGACGAGCTGGGCCCGGGTGAGTGGCTGGCCTCCGTCGCCGCCGAGCCGGATGCCGTCCGGGGTGTCCACCCGCGCCTCGGTGGTGAAGTAGGCGGCGGTGACGTTCTTGGTGTGAACGGTCGCCTGCAACCGGGCGCCGCAGGTGAACCAGCGTCCGTCGGAGTGCGCGAACTCCAGCCACACGTAGCCGACCCGGGTGGCGCCGCCTGCGCCGTCGCCCATGAGGTTCCAGTGCATGGTGCGCTCGGTGCCGCCGAACGTGGACAGCCGGCTGGGCTTGAGGCTCGCGTCCAGCAGGAACGGCAGCAGCAGCTCCAGGACCTTCGACTTGCCGCTGCCGTTGGGCCCGCGCAGCAGCAGCCTGCCCCGGTGGAACTCGAACACCTCGTCGTAGTAGCGCCACACGTTGAGGATCCCGGCGCGCACGGGCGTCCAGCGTGCGTCCACGCCGCGCGCGGCGCGCGGCTGGGCGAGCTCGGTCACGGTCATTGGTCCTCCTGTACGGCAGACCCCGGTTCGACGCGGTAACGGGCGGCGGCGGGCAGGGCGGCGACCCGGTCGCCCGTACGGCGGGCCAGGCCGAAGAGCGTGAGCACCTCCAGCGCGTCGGCGGCGAGCCGCGCCCCGCCGCCGTCGGACTGGTAGGACTTGGCCCACTGCGGGAAGCGGAGCAGCAGGTCGGCGGCCTCGGCGTCGAGGCGGGCGGCGGGCAAGGGGCCGTCGGTGACGAGCAGGTCGAGCAGCAGCAGCGCGGCCACCTTGGCGTGGCTGCCGTCGTCGGGGAAGCGGGTGTCGGTGGCGATCGCGTCGGCGTCGACGAGCATGAACCCCTCGGCCCGCTCCTCCAGCACGAAGCCGGCCTCCTCGGCGACGCGGCGGACGAGCCGCCGCCCGGCGACCGAGGCGGCGTAGGCGGCCTGGTCGGGGGTCAGCTCGTCGCGGTAGACCACGGGCTCGTCCAGCAGGCGGCGGATGAGCGAGTGGCGGGCGTGCAGGGTGCGCTGGGTGTCGGTACGCTCCTCGCCGCCGTAGCGGGACTCGGCGAGCAGCGAGCGGGGCAGGCCGCCGGCGTCGGCGCGGGAGGGCGGCACGGGCGTAGCCAGCAGCCTGATCAGGCGGGTCGTGTCGACCCGGTAGAGCACCTTGGCGCCCTCGTCGCCGAGGTAGGACTCGGTGCGGCCGTCCATGGCGGTGACGGCGCCGTGGTGCTCCAAGAGTTTGAGTGCGTCCACGAACGCGGCGCGCTCGTCGTCGCTGACCGGGTCGAAGGCGGGCACGCCCGGCTCGACCGCGGCGGCCTGCATGACGCGCTGGGCCAGCATCCCGATGGTGGTGACCGGCGCGGCGAGCAGTTCGGCCGCGCACAGGCACAGCAGCGTGTAGCGGCGGCGGTTGAAGGGCGCCCTGACGGTGCGGCGCCGGCGGGCGGGCCGGGTGGCGACGGGCTCGGAGTGCACCTTGACCAGGCGGGCGTACCCCAGGCGCGGCTCGACGACGAGCCGCCAGCCACAGAAGTAGTCGAACCACTGCACGAGCGGCCCGCGGCGCTTCCTGACGAGGTCGAACGCGGCCTGGTCGTCGTGCCGCGACACCAGCGGGCGGGCGAGCAACGTTCTGATCGCGCGGGCGATCTCGTCCTTTTCGGCGCTGACGAGCTGGTTGGACAGGCTGCTCATGCGCCCGCCGCCCAACTGCCCGCGGGGCTGTCGCCGAGGGCTCGGACGTCGACCAGGTAGTCGGGGCCGCGCAGCCAGCCGGCCGGGGTGCGCAGCACCGCCACGGCCCCGTCGCCGGGGGCCCGCAGCACGATCTCGACCCGCCCGTCGGAGGTGACGGCCCGCCGTGCCCCGGTGGCGTCGGGACGTTCGGCGAGGGCCCGGCCGAGCAGGTCGAGCAGCCGTCCGAACCTGTCGTGGTCGAGTTCGCCGAGTTCCGACAGCCGCAGGGCCCCTGTCGTGGCCAGCGACGCCCAGGCGGTCTCGAGTTCGGCGCGTTCCTTCTCGGCCCTGGCCCGCCGTTCGGCTCGGAGCGCGGCGACGTCGCGGATGCGGCCGGTGCGTCCCATCCGTTCGGTACGTCCGCGCGAGCGCAGCAGCGCGGAGACCTCGACCGGTTCGGCCTCCGCCCAGGGGATGCCGGCGGGGATCAGCTCGGCGTCGGCGTGGCCGAGGTGGGCGTGCCTGGCGGGGCCGAGCCCGAACGCGGCGTCCCAGAGCCGGTGGGCGTCGTCCTCGGCGGGCGCGGCGGCGAACCAGCGGGCCAGCGTGCGGAAGTCCGCGGCGGCGCTGGCGGAGCGGCGGCGGGAGTCGGTGATCCGGTCGAGCATCTGCAGCAGGGCCACGATGGCCCGCCGCGCGACGTCGTGCAGCAGCCGTATCCGGGGAACCGCCCCGACGCCCCCGACCGGGGACACGGCAGCGATCCCGGCGGTATGCGCTGTGAGGTGAGCGCCGGCGTCCGCTGCGGCCGGGGCTGCGGCCGGGGCTGCGGCCGGGGCTGTGGCCGGGGCTGTGGCCGGGGCTGTGGCCTCCTCGGGGGCGAACCACTGCCGCAGTTCCTCCCAGCGCGCGGCCCGCGCGGCCAGCCAGGCCGCGGTGTGGCCGGACCCCGGCAGCAGGTCGGCCCCGTCGAGCGCGCGGGCGTGCAGGACGGCGACGCCGTGCGCCGCGACGGCCCGCAGCGCGGCCGCGATGGTGTCGCCGCGCTGCTCGAGATCGGTCACGAATTCCTGCAGGTAGGCGACCGTGGCCGACTTGACCTCGTGGAAGGTCGCGAGGTCGGTCGTCTCGACGTGCATCAGCCGCCGCAGCTCGCCGTCGAAGCGCCTGGTGTTGTCGCGCAGCGCCTGAAGGTGCGCCTCCAGCTCGTGCAGAGCCGTGAAGACGCGCCGGTTGCGGCCCGGGTCGGGGTCGCGCAGCAGGGCGTCCAGCTCGGCCAGCCGGTCGGCCACGGCGTCGAGCACGGCGGTCTGCAGCGCGCCCGCCGAGTCGAGCACGGCCGTCGCCTGGTGGATGCCGGCGAGCGCGGCCTCGCCTCGCCGGGTGAGCGCGTACTGCAGGTTCCTGCGCTCGTACTCCTCGGCGGTGGCGAAGCCGCCCGCGTGGTTGAAGATCACATCGAGCAGCCCCCAGCCGGTGAGCTGCTTGAGTACGCCCGCCAGCTCCTGCTCGCTGACCGCCGCGCCCAGTTTGTCGCGTACGTGCTGGGCCGTCAGCGCAGTCTCCAGCCGCTCGCCCGCCTCGTCGAAGACGTGGAGCACCGCGGTGTGCAGATCTGCCCGCTCTGTGGTGGTGAACCGGAACATCTCCGGCGGCACCCGTGGCGGATTCGCCATCACCGCGCTCCCTCCCCGGCCCGATTTTCAGCGCAGGGCAACCGTAGCGGCACGGAGCGTGGCGTTGGCCGTTGTTTGCAAGCACATCACGGGGGTACGGCGCCCGCATTATCCGGAAGCGGGGAGGACGGCATGGCGGAGTTCGAGGCGACACGTGGAATGCCGGCGGAGAGCATGATCGTCTTCGGCGTCGCGTCCGACGTGGAGATCATGGACCGCTGGCTGCCGCAGGGCCTGTCGGTGCACGACTCGGGGCCCGGCACCGTCGAGGCCGAGGGCGAGCTCGTGCCGGGCTCCGGCCACCACGAGGGCCGCATCCGCGTCTCGCCGGACCGGCTGCGGGTCGAGTGGGGCGGCAGCGACCACCCCGCGTACGCGGGCTGGCTGCAGGTGTCGGACGCGGCGAGCGGGACGAGCGAGGTCACCGTGCACATCAGCCTGCCCGACGAGCCGGTCTCCGGCCCGCGCGCCGACGAGGTGCGCGAGCTGCTCGACCGGTCGCTCGACCGCCTGGCCGACGAGGTCGGCGACCGCGTCCACGAAGGCGGGTGAAAGAGGCCGCCGCTTTACGAAATCGCCGTCGCGGTAGGCCTTTTCGTACCAGGAAACGTGAAAGCGGAAAGGCCCTGTTGCCACAGGGCACTTCTGTGACCTGGAATTTTACCTTCTATGGTCTTCGTGCCAGGAGGGCTGTTCCGCTACCCTGAATGGGATATTCCTCGCAAACGATCTATGCGGCCCTCGATGAAGCGTGCCGAAGTGTTTGCCGTCCAGGAACCCTTGGGAATGATGCGACTCCTCTCCAAAATCCTTGCGCCTCTCATGGCCGGCTCGCTCAGCCTGGCGGGCCTGACCTCCACGAGCGCGGCGGCTGCACCCCCCGGAAAGCTCAATACTTTCTACAGTCAACGCCTGACGTGGACCGACTGCGGCAACGGTTACCAATGCAGCAAAATGGCCGTCCCGCTCGACTATGCACAGCCGGACGCCGACAAGATCAAGATATCGATGATCAGGCTTCCCGCCACCGGTAAGAAGCTCGGCTCGATCGTCCTCAACTTCGGCGGCCCCGGTGCCTCCGGCGTCGAGTCGCTCCGGCAGAGCCACGGCACCGTCGACGCGGCCGTCCGGCAGCACTTCGACGTGGTCAGCTTCGACCCCCGCGGCGTGGGAGGCTCCTCCCCCGTGCGCTGCATGGGAACCCTCGACCTCGACGCCTACCTCGCGATCGACCCGACCCCCAACAACCGCAAGGAGGAGAAGCAGGCGGAGCGGTGGGACCGCACCTTCGCCAAGAACTGCCTCGTCCACTCCGGCAAGAAGCTGCTGGCCCACGTCGGCACGGTCGACGCGGCCCGCGACATGGACGTCATGCGGGCGGCGCTCGGCGACACCGGCCTCACCTACCTGGGCTTCTCGTACGGCACCTACCTCGGCTCGATGTACGCCGACATGTTCCCCAAGAACGTGCGGGCCATGGTGCTGGACGGCGCCGAGGACCCGTCCCAGGACATGGAGTCCTTCTCGGCGGACCAGGACCGCGGCTTCCAGGTCGCGAAGGAGTCCTTCCTGCGCAACTGCTTCAAGGAGAAGAACTGCCCGTTCCGCTCCCGCACGGTCAAGGGCGCGTTGAAGGAACTCGACAAGCTCTACAGCCGCGCCGACAAGGCACCGCTGCGCAACACCCGCGACGCACGCCAGGTCAACGAGGCGATCGTCCGGTCGGCGGTCGACTTCGCGATGTACCAGACGTCGTCGTGGCCGCTGCTGCGCAAGGCCCTCGTGGACGCCTTCAAGGGTGACGGGACCAAGCTGCTGCAGCTGAACGACGTGGGCAACGGCCGGCGTTCCGACGGCACCTACGACAACGACTTCGAGGCCCTCATGGCCATCAACTGCGTCGACCACCCCGAGGACCCCTGCCCGTACTGGCCGGTCAAGGGCACCCACTACCCGAAGAAGGTCAGGGCCGCGGGCTCGCCGCCGATCGTGGTGGTCGGCACCACGCGCGACCCCGCGACGCCGTACAAGCTGGCTCAGGCGCTCGCCAAGCAGCTGGAGCACGGCGTGCTGCTGACCAACGACGCCGACGGCCACACCGCGTACGGCGGCAACAAGTGCCTCGACTCGCAGATCGACGGCTACCTCATCACCGCGAAGACCCCGCAGCAGAACACCTGCAAGGCCTGATTCCTCCCCTGAGGCCCCGCACCGTGCCACGGTGCGGGGCCTCCTCACGTTCCGGGGCCCGTATGACGTCCCACACCTCGGTGTGGGACTGGTGACGTTCGGGTCAATCCCGGGAGCGCCTGCGGGGCCGTGGTGACCCGAGCGGGCAGATTGGGCGGACGTAGCCGCTTATTTCCCGCCCGAGGAGCCCATGGAGTCGCTGCTCGTCCTGCACGCGGTCGCGGCGGCCGGCGCTCCCTGGCTGGCCACGCGCCTCGGGCGCGCCTCCCTCGCCGTGCTCGCCCTGCCCCCGGCCGCCGGCTTCTGCGTCACCGTGTGGCTCGCGGTACGCGGCCTGCCCGTGTCGCAGAGCCGGCCGTGGGCGCCCGTGCTGGGGCTGGAGCTGGCCTTCCGCGTCGACACGCTCGCGGTGCTGATGCTGTCGCTCGTCACCGGCTTCGGCGTGCTCGTGCTGCTCTACAGCGTCCGGTACTTCTCCGCCGGCGACGACGGGCTCGGCCGCTACGGCGGCGCCATGGTCGCGTTCGCCGGGTCGATGCTGGGCCTGGTCGCGGCCGACGACCTGCTCCTGCTCTACGTCTTCTGGGAGCTGACCACCGTCTTCTCCTACCTGCTCATCGGCTCCGACCCCGAGAGCCGGCTGAGCCGGCAGGCCGCGATGAAGGCGCTCGTGGTCACCACGTCCGGCGGGCTGGCCATGCTGGCCGGGTTCGTGGTGATCGGCGAGACGGCGGGCACGTACCGGATCTCCGAGATCGTCGCCCGTCACCCGGACGTGGCCCCGGTCGCCCTCGTGCTGGTGCTCGCGGGAGCGCTCACCAAGTCGGCGCTGTTCCCGTTCAGCACCTGGCTGCCGGCCGCGATGGCCGCGCCCACGCCGGTGTCGGCCTACCTGCACGCGGCGGCCATGGTGAAGGCCGGTGTCTATGTGGTGGCCCGGCTCGGGCCCGTGTTCGGCGACGCGGCGCTGTGGCGGGCGGTGGCGGTGCCGTTCGGCCTGGTGACGATGCTGCTGGGCGGCTGGCGGGCGCTGCGCGAGACCGACCTGAAGCGGCTGCTGGCGTACGGGACGATCAGCCAGCTCGGGTTCCTCGTGGCGCTGTTCGGCGCGGGCGCCCAGGGGGCGGCGCTGGCCGGCGTCGCCATGCTGCTGGCGCACGCGCTGTTCAAGGCGACGCTCTTCCTGGTGGTGGGCATCGTCGACCGCGCGACGGGCACCCGCGAGATCGGCGAGCTGAGCGGAGTGGGCCGCGCGATGCCGTGGGTGTGCGGCGCGGCGGTGCTCGCGGGGGCGTCCATGGCGGGGCTGCCGCCGCTGGCCGGGTTCGCCGGCAAGGAGGCTGCGCTGGAGGCGCTGCTCGACGCGCCGCTCGCGCTGGCCGGCGCGATCGCGGGATCGGCGCTGACCGCGGCGTACACGCTGCGGTTCCTGTGGGGGGCGTTCGCCGTGAAGCCCGGCGTCCCGCCGCGGCCGGTGGACGCGACGCCCGCGCTCATGCTCGCCCCGGCCGCGCTCCTGGCGGCGCTCGGGCTGGTGCTCGCACCGTTCGCTCCCTGGTACGCGGGCGCGATGTCCGGCTACACCGGCACCTTCCGCGACCCGGGGCACGAGGTCCACCTGGCGGCGTGGGCCGGCTTCTCCGTGCCGCTGCTGCTGTCGGCGGCGGCGCTCGTCGCCGGGGCGGTGCTGTTCCTGGCCCGCGAGCCGGTGGCGCGGCTGGGGGCGGCGCTCGGCGTGGTGGAGTCGAGCCGGCTGTTCTGGGCGATGGTACGGCGGTTCGACCGCTTCGCCCTCCAGGCCACCGGCCTCGTCCAGCGCGGCTCGGTGCCCGACTACCTGCTGCTCACGCTGCTGGCCTCGGTGGGGGTGGGCCTGTTCTCGGTGGCCTACGGCGGCGCCCCCCGTCTGGACGTTCCGGTCGTCGGCTGGCAGCGGCCCGAGCAGCCGGTCGTCGTCGCGCTGGTGGTGACGGCGGCGGTGATGGCGCTGCGGGTGCGCTCCGCCATCCTGCTCGCGATCGTCGTCGGCCTCACCGGGTACGGCACCGCGCTGCTGTTCCTCTTCCACGGCTCCCCCGACCTGGCGCTCACCCAGTTCCTGGCCGAGACGCTGAGCCTGGTGGTGTTCGCGCTCGTCCTGCGGCGGCTGCCGATCGACCCGGCGAGGGGCCGGCTGCGCTTCCCGTTCCGCCTGGCCGTCGGGCTCGCGGTCGGCGCGGTGGCGACCGGCGCGGGCATGGTGGCGATGAGCGCGCGCGCGACGCGGCCGGTCGGCGAACTCATGGGCGCGGCGGCGGAGCAGGCGGGCATCGCCAACATCGTCAGCGCGGTGATCCTCGACATCCGGGCGTGGGACACCCTCGGCGAGAGCGCGGTGCTGATCGTGCTGACGCTGGGCGTGACGAGCCTCGTGTTCCTGCGGCGCACGGCGTACCGGATCGAGCGGACCGGGACGCGGCGGCGGGACCGCGGGCCGCACTGGCTGGCCTCCACCTTGCCGCACGGGCAGTGGGCGCTGGCGTTCGAGGTGGCGATCACGCTGACCTTCCACACGGTGCTGGTGCTCTCGGTCTTCCTGCTGTTCATCGGGCACAGCGGGGTCGGCGGCGGGTTCGCGGGCGGCATCGTGGCCGGGCTGGCGATCACCGCGCGCTACCTGGCGGGCGGCAGGAACGAGCTGGCCGCGGCCGTGCCGGTGCACGCGGGTGTGCTCATGGGCGTGGGGCTGACGCTGACGACGGGCACGGCGCTGGCCGGGCTGCTGTTCGGCACGGCGGCCCTGCAGATGCTCTCGGCGGACGTCGCCGTACCGGTCGTGGGGCACCTGCACCTGTCGACCGGCCTGGTCTTCGACCTCGGCGTGTACCTGTCGGTGGTCGGCATGGTGCAGGACGTGCTGCGCGGGCTCGGCGCCGAGCTCGACCGGCAGATCGACGCGGAGACCACCTCGTGAGCGCCTCGTGAGCGTCGGCCTGCTGCCCTTCCTGGCCTGCGGCGTGCTGATCGCCGCGGGGGTGACGCTGCTGCTGGAACGGAGCCTGGTGCGGGAGCTGGCCGGCGTGATCCTCCTCGGCAACGGCGTCAACCTGCTCATCGTCACCGCGGGCAGCACCGCGGGCAGGCCGCCCTTCACCGGGACGGCCGGCATCGCCGACCCCCTGCCGCAGGCCATGGTGCTGACCGCGATCGTCATCACCCTCGGTATGACGGCGTTCGTGCTGGCCCTGGTGCACCGGTCGTGGCAGCTGTCGGGCAGCGACGAGGTGCAGGACGACACCGAGGACCGCCGGGTGCGGCTGCGCTCCCGGCGCGGCGAGCTGAGCGCCACCGTGACGAGCCGGCAGGACGCCTACCGGCGGCTGCTCGCCGACCAGCGGGCCGAGCTGGCGCAGCTGGAGGCCGAGCAGGCAGAGCGCGGACGGCTGCAGGAGGCCGACCTGGAACGACGCATCGCCCGCGTGCACGCAGAACTGGAGGAGTGGACGGAGCGGCTGCGCGCGCAGGGCCTGACGGAGGAGGAGCTGCACCACCGTCTGGAGCAGGCCGGGCGGCGCGCGGAGCAGGCCGCCATGGACAACGAGGAACGCATCGAGCAGTTGAGGGAGGAGCACGCCCGCACGCGGAGGGAGCAGGCGGCGCGCAAGCGGGAGCTGCGCAGGAAGCTCAAGGCGCGCCAGCGGGAGGCCCGCAGGCAGATGCGGGCGGCCATCCGGGAGGAGCGCGAGCGGCAGGCGCTGGCGCAGGACCCGGAGCTCGAGGGCGAGGACTGACCGGATGGACCGCCTGATCACGCTGGAGGGCCTCGTCTGCGCGCCCGTGCTGCTGCCGCTGCTGGCCGCCGGGGTGAAGCTGGCGATCGGCGGGCGGCTGCGCCGGGTGCAGTCGTTCATCAGCCTCGGCACGCTGTGCGTGACGCTGGCGGTGTCGGTGGTGCTCCTGGTCGCCGCCGACGCGCGGGGGCCGCTCGTGACGGACCTCGGGGGCTGGCCGGAGCCGATCGCGATCTGCCTGGTCGCCGACCGGCTCTCGACGCTGGTGCTGGTGGTCTCGCAGGCGGTGACGCTGTGCGTGATGGTGTACTCGGTGGCCGACGCCTACGACCGGCAGGAGCACGACGCCCCCATGGCGATCTTCCATCCGGCGTTCCTGGTGATGGTGGCCGGGGTGAGCAACGCGTTCCTGTCGGGCGACCTGTTCAACCTGTTCGTGGCCTTCGAGCTGCTGCTGAGCGGCTCGTACGTGCTGCTGACGTTCGGCGGCACCGAGTCGCGCATCCGGGCGGGGGCCACGTACACGCTGATGGCGCTGGTGTCGTCGATGCTGTTCCTGATCGCGCTGGCCGTCACGTACGCGGCCGCGGGGACGCTGTCGCTGGCGCAGCTCGCCGTGCGGTTCGGCGGCCTGCCCGATCAGGTGAAGCTGCTGGTGGAGCTGACGCTGCTGCTGGCGTTCGCGATCAAGGCGGCGATCTTCCCGATGCAGGCGTGGCTGCCCGACTCCTACCCCACCGCGCCCGCCCCGGTGACGGCCGTGTTCGCCGGGCTGCTCACCAAGGTCGGCGTCTACTCGATCATCCGGCTGGAGGCGCTGCTGTTCCCGGGCGGGCCGGTCGCGTCGCTGCTCATGTGGGTGGCGCTGGCCACCATGCTGGTCGGCGTGCTGGGCGCGGTCGCGCAGACCGACATGAAGCGGATGCTGTCGTTCACGCTGGTCAGCCACATCGGCTACATGGTGTTCGGCGTGGCGCTGTCGACGGTGGCGGGCCTGGCGGGCGCCGTGTTCTACGTGGTGCACCACATCACCGTGCAGACGGGCCTGTTCCTGGTGGCGGGGATGGTCGAGCGGCGCGCCGGGACGACGTCGGTCAACCAGTTGGGCGGCCTGATGAAGGCGACGCCGCTGATCGCCGTGCTGTTCTTCGTGCCCGCGATGAACCTGTCCGGCATCCCGCCCATGTCGGGCTTCCTGGGCAAGCTCATGCTCGTCCAGGCCGGGCTGGCCTCCGGGGGCTGGCCGGCGGTCACGCTGGTGGCCGGGGGCCTGCTGACGAGCCTGCTCACGCTGTACGCGGTCGCCAAGACGTGGGCCAAGGCGTTCTGGCGCGCCCCTCGCGGCGAGCGCATCGGCACGGTGGTGGAGAGCGAGGAGGCCACCGGCGAGGAGCCGACCGTGACGACGGCGAAGCTGCCGGTGGCGCTGCCGCTGTCGGTCATCGCGCTGGTCGCGCTCGGGCTGGCGTTCACCGTGCTGGCGGGGCCGCTGTCGGCGCTGACGTTGCGGGCGGCCGGGGAGCTGATGGCGCGCGAGCCGTACATCTCGGCGGTTCTGGGGGAGGTGCCGTGAACCGTTGGTGGCCGGCGCCGCGGCTGCTCGGCCGGCAGGTGCCGCTCATGATGGTGGCCTGGCTGACGCTGGTGTGGGTCACCCTGTGGGGCGATCTGTCGGTGGGCAACGTGCTCGGCGGGCTCGCGACGGCGATCGTCGTGACGTGGCTGCTGCCCATGCCGGTCACGGACCCCGGCATCCGGATACGTCCCGTCGCGCTCGCCGGGTTCCTGGTGACCTTCGGGTGGGACCTGATCGTCTCGACCGCCCGGGTGGTGTTCTGGGTGGCCCACCCCGGCCAGCCGCCGTCGCAGGTCGTGCGCGTGCCGCTGCGGACGACGTCCGAAGCCATGGTGGTGCTTGTCCTCGTCGCGCTGACCACCGTCCCCGGCAGCCTCGTCCTTGAGGTGTACGAGCGGGAGCTGGTGCTGCACGTCCTCGGCCGGCCGGGTGACGTGGCCGACGACATCCGGGCGGACGTGGCGCAGGTCGAGAGGCGGATCGTGCGGGCGTTCGGCACCCGACGCGACCGGGAGGAGCTGGGATGACGGCGGTGTACGCGGTGACGGTCGGCCTGCTCGGCTGCGCGGCGGCGGCCACGCTCTACCGGCTGGGGCGCGGGCCGTCGATGCTGGACAGGGCGATGGCGCTCGACGTGCTGACGGCGCTGTCGATGTGCGGGGTCGGGACGTTCGCCGTGGCCCGCGACGACTATTCCGACCTGCCGATCCTGCTGGTGCTGTCACTGCTGGGGTTCGTGGGCGCGGTGTCGCTGGCGCGGTTCTTCTCGGGACGGTCGCGGTGAGCCCGCTCGACACGGCGGCGGCGGCCTGCCTGCTGCTGGGGGCGGCGCTGACGCTGTCGGCGAGCGTCGGGCTGCTGCGCTTCCGCGCCATGCTCGACCGGATGCACGCGGGGACGAAACCGCAGGTGGTCGGCGTGCTGCTGGTGCTGCTCGCCATGTGGCTGCACCGTCCGAGCTGGCGGTACGCCGGGCCGCTGCTGCTCGTCGCCGCCGCCCAGGTGATCACCGTCTCCGTGGCGGCGTACATGGTGGCGCGGGCGGAGTACCGCGATCAGTCGTCGCGCGACGACGACGCGCCCGCGGACTGATCCGACCGGTCGAGCGCGGGCTGCCCGAACCACGTCCACAGCGCGAGCAGCGCCAGCAGACCCGCGGTGATCGTCGCCACGGCCACGTCGAACAGGTAGTCGATCACGAACATCGTGGACGTCGTCATCGACACCGTGAGGGCCAGCGCGCCAAGGATGCCGTAGAAGTTGGAGCGGCGTACCAGCGTCTCCTTCAGTCCCTGCCGGAACAGCACGCGGTGCTGCGCGGTCGGCGCGATGTAGCAGATCGACGCGAACGCGGCGCTGCACAGCGCCGCGTAGTACAGCCACCGGTCGGCCTGGTCGAGGCGGGCGAACCCGGACGAGAACGGCACGGTCAGCAGGAACGCGAACAGCACCTGCACCCCGGTCACCGCGACGCGCGCGCCCTGGAGCAGCTCCACGAAGTTCCGGTCCGCGCGCTGCTCCTGCGACTCCCGCCGTGCCTCTTCCTGCTGTTTCACGTACGCCTCCCGCCGCGTCGAACGAGAGACTTCCTCTTCCGCGTCAAAAAGGGCTAAAACCTCGACATGAGGATCTTCGCCGGCGTGATGGGGAGTTCGCGCAGGCGGTGCCCGGTGGCGTGGAACACGGCGTTGCCGATCGCGGCGGCCGTGCCGACGATGCCGATCTCGCCGATGCCCTTGCTGCCCATCGGGTTGAGCTCCACGTCGCGCTCGTCCAGCCAGACGGCCTCCACGTCGCGCACGTCGGCGCAGGCGGGTACGTGGTACTGCGCGAGGTCGCGGCGCAGGAAGCCGCCGAACTCCTCGTCGGTCAGCGTCTCCTCCATCAGCGCCATGCCCATCCCCATCGTCATGCCGCCGATGAACTGCGACCTGGCCAGCTGCGGGTCGATGATGTGGCCGGCGGCGAAGACGCCGAGCAGGCGCGAGACGCGCACCTCGCCGGTGACGGAGCTGACCCGCACCTCGGCGAACTGGGCGCCGAACGCGTGCCTGGCGAACTGGGCGTCCCCCTCGATCTCCTCCGTGGTGTCGGCCACGCCCTCCCTGCCGTCGCTCTTGAGCTCCTCGCAGGCGCGCACGACCGCCGACCCCCACGACGCCGTGCCCATCGAGCCGCCCGCGACCGGCGCGGCCGGCAGGTCGCTGTCGCCCAGCTCCACGTGCACCTGGTCGGGGTCGACGCCGAGCGCGCCCGCCGCGATCGTGGTCAGCGCCGTACGCGCGCCCGTGCCGATGTCGGCGGCGGCCACCTGGACGAGGTAGTCGCCGTCCTCGCGCCGCACGGCCCGCGCCCGCGACGGCCGGCGCCTGGCCGGGTACGTCGAGGCCGCCACGCCGGTGCCGACCAGCCATTCCCCGTCGCGCCTGACGCCCGGCGCGGGGTCGCGCCGTTCCCATTCGAAGCGGCGCGCGCCCTCGCGCAGGCAGCCCACGAGGTCGCGGGAGCTGTACGGCAGGCCGCTGTGCGGCTCGGTGTCCGGTTCGTTGACGACGCGCAGTTCGATCGGGTCCATGCCGGCGGCGTAGGCCAGCTCGTCCATCGCCGACTCCAGCGCGTACATGCCGGGCGCCTCCCCCGGGGCGCGCATCCACGACGGCGTGGCGACGTCCAGCCGCACCAGGCGGTGCGCGGTGCGCAGCGCGGGCGTGGCGTACATGATCCGCGTCGGCGTGGCGGTCTGCTCGGCGAACTCCTCCAGCGTGGAGCTCTGCTCGTACGCGACGTGCTCCAGCGCCGTCAGCCGGCCCTCGGCGTCGGCGCCGAGCCGCAGCCGCTGGATCGTCGGCGTGCGGTAGCCGGTGACGTCGAACATCTGCTGCCGGGTCAGCACGGCCTTGACCGGGCGGCCCACCGCCCTGGCGGCCAGCGCGGCCAGCACCGCCTGCGGACGGGGCGTGCCCTTCGAGCCGAAACCGCCGCCGACGTGCCGGGACACCACCCGCACCCGGTCGGCAGGCAGGCCGAGGACGCGAGCGAGGATGTCGCGGCTCCACGTCGTGCCCTGGGCGGTGTCGTACACCAGGAGCCGGCCCTCGTCGTCCCAGCAGGCGATCGCCGCGTGCGGCTCCATGGGGTTGTTGTGCAGGACGGGCGTCGCGTACGTGACCTCGACGACGGTGGCCGCCGCGGCCAGGCCGGCCTCGACGTCGCCCTTCTCGGTGTCGGTGGGCAGCCCTGGGTTGACCGTGTCGGGCTTGTAGAGGCCCGGATGGTCGGCGCGCAGGCTCACGTCGTGGTCGTCGGGGTCGTACCCGACGCGGACGGCCGCCGCGGCGGCGCGGGCGTTGTCGAGGGTGTCGGCCACGACGGCGGCGACGAGCTGGCCGCGGTAGGCGACCTCACGGCTCTGGAACAGGGCCAGCTCCCCGCTCGCGGCCGCGGCCAGCTCGGGCGGGTCCTCGCTGGAGAGCACCGCGAGCACGCCCGGCATCGCGAGCGCCTGCGCGGCGTCCACCTGCCTGATGCGGCCCTTGGCGATCTGCGACTGCACGGGGAAGGCGTGGACGAGGCCCTCGACCGGGTACTCGGCCGCGTACGTCGCGAGCCCGGTGACCTTGACGCGCCCCTCGATACGGTTCACGATGCCAGCCCCTCGAGCGTGGAGACGATCAGGTTGCGCGTCAGCGGCACCTTGTAGGCGTTGCGCGGCAGCGGACTGGCCTGTTCGAGCTCGGCCTCGGCGGCCCGCAGGAACGCCTCGCCGGTCGCGGGCCCGCCGAGCAGGGCCTGCTCGGCGCGCTCGGCCCGCCAGGGCACGTGCGCCAGGCCGCCGAGGGCGATGCGGCAGCCGGCGACCGTGCCGTCGGCGCCGACGTCCAGCGCCGCGGCGATGGACACCAGCGCGAACGCGAACGACGCCCGCTCGCGCACCTTCCGGTACACCATCGCGCCGGGCGGCGGTGGCGGCAGCTCGACGGCGACGATGAGCTCGCCGGGCTCGAGGACGGTGTCGCGTTCCGGCTCGTCGCCGGGCAGGCGGTGCAGCCCCGGCATCGGTATGACGCGGTCGCCGCCCGTCCCCGTCACGTGGACCTCGGCCCCGAGCGCCGTCAGCGCCACCGCCATGTCGGACGGGTGGGTGGCCACGCACGCCTCGGACGCGCCCATGATCGCCAGGTTGGTGTGGTCGCCCGCGATCGCCGGGCAGCCCGAGCCCGGCCGGCGCTTGTTGCACGGCCGGGTGACGTCCTGGAAGTACGCGCACCGGGTGCGCTGCAGCAGGTTGCCGGCGACCGTGGCGACGTTGCGCACCTGCCCCGACGCCCCCGTCAGCACCGCCCTGGCCAGCATGGGGTAGCGCGCGCGGATTCCAGGGTCGGCCGCGAGGTCGCTGTTGCGCACGGTCGCGCCGATGCGGACGCGGTCGCCCGCCTGCTCGATCCGGTCGAGCGGCAGGCGGCTCACGTCCACCAGCCGGTCGGGCTCGGCCACGCCCAGCCGCATGAGGTCGACCAGGTTGGTGCCGCCGCCGAGATACATGGTGCCCGGTGCGTGGTCGCGCACGGCCTCGGCCGCGGAGTCCGCGCGGGCGTAGTCGAAGGTCTTCACCTGGCCACCTCGGAGATCGCGCTGACGATGTTGACGTACGCGCCGCACCGGCACAGGTTGCCGCTCATGCGCTCCCTGATCTCGTCGGGTGTCAGGCCGGGGTCGGTGCGGAGGTCCTCGGTGACGGCGCTCGGGCCCGGCTCGTCCAGCATCCCGGCCGCCGAGCAGAGCTGGCCAGGGGTGCAGTAGCCGCACTGGAAGGCGTCGTGCTCGATGAAGGCCGCCTGCAGGGGGTGCAGGTCGTCGCCTGACGCGAGCCCCTCGACGGTGGTGACGGCGCGGCCCTCCACCGCCACCGCCAGCGCCAGGCACGACAGGGCGCGCCGACCGTCGAGCAGGACCGTGCAGGCGCCGCACTGGCCGTGATCGCAGCCCTTCTTGGCGCCGATCAGCCCGAGTCGCTCCCGCAGCAGGTCGAGAAGCGATATCCGCGGGTCCACGTCCACCGTGCGGGCTTTCCCGTTCACCTGCAGCGTGATCTCCATGGCGCATCGCCTACCCGGGGGGCAAAAGAGGCAACCCCAGACCACGGTAAAGCGGCCGTTCCCGACATTCGTTTCGCGCCGGTACGGGCGGGTAGCCGGGCGGGCATGGGCTGGGCACCGGATGCGGAGACGGGCGAACCCGCGGCGATCCTCACGGTCAACGCGGGCTCCTCCAGCCTGCGCCTCGACCTCGTGCAGGGCGGCTGCGTGATCGACAGCGCGCGCTCCGAGCGGGCCGTCGAACCGGGTTCGGCCAGTGAGGAGCTGGCGTCGTTCCTCGGCGGGCACTTCGACCGCGACGTCCGGGCGGTGGCGCACCGCGTCGTCCACGGCGGCGACCTGCTCTCGCAGCCGGCGGTGGCCGACGACGAGACGGCGGACGCGCTGCGCGGCCTCGTCCCCCTGGCGCCGCTGCACCTGCCGCCCGCGCTCGCGCTGCTGGAGGCGGCCCGCGAGCAGCTCCCTGCCGTGCCGCACGTGATCTGCCCCGACACCGCCTTCCACGCCGGCCTGCCGGACGCGGCCGCCACGTACCCGCTGCCGCGCGAGTGGCGCGAACGGCACGGCCTGCGCCGCTACGGCTTCCACGGCCTGTCGTACGCGTGGGCCACCGACCGGGTGGCCGAGCTGCTCGGCCGTCCGGTGGACGAGCTGGAGCTCGTGCTGGCGCACCTGGGCGGCGGCTGCTCGGTGTGCGCGGTGTCGGGCGGGCGCAGCCTCGACACCTCGATGGGGTTCACGCCGCTCGACGGGCTGCCCATGAGCAGGCGCTCGGGCAGCGTCGACCCGGGGATGCTGACCTGGCTGCTGGCGCAGGGCCACCTGTCGCTGGAGGAGCTCACCGACGGCCTCGAACGCCGCTCGGGGCTGCTCGGCCTGTCGGACGGACGTTCCGGCGACACCCGCGACCTGGTCGCGGCCGAGCGGGACGGCGACGCGGCCGCCGCCCTCGCGCTGCGCGTCTTCGCCCACCGGGTCGCCAGGGAGATCGCCGCCTCCGCCACCTCGCTCGCGCGGGTCGACGCGCTCGTGTTCACCGGCGAGATCGGCTGGGACCAGCCCGAGGTGCGCGAGGCCGTGTGCCGCCGCCTCGGCCTGCTCGGCGTCCGGCCGCCGGTGCGCGGCAACCGTCCCGACGACGGGCCGGTCAGCCCGTACGACGCCGCCGTGCCCGTCCTCGTGGTGCAGGTGCGGGAGGAACTCCAGCTCGCCCGCGAATGCCTGGCGGTCCTGGCGGCGGAGGTCGTCTGACGGCCGCGCCGTTTGTCGGTGGCAGGTGGTTGGATCTCTGGTGTGGAGGCGTCGGTCGAACAGCTCGTCTACGTCCGCGAGGACGCGTACACCGTGGCGCGCATGAGCGCCGACGGCGTGCCGGCTTTCGTGGCGACCGGGCGCGCCCTCGCGGGGGTGCAGCCCGGCGAGACGCTGCGGCTGCTCGGCGACTGGAGCACCCATCCCCGGTACGGCCGCCGGTTCGCGGTCACCGAGTGCGAGCGGGTCACGCCGTCGTCGGTGCGGGCCATCCGCGTCTACCTCGGCTCGGGGCTGATCCGCGGCATCGGGCCACGGCTGGCGTACGCGATCGTCGACCACTTCGGGGAGCACACGCTCAAGGTCATCGATGCCGAGCCGGAACGGCTCACCGAGGTCGTCAACATCGGGCCGCTGCGGCAGGCGCAGATCGTGCAGGCGTGGCAGGAGCAGAAGGCCATCGCCGCGCTCATGGTGACGCTGCAGGGGCTCGGGGTGAGCCCGCTGCTGGCCACCAAGATCTACCAGGTGTTCGGCGCCGACGCCGACGAGGTGCTGGCCACCGACCCTTACCGCCTCATCGGCCGGGTCAGGGGCGTCGCGTTCCGCGTCGCCGACCGCATCGCCCTGCAGGCCGGGGTGCCCGAGCGCAGCCCGCAGCGGGTCAGGGCGGCGCTGCTCGACCGGCTGGAGGCGGCGGGCAGCCGCGACGGCCACTGCTTCGTACCGGTGCCGGCGCTGGTGCGCGAGGCCGCCGAGCTGATCGAGCAGGACCACGAGCTGGTGCGCCCGGTGGTCGACGCGCTGGCGGCCGAGCGGCGGCTGGTGCTGGAGACGTCACCCGACCGTCCCGAGCAGGTGGTGGCGTACCCGAAACACGTCCACAGTCGCGAGACGGCACTGACCGCGCAGCTCGCCGCGCTGTGCCGGGCCCGCTCGACGCTGCCGCTGCGCTCCTACGACGAAGACCCGGCGCTCCACGACGACCAGCGCGCGGCGGTCACCATGGCGCTGACGAGCACGGTGTCGATCATCACGGGTGGTCCGGGGTGCGGCAAGAGCCACACCGTCAAGGCCGTCGCGGCCACGGTGCGGGCCGCGGGGGGCTCGGTCACGCTGACCGCGCCGACCGGCAAGGCGGCCAAACGGCTGTCGGAGCTGACCGGCATGCCGGCGATGACCGTCCACCGCATGCTCGCCCAGCAGCCCGACCCCGACCCCGAGACGCTGTTCGACGAGCGGCCCTCGCAGGCCGACCTGGTCGTGGTCGACGAGGCGTCCATGCTCGACCTCCACCTCGCCACCCGGCTCACCGCCGCCGTGCGGCCCGGCAGCCACCTGCTGCTCATCGGCGACGCCGACCAGCTGCCGAGCATCGGCGCCGGCGACGTCCTGGCCGACCTGCTGCGGGTGCCGGCGATCCCGCGCGTGCACCTCACCCACGTCTTCCGGCAGGCCGACGGCAGCGGCATCGTCGACGCCGCCCACCGGGTGCGCGCCGGCCGCCTGCCCGGGCTTCCGGGCGGCGGCGGGTTCTGGTTCGAGGAGCTCGACGATCCGGCTCAGGTGGCGCGGCGGGTCGCCCACCTGGCGATGGTGGCGATCCCGCGCAAGCAGGGGGTGCCGCCCGGGCAGGTTCAGGTGCTGTGCCCGATGCGCAAGGGCGAGACGGGCGCCACCGCCCTCGGGCGGCTCATCCAGGACCAGCTCAACCCGGCCGCCGACGACAAGCCCGAGCACTGGTCGGGGGCGACGGTGTTCCGGGTGGGCGACCGGGTGATGCCCATCCGCAACAACTACGACAAGGGCGTCTTCAACGGCGAGACCGGCACGGTGACCGCGGTGGTGCGAGAGGAGCGCGCGATCGACATCCGCACCGACGACGGCGAGACGGTCCGCTACGGCTTCGACGAGCTCGACGACCTGACCCACGCCTACGCGATCAGCGTGCACCGGTCGCAGGGCAGCGAGTACCCGTTCGTGGTGGCGCCGATCGTGGCCGAGTCCGGCGGCATCATGCTGCGCCGCAAGCTCCTCTACACCCTGGTGACCCGGGCCAAGGCCTGGGTCGTCCTGGTAGGCCAACGAGAGGCCCTCGAACTGGCCGTCCACCGTCTGGGCCACCCCCGCAACACCGGCCTCCCCCGCCGCCTCACCCTCGCCCTGAGCTCCTGACCCTCAGCCGGAACCTCGCGCTTCCGACCGTCGTGCGGGTGCCGGCGGCGGGCAGGCGCGAACCCGCGGCCGGGGGGCTAGCGGTGGGTGGGGGGGAAGGTGCGGTCGTAGGTGAGGGTGAAGGTGCGTCTGACCCAGCCGGCGCCGCGCGGGTCGCCGTCCGGGTCGGGGATGACGCCGTCGAGCACGGCGTCGCGCACCGCCGCCACCTCCGCGGAACGGTCGACGCGGGCGACCACGTGGCCCGCGTCGAGGACGACCTCGACCACGCGCGCGTACCTCCAGCCGGGCGCGAACCCCATGTCGACGTGCAGGTGCTCGATGATGCCGCGTCCGGCGAGCAGCCTGCCCGAGAACGGGACGTGCACGCTCAGCGGGGCCGCGGTGTACGACCCGTCGCCGGCGTCCTCGGTGACGCTCGCGCCGAAGACGGTGGCGCCGGGTGAGATGGGACGGCCCGCCACCGTCGCGTGCTGGCCGAGCACCAGCTCCCGCAGCGTCAGGCGGTCGTCCGCGATCGAGTAGCCGCAGACGTAGCCGCGGTGGCAGCCCGTGTGGAACGGTCCCGGGAAGACGTCGTGTCCAACGGGGTCGAAAAGCGGGTCACCGTCGACGGCGGCCAGGGCGTGCGGGCTGCCGTCGATGTCGATGGTGTCCGGGATCTGCGCGGTCACCGGACCAAAATCTCATGCCGGCCCGATGCCGCGAGAAGGTTGAGACTCTTTCGTCACCTGTTGGCACTCCAGCCGTTCCACGGCACGATGGCATCAATGGACGAGCAGCGCATCACGCGCATTTCCAAGTACCTCTCCCGGCATCTCCGGCACGATCCGCAGGCCATCGGGCTCGTGCTCGACAGTGGCGGCTGGGTCGAGGTGGAGACGTTGCTGCGGGCCGCCGCCGAGGACGGCTTCCCGATCACCGAAGAGGAACTGCGGGAGGTCGTCGCCGCTGACGCCAAGCGCCGTCACGCGCTGGAGGGCGGGCGGATCCGCGCCAACCAGGGGCACAGCGTGCCCGTGGACCTCGGGCTCGCGCGGGCGGAGCCGCCCGCGGTGCTGTACCACGGCACCGTCGGACGGTTTCTCGCCGCGATCAGGGACGACGGCCTGCGGCCGATGAGCCGGCACCACGTCCATCTGTCGCCTGATCGGGAGACGGCGACGCGGGTGGGGGCGCGCCGGGGCGTCCCCGTGGTGCTGGTGGTGGCGGCCGGGAGGATGCACGCCGACGGGTACGCGTTCCGGTGCAGCGCGAACGGCGTCTGGCTGGTGGACCACGTCCCACCGCCCTACCTGCTCTTCCCCTCCTGACCTCTTCGCGCTGTCGCGGGACCTCAGGTGGTGCGGAGGTCGGTGGGGTGGTTCGCGCGGAGGGTGGTGCGGGCGGACATCAGGGCGAAGCCGAGCAGGTTGAGTCCCTGCCAGGTCGTCGGCGAGGCGGCGCGGTCGTCGCCGGCGGACAGGCCGATGCCCCACACCCGGTCGTGCGGGCTCGCCTCCACCAGCACCCGGTCGCCGGTGGACAGGAGGAAGCCGAGCAGCTCCGGCTGCTGACCGAACTTGGCGACGTTTCCCCGTACCACGATGTCGAAGCGGCGCGACTCCCACACCGCCTGGTCGAACCCGCGTACGGCGCGGCCCAGGTTCTTGGCGTCCCTCGGGTGCCCGGCCGCGAGGATCGCCGCCGCGCTCGCCTCGTCGCCGAACAGCCAGGCCTTGTGCGCCATCATGTAGTGCTCGGCGGAGGCGTACGTGTGCCCGTCCTCGCTGAAGGCGCCCGGCCACCACTGACTCAGGCACCCGGGCCCGACCCCGCCGCCACGCGCGGGCCGATGCCCCCAGAAGTAGAGGTACTTCAGCCGCCGACCGGACTTCTCGGCGGCGACGGCCTCGTCCACGGACAGGGGCAGAGCTAACTCGTCGGACATACCGACCACAGTGCCACAACCGGCCATCTCGCCGCGCGAGACGCGAGCGTCAAGAAGGCATGGTTTCCCCGTCAAGGACACGTGGGTGCTCTGGCGCTCACCGGGCCTGTTACGGTAGGCCACGCGCCCGGGGGAACGGCCGGCACCGAGCATCGGCCGAAGGCCTCACGGGAGGCGTTACCACCCCCTGAGGAGCGAGTCACCGTTGGCTGAGTACAAAGGCGACCCGGTGGTCGTCATCGGCCTGGGCCGGTTCGGCACGTCACTGGCGCTGGAGCTCACCCGGCGCGGCACCGAGGTCCTGGCCATCGACAACCGGCCCAAGATCACCCAGAGCCTGGCGGGGCAGATCACCCAGATCGCGACCGCCGACGCCACCGACATGGAGGCCCTGCGCCAGCTCGGCGTGCCCGACTTCTACCAGGCGGTGGTGGCCGTGGGCGGCGACATCGAGGCCAGCATCCTCACCACGTCGCTGCTGGTGGAGCTGGAGATCAACGACATCTGGGCCAAGGCGATCAGCACCCAGCACGGCCGCATCCTGAGCCGCATCGGGGCCCACCACGTCGTCTTCCCCGAGCACGACATGGGCGAGCGGGTGGCCCACCTGGTGAGCGGGCGCATGCTCGACTACATGCAGGTCGACGAGAACTTCGCGCTGGCGAAGACCGCGCCGCCGAAGGAGTACGTCGGCGTGCCCCTCGGCCGCTCCAACCTGCGCCGCAAGTACGGCGTCACCATCGTCGCGGTCAAGCCCCGGGGTGAGGAGTTCACGTACGCCACCGCGGAGACCGAGCTGTCCTACGGCGACGTGGTGCTCGTCTCCGGCACCACCGAGCAGATCGACCGTTTCTCCGAACTTCCGTAGCCCCGCGCCGCGCGGGCGCGTCGGCTACCGTGAAGGCGGAGGCGACAATGCGCGCACGCGATCTCGCCGTCGAGTTCCCGACGGTCACCATGGACACCCCGGCGCTGGAGGCGGCCAGATTGCTGGCCGAGCAGGATCTTCCCGGCCTCATCCTCGTCGACGGCGACGGGCGGCCGCTGTACATCCTGCCCGGCACCCAGGTGCTGCGGCTGGCGGTGCCCGCCTACTGCCGCGACGACCCGGCGCTGGCCCGGGTGGTGGACGAGGCCCACGCCGACACGTTCCTGCAGCGGCTCGGCGGGAGGACGGTCCGCGAATGCCTGCCGGAGCAGCCGCGCGAGCTGCCGGTGGCCGACTCGAAGGCCACCGTGCTGGAGCTGGCCGCGCTGATGGCGCGCACCCGCAGCCCGGTCGTCGCCGTCGTCGAGGACGACCGTCTCACCGGCGCCGTCACCCTCCAGTCGCTGGTTGATCACGCCATCTGACACCGCGTCACCGTCGCCGTCCGGACGCGAGGGGCAGCGTCGTAGGGTGGGCACATGACCACGACCGCGACACGACAGCCCGCAGCCGCCCGGCGTGCGGACGGCGACCCCGCCGCCGCGATCCTCGAGGCGGGCGCTCGGCTGCTCAGCGCCGATCCGGCGGCGAACGTCGCGGACATCGCCAGGGCCGCGGGGGTCGACGAAGGCGTCCTGCACGGCCGTTTCCCGTCGCGTGAGGCGCTGGTCGCCGCAGTGCTCGACCGTACGGTGCGCATGACCGACGAGGCGCTGGCCGACGAGGCGATCGACGCGGCGCCCGCGCCCGAGGCCATGGCCGGGTTGCTGCGCTCGTCGTGGGAGGTGCTCGACCGGCACCGCAGGCTGTTGCCGTCCGCCGACCGGTTCCTCGCCTCCGACCTGGTGCGCGAGCGGCACGAGCGCCCGCTGCGGCGGGTCGAACAGCTCCTCGCCCGGGGCCGCCGCGACGGAGACTTCCGTACGGACCTGCCGCTGCCGTGGCTCGTCACCGTGTTTTTCTCGATCATCCACAGTGCCGCCCAGGACCGGGAGGCCGGACGGCTCACGACGGACGAGGCCGAGCGGGTGCTCGTGACGACGACGCTGTCACTCCTCAGCCACCCCGCTCCCGCGGCCGTGTCCACCCACTGAGTGCCCGCGCAACCTTCCCCGCACCGAACACCGGCTACCGCACGGGACGTCGCGGGAATATTCTTCGTGGATGGCGCATGTCCCCCGGCCGCGAACAGTGACGCCCTAGATGCCGCCGCTGTCGCTGGCGCACCACTACCTGCCCGGCGTGACGGTGATCACCGTCTGTGGTGAGGTCGACGCCACCAACCGGGCCCAGTTCGAGTCCTACCTGCGCGAGGCCAGGCGCGACCCGTCGGACGCGGTGGTGTTCGACCTGGCGCGGATGCCGTTCCTCGACAGTTCGGGTCTGCACGTCCTGCTGATGACCGCGACCGACTGCCTGCGGCACGGTGGCACGGTCCACCTCGCCGCGGCGCAACGCCTGCCCGCACGGCTCTTCCAGGTGACCGGCGTGGCGGCGCACATCCCCGTGTACGACACGGTCGAGGACGCCGTCGCCGCCGCGCGTCCCCCGTTCAAACGTTCACTCTGACGCGCCGCCGCGCGCCCGACGGTCCTGGCACGAAGAGAGCCGGCGGCTCTCGCCACCGGCTCTTGTTCCATGGGACCGGAGTTACCACCACCAGTCGTCCCAGCCGCGCCATGGACCGCCCCACCACCGCCTACGGCGACGGAAGCGGCAGAAGCGGCGGCGGCGCCAGCCTCGGCCACATCCCGGGTATTCAGCCATGCTTCCTCCCCCGTTGATTGATCCCAAAAACGACGCTAGCACCCAAATCAGGACAAATCATCCAACTTTCACTCATTTCACGGAGACTTGAAGGGAGCCCTCACACGCCCACGCAAGCGCAAAAATGCTTGTATTTCGTACTAACCAGGCACAGATCATGAAATAGCGCGCTGACCATAGCCGCACCGCCCTGCGGGACACACGAGCGCGCCCGTCACACCTCGGAAGGCAAAACGACGGTCCTCTTGGGTACGGCCCCTGTCCGGGTACAAGTCAGCATTAGGCACAGATAGCCCCATTGACGCCAGCTTCTCGACCCCCACCGGGAGGCCTCCGGACGCCTCGCCACGGCGTGCTCCTGCGGACCCGGCGGCCGGTCAGGTGAACATCAGCGGCCCGTCCTGGGGATGCCGAACCCCTGGACACCGACTCACGACCTTCCCGACATGGTCAACTTTTCTTGGACGTCGCCATACGGGGTGGTTCGTGGCGTGAAGAGTCCCCCTCACCTACGTTTTCCGCTGCAGATCACTTTGTGTAACCGAAAGGGGACTCGATGTTCCGTCATACCCTGGCAAGCGGGCTCGTCCTGGCCGCCACCAGTCTCGTCATGGCCGGCGCCCCCGCGGTCGCCGACGTCTACGCCCCTTACGCGAGGGCCGGGGCGATCATCGACGCGGACGGCACGCTGAACAACGCCAAGAACATCACCTCCGCCCGCCGCGTCGCCGTGGGGTCGTACTGCGTGGAGGTCGCCGAGACGGTGAACGCGGCGAACGCGATCATCCAGCTCACCCCGCGCCACGCCCGGCGGCTGCCGCACATCGCCTACCGCAACCCGTCGGCGCTGTGCGGCCAGACCAACAACACCGTGGCGGTCCAGGTCTACAGCACCGTGACCAACCAGCTCGCCGACAGCGGCTTCGACCTGGCGATCCTCTGACCGGAGTGACCATGCAGACCATCCTTCACCGCACCGCCGGCGTGCTCGCCGGAGCGGCGGTGCTCACCGCTCCGGCCCCAGCCACCGCCGAGACGCCGTACGCGCAGGCCTCGGCGCTGATCTCCCCGTACGGATACCTGGAGAACGGCGAGAACGTCGTACGCACCTGGCGGGTCGACGAGGGCGAGTACTGCGTCGCCCTCGACCACAGCGTCAACCTGGAGGAGACGCAGGCGATCCACGCGACGGTGGTGGGCGAGTACCGCACCGCGCGCGTGCTCTCGGTCCACCTGGGCGCGCCGCGCTGCGAGGACTGGCGGGGTGGCGGCGACGTCATCGGCGTCCAGAGCAGGGACGTGTTCAACCACGGGCGCGACACCGCCTTCTACCTGACGGTCTCCTGACGCGACGGCGGGGCGCCCTGGCACCGGGGCGCTTCGCCCGGACCAACCGTGAGACAATGAAGGTCCACGACAACCCTCTCCGCCGGCCCCGGCGAGAGGGTTTTTTCATGCCCGCGTACCGCTGACGTGCGGGCTTTCCCCCTCTCAAGGAGCACCTCCATGGACCTCGGTCTCACCTGCCCGCGTTTCCACTGGGACGGCGGCGACGCCGCCATCGCCGAGAGGTTCGCCGCCGTCGCCCGCGGTGCCGACCGCGCGGGCCTGCGCAGCCTGTGGGTGATGGACCACCTCTTCCAGATCCCGAACTTCGGCCGCGCCGAGGACCCGATGCTGGAGGCGTACGGGGCGCTGTCGTACGCCGCCGCCCTCACCTCGCGGGTGACGCTGGGCGCGCTGGTGACCTGCCCGGTGTACCGGGAGCCCGGCCTGCTGGTGAAGCAGGTCAGCACGCTGGACGCGCTGTCCGGTGGCCGGGCCGTGCTCGGCATCGGCGCCGGCTGGTACGAGGACGAGGCCCGCGGGCTCGGGCTGCGCTTCCCGCCGACGGCCGAACGGTTCGAGCGGCTGGAGGAGACCCTCCGGATCGCCCGCCAGATGTGGAGCGACGACAACGGCCCCTTCGAGGGCCGCCACTACCGCCTCGGACGGACGCTCAACGCGCCGCAGGCGAACCCACTCGTCCTGGTAGGCGGCAGCGGCGAGCGGCGGACGCTCCGCCTGGTCGCCCAGTACGCCGACGCCTGCAACCTGCTGTACGGCGCCGACGTCCCACACAAGCTGGGCGTGCTGCGCGCCCACTGCGAACGGCTCGGGCGGCCGTACGAGGAGATCGAGAAGACGCTGCACATGCGCGTGGCCGACGGGCAGAGCATGGCGGAGAGCGTCCGGCGCTGCGCGGAGCTCGCCGAGCAGGGCATCGACCACGTCATCGTGGCCGTCCCCGACCCGGCGGACGACAAGTGGCAGGCGTACGTGGGCGAGCTGGCGGAGCGCGTCGCCCCGATCACGGCGCGGGGCCGCTGACGCACGGGATGCGCAGGACGAAGCGGGCGCCCACGTCGGAGTCCTCGATGGTCAGGGTGCCGCCGTGGGCGTGGGCGATCTCGCGGGCGATGGGCAGGCCGAGCCCGGTGCCGCCGGCGTCGCGGCTGCGCGAGGCGTCCAGCCGGGTGAACCGCTGGAAGACGGCTTCGCGCTGGTCGGGCGCGATGCCGGCGCCGTCGTCGAGCACCTCGAGGACGCAGTCGCCGCCCTCCCGCCGCACGACCACGGTGATCTCGCGCTCGGCGTGCCGTTCGGCGTTGTCGAGCAGGTTGACCAGCAGCCGGGCCAGTTGCAGCGGGCTGCCCATGACGAACACGCCTTCCTGCAGCGAGGCGCGAACGGGCTTGCCGCGCTGCCGCATGGTCTCGTTGGTGACGAGTTCGGCGATGTCCACCGGCACGCGTTCTGCGGGGGCGTGGGCGTCGAGCTTGTTGAGGGTGAGCAGGTCGGTGACGATGGCCTGCAGCCGGTCGAGGCTGGCCAGCACCTCGCCGCCGACCTCCCGCCAGTCGGCGTCCTCTGGGTGCAGCAGGGCCTCCTCGACCTGCGCGCGCATCGCCGTGATCGGGCTGCGCAGGTCGTGGGAGGCGTCGGCGGCGAAGCGGCGCTGCAGCTCCATCGCCGACTCCTGCTGCTTCATCGCCGTGTGGAGCCGTTCGAGCGTGCGGTTGGCCGTCTCGGCGAGGTCTCGGATCTCGTCGTCGGACTCCGGGACGGGGATGTGCACGTCGCTGCGGCCCATGCTCATCTCGGACAGTCGCGCGGTGATGCCGCCGACGGGCGTGAGCGTCCTGGAGACGACGTGGGAGACGCCGATCCAGGTCAGCGCGACGAGCACCATCACGACGCCGACGTGGATGAGCAGCATCTGGATGCTGACGTACCAGGGGACGGCGGGGTCGAAGGCGTAGACGACCCAGGGGCCGTCCGGCTGGAAGGCGATCAGCGCCACGACGAGCTTGCACTGTCCGGGGAAGGCCGGCAGGTCGCAGAGCTCGGCCGTGTCGTTGGCCATGGTGCCGCGCGGGATCGAGGTCACCTGGCGCGGCTGCCCGGCCAGGCTGGGCGTGGACGAGACGGGCTTGCCGGCGGCGTTGACCACCTGAATGCCGTCGAGCCCGTCCTGATCGAGGACGGGGGGCAGCCGCTCGCGCTTGACCTCGAGGAGGACGCGTACGGCCTTGCCCGACAGGTCGTGCGTCCGGATGTCGGCGACCTCGCCGCGGATGCTGAGGATGGAGAACAGGCAGGCCACGAGGATCACCGCGAGCATGGCGAAGCTTGCGAGCAGCGCCAGGCGTGTCCGCAGCGAGTGACTCAACCGTGTGCTCAACCCGTCCCCCGCGACACAGAAGAACACGAGAACAACTATGGCCGCCAATTTCCGGCGATTCCCCCATAAAGCTGCCCTCGATAGCCGCCTACCCACGGTGAGCGACAGCAGATCACGGTCACGAACCGTACGCCGATCCGACCAATGGTGATGTTTCCTCCCAGCCACACCTTGAAGTACCCCTGCCCCATCGGCATAGTGGACGGGATCACCGGCACAACCGGCCGTGGCTGACATTTCTCGGGGGCGAGCGGGCCACGGCCACCCCCCAGGCGCACACCGTACGCGCGGAATTGGACATGATGCATGAGTTCGCCCCCGCCGCTCCGCACCAAGCTGCTCAGGATCCTCCTGCTCCCGCTCGTCTCCATGGTGGCGTTATGGGGGTTCATCGCGTACGCCAGCGTCGATGAGATCAGGACGATCTCGCAGACGCAGGACCGCTGGGAGGCCATCGGATCGCCCGTGCTGCGGCTCATCGTCGAGCTGCAGGGGGAGCGCCAGCTGTCGGCGGAGGCTCCGCGCGGAACGGCGACGCACGCGCCGCTGGCCGAGCAGCGGAAGGTCACCGACAGCCGGGTGGCGCGGCTGCGCGAGGTGATCGGGACGGTCGCCGCCAACCCCGACAGCGGCCAGCAGCCCGAGCAGGTACGCGCGATGATCCAGGCCCTCGACGGGCTCCAGGCGCTGCGCGCGGCCGCGGACGGAGGCGTGCTCGCACCGCCGCTGACGATCATCGAGGCGTACAACAACCTCATCGCCGTCGCCAATCAGCAGTTCAACGACCGCGACGCGCTGAGCAGCGTCTCCTCCTTCCAGGCGGTACGCGGCATGGCCGCCTACAGCACGGCCGCCGAGTATCTGGGCCGCGAGCACGCGGTGCTCACCAGCTCGATCGTGCAGCGCCGGATGACCTCGACCGACCGGGCCGCGTTCGTCGCCGCGATGACCGCCCGCCGGCTCGTGTTCGCCGACGCCGAGCGCGACGCCGGCCCCGCCCTGCGCGCGGAGTACGACAAGCTCGTGCAGAGCGCCGCGTACCAGCGGCTGGTGGCCGTCGAGGACGTCCTGTTCTCGTGGGACACCGGCGGCGCGCCGCCGGTCACCGCCGCCGCCTGGCGGACCGACGCCGAGGCCGTGCTGAACGCGATCAACCGCGGCACCCAGACCGAGCTGGTCCGCGCCGCCGCCGAGAGCGAGGCCTCGAAGGAGAGCGCGTACTGGCGGATCGGGCTGGTCGTGCTGTCGGGGCTGGCCGCGGTGCTGCTGTCGCTGGGCCTGTCGTACCGGTTCGGCCGTTCGCTGGTGAACGAGCTCAAGCGGCTGCAGGCGTCGGCGGTCGAGCTGGCCGAGCAGCGGCTGCCCCGGCTGGTCGAGCGGCTGCGGCGCGGCGACGACGTCGACCCGGCCACCGAGGCCCCCGTCCTGGAACCCGCCGACACGGCCGAGGTCGACCGCATGGTGGAGGCGTTCTCCGCGGTACGCCGCACCGCGGTCGAGGCGGCGGTGGGCCAGGCGGCCCTGCGCAAGGGCGTCGGCCAGGTCTTCCTCAACCTGGCCCGGCGCAACCAGGCGCTGCTGCACCGCCAGCTCGCGCTGCTCGACATCATGGAGCGCCGGGCGGAGGAGCCGGACGTCCTCGAGGACCTGTTCAAGCTCGACCACCTCACCACCCGCATGCGGCGGCACGCCGAGAACCTGATCATCCTGTCGGGCGCGACGCCCGCCCGCCGCTGGCACGAGCCGGTGCCGCTGTTCGACGTGGTACGGGCGGCGGTGCTGGAGGTCGAGGACTACACGCGGGTGAACGTCGTGCCGATGCAGCATCCCGCGCTGCTGTCCGGCCCGGCGGTCACCGACGTGATCCACCTGGTCGCCGAACTCGTGGAGAACGCCGCAGTCTTCTCCCCTCCGGACACGACCGTGTTCGTGCGCGGCATGACGGCGGCGAACGGCTACGCGATCGAGGTGGAGGACCGCGGCCTCGGGCTCAGCGAGGCCACCATCGCCGAGCTCAACGCCCGCCTGGCCGACCCTCCCGAGTTCGACCTGGCCGACAGCGACCGGCTCGGCCTGTTCGTGGTGGCCAGGCTGGCCGCCCGGCACGGCATCAAGGTGGTGCTGCGCCGCTCCCCGTACGACGGGACGACCGCGATCGTGCTGCTGCCGACCGCGCTGCTCTCCCCCGGCGGACCGCTCGCCGGCTCGGGAGGCGCATGGGGGACGGCGGGCCGCGCGACGCGGGCCATCGAAGCCGCCGCGGTCACGTCGTCCCCGAGGCGCGAACCGGCGAGCGGGATGGCGAACGGAGTGGCGGTCGTCGGCGAGCAGCCGCGCGCCACCTGGTTCGAGCCAGGACCGCCGCTGCGTCCCCCGGCCCCTCCCGCGGGCCCGCCGCCGGAGCGGCCGCGTCCGCCGACCGGGTGGAGCGTCACGGTGCCCGGCGACGAGGCGGACGAGGACCTCGACGGGCTGCCGATGCGCGTGCCGCAGGCCAGCCTCGCCCCGCAGCTGCGCGACAGCACCCTCACCGACCGGCGGTCGGTCCAGGAGCGCTCGCCGGAGGAACTCGCGCGGCTCATGTCGTCCATGCAACGCGGCTGGCAGCGGGGCCGCGGCCAGGCGGGTCATGACCACGACACCAGGAACGGAAAGGACGGCCACCCCGATGCCCGATCCCAGAACTGAACTGAGCTGGCTGCTCGACGACCTCACCCAGCAGGTCCCCGGCATCCGGCACGCCATCGTGCTGTCCTCCGACGGGCTGTCCATGGGCAGTTCCCGCCACCTGACCCGCGAGGACGCCGAACACCTGTCGGCCATCTCCGCCGGCACCCACAGCCTCGCGGCGGGCGCCGGCCGGCACTTCGGCCTGGGCGGCATCCGGCAGACCATCATCGAGCTGGAGGGCGGGTTCCTGTTCGTCACCGCGGCCGGGCAGGGCGCCCGGCTGGCCGTGCTCGCCTCGGCGGACGCCGAGCTTGGCCTGGTCACGTACGAGATGGCCCTCATGGTCAAGCGGGTCGGCGAGCACCTGACCGCCCAGCCGAGGGGGGCGGCACCGGCACCCGTCTGGAACGGCACGCGCCCGTGACGGACGAGGACCCGGGGCCACTCATCCGGCTGTTCGGGCTGACCAGGGGCCGGGCGCGCCCGCAGGGCGAGATGTTCGACCTGGTGGCCATCGTCACGACGGTGCTCGGCGGGCGCCCGCCCCACGACCTGCTCCCTGAGCACCACACCGTGCTGGCGCTGTGCCGCAGGCCCACGCCGGTGGCCGATGTCGCGGCGCACCTCGCGCTGCCGGTCAACGTCACGCGGGTGATCCTGGGCGACCTGCGGCGCGAGGGCCTGGTCACCATCGAACGCCCGCGCCCGGTCGCGCAGACGATCGACGTACGCATCTACAAGGAAGTGCTGGATGGCCTACGCAGCCTCTGAGCCGGGGACCACGGCGGTCGCGCCGGCCCTGGCCATCAAGATCCTCGTCGCGGGCGGCTTCGGCGTCGGCAAGACGACCATGGTCGGCACGATCAGCGAGATCCGCCCGCTGCACACCGAGGAGCTGCTGAGCGACCGCGGCATCGGCGTGGACGACACCTCCGGGGTCGAGACCAAGATCACAACCACGGTGGCGCTGGACTTCGGCCGCATCACGATCCGCGAGGGGCTCTGGCTCTACCTGTTCGGCACGCCGGGTCAGGACCGGTTCTGGTTCATGTGGGACGAGCTGGCGCTCGGCGCGCTCGGCGCGGTGGTGCTCGCCGACACCCGCCGGCTGCAGGACTGCTTCCCGGCCGTGGACTACTTCGAGCAGCGCGGGATCCCGTTCGTGGTGGGCGTGAACTGCTTCGAGGGCGCCCGCCGCCACGACCCGGTCAAGGTGCGGCGGGCACTGGGGCTGAACCCGTCGATCCCGATCGTGCTGTGCGACGTGCGGGAGCGCTCGTCGGTCAAGGAGGTGCTGACCACGCTGGTCACGTACGCGGTCGAGGGTTTCTGAGGCAGGGACGGCATTCCGGCGCTTGACGGGGGCGCCGGGAGCGCTTACGTTCCGGCCTATCGGTGAAATTATCGTGGCAAATCCGAAATTTTCGGAAAACCAGCCCGACTGCGGAGGTCAACCGGTGAAGCCCCTGCTCATCGCCCTCGCCCTCACCCTCGCCGCCCCCATGTTCGCGCACCCGCACCCGCACCCGGACCCGCACCAGCCCCGCGACCTGCGCGACGTCGCCAAACTCCACCGCATCGCGATCGGATCCGCCGTCGACATCGCGTCCCTGCACGCCGAGAAGGACTACCGCACGGTACTCAACCGCGAGTTCACCCACGTCACCGCCGAGAACGCGATGAAGTGGGAGTCGGTCGAGCCGGAGCGCGGCGTGTACACCTGGGCCGACGCCGACGCCCTGGTCGAGAACGCGCGCCGCAACCACCAGCAGGTCCGCGGCCACACCCTCCTGTGGCACAACCAGCTGCCCGCCTGGCTGACCTCCGGCGTCGCCGACGGCTCCATCGACGCCGCCGAGCTGCGCGAGATCCTGCGCGAGCACATCACCACCCAGGTCAAGCGCTACAAGGGCAAGATCAGGGCCTGGGACGTCGTCAACGAGGTCGTGGAGGAGGACGGCTCGCTGCGGCAGAGCATCTGGCTCACCCACCTCGGCCCCGGCTACATCGCCGACGCCTTCCGCTGGGCGCACCGCGCCGACCCGCACGCCAAGCTCTACATCAACGACTACAACCTCGAGTGGAACCAGCCGAAGATCGAGACGACGCTGTCGATCGTCAAGGACCTGAAGGCGCAGCGGGTGCCCATCCACGGCGTCGGCTTCCAGGGCCACCTCGGCATCCAGTACGACTACCCCGGCGACTGGGCGAACGTCATGCGCCGCTTCGCCGACCTGGGCCTGGAGATCGCCGTCACCGAGCTCGACGTCCGCATGGTGCTGCCCGTGACCCCCGACAAGCTCGCCACCCAGGCCGACTACTACCGCAGGGCCCTGGCCGACTGCGTCAGCGTCAAGGCGTGCAAGGAGCTGACCGTCTGGGGCTACACCGACCGGCACTCGTGGGTGCCCGGCTGGTTCGAGGGCGAGGGGGCCGCGTGCATCCTCGACGAGAACCTCGCGCGCAAGCCCGCGTACGACGCCCTGCTGGCGGTGCCCCGCCGGCGCTGACCCGCCTCCGCCCGGTCCCGTGTCAGGCGGGGCCGGGCGGCCCAGGGTCGAGACGCTGCAGCAGGCCGTAGACGAACCGGGCGCGGTGCCTCGACCCACCGTGGTCGAGGTCGACCGTCCAGTGCTGCGGTGCCGGGCCCTCCATCTGGACGGCGCCGGGGAAGCTCTCGCCCACGTCGGCCACGACGCACGTCCACGGGACGAGGTCGTCGAACGTCAGGGCCGCGGGGGCGCCCGGCCGGACGAACCACTGGTTCCACATCTCACCGCCCGGCCCGAGCAGCACCTCGAACTCAAGACCAGGGAAGGCCGGCAGCGGCCAGCGCAGCACCTCGCACCGCAGGCTCCCGGCCGGCCTGACCCCCCGGTACGGCGCGGGCCCGAGCGCCCGGCGCACCAGTGCGACCCCCTTCGGCCCGCGCGGGGCGTGCAGCGTCCGCGTCCACCGGGCGTGGGAGGCGCGCAGCTCGGCGCGGGTGGCTCCCATGGCGTCGAGAGCCTCGGCCACGCGTTCGGGGTTGAGGTCGCGCATGCGGTGCATCAACGCCAGCTGGAACTCCCGCACCCCGAAAACCATGCCACCAAGCATGCCGTCACCGCACCGCTGCGCGACACGGGTCAGCGGGCGCGGCGGTGCAGGAGCAGCATCGCGGCGTCGTCGAGGAGCGGGCCGCCCGTGTGCGCGACGAGGTCGGCGCGCAGCGCGTCGAGCGCGGCCTGCGGTTCCGCCCCCAGCACGAGCCTGGCGCGCTCGGCCAACGGGTAGAACGTTCCCGACGGGTCGCGCGCCTCGATGACCCCGTCGGTGAAGAACAGCACGCGGTCACCGCCCGTGAACGCGCTCCTGTGCCCCTTGGCCACCCCCACGTCGAACGCGCCGAGCCCCAGCGGCAGCGCGGGCTCGGGCGGCTCGATGCAGTGCGTCTCGCCGTCGGCGCGGATGAGGAGGGGCGGCGGATGGCCGAAGTTCACCAGCGACAGCGCGTCGTCGTGGATCTCGCCCACGATCGCGGTGACGAACTGCTCGCCGTTCAGGTGCCGGGCCAGGCTTGCCTCGAGCCGTTCCCCGATGTGGCCGAGGTCGGCCTCGTCGTACGCGGCCTCGCGGAAGGCGCCGAGCACCCACGCCGCTGTCTCCACCGCCGCGAGGCCCTTGCCCTGGACGTCGCCGATGAGCAGCCGCACACCGTGGGGTGTCGTGACGATCTCGTACAGGTCGCCGCCGATCTGGGACTCGGCCGAGGCGGAGGTGTAGGACAGGCCGACCCGCACGTCACCGGCGCGCCGCGGCACCGGGCGCAGCAGCACCCGTTGGGCGGCCTCGGCCACCCGGCGGACGCTCGCGAGCTCGCGTTCGCGCTGCAGGCGCAGCCGGCTGGCCAGCATGCTGGCCGCCGTCACCCCCGCGATGCTGACCATCGTGAGGTTGTTCTCCCAGGTGAACAGCACGTCGTTGCGCATCGCCATCGGCACGCAGATGGCCAGCGCGACCGCGCCCACCATGGCGGTACGCCGCACCCCGCCGGACAGCGAGGCGAAGGCGGGACCGAGCGTGAGCAGCGGCAGGAACACCAGGGACCGTCCCGCCAGCAGGTCGACCATCGCGACCGCGAACATGACGACGAACGGTAACCAGCGCAGGATCCGCAGCGACTTCATCCGACCCCCGAGCCGTGCAACAACTGTCGTCCCACGTACCAGCATCCCCTAGAGGCGACGCCGCCCTCAAGCACTCACCTCAACCAACGCCCTGGAGGCGCTCACCGGCCCGGCGCGTTGCGTTCGCGCCAGAGCGAACGGTGCCGGTCGGCGGCGTCCTTGGCCAGCTCCAGGGATGCGGCGTCCACGCGTTCGTCGGCCCACGCGTCGAGGCGGGCGACCATGAGCTCGACGAAGTGCTCGCCGGGCGCGGTGAGCCGCCCGCTGTCGAGGATGGTCCGCCCCACCTGGCGGGCCCCGTCGCGCCATCGGGCGAACTCGGCGCCCGCGCGGACCGCCTCCTCGCCCTCCTCCTGGTGGCGCTGGCGGCGCCAGAAGTCGGTGACGGCGAGGTAGGCGTAGGCGCCCTGGAGCAGCCCGCCGATGGGACGGGGGTCGGGACGCCAGGGCGCGTAGTGCAGGGACCCGTCGTCGGGCTCGGTCAGGGCGACGATGTCGAGCACGGCCGAGAGCTTCGCGTGGGCGGTCTCGTGGACGAGGGTGACGGCCAGCGCGTGGCCGTCGGGCGGCGTCGACAGCGCGATGCAGCCGAACGTCTCGCGGGAGGTGGCGCTGGACAGCCCCTGCGCCGGCGCGGACAGCGGGGTGAACACCCTGATGGCGCTCGCCACTTCCTGCGCGGCCACGCGGTGGTGGCCGGCCAGCAGGTGCCAGCCGTCGTCGAGCAGGTGCTGCCAGTGCCGCGACTCGTGCTCGGTCAGCCGGCCGCGCGCGTTGCTCAGCCCGGGGGCCCGGTAGGGGTCGACGTCGTCGACGACCACGTCGAGCCGGACACCCGCGGCCTCGGCCGACAGCGGGCGCAGGCCGTACCAGCCCGGTACGTTCTCGTCGAGCCGGACGATCTGCCCGCCCGCGCTGACCTCGGCGCCCTCGGCGGAGCAGTGGACGGTCGCCGCGCTGCCGGTGACGGTCACCTGTCCCAGCGACGGCAGCGTGAGGAACCCGTCGATGACGGGCACGTCGACCTCGCAGGTGATGCCGGCCCGGATCGCGGCGGCGGCGGCCAGCGCGGCGAGCTGCTCGGGTACGTCGAGCGTGCGGATCGTGTGGCGGGCCCAGGCGCCGACCGAGGGGTGGCGCAGCACCGCGTCGACCGCCTCGGGGTGTTCGCGCTGGACGGCGTCGAGCAGGTCGTAGGCCCGGCGCACCGCGGCCTCCGCCGGGTGACCGCCCTGTTTGGCGGCGTCGAGCACGCCTCTGACCAGCAGCAGGTGCTTGCTGTACTGGCCGCGGGCCAGCCACTCGATCGTCTCGGGCCCGCCGCCGCCCGTGGCGAGGTCGGTGAACATGTCCACCGGTACGCGGTGTTCCGTCAGGTTCATCGGGCTTCCTTGTGGTCGGTCAGGGCGAGATCCGCTGCGGCCGCGCCCACGTCGGCTCGGACGACGTCGCCGATGTGGGTGATCAGGCGCAGGAGGTCGGGGCAGTAGACGGACGGGTTGCGGAAACCGCTGCCCGGTCTGTAGCGGTGGGCGTAGTGGCCGCCCCCGCACACCTTCCGCACCGGGCAGGCGGCGCACTGCCCGGCGAGCGCCAGTGCCCCGATCTGGCGCGCGGCCACCCCGGGCAGGCGCAGCGCGTCGTCGAAGGAGTCGTGCTGGAGGTGCAGCCCGGTGGAGGGGGCTCCCTGGTACGCCACCTTGAGGATGTCGCTCAGCTCCAGCTGCCCGTCGGTCTCCACCACGACCATCGCGGCCGGGGAGAGACCCACCTGCTCGGTGGTGGAGGCGCCGCCGAGGAGCAGCAGCAGGATCTCGTCGAACAGCCGCACGCCGGCCGGGCGCGTGCGGTACCACTCGTCGAAGATCGCGATGAGCCAGTCGGCGTACGGCGTCGCCGTGGTCCTGACCGGCGGGGCCGCCCAGGTGGCGTGCGGCAGCAGGAAGTCGATCGTGGGCGGGGCGAACGCCAGCAGGGCCCGGTAGGTCTCGATCGGGTCGGTGGCCGGGTCGGCGGCGCAGAGCAGGCCGCGGAACACCATGCGGTACCGCGGCGAGGCCAGCCGCTCCAGGGCGGCGGCGACGCGGGCGTGGCTGCCGCGGCCGTCCGGGGTGCGCCGCCAGCGGTCGTGCGCCTCGGCCGTGCCGTCGAGGCTCACGCCGACACCCACGTCGAGCTCGGCGAACAGGTCGAGGAAGCGGTCGTCCAGCAGGGTGCCGTTGGTCTGCGTCACCACCTCGACCCGGGCCGGGATCTCGGCGCGGAGCGTCCGGACGAGGTCGCCCGTCCACTCAGGGCCGGCCAGCAGCGGTTCACCGCCGTGCAGGACGATCTCGACGGACGCGAGCCCGTGGGTCTCGACGTGCTCGGCGATGCGGGAGGCGGCCAGCTTGACGGTGTCGGGTGTCATCCGCCGGGGCTGGTCGCGCCAGCTCTGGTCGGCGTGCTCGTAGACGTAGCAGTAGGCGCACGCCAGGTCGCAGCGACTGTGGATCTTGAGGATGAACTGGCGGAAGGGCGTCGGCCGCCAACCCCCGGTCAGCAACGCTGCGACGTCGAGCGTCGCCGGCCACTCAGGCACTGGGTTCAAGGCCCCTCCGCGAGGCACTCAGCAGATGCTCGCCAGCATAGTCGCGTCAGGAGGAATCGCTCAGCAATTGCCGGGCCCGGGGAATCAGGTGTGGCGGAAGCTTGGACAGCATGCTCGCGAGCACGGCCGACGCGGCCCGGACCTTCAGGCGCATCAACGCCTGGACGAGCACCAGCTGCGCCTCCGGGTCGCCCGGCGCCCGCGACAGCGCCGCGTCGGCGTGTCTCATGGCCGAGGCCCAGTCCTCGCGCTCGAGCGCCAGCTTGGCCTGCGCGGTGAGCACGCGTGAGACCCCGTCGAAGCGCTGTTCCTGGGCGTAGCAGGCGGCGGCCTCGGCGAAGTGCCGCTCGGCCGCCTCCGGTTCGGCGTTCGCGGCCGCGATGAGGCCGAAGATCTCCTCGGTCTCACCGCGTACCCACGGGTCTCCGACCGCGGAGGCGCGGACCGCTTCGGTGGCGTAGCGGCGTGCCTGCTCCCAGTTGGACTCCTCCAGGGCGGCGCGGGCGCGGGCGAGATAGGCGTCGGCGTCCTCGAGGCGGGCGACGGTCTGGATGAGACGGTCGTGACGCAGCTCGTACCAGCGCAGGTTGAGCCGCAGCTCGGTGCGGAGCAGGTTGTGCTCGACCAGGGCGGCGGCGACGGCGTTGGGCATGCCCTGGGTCTGCGCGAGCCCTTCGTAGACGCTGTTCCTGGTGGCGTGCTCGGTGATGAACGTCCGCCGCAGCCACAGGCGGATGTCGCTCTCGGGGACGCCGCACTGCCGCGAGACCGCGGCGAGGGCCCGGTCGCAGTAGCCGGTGAGGAAGCGGTCGATGTTGCCGTACGTCCGCGTGTGCTCGGGCTCGATCACGGTGACGGAGGCGGGCAGCGACTCCCAGAGGGCCGCGCAGTTGATCTGCAGCTCGAACGGGTCGACGAGGCCGTAGGTGACCTGGGACAGCAGCCCGTCCTCGTCGAGCAGCCCGGCCCGGTGCACGCCCTCGACCAGCAGCTCGGCCGCGCCGGGCGCGTAGCTTCGCCCGGTGCGGGCCACGGGGGCCGTGACCGCCTCCAGTGCCGCCTCCGCGGTGAACGGCAGCAGGTGGAAGCGCGTGCGCGAGCCCCGGCCGAAGGCGCGCTCGTACGGGATGACCTGGTACAGGAACTCCTCGCGCAGCGAGAGCAGCAGGTGCAGCCGGTCGTGGTCGTTGAGCGCCTCGGCGAGCTGGCGCAGCATCTCGCCCTGCTCGGCGCCCAGCGAGACGCGGCCGTGGAACATCTCCTCCGCCTGGTCGATCGCGACGAGGACGGGAACGGGGTCGCCGTACTCGTCGTGCCGGGTGGGGTGGACCTCGCTGAGGAACCGGGAGATCGTGAGCTCGGCCAGCCGGGCCGGGTCCTCGTCCGGCGCCCAGCACGACAGCAGCGCGGTGACGTAGGGGTTGCCCGGCCCCGGGGTGCGGGGCGTGATGCGGGCCACGGGCAGCTGGTCGACCCGCTCGTGGTCGAGGCGGGGCAGCACGCCGGCGCTCAGCAGCGAGGTCTTGCCGACGCCGGAGGCGCCGTACAGGACGGTCAGGCCGGCGGCCTGCCAGAGGGTGGCGACCTGGCGGGCCTCCTTGGTGCGGCCGTGGAACAGCGGGTGCTCGTCACGGCCGAAGGGACGCAGGCCGACGTAGGGTCCGCTGTCTGTCATGACGCTCCCATCCTGGTGCGCAGTTCGTGAAAGAACCGTTCGCCGGAGCCGATGAAGATCGAGATGTTCCAGCCGTCCAGGTACTGCTTGAGGTACTTCGTCGCGCGTTCCTCGGCGTCGGCGTTGCCGTTCAACGTGGTGACGAGCTGGACGCTGATGCTCCTGCGGGTGCGCCGGAGCTTGCTCAGCAGGCTGCTGTAGAGCACGCGGAACGCCCAGTCCTGGAGGCTGTAGCCGATCATCAGCAGCGGCGAGCCGGTGATCGCGTCGACCACCTGCTCGGGCAGCGGCATCGGCTCACCCGACGCCGCCGCGCTCACCATGCCGTGCTGGTAGTCGATGAAGTCGTCGTCGGTGAGCACGATCTCGTCGGGGTTGTCCCAGTTGCCGTGGAGGTGGTAGACGAGCGGGCGTCCGGGGGTGGGGTCGACGACCTCGGACCCGTAGGACCTGCCGAGGACCAGGCGGGAGGCGGCGACCTGGGGGTCTCTGGCGACGCCGCGCAGGGCTTCGGCCATGAGGTTGTCGTAGTTGGTCGTGAGGAACGTCTTGATGGGGAAGCGCGCGAGCTCGACGTGCGGGTCGAGGACGTCCGCCGGAGGAGGCGCCTCCGCGAGATAGTGCTCCAAATGTCGGCATATGTCGCGTTTGACCTCGATAGGGTCACCTAAATGCGTTGTTGCCGCAAATTGTGCCACGCGAGGCAGATTGTCAGTATCGGTGAACGGGTAATTGTATTCTTCGGCGAAATGGCGGCTCAACATGCCGCCCGTGGGAAGACGGTGGGCACACGCCCCCGCCCCGAGCAACGGGGTGCATTCTCCGCTTTGCAGTTGCCTGATGAGGCGAGTCCAGTCCCCGTCTTCCACGCGTCACCTCATACGGGCTCAGAGCGCAGACTGAAAGCCGGCCACCGGACCTGAGTCGGCCGCCAGCAGGCGGCGCAACGCGACCTTGAGAGCCGGGCTCTCGATCGCGGCGACCTCGCCCAGTGTGAGACGGCTCAGGTCGATCAGGCCGTTCCCGTAGCTTTCCGCGGCTTCGCTGTCCATGTGCTTTTTCGGCTCCTCACCATAGCGCTTCCGCCATTTTCGCACGGCAGCTCCCCGGTTCGGCATAGGGCGAGACCGGATTCTCCCATTTTCTCAGTGCCCCGTACAAGCTAAGATTGTTTCGACAATCGGCTGGACTGGGGCGGTGGCGTGTCGGTTTCGTCAGCACACGATTTCAGCCGCGAGCCCGCGGTCTGGGGGAAGATCCCGCAGCGCAACATCAACTTCACCGGCCGCACCGAGCTGCTGGAGAAGCTGCACGAGGCGCTGCGGGCCGACGTCACCGCCGTCCTGCCCGATCGCGACCAGGGCAACGTGCCACGCACGCTGCACGGGCTCGGCGGCGTGGGCAAGACCCAGCTGGTGATCGAGTACGCCCACCGCTACAAGGGCGAGTACGACCTGGTCTGGTGGGTCCCCGCCGACCAGCCGGTGCTGCTCAAGTCGTCGCTGGCCGGCCTCGCCTCCCGGCTGCAGCTGTCCGTCTCCCCCTCGCTCGGCGTCGAGGCGGTGACCTCCGCCGTGCTCGACGCCCTGCGCCGCGGCGAGCCGTACTCCCGATGGCTGCTCATCTTCGACAACGCCGACGCGCCCGAGAGCATCAGCGACGTCATCCCGCACGGCCCGGGCCACGTGCTCATCACCTCGCGCAACCACAGCTGGCAGGGCGTGGTCGACACCATCTCCGTCGACGTCTTCGAACGCGACGAGAGCATCGAGTTCCTCATGAAGCGGATCCGCCGCCGCATCAACAGGGAGCAGGCCGGGCAGCTCGCCGACGCGCTCGGCCACCTGCCACTGGCGCTGGAGCAGGCGGGCGCCCTCCAGGTCGAGACCGGCATGGAGGCCGACGAATACCTCCGGCTGCTCGACGAGCGGGTCACCGAGCTGCTGTCGGCGAGCAAGCCCTCCGACTATCCGCACTCGATGACCGCGGCCTGGTCGATCTCCGTGGCGCAGCTGAAGGAGCGCATGCCCGAGGCGGTCGACCTGCTGCGCGCCTGCGCGTTCTTCGGGCCCGAGCCGATTCCGCGCAACGTCTTCCGTCAGCTGCCCGCCCGGTTCGCCGAGTCGTCCAGGTTCGCCAGGATGCTGGGCAACACCATCCAGATCAGCCGCGCCATCGGCGAGCTCGGACGCTACGCGCTGGCCCGCATCGACTCGCCCGACGACCACAGCCAGAGCCCCGACCGGCCGCGCCACACCATCCAGGTGCACCGGCTCGTCCAGGCCCTGCTGCGCGACGAGATCTCCCGCGACGAATGGCCCGGGTGGCGGCGCGAGGTCCACCTGCTGCTGGCGGCGGCCACCCACAACCAGGAGCCTGACGACAACGCGTCCTGGTCGCAGTACAGCTGGCTGGTCGGGCACGTGCTGCCGTCGCACGTGGCCGAGAGCGACGACCCGCGCGTGCGCGCATTCGCCCTCAAGACGGTCCGCTACCTGTACACCTCCGGCGACTTCAAGTCCGCCCGCGAGATGGTCGAGCTCTTCATCGAGCGCTGGTCGGCCGACGGCGACGACGACGACCAGTTCCTCCTGGGCGCCCAGCGCCACCTCGGCATCATCATCCGCGAGCAGGGCGAGATCAGGACGTCGTACGAGCTCAACCGGCGGCTGATGGACCGCATGCGCGCCGCCCTGGGCGACGACCACGACGAGACCCTGCTGCTCGTCAACAGCCACGGCGCCGACCTGCGCTTCCTCGGCCGCTTCAGCGAGGCGCTGAGCCACGACCGCGACTCCCTGCGCCGGCACGAGGAACGCTTCGGCCCCGACCACCCGCGCACCCTGCGCGCCAAGAACAACCTCGCGCTCGACCTCCTGCTGGTCGGCGACTACGCCGAGGCCGAGCGGCTGCAGGAGGAGACGTACACCACGCAGGAGCAGGCCGGGTCGAGCAAGCAGAACATCCTGGCCTCGCTCAACGGCCTCGCCCGGGTCGTGCGCCTCAGCGGCCGCTACCGCGAGGCCTGCGACATCGGCCAGGACGCCTACGCCTACGGTCTGCAGGAGATCCCCGGCCACCCGTGGACGCTGCGCGCGGCCAAGGACCTGTCCATCGCGCTGCGCCGTGCCGGGCAGGCGGAAGAGGCGCTCGAACTCGCCCGCCGCACCTTCGAGTTGCAGCAGAGCACGGTCGGCCTGGCCCACCCCGACAGCCTCGCGGCGGCGTTGTGCCTGGCCAACGCGATGCGCGCCACCGGCTCTTTGGAAGAGTCGCTGACACTGCTGGTCGAGGTGGTCAAGCTCTACCCGCAGATGTTCGGCGAAGAGCATCCGTTCCGCTTCGGGTGCGACATGAACCTGGCGCTCCTGCTGCGGGTCAACGACCAGGCCGACGAGGCCAAGAGGCTCGACGAGCGCGCGCTCGAGGGGTTCGACCGCACGCTGACCCGTGACCACCACTTCACGCTGACCTGCGCCATCAACCTGGCCAGCGACATGGCCGTCCTCGGCGACGTCGGCGCCGCCCGCGACCTGGGCGAGACGACGCTGCGCCGGCTGCGCGACCTGCTGGGGTTCGACCATCCGCTCACGCTGGCGTGCGCGGCCAACCTGGTCGCCGACCTGGCCACGCTGGGCGACGACGGCGCCGCGGCGCTGCGCGAGGAGACGCTCGCCGCCTTCGAGCGGGTGCTCGGGCCCGACCATCCCGACACCCTGGTCGCCGTCAGTGGCGGCCGGCTCGACTTCGACTTCGACCCGCCGGTGCTGTGAGCCTCGCCGCTCAGGCGGCGATCGTCATCATGGGTGGGCGTTCGCCGATGCCGACGTCCTTGGTGCGGACGTCGTGGCCGTACTCGCTGCGGCAGAACTGGTCGAGACACGGGATGGGCTCGTCGAACGCCTGGATCTTGCCCTGGCGCTTCAGGCGTGCCCACGCGGCCAGCATGATGTGGCAGGCCATGCAGCCGAGCGCCTCGATGCACTGCGGCGCGTGCTCACGGGAGCCCAGGTCCACCTGGGCGAGTGCGTCCAGGCCGGCCAGTTCGAGCAGGTCCACCAGGAGCCCCAGCTCGACTCCGTAACCCGTGACGAAGGGGACGCGTTCCAGGGCCGTGCGGCGGCCCGCGTACTCCCCGGCGAGCGGCTGGACGAAACCGGCCAGCTGGGGCCAGTGCAGGTTCAGCAGCGGGCGGGCGACGAGCTCGGTGACCCGGCCGCCGGCGTTGGGCGCGCCGTCGAGCGGCCGGTCATAGCACCCTTTGACGTACGCGACGGCGGGGTCGGTCAGCATGGGCCCAAGAAGCCCGAAAACCAGACATGAGCGAAATTTCCGGATATCGGCGTCCACGAAGGCCACCACGTCACCGGTCGTGACGGCCAGCGACTTCCACAGTGCCTCGCCCTTGCCGTCGAGCGGCTTCAGTTGCGGCAGGATCTCGTCCTGGGCGTACACCGTGGCCCCCGCCCGCGCCGCCACCTTCGCGGTGTCGTCGCGGGAGCGCGAGTCGATGACGACGACCTCGTCCACGAGGTCGCCCAGGTCACGCCGGATCACCCCGACGATCTCCCCCACGGTCTCCCGTTCGTCGCGGGCCGGCAGCACCACGCTGATCGTGGTGCCTCCCTTGGCGGCCGCCAGTTCCCGGGGATTCCAGTCTCCGGCGGACGAAGTACGGCGAAGCAGCCATCCGTGCACTTCAGGAAGCATGGGAGCCTCCCCCCGTATCACCACATATAGCTTATGTGGTGCTTGCGTGGCGCTCCAGGAAGGTATAGACATCGGCCTCGTCCACGCCCGGGAACGACCCCGGCGGAAGCGCGGCCAGCACGTGGGAATTGGCCCGCGCCGACGGCCAGGCGAACCCCTCCCAGCGTTCTGCCAGCTCCGCGGGCGGCCTGCGACAGCAGTCACCGGTGGGACAGAAGGACTTCGTGCGATGCGTGGTCTCCCGCCCCCGGAACCACCGCGACTCCTTGTACGGCACCCCGAGGGTGATCGCGAAGTCGCGCTCGCGCGAGGGATCGACGTGGGCGACGCAGAAGTACGTGCCCGTGGGCGAGTCGGAGTACTGGTAGTAGACGGAGAACCGGTCGGGCGAGGCGAACACCTGCCTCCCCGACCACTGCAGGCACATCCGCTGCCCCTCGATGGCGCCCTGCTCGTCGGCCGGGAAGACGATGCCGTCGTTCTCGTACGCCTTGTAGATGGTGCCGCTGGCGTCGTTGCGCACGAAGTGGCAGACGAGGCCGAGGTGGTGGGTGGCGAGGTTGGTGAAGCGGTGGGCCGCCATCTCGTACGAGACCGCGAACACGTCGCGCAGGTCCTCGACCGACAGGGACCGCGCGGCCTTGGCCTCCTGCAGGTAGAGGGCCGCGGCGGTCTCCGGGACGAGCACGGCGGCGGCGAAGTAGTTGGCCTCGGTGCGCTGGCGCAGGAAGTCGGCGAAGTCGCGCGGCCGGTCGTGGCCGAGGGCGAGGTGGCCGAGCGTCTGCAGCAGGATCGTGCGCGGCGTGTGCATGCCGAGCTGCTCGTGCTTGACGTAGATGCGGCGGTTGCGCATGTCGGTGATGGAACGCACCGAGCGCGGCAGGTCCTGGGCGGTGTGCACCGTGTAGCCGAAGTGCGTGACCAGGCGCTGGATCATGCTCTGCGACAGGGCGCCCGTACGGTAGCCGACCGCGTCGAGGGCCTCTGCTGCGGCCTTCTCGATGTCGGGGAAGTAGTTGCCCACCTCGCGCTGGCGGCGGCGCAGCTCGGCGTTGGCGACCCTGGCCTCCTCGGGCGTGGCCGTGCCGCGGGCCTGGCGGGCGCGCAGCTCGCCGTACAGGCCGAGGACGTGTTCCAGGACGTCGTTGGGCACGCGGGCGGAGACCTTGAGCTTGGGCAGGCCGAGACCGGCGTAGAGGGGGTCGCGCTGCGCCTCCTCCAGTGCGATCTCCAGCTGGGCGCGGCGGTTGGGCGGCTGGCGGCGCAGCAGTTCCTCGACCGGCACGCCGAGGGCGCTCGCCAGTGCCTTGAGCAAGGACAGCTTCGGCTCGCGCTTGCCGTTCTCGAGCAGGGAAAGTTGGCTGGGCGCGCGCCCCACGCGGGAACCCAGGTCGGACAGCGTGAGACCACGCTGTTTCCGCAGGTGGCGCAGGCGTTGGCCGAACGCGATGAGATCAAGCTCCTGCGTCAAAGACAGTGGTTCTTCGCCCAGCAAGGAGGACATGCGGGCATCTTAGACAGAAATTCGGCCCATTTTCCAGAGGATTGATCACGCTGGCGCACCACAACCTACCGCACAAGGCATTGGTCTAGTCCAACGGTAAAACTTGCTATTTCTTCGCTCCCGAATACCCGTGGGTAATATACCTCAACGAAATTTTCGAGAATCTTCTCATCGCCACGGGCTGTTGACCCCTCCTCCCAGGGCAGAAACTCGGCGTAAGCCCCCAGGGGACGGCAAAAGGAGTGAACAGTGAGTGATCGCCTCAAGGGAGCCGCGGACCAGCTGCGGGACGCATGGGACAACGACCCTCGCTGGGAGGGCATCGAGCGCACCTACACCGCCGAGGACGTCATCAGACTGCGCGGGAGCGTCCAGGAGGAGCACACGCTCGCCCGGCTCGGCGCGGAACGGTTGTGGAAACTCCTGCACACCGAGGACTTCGTCTCCTCGCTCGGCGCCCTCACCGGCAACCAGGCGGTGCAGCAGGTGAAGGCCGGGCTCAAAGCGATCTACCTGTCGGGCTGGCAGGTGGCCGCCGACGCGAACCTGGGCGGGCAGACGTACCCGGACCAGAGCCTCTACCCCGCCAACTCCGTCCCGGCCGTCGTCCGCCGGATCAACAACGCGCTGCTGCGCGCCGACCAGATCACCTGGGCCGAAGAGTCCGAGGACGCGCCGTACTGGCTCGCACCGATCGTGGCCGACGCCGAGGCCGGCTTCGGCGGCGTGCTCAACGCGTTCGAGCTCATGAAGGGCATGATCGCGGCCGGTGCCGCGGGCGTGCACTGGGAGGACCAGCTCGCCTCCGAGAAGAAGTGCGGCCACCTGGGCGGCAAGGTGCTGATCCCGACCGGCCAGCACATCAAGACGCTGAACGCCGCCCGTCTGGCCGCCGACGTGTGCGGCGTGCCCTCACTGATCGTCGCGCGGACCGACGCCCAGGCCGCGACACTGCTGACCAGTGACGTGGACCCGCGCGACCAGCGGTTCCTCACCGGCGAGCGCACCGCCGAGGGCTTCCACCGGGTCAGGAACGGCCTAGAGGCCTGCGTGGCGCGCGGCCTGGCGTACGCGCCGTACTCCGACCTGCTCTGGATGGAGACGGGCACGCCCGATCTCGACGTCGCACGCACCTTCGCCGAGGCGATCAAGGCGGAGTACCCGGACCAGATGCTGGCCTACAACTGCTCGCCGTCGTTCAACTGGAAGAAGCACCTCGACGACTCGACCATCGCCAAGTTCCAGCGCGAGCTGGGGCACATGGGGTACAAGTTCCAGTTCATCACGCTCGCCGGGTTCCACTCCCTCAACTACTCCATGTTCGACCTCGCCAAGGGGTACGCCTCCGACGGCATGTCGGCGTACGTGGAGCTGCAGGAGGCCGAGTTCGCGGCCGAGCGGCGCGGCTACACCGCCACGCGGCACCAGCGCGAGGTCGGCACCGGCTACTTCGACCTGGTCAGCACCGCGGTCGCGCCCGACTCCTCGACGACCGCGCTCAACGGCTCGACCGAGGAGGAGCAGTTCCACCACTGACGGCCGCCCCGTACGCGGGCTGAGCCGGACACCGAGGCTCGCCGGACACACCTCCCTGGGCATGCGAGGGTCTCCCGGCGAGGGCCGCGCCGGTCCCCCCAGCACCGGCGCGGCCCCCTCGTGCCGTGGGCTCTCACGGGGTCGGGGTGGGTGTGGGAGGCGTCGGGTCCGTCGGGGTCGGGGTGGGGGGCAGGGACTCGCCGGGGCCGTCCTGGGGGATCGTGGTGATCGGGACGGACGGGCGCGGGCAGTCGGGCCGGCCGGCCGAGCCGCCGCGCCCGCGGCCCGCCGGGGTCACGCAGCCGTCCCCCGGGCCCGGCCGGGGCCCCGAGGTGCGCGGCGGCGGTACGGGACGGCCGCGCCGCGGCGGCGTGCTCGCCGCGAAGGGCGGCTCCAACGGCCGGGTGACGACCACGCCGGGCAGAACGGACGTCCGGTCGGGGACCGCGGCCGTCCTCGCCGCGCGTGCCGTCGGCCGCGCCTGCGGGGTCGCGGAGACGGGACGCACCGTGGACGCCGCCGTCGGGTCCGTACCCTCGTACGCGCCCCCTTCCGTGCTCTCGTACGCGCCCCCGTCCGCCTCGGGGTCCGGCCGCTGCCGCGCGGGGTCCACGGTGGCCGTGCCGTACGTGCGCGCCGGAGCGCCGTCAGGGAACAGCGCGCCGCCCATGCCGAGCCCGTCGCCGCCCGAGGCCGCGACGACCGTGATGGCCGCCATCGAGACCGTGGCGAGGGCCGCGAAGCTCGCGTGCGACAGCTGGGCCCCCGCCCTGGCCCGGCGCCGCCGCCCTTCGGAACGCTCCACATCGGGCTCAGAGCCGGGCGGGTGAGGGACCGGCGTCCAGGCAGCCGCCAGCACGTCGTCCACCGCCCTGCGCAGGTCCCACGGCTCGGCGACGCCGCCCGCGGCGAGCAGCGCCCGCAGCAGCTCGGCGGCTCGCGGCCGGTCGGCGGGCTCCTTGGCGAGCGCCGCCTGGACGGCGGGACGCAGCACGGCCGGCACGCCGTCGAGGCGGGGCGGCTCGAACAGGATGCGCCGGGTCAGCACGTCGGGCTCGCCGCCGCCGAACGGATGGTGCCCGGTGGCCGCGAAGGCCACCACGCAGCCCCACGCGAAGACGTCGGAGGACGGCAGCGCCGCCCCGCCGGTCAGCCGCTCGGGAGCGACCCAGCCGGGGCTGCCCATGACCTGTCCCGCCTGGGTGTGCGCGCCGGCGGTGTCCAGGTCGCGGGCGATACCGAAGTCGATCACGCGCGGCCCGTCCGGCGACAGCAGCACGTTGCCTGGCTTGAGGTCACGGTGCACCAGGCCCGCCTCGTGCACCGCCACCAGCGCGGCGGCCACGCCCAGCGCGACGCCGTAGGCCAGGTCGGGCGTGAGAGGGCCGCCCGCGAGGACGACCTGGGAGAGCGCCGGGCCGGGGATGTACTCGGTGACCAGGTACGGACGGCCCCGGTCGCTGCCGTCCTCGATCACTGCGGCGGTACAGAACGGCACCAATCTCCGCGAGAACGCCACTTCCTCAGCGAAACGGGCGCGCAACGTGGCATCGTGGAGATGCACCGCGTGCGGCGTCTTGAGCGCCACCAGGCCGCCCTGAGGGTGTTCGGCCAGGTAGACGACTCCCATCCCGCCCGTGCCGAGGCGGCCGAGGAGCAGATAGCGGCCGATGACGACCGGGTCCCCCACCGTAAGCGGTCGCACGCCTGGAGGCATGCCGCTCGCACCACGCGCCATCCGGTTCGCCTCTCGAGTCTGCGGTCTCCGGCCATGCACACTGTGGCCGCATCCGCGGAGGCTTTTCGCATGTCTTACGGAAGGGGTATTGGAGGTAAGACTGTCGTACCCCTTAAGTCAGTAAATAGTGGGATCAGGCGGTCTGAAGTGGTGAAACGTGGCGATCAGGAGGCGATCGCGGCAGCCTCCTCTTCCTCCACCCGACGGTTCCAGTCGCGCTTGACCGCCCGCCACGCCTCGTCGTCGACGCCCCTCCGCCAGTAACCCGAGATGGACAGCTGGTCGAGCCCCACGCCCCGGTCGACCCGCAGGTGGCGGCGCAGCTCCTTGACGAACCCGGCCTCGCCGTGCACGAACGCGTGCACCCGTCCCCCGGGGAACTCCAGGTCGCGCACCGCCCGCACGAGCCGCTCGCCCACGGGACGCCCGCCCCGGTGGATCCACGAGATCCTGGCGTCACCGGCGGTCTTCGTCTCCTGCTCGTCCTCGGGGCCGTCCACCTCGACGAACACGTGCGCGGGCGCGCCCGCCGGCAGCGCCTCCAGCGACGCGGCGATGGCGGGGAGCGCGCTGAGGTCGCCCACCATGAGATGCCAGTCGGCGTCGGGCGCGGGCGCGTACCCGCCGCCGGGGCCCATCATCACCACCTCGTCACCCGGAACGGCGCGCTCGGCCCACGGGCCCGCCAGCCCCTCGTCGCCGTGCACCACGAAGTCGAGCGTCAGCTCGCGCACCTCGGGGTCCCAGGCGCGCACGGTGTAGGTGCGCAGCCGCGGCCACAGCTCGCGCGGCATGGTCTCGTGGCAGGTCTGCACGTTGAGCGGCTCGGGGTACTCGACGCCCTCGTACGGGAAGACCAGCTTGACGTAGTGGTCGGTCAGCCCTGAGGTGGCGAACTCCGCGAGCCCGTCGCCGCCGAGCACGACCCGCACCATGGTGCGCGAGATGCGCTCGGTACGCTGCACGACGCCCCGATGGTGCTTCCTGGGCTTTCCGGCCACGATGATCCATCCCCCTGACGAACGGTACTTAGGCATACCTAACTTACACTGCTCGCCGGCCCGGACGTAAGAGAATCCCGACAAAGCGGGGCACGGGTCACGCGGCCGCCGTGCCCCCCACCGACCCCTCGCGTTCCGCCACCGCTCCCAGGAACTGCGACATGTGGCGGAACGCCATCCGCGCCTCCGGCACCACGTCCGCCAGGATCGGGAAGACGTGCGGCATCCGCGGCCACTCCTCGTACCAGACCGGCACCCGCGCCTCGCGCGCCCGCTGCGCCACGCGCCTCGCCTCGTCGCGCAGCACCTCGGTCGAGCCCGTCACGATCATCAACGGCGGCAGTCCCGTGAAGTCGCCGTGCACCGGCGAGACGAGCGGGTCGCGCGGGTCGAGCCCCGACGTCCAGCGCCGCGCCAGCCAGCGCACCCGGCTCGCGGGCAGCATCGGGTCCTGCCACCGGTTCTCCCGCCGCGGGCTGTCGGTCAGGTCGGCCCACGGCGACATGCAGATCGCCGCCGAAGGGAGCGGCATCTCGCGGTCGCGCAACGCCAGCAGGGTCGCCAGGGTGAGGTGGCCGCCCGCGGAGTCACCCGCCACGATGATGTCCTCTGCCGCGTGCCCCCGGCTCAGCAGGCACTCGTACGCGTCCAGCGCGTCGGTCAGCGAGTCGGCCAGTTTGTGCACCGGCCCCTGCCGGTAGTCCAGCGCCAGCACCGGCCGCCCGGCGACGGCCGACAGCCGCCACGTGATGGACCGGTGCGTGCACGGCGAGCAGGAGAAGTAGCCGCCGCCGTGGAAGTACAGCACCACCTTGCGCTCGTCGAGCACGTCACCGCCGCGGACCCACTCGCCGCCGCACGCGGTGAAGACCTCCTGCTTGAGTGAGACGCCCGCGGGAGCGGGGACCTGGACCAGTCGCGCGAGGTCACCGAGCCGGGCCGCCCCGGCCAGCGCGAGCGGATGGCGCATCAGCAGGGTGGACGCCGGCTTCAAGGTGCCCCACATGAGCCCGATCAGCGCTCGGGCCTGCCAGCTCATGGGGTAGTCCGGAACCATATCCTTGTCGATCCCCATATCGACCCTCCAAGGATTGTTGTTCCCCCTTCAACATCGTCCTACCGACCAGTAAGTATCTCGTCCCTTACGCGGCTGTTTCTGCGGTGTGACACGCCTGCCTGAGCGGACCCCCTTCCGCTTCCCCCGGAGCCGTCCTCGTCACCTGCCCAGGGAGCGCCGTCCCGCACTATTCCGTTGCGGGAGCGGCCCGCGGCGGCCGATAATCCGGTGTTTCCACTCGGTGAACCGTGCCCGAACCCGTCACGTTCCGCCACCACTTCGCCACAGGAGGTGCGCGACGCCGTCCCTCTACGCCCGCCTCGTCCGGTACGGGTTTCGCAAACACGCCGCCTATGCCGGGGCCGCACTCGCCGGCGCGTTCACCAACAGCGTGTTCGGCGTGCTGCGCGCGTACGTCCTCATCGCGCTCTGGCAGGCCCGCCCAGGGCTGGCCGGCTACGACGTGGCCGACGCCGTCACCTTCTGCTTCGTCACGCAGGCGCTCATCGGCCCGATGCAGCTCTTCGGTGGCGGCCTGACGCTGCCCGAACGCATCCGCAGCGGCGACATCGCGCTCGACCTCGTCCGTCCCGCGCCTTTGCAGCTCTGGACGCTCGCCGAGGACGTCGGCAGGGCCGCCTACCTGTTCGCGGTCCGCAGCCTCCCGCCGATGCTGCTCGGCGCCGCCCTCTTCGGCATCGTCGTGCCCGCCGACGCCGGCCGATGGGCGGCGTTCGCGGCCGGGTTCGCGCTCGCGCTGGTCGTCAGCTTCGCCTGGCGCTACCTGATCGCGCTGTCGGTCTGCTGGCTGCAGGACGACCGCGGCGTCGCCGTCCTGTCGCTGGTGCTGACCACGTTCTTCAGCGGCATGATGGTGCCCCTGCACCTCTTCCCCGGCCGGCTCGGCGACCTGGCGACGTCGCTGCCGTGGGCGGCGATGGTGCAGCTGCCCACCGACCTCTATCTCGGCAAGGCGTCCGTGCCGGAGACGCTCGCCCTTCAGGCGTTCTGGGCCGCCGCCCTGATGGGGTTCGGCGCGCTCGCCACCCGGGCGGTCCGCCACAAGGTGGTGATCCAGGGTGGTTAGGACGTACGCGCTGCTGGCCTGGACCTGGACTCGCGCCGCGGCCGCCTACCGGGGCTCGTTCGCGCTGATGGTGCTGCTCGGCTTCGTCGTGGCCGCCGTCGACGTCGCCGTGATCCTCGTCGTCTTCGCCAACACCACGGCGCTCGCCGGGTTCACCCGCGACGAGGTCCTCCTGCTGTACGGCGCGGCGAGCCTGTCCTTCACCCTGTGCGACATGCTCGTCGGCAACCTTGACCGGGTCAGCGCGCACATCAAGGCCGGCACCTTCGACACGTTCCTCATCAGGCCGATCGGCGCGTGGGTGCAGCTGGCCGCCGACCGGTTCAACCCCACGCGGATCGGCCGCATCGTGCAGGCCGTCCTCGTGCTCGGCCACGCCGTGACCGCGCTCGGCGTCGGCTGGGACCGCGGCTGGATGATCGCCGTCATGGTGGCCACCGGAATGGTGATCTTCGGCTCGCTCTGGACCCTCGCCGGGGCGCTGCAGTTCCTGCTCACCGACGCGCCCGAGGTGGTCAACACCTTCACCTACGGCGGCCAGCAGCTCACCCAGTACCCGCTCGCCGTCTACTCCCGCGAGCTGGTCCTGGGCGTCACGTACGTGCTCCCGCTCGCCTTCGTCAACTGGCAGCCCGGCCTGTACGTGCTCGGCCGCGACGACCCGTTCGGCACGCCGGAAGCCCTGCGTTTCCTCGGTCCCGTCGCCGCGCTCGTCCTCGCCCTGGCGGCCATGGCGGCCTGGCGGCAGGGCGTCCGCCACTACCGATCCACGGGGAGTTGACCTGCCATGATCCGGCTCGACCGCGCGGGACGCACGTTCAAGGTCAGGCGGAACGTCGTCCATGCCGTACGCGACCTCTCGTTCTCCGTGGCCGCCGGCGAGTTCGTCGGCTGCCTCGGCCCCAACGGCGCGGGCAAGTCCACCACGATCAAGATGCTCTGCGGCATCCTCACCCCCACCTCGGGAACGGTCAGGATGGCCGGCCTCGACCCGGCGCGCCGGCGCACCACCGTGGCGCGGCGCATCGGGGTGGTGTTCGGGCAGCGGACGACGCTGTGGTGGGACCTGCCGCTGCTGGACAGCTTCGAACTGTGCCGGCACCTTTACAAAGTAGATCGGGGGTTGTTCCGGTCTCGCCTCGATGAGCTGACCGAGACGCTCGATCTCGGCGCGTTCCTCCGCACGCCCGTGCGCCAGCTCAGCCTGGGCCAGCGCATGCGGGGCGACCTCGCGGCGGCGCTGCTGCACGCCCCCGACGTCCTGGTGCTGGACGAGCCCACGATCGGGCTCGACGTGGTGAGCAAGGCCGGCATCCGCGACTTCCTGCGGCGGGTCAACACCGAGCGCGGCACGACCGTGCTGCTGACCACGCATGACCTGGTCGACGTCGAGCGACTGTGCCGCCGGGTCGTGCTCATCGACCACGGGCGGCTGGCCTTCGACGGCAGCCTGGAACAGCTGATGGCCACCGCGCCTGGCCAGTCGTCGATCGAGGACGTCGTGACCCGCCTCTACACCGGCGGCGCCCGCCCTCCGGGCGACGTGGCGCGTCAGTAGTAGCCGCTCTCCTGCGTGCTCTCGTAGTCGTCGTCCAGCTCCTCGCGGCGTGACCAGCGCGAGGGCATCAGCACGGGGATGAACAGGGCCACGCCGAGCAGGGCGTACACGCCCGTGATGAGCAACGTGCGACTGCCGTTGCCGGCGTCCAGGAGCGCCCGGTGGTACGACGGCTCCGCGGGGATGAAGGACATCGCCCGGTTCACGTCGAGGGCGTAGACCACCGTCCAGGCCAGCAGCACCATCGACGGCACGAACGTCGCCATCGGCGAGATGCGGCCCGCCACCACCAGGCCGAGGACCAGACCGACGGCGGCCATCGAGCCGAGGCTGATCCAGACGACCTGCGGGTCGGGCGAGCTCTGCGCGGCATTGACGAGGGCCTGCTGGACGGCCCAGCCACCACCTCCGAGCAGCGCCGCGGTCACCACGATGCCGACAAGTAATCCACCCAAGTGCCGCAACGTTCTCACCTCAATGTCAACGTGGTGGGGACGACCATAGCGACAAATGCCGCTTACGGCGCAGCCATTGTCCAGCTTGGCGCACAACGTCTCAAGAGTTCCGGCACCGTGAGAACATGGGGCGGACCCATGCGTGCGCACCTACCTCTCCGGCTCGCGCGGACGGCCGCCTTCGCCGCCGTCTGTGTGATGCTGGCCGCGTTCGCCCACCTGCTCGGCGGGGGCGAGGCTCCCGATCCGGGCACCGCCGGGCTCGGGCTCGCCGTGGTGGCCGCGCTGGGCCTCGGGCTGTGCGGCCGCGAGCGTTCGGCGGGCACGATCAACGTCACGCTGATCGGGGTGCAGATCGGGCTGCACGAACTGTTCGCAGGAGAGGGCGCCGGCTACGTCTCGGTGCACGGGCACGCGCACGGCGGCCTGGCGGTCGGCACCGGCATGCTGCTCACCCACCTGACGGCCACCGTGATCACCGGTCTGTGGCTGTCGCGGGGCGAGGCCGCGCTCTGGGCGGTGCTGCGCCGCCTCGGCAGGCGCCTCCCCGTGCTCCTGCCGGCGCCGGCGACCGTGGCGGCCGTGCGTCCCTGCCCGCCGGTCGTCCGCACCCGGGTGGTTCCTCCACAGCCGGAGTTCCGGCATCAACTGGCCAGGCGTGGTCCTCCACTTCCCGCCTGACCGTCTGACACCCCTGTTCCATCCCTGAGACCAAGTGGAGATCTCGCATGTCCTTCATCCGCCGTGCGGCGACCGTGCTCGCCGCCACCACCGCACTCACCGCGGGCCTCGCGCTGCCCGCGCTCGCCCACGTCAGCATCCAGCCCGGCAGCGCCGAGCAGGGCTCGTTCAGCAAGGTCGCCTTCCGGGTGCCGAACGAGCGTGACGACGCCTCGACCACCAAGGTCGAGGTCTCGCTGCCCACCGACCACCCGCTCGCCTTCGTCTCCGTCAAGCCCGTGCCCGGCTGGAAGGTCCAGGTCACCGAGGGCAAGCTGCCCGCGCCCGTCAAGACCGAGTACGGCGATCTCGACGAGGCCGTCACCAAGATCGTCTGGTCGGGCGGCGAGATCAAGCCGGGCGAGTTCCAGGAGTTCGAGGTGTCGCTGGGCAAGCTGCCCACGGACGTCGACCAGCTCTTCTTCCCGACGAAGCAGACGTACTCCGGGGGCGAGGTCGTCGACTGGTCGGACGCGCCGAAGGCCGACGGCAGCGAGGCCGAGCACCCGGCGCCGCTGCTGAAGCTGGTGCCCGCGGCGGCGGGCGGCGGCCACGGCGCCCCGGCGAGCGCGGCCCCGGCCGCGGGGACGCCCACTGCGGCGGCCTCTGCGGCGGCCTCTGCGGCGCCGGCCGCGGCGGCCGAGACGTCGCAGGCCGACAGCACGGCCCGCCTGCTCGGCGGGGCCGGGCTCGTGGTGGGCGTGATCGGCGTCGTGGTCGGCGTCGTCGGCCTGCGCCGCCGTCCCACCGCCTGACATCGCCCGCGTGCCGGGGAGCGGGTGGCCCCGGCACGCGCGGTCAGGACGTGATGTCCTTGCCCGAGAAGCGGGCCCAGGCGATCGAGCCGAACAGCACGACGTACGCCCCGAACGCCCGCAGGCCCTCGCCCAGCGCGGCCCAGTCGACCGGGCTGCGCAGCACCGCGTCGAACTTCATGAACCAGGTCGGCAGCAGGTAGGGCGCCACCGCGTCCAGCGCGGGGACGGCCCGCAGCACCTGGCAGAGCACGACCAGCACCACGGTGGCGGCGATGGCCCCGATGGACACCTCGGTGAACGCCGACATCGCGAGCGCGACCGCCGCGAGGGCGGACATCGCGGCGCCGACGTAGCCGACGGCCAGCGCGATCCGCAGCAGCCCTTCCGCCATGGTGATCGTGGTGCCCGACAGCAGCGTCACGGGCCCGGCGGGGAACAGCACAAGCCCGGTCACCAGCGCCGACAGCGCCACGACCGCCGTGGCGGCGTAGGCGTACACGGCCGCGTTGAGGTACTTCACGGCCAGCAGCCGCGTCCGCCCGGCGGGCGCGGCGAGCAGGTAGCGCAGCGTCCCGCCGCCGGCCTCGCCCGCGAGCGCGTCGCCCGCGACCACGCTCACCGTCACCGGCATGAGCAGGAGTACCAGGAACGAGAACGCCGCGAACGTCAGCATGAGGCTGTTGCCCGCCACCGCGGCGATCATCCCGCTCAGGTCGTCGTCGGGCGCGCCGACCAGGCGCAGCCCGATGCCGACGACGACCGGCACGACGGCGAGCACGGCCAGCATGAGCAGGTTGCGCGGGCGGCGGAAGGTCAGCGCCAGCTCCGAGCCGAGCAGCCGCCAGAACGCGCCGGCCCTGCGCTGCGGCGCCGCCGGAGGGCGGCCCGCCGCCGGCGCGGGCTCGACGGGACGGCGTTCGGCGGTGCTCCTGGTCTCCGCGACGGACACCAGACCAGGCGCCCGCCGCGGCCCGGCCGCCACCACGGTCGCTCCCCCACCGGGCGCGGTCCCACCGCCCCTGGACGCGGTCATGCCGGGCTTGGTCGTTTCTGGCGCGGTCGTTTCTGGCGCGGTCGTTTCTGGCGCGGTCGTTTCTGGCGCGGTCGTTTCTGGCGTGGTCTGGGCCGTCGCGGTCGCCGTCCCGGTCGGTGGGGTGTCCTCAGCCGTCGACATCGAAGCCCTCCCCTGTCAGTCGCACGAACACGTCCTCGAGGCTCGGCCGGGCCACGGCCAGCCCCCGTACGGCCACGCCCTGCTCCACGAGCGCGGCGTTGAGCCGCTCCGGCGCGTGTCCACCCAGCTCGGCCGAGACCAGACGCGCCCGCGCGTCGGCACCGTCGATCTCCTCGACGCGGACGTCGGCCAGGCCGAGCCCGCGCAGCACCTGTGCGGCGCCGGGCGCGTCGGGCGTCTCCACCCGGACCCTGGCGGCCGTCCCGGCGTTCAGCGACGCGATCGTGCCATGCGCGACGAGCCGGCCGGCACGCATGATCGCCGCGTGCGTGCACATCTGCTCGACCTCGGCCAGCAGGTGCGAGGAGACGAACACCGTGGTGCCGTCGGAGGCGATCTCCTTGACCAGCGTGCGCACCTCGCGGGTGCCCTGCGGGTCGAGGCCGTTGGTGGGCTCGTCGAGGATGAGCAGCTCGCGCGGCCCCAGCAGCGCGGCCGCGATGGCGAGGCGCTGGCGCATGCCGAGGGAGTAGTTGCGGTAGCGCTTGCCCGCGGCGGCCGTGAGCCCCACCCGTTCGAGCGCCTCGGCGATCCGCCGCGCGGCGGTGCCCCGGGACGCGGTCGGGTCGGCGGCGTCGAAGCGCCGCAGGTTCGCCTCCCCCGACAGGTACGGGTAGAACGCCGGCCCCTCGACCAGCGCCCCCACCCGCGGCAGCGCCTCCGCCGGACGCGTCCCCAGCACCGAGAACTCGCCGGCGGTCGGCGCCACCAGGCCGAGCAGCATGCGGATCGTGGTGGTCTTGCCTGAGCCGTTCGGGCCGAGGAAGCCGAACACCGAGCCGCGCGGCACGGCTAGGTCGAGCGCGTCCACGGCGACCTGGCCGCCGCGGAAGCGCTTGGTCAGCCCGCGCGTGACGATCGCCTCGCCGCCCGCGCCGGGCGGGGCCGCCCCGAAGGGCGCCCCCGCTTCGTGCGTCACGGCGGTCACTTGACGCCCGCCGCCTTGACGATCTCGTCCGGCGTGACCGCGCCCGCGAGGATGCGTCCGTCGTCGGTCAGCAGGACGGTGACCAGCTTGGTGCGGATCAGCTTGCCCGAGCCCCAGTCGCCGCTCACCGGGGTGGCGGACTTCAGCACGGCGTCGAGCATCGCCTGCGGGTCGGCGTCGCCGCGCGCGCCGGACGCGTCCTTCCCACGGGCCTCGGCGCTCAGGTCGTCCAAGGAGAACGGCACGACGGCGACCGCCGACCAGCCCTCGCCGACGACCTTCGCCTGCTCTGCGACGTCCTTGGCCCGCTCGGTGCGCTCCTCCACCCGCCGGCCGACCAGGTCGGCGAGGTCGATCGTGCGCTCCTCGACCTTGGCTCCCGCGGGCGGGGTGAAGGTGAAGTTCTCCTCGGCGGGAGGCGTGAACGTCACCTGGGTGAACCCCACCTGGAACGCCGGCTCGGCCGAGCCCTTGGCGTACACCTGGACCTGGAGCGGGACGTACGTCTCGCCGTCGAGGGCGATGCGCACCTCCCGCACCAGCGAGCCCTCGTCCTTCGGCGTGATCACCAGCTGGTACGCCGGGCGGCCGGCCACCTCGGCCGTGTTGACCACCCGGACGGCGGTGTGCTCGTCGGCGCGGGCGAGCAGCTGCTCGGTGAGCTGCTGCGGCGTCAGCGCGGCCTGCTCCGGCAGCGGCGGCACCGGGCGCTTGTGACCGGCAGGGGTCTTGACGGTCATCCTGGTGGCGGTGTTGGTGTCGCTCTCCCAATACCAGACCTGACCGCCGTTGACGATCAGGTTGGTCTCGTTCATCTGGGTCGGCATGGCCACGCGCAGCTTGTCGGCGGCGCCGTACCAGACCTTCACCTCGTGCGAGCCGGACAGCAGGCTGAGCGGCGACGACCCGCCCGCCTGCGACAACTGGGGCAGGGCCGGCAGGCCGAGCGAGGCCGTCTGCTGCACCGTGCCTGACATCGGGGCGATGCCGCCCTTCTGGGTGGCGGCCGTGGCGTCGGCCAGCAGCTGCGCGGCCGAGCGTTCAGGAAGTACGGGGTCGCCGCTGACCGCGGCGATCACGGGACCGGCGCCGATCGCGGCTCCGATCACCGAAGCCACCGCGACCGGCAGTCCCCACCTCACGAGCGTGCCTCTACGCATCTCACTCCTCAACGGTATGTCGATGCCCTGAGCCTGCGGCATCCTTGCTGTGGCGGACCTGAGACCGCCTGAGACCGCTCTCAGGCTTCTCAGCCCCTTCTCAGCGCAGGAACAGGAGAATCGCCCCATGAGAGTGCTTGTCGTCGAGGACGAGCGGCGCATGGCGGCCGCGCTGCAGCGGGGTCTGCAGGCCGAGGGGTTCGCCGTCGACCTCGCCCACGACGGCGAGGAGGGGCTGCACGCGGCCCGGCACGGCGACTACGACGTCGTGGTGCTCGACATCATGCTGCCGAGGCTGTCCGGCTACAACGTGTGCAAGCAGCTGCGCGCCGAGGAGAACTGGGTGCCGATCCTCATGCTGTCGGCCAAGGACGGCGAGTACGACATGGCCGACGGGCTCGACCTGGGGGCCGACGACTACCTGACCAAGCCGTTCTCGTACGTGGTGCTGGTGGCCCGGCTGCGGGCGCTGATGCGGCGCGACGCGGGGCGGCGGCCGTCCGTGCTGGTGGCCGGCGACCTGTCGCTCGACCCGGCCCGCCGCCGGGTCGAGCGCGCCCAGCAGCCGGTGGAGCTCACGCCACGGGAGTTCGCGCTGCTGGAGTTCCTGATGCGGCGACGCGACGAGGTGGTGTCGAAGTCGGAGATCCTGGAGCACGTGTGGGACACCTTCGACACCGACCCCAACGTGGTCGAGGTGTACGTCGGCTACCTCCGGCGCAAGATCGACGCCCCTTTCGGCAGGAACGCCCTGCAGACCGTGCGCGGCGCGGGCTACCGGCTGGCGGGCGACGGTGGCTGAGTCGCCGCTGGTCTGGTGGCGGCGGCAGGGGCTGCGCTTCCGGCTGACGGCCGCGGCCGCCGCGGTGCTCGCGCTGGCGCTCGCCCTGTCGGCGTCGGTGCTGCTCAGCGTCCTCGAACGGACGCTGATGCAGACCGTGGGCGACGCCACCCGCGCGCAGGCGCAGGCCGTGCGCGTCGCTGCCGACGCGGGCACGCTGACCAACCCGATCACCACCCACGACGGCACGATCGTGCAGGTCATCGACGCGAGCGGGCGGATCACGCACGTCACCTACGGCACCGACCGGCTGGTGCCGCTGCTGAGCGCCGCGGCCCGCGAGAAGGTGCTGGCGACGGGCGAGGCCACGCTGCTGGACGGACGGCCGTACGCGATCTCGGGGTTCCTGCTCGCGGTGGTGCTGCGCGCCGACCGCGGGCAGACCGTGGTGGCGGCCAGGCCCATCGGTGAGATCCAGACGAGTCTCGCGACGGCCGGCCGGGTGCTGCTGGTCGGCACGCCGGCGCTCATCGTGCTGCTGGCCGTGGCGAGCTGGCTCATGATCGGCCGTACGCTGCGCCCGATCACCCTGTTGCGCCGGGGCGCCGCGGAGATCACGCACACGGCGAGGTCGCGCCGGTTGCCGGTGCCGCAGTCGCGCGACGAGGTGCACTCGCTGGCCACCACGCTGAACGACATGCTGGCCCGTCTGGAGGAGGCAGAGCAGCGTCAGCGGGCGCTGGTCTCCGATGCCGCGCACGAGCTGCGCAGCCCGCTGGCCAGCATCCGGCTGCAGCTGGAGGTGGCGCTCGGCCACCCCGACGGGCAGGACTGGCGCGAGACGGCGGAAGGCGTGCTGGAGGACACGCTGCGGCTGTCGCGGCTCGCCGAGGACCTGCTCGCCCTGGCCCGGCTGGACGAGCGCGGCGGCGTGCCGGCCCGGCGTGAACCGGTCGACCTCGACGAGGTGGTGCGCAGGACGGTCGACCGCTACGCCGGGGTGCGGCTGAGCGCGTGCGAGCCGGTGGTGGTGCGCGGTGACGCGCTCGACCTCGGGCGCGTGCTGACCAACCTCCTGGACAACGCGGTCCGCCACACCACGTCCAAGGTGGAGGTGGCGTTGACGGCCGACGGCCTGCTGACCGTCGCCGACGACGGCCCCGGCATCCCGGAGGACGACCGGGAGCGCGTCTTCAACCGCTTCACCCGGCTCGACTCCGGGCGCAGCCGCGACGAGGGCGGCACGGGGCTGGGGCTGGCGATCGTCAGGGAGACCGTGCGCGCGCACGGCGGCACGGTGACCCTGGAGGACGCCGGCCCCGGCCTGCGTGCCGTGGTGCGCCTCCCGGTAGCGGGCTGACCCCGTACGGCACTCGTCCGCACGCGTGCGGACCTGGTACGGCACGCGTGCGGCACTGGGGACGCCGGTGGCCCGAGCGGGCGACGGCGAGGCCGGTGGGGCGGGCGGGCCCGTCGCGGGGAAGTTCCGTCGACGGCGACGGAGGGGGCGGCGGGACCGGTGAGCTCCTGCCGCGTGCCTGGCGCGGGCACGACGGCGGCTTCCCGGGAGGTGCTGGGGGTCTCGGGCCGACAGCCTGGGACCCTCGGGGCACGGCTTTCAGCCGGGCCGTGAAACCGTCCTCGATCACCGGGCCGCTGTCGCGCGGGTCCCGCAGGGGACGGTCGTCGTGCTCGTCGGGCTGTTCCAGGCGGTCGCCGTCGAGGCGGTCCCCTGGTCAGCGGTGGTCAGGTGTCGGGGGATGTGGATCGTTCCTGTTTGGTCAGGCGGCTGTTCCCTTCTCGGCGGTGGTCAGGAAGTCCTGGGCGATGAGGGGCAGGCGCTTGCGCGCGTGCACGACGGCGATGACCCGGCGGACGGCGGGTTCGAGCGAGCGCACCACGAGTCCCGCGCGGCTGGCCTGCTCGGCCATCCCGCGGTACCAGAGCAGTGACGCCTGCCCGTTGCGCACGGCCTTGAGCCATCCGTTGCGCTCGTCGGTCTCGAGCACGACCACTGGCGCGACGGCGTACCTGCCGAACATCGCGTCGAGCTCCCTGCGCCGCAGGCTGCCGCGGGCCGGCAACGCCAGGCGCATGCCGTTCAGCTTGCGCATCGGCACCGGGTTGGGCAGGTCGAGCCCAGGCGGGGAGATCAGGACGATCTCCTGGCGTTCGAGCGGGTGGGTGATGAGATCGGTCGGGACGGGGAGATCGGTGAGCCCGAGATCGGCCCGCTGATCCCTGATGGCGCTGACGACGGCGTCTCTGCCGTCGCAACGCACGATGTGCACGCGCACGCCCGGGTGCTCGGCGCTGTAGGCCGGCAGGAGCCGTCCGGCGAGCCCCGGTTCGAGGCTCGGGGTGGAGGCGATGCGGAGTTCCGCCTCGGTGGCGCCTCCCTGTCCGGCGAGCCCTTCGATCTCGTGGACGGCGTCGAGCGCCTCCCTGGCCAGCTTGACCACCCGAAGGCCCTGCGTGGTGACGACCACGCCGCGGCCGGAACGGGCGAACAACGTCAGGCCGAGCTCTCGTTCGAGATCGCGGATCGCGCGTGACAGCGCAGGCTGCGCGATGTAAAGCGACCTGGCCGCGTCGGTCATGGTGCGGTGCTCCGCTGTCGCGACCACATAGCGGAGCTGCTGGAGATTCATGCCAAAGAAGCTAGGACACCACCCGCCGCCGGGACCGGGAGATAGCGGAGATCACCTCGAATGATTTCGGACTGTGACCGAGTACCGCTACATCCGTGACGGGTGAGAAATCAGTATGCTTTTGCCCCAAATTTTCCAAGGGTCCGGCGCGTCGACGTGCAAAACCGTCATTGCACGACATGCCGGTGAACGGGGCTACACAGTGACAGGGAACGGGCAATACCCACCCCCGCCACAGGGGTCAGGATCGCCGCAGCGGCCACCGTCGTTACCGTGGCCGCCGCCCGGCCATGGGCAGCAGCCTCAGGGAGCGGGCGGCCCGGGGAACGCGTACCCGCCGGCCGCGCCGCCGCGCGGCAACCCGTACCCGCCTCCCCCACCACAACCGCAACCGCAGCCGTACGGCATGCCGCCGCAGGGCCCGCCCCAAGGACCGCCGCACGGGCCGCACCCTGGTCCGCCGCAGCCGTACGGACAGCAGCCGTACGGACAGCAGCCGTACGGGCAACCGCCGTACGGGCAACCGCCGTACGGACAGCAGCCCCCGTACGGGCAGCAGCCGCCCCCGCCGCCGCTCATGCCGACGCGCCCGTTGCCGCCGCCACCGCCCAGGAAGGGCGGCATGGGCGTGGCCGGAGTGCTCGGCGCGGTGATCGGCTCGCTGGCGGCGCTCTTCGTGCTGATCGTCGTCGGCGCGGTGCTGTTCGGCCGCGGGTCGAGCACGGACACTTCGCCGGTCGCGATCCCCACGTACGAGTCCTCCGACTCCCCCACCGACGAGCCCGCGCCCACGCGGACGCGGCGCGAGGAGTCCGCCGAGCCCACCCCCGAGCCGGAGCGGCCGACGACCCAGGAGTCGGACACGGGGGATGACTCCACCGCCACGCAGGCGCCGACGCTCAACACGAGCCTGAAGAACAACACGATGTACCTCGCCGGCGGGCTGCCCCGGGTCAACTGCCGGGCCGGCAACGCCAGCATCTTCAACCACGCCCAGCTCAAGGCGCTGATCCTGAAGACCGGTTCGTGCATGGACCGGAACTGGCGGACCGCACTCACCCGGCAGGGCATCCCGTTCACCCCTCCCCGATGGGCGATCGTCGCCAAGCGGGGCAGAGGCGCGTGCGGCGACTTCCCACATTCGGGCAGCATCGTGCCGTACTACTGCCCGCAGAACAGGACGATCTACGCCTCCACCTCGGCGATGGTGCGCGGCAACGGCAGCTCCGGCGGGTACGGCCAGCTCATCACCTGGAACGGCGGCATCGTCAGCATGATGGCCCACGAGTACGGCCACCATGTCCAGAACCTCACGGGCCTGCTCGACTCGTGGTGGGACTCCTCGCTGGAGTCGAGCCGGAGCGGCAAGCTTGCGCTCAGCCGACGGCTGGAGCTCCAGGCAACCTGCTTCGGCGGCATGTGGATGCGATCGGTGGCGACGTCCTACCCGGTGAGCTCGGCCAACCGCTCCCAGCTGTTCTGGTTCTACAGCCGGGTCGGCGACCAGCCGGGATATCCGCGTGACCACGGCTCACCGGCGAACAACAACCTGTGGTTCCGGCAGGGGTGGGAGAAGAACAAGACGTACCAGTGCAATACCTGGATGGCGCCGTCCTCGACGACCAACTGACCTTGGTGTGCGGTTCATCTCAGGTTGAGCACATGTCTCTGTTGTCCAGGTATGGGGGCTAGAATCCTGGCAATCTTGGGCCTGTTGGGGGCCAGACATCAGTTTTGCCTGGTAGGCGTGTAAGGAGCCGGTGTGAGCAATCGCGATGGGGTAGGTACCGCGCCAGGAGGCAGGAAACGACGCCCCGCGCGACGCCCCCGTCCGGCTCCTGACGGCTCCCCCGCCTCCTCGCCGGACCCCCAGGGCCCGCGCGCCCAGGCGCCCGACTCTTCCGAATCGGGCGCACCGGGTTCGGGCGCTCGGCCGCAGGGCCGCAAGGCCCGTGCCGCCGCGCCGTCCGGCGCGGAACCGCAGGGCCGCCCGGCGCGGGGCCCGCGGCCGTCGGGCCGCCCGGCACCGGCCGGCTCACGCGCGCCGCGTTTCGCCCCGCTCACGCCCGCCTCCGTGCTCGGCTGGACCGCGTTGTCCGCCATCGTGCCCGGCGCCGCCCACCTGCGCGCCGGGCACCGCCGTACCGGGCTGGTGCTCATCAGCGTGTACGCGGTGCTGCTGCTCGGGGCGCTCGCGTACGGGCTGAGTGTGGCAGGCGACCTGCAGAACGCGACGGTGTTCGTCGACCCCGACGCGATGCTGTGGCTGATCATCCTGGCGTCCGTGGCGGGGCTCGCGTGGTTCGCGCTGCTGGTGGCGTCGTACATCGTGCTGCGTCCGCACAAGCTGAAGAAGCAGGGCCAGATCCTCACCGGCACCCTGGTGGGCCTGCTGTGCGTGGTGGTCATGTCGCCGTTCGCCCTCGCGGCGCAGTCCGTCGTGACCCTGCGCGACGCGGTGACCTCCATCTTCGGCAACCCCGACGACCCGGACGCGCCGCCCCGGCCCACGAACCCGGCCGACCCGTGGAACGGCAAGACCAGGGTGAACATCCTGCTGATCGGCAGCGACGCGGCGGGCAACCGGGTCGGCGTGCGCACCGACAGCATGAACGTGGCCAGCATCGACGTGAAAACCGGCAACACCGTCCTGTTCAGCCTGCCGCGCAACCTGCAGCACGTGCGCTTCCCGCCGTCGTCGCCGCTGCGCAAGCAGTTCCCGAACGGCTACATGGCCGAGCTGCCGAACGGCGGCCTGCTGAACGAGGTCTGGCAGTACGCCAACGACCACCCGGACATCATGCACGGCCACAACAAGGGCCCCCGCGCGCTGATGGACGCCATCGGCTACACGCTGAACCTGGACATCGACTACTACGCGATGATGAGCATGTTCGGCTTCGCCGACCTGGTCGACGCCATCGGCGGCCTGCGGATCCGGGTGGAGCAGGACATCAAGTGGGGCGGCCACTACGGCACGGCCGGCACCATCAAGGCGGGCTACCGCAAGCTGACCGGCGAGGAGGCCCTGTGGTACGGCCGCTCCCGCGTCGACAGTGATGACTTCTCCCGGATGTCCCGTCAGCGCTGCGTCATCGCCGCCTTCGCCCAGCAGGCCACGCCGACCGTGATCCTGACCCGCTTCAACCGGATCGCCGGCGCCGCCAAGCGGCTCGCCCAGACCAACATCCCGGAGGACCTGCTCCAGCCGCTGGCGGGTCTGGCCGTCAAGGTGAAGGACGCCAAGATCACGAGTTTGCAGTTCGTGCCGCCGGAGTTCTACTCGGGCCGTCCCGACTGGGTCAAGATCCGCCAGGCGACGAGGAAGGCGATCACCGACTCGACGCGGCCGGCCCGCCGCCCGCAGGCCGCCACCGCGAGGCCGAGCACGGGAGCCACGGGAGCCACGGGCGCGCCGACCGCGACGGCCACCCGCCAGCCGGTCGCGCCCACGCAGACCCCGACCCGCAACACCGATCACGCCGCCGCGCAGTCGATCGACGACATCTGCGGCATCTGACCGAGCAGGGCCGCCCGCCGGGCGGGCGGCCCTGGGTCAGGCCAGAGCGGGCCGCCTCGGCAGCAGGGCCATGGCCCCGAGGTAGAGGACAGCGGCCACGACGAGCAGCCCCTGGTAGCCGATGACCAGCGCCGCGTACTCGAGGCAGCCGCCCACCATGGCGCCCAGCAGGTTGGCGCCGAAGGACGTGGTGGCGTCGGCGGTCTCGGCGAAGCGCTTGGCGAAGACGACGTTCGCCGCGAAGATCGGCAGGAACGCCACCGTCACGGCCGCCACCGCGCGCAGCGGCACCGGGAGCGAGAGCAGCCATTCGGCGGGCACCAGCCAGGCGAGCAGCAGGCCGGCGAACAGCACGCCGTACATGACGGGCAGCGGCGGGGTGCGGAAGCGGCGGGTCACCTCGACGGCGGCGAGGACGGCGACGAGCACGCCCCCGAAGACGATCGCGTTGACCACCCAGGTGGTGCCGAACAAGAGCGCGAACCCGGTCACGCTCTTGGTCTCCAGCAGCATGAACGCCACGCCGAGCAGGAGCAGGTCGGCGTATGGGCGCATCCGCCGGTACGGGCCGGCCACGACGCGGACGGCGAGCAGGCTGACCAGGAGGATGAGACCCAGCGTGATCAGGTAGAGCGGCGGGATGGTCGCGTCCTTGAGGTAGAGGAACGGCCGGTCGTCGTCGGCGGGCGGCGGCGTGCCGGCGGCGGCGCCCGGCCACGGAGCGGCGCAGCGCTGGTCGGCGGCGGTCAGCCCGGCGGTGATGACGGCCTGGTGGCCGGCGGTGCTGACCACGTCGACGCAGGGCTTGTGGCCGAAGGCGCGCTGCAGGGTCGAGGCGAGGCGGTCGACGAGCCAGCTCTCGCGGTAGTAGTTGTACATCGAGAACGCCCCGCCCGGCTTGAGGCGCTCGCGGGCGGCCCGCATGGCCTCCTCGGTGAACAGGTAGCTCTCCAGCCGCAGCGAGCTGGCCCCGGAGACCAGGGTGAGCGAGTCGGGCAGGGCGAACAGGATGAGGTCGTAGGTGCGGGGGGTGCGTTCCAGGAAGGCGCGGCCGTCGGTGATGTGCGTGGTGACGCGCGGGTCGGCGTAGGGCCGGTCGGGGTGCAGGGTCGCGCCGAGCTCGCGCAGCTTGGGGTCGATCTCCACGGCGTCGACGCGGGCGGCGCCCTTGGACAGGGCGATCGCGACGTCGGTGCCGCTGCCGGCGCCGACGATCAGCACGTCCTGGGGCGGCTTGACGGCCCGCTCGTACGGCAGGCCGTACTGGCGTTCCAGCTGGAGCCGGGCGGCGGCGGGCATCGCGCGCTGGTGCGGGATGCCGTTGACCGCGATGTCGGTGACGGAGGGGACGGAGGGGTCGTCCAGTTCCTGGTAAGTGACCTTGTAGTACGGCGACCAGAGCGTTCCGGTGTGCAGCGTCTCGGCGAGCAGGAAGCCGACCACGGCCAGCGACGGCACGGTGACCAGGCCGACGTACAGGGAGCGCGGCCGGGGCAGCAGCAGCACGCCGTAGCAGACGGCGGCGATGAGGCCCCAGAACACCGGTGGCGCGCTCAGGAACGACAACGCGGTGAACGCCGCGATGCCGGTGAGGCTGCCGATGAGGTCGTAGCGGTAGGCCTCGAGGCGCGGCAGTTCGGGGAAGCAGCGCCCGACGAGCTCGGCGGGGCCCATGAGGACGGCGGCGGCCGCGCAGAAGATCACCGGCAGGATGAGCCAGGCGGGCGGGCCGGTGGTGGCCAGGCTGGTCCAGTACAGGACGCCTTCGGTGTCGCGGTCGACGGTGACCGGGAACAGGTGGACGACGATCACGAGCGCCGCGAGCACGACGGGCGAGTAGTAGGGCTGCCGCCGCGAGCGGCCTACCCGCAGGAAGCCGAGCCCGATGCCGAGGAACGAGCCGAGCAGCACGAAGTTGGTGAAGTAGCTGAGGTGGACGATGTTCGAGCCCGTCCACCGGATGAGCGCCAGCTCGAGGAAGAGCATGAAGGCGCTGGCGAGGACGAGCCTCGGGCGCACCGCCAGCCAGTGGGTCCGCGCGTCGCCGTCGACCGCCTTCTGCGCCTGGAGCGTCATGGTGCCTCACCGTAGTGAACGGACGGGGATCACGGAAGCCTGACGCCCCACGCGCGGAGATCTCCGGATTCACGGCAAATGCGGGGTTTTTGCAGGTCGCGAACTTGCCGATTCCGCTGGACGAGCCGGGACGGATGACGGAATGTTGGGAAGGTTCCCTCCCCCACGACCCCTCCGGTGGTGACAGATGCGGGTGCTGATCGAACTCCGTCCCTCCGCCGCACTCGCCGCGGCCGTCGCCGACCCTCGCGGGTCCGTCGCCGTGGCCGACCTCGCCGGCCAGATCAGGCGCGCGCTGCCGGAGGTCGAGCTCGATGCCTCCTTCGCGCCGGTGACCGCGCCCCGACCGATCCCGGGGTCCGGCGGCGAGCCGGCCACGCTCCGCTCGTCCGAGGAGGTCCGCGTGCTCGTGCGCGGCACGATGCCGGACGACGCCGCGCTCGCGGCGGGGCCGACCGGCGAGGTGGACCTCTACGCCGACCCGTTCCTCGATCACGCGCCGCCGGTCGCGGACCCGCCCGTGGGCGACTGGCACGACGTCGAACGCCTGCTGAACGTCGCCGGCCTGCACGCGGAAGGGCTCGACGGCGACGGCGTGCCGCTCGCCCTCCTCGGCCCCGGGCTGGACACCGGGCAGGGGGCGATGTGCGCGTTCTCCGCCCTGATCGCCGCCCCGCACGCCAGGCTCGTCGACATCCCCATGCCGCCGCCCACCCGCAGCGGCGTGCCGCTTCCCTGCCTGCTGTCCGACGCGGTGGCGGGACTCGCGCGACTGCTCACGGCATTGGAGGCACAGCCCGCGGAGTCGCGGGCGCTGGTGGTGAACGGGTCGTGGACGTCGTCGCGCCCCGACAGCGACCTGCCTCCCGGCCACCCGGGCAACTACTCCGCCAACCCCGCCCATCCGTTCCACCTCCTGGTCGCCGTGCTCGACAGGTCGGGCGCCGACATGGTGTTCCCGGCGGGCGGCGACGGGCCCATCGCGGGCGCGGGCTCCCATCCGAAGGCGCTGTCGGTCGGGGCCGTCGACGTCGGCGGCCACCGGTTGCGCTACTCCGGCCAGGGGCCGGGCCGGCTGAGCGCCCGCAAGCCCGACGTGTGCGCGTACGCGCATTTCCGCGGGTCGGAGGTGTTCGGGACGGGCCGTCCCGACGCGGACGCCTCCGTCGCGGCGGCCGTCGCGGCCGGACTCGTGGCCGCGGTGCGCACCCGGTGGCCGGCGTCCCGGCTGCCGCCCGCCGAGTTGCGCGCGCTGCTACGGCGTACCGCCGAGGCCCCAGGCGAGGCCGGCTTCGACTACGACCACGGGTACGGCACCGTCGACCCGTCCGAGGTCATCGCCGCCCTGCAGGGGCGGGCCGTGCCCGTGGCGTGACCGGCGCCCCTCAGGCGTGCTCCCGGTCGTGGACGCGGGCGCCGACCAGCAGGCCGGCCGCCGCGAACAGCACGGCCACCGCGACGCCGGCGGCCACGGTCGAGGTGGCGTACCGGCCGTGGAAGAGGTCGCGGACGGCCTCCAGCACGTACCTGAACGGGCTGGCGTGGGACAGGACGTCGAGCCAGCCCGGCGCCATCGACATCGGCAGGAACGAGCCCGACAGCAGCGTCAGCGGCACGACGGCGGTCGTCATCACGGGCGCGAACAGGTGCTCGTTCACGGTCAGTGCGACCGCGTACGACAGCGCCGCGAGTCCGGCCCCGAGCACGACGACGAGGACGAACCCGGCGAGCAGCCCGGCGGCCGGGACGCGCAGCCCGAAGGCGAAGGCCACCGCGAGCAGCAGCGCCGTCTGCACGGCCAGCGTGACGAGGTTGGCGAGCACGCGTCCGAGCAGCAGCGCGGAGCGGCTCGCCGGGGTGACCCGCAGGCGTTCGAGCGCGCCCGTCCGCTTGTCGAAGACCATGCTGAACCCGGCCAGTCCCATGCTGATCAGCCCGAGCTGGATGATCAGCCCGGGGACGAGCGTCTCCCACGTGCCGAACGTGGCGAAGATCGGTCCGAACAGCACCAGGAACAGCAGCGGCTGGAGGGCACCGACGACGATGCCCGCCTTGTGCCGCAGCGTCTCGCGCACGCCGTGGCGGAACAGGACCCAGGTGTCGCGCAGCATCAGATGCCCGCCTCCTCGCGCAGCGCGCGGCCGGTGATGTCGAGGAACGCATCGTCGAGCGTGCGGCCTCCGGTCTTGAGCTGCGCCGGGGTGCCCTCGGCGACGATGCGACCGTGGTCGATGACGAGCAGCCGGTCGCAGAGCGCGTCGGCCTCGTCGAGGTAGTGGGTGGTGAGGAACACCGTCGTGCCCCGGTGCGCGCGCAGCGCCCGGATGTGGTCCCACAGCTGGGCGCGGCTCTGCGGGTCGAGGCCGGTGGTGGGCTCGTCCAGGAAGAGCAGCGCCGGGTCGTGCAGCAGCGCGAACGCGACGTCGAAGCGTCGGCGCTGCCCGCCGGACAGCGCCGCGGCGGGCCGGGCGTCGAGCCCGGTGAGCTCGAGCCGGGCGAGGACCTCCTCGGCGCGGGCGGCGGTCTCGCGGCGGCCGAGACCGTGGAGCAGGCCCTGAAGTTCGAGCTCGTCCCTGAGCGGCGTGCCGGACGGCAGGGGGCTGCTCTGGGCGACGTAGCCGATGCGCCTGCGCACCTCGCGCGGCTCGGCGACGAGGTCGTGCCCGGCCACCGTGGCGGTGCCGGACGTGGGGCGCAGCAGCGTGGTCAGCATGCGCATGGTGGTGGTCTTCCCCGCGCCGTTCTGGCCGAGGAAGCCGACGATCTCGCCCGCCTCCACCTCGATGTCGACGCCCTGGACGGCTTGCACGCCGCCCTCGAAGGTCTTGCTCAGACCCGCAGTCATGATCATTTCATCGCCTCCAAAAATAGGGTAATCACAATTTTGGTGTCGATGCAACAAAGGTAGGATGGCGGCATGGCAGAGGGGTTGCGCGAACGGAAGAAGCGCGAGACCAGACAGCGCATCTCCGACATCGCGATGGGGCTGTTCATGGCGCGGGGGTTCGACAACGTGACCGTGGCGGAGGTGGCGCGCGCCGCCGACGTGTCCGTGAACACGGTCTTCAACTACTTCACGACCAAGGAAGACCTGTTCGCCGACCGGCACGAGACCGCCGTCGACCTTCCGGTGCGCACGCTCCAGGCTCGCGAACCGGGCGAGAGCGTGGTGGCGGCCTTCCGCCGCGACTTCTTCGACGCGATCGACACGCGCGACTGGCGTTACGGGCTCAACCCCGGCGCCGACCTGTTCGCGAAGGTCGTCGGCGACAGCCCGTCACTCGTGGCGCGGCTGCGCGCGATCCACGAGGAGCGCGAGGCGGCGCTGGCACGGGCGATCGCCGACGAGACCGACGCCGGCGCCGACGACCTCACGCCCCGGCTGGCCGCCGCGTACATCCTCGGCACCCTGCGCATGCTGAGCGACCACGCCGTACGGGGGCAACTGGCGGGTGAGTCGTGGGAAAGCGTCGAGCCCGGCCTCAGAGCGGCCGCCGCGACGGCGTTCGACCTGCTGGAGACCGGGCTCGGCGGGTTCGGCGAGCGGGCGCTAGTAGCCGGCGGCGCCGGCGACGATCGCGACGACGAAGGCGAAGACCGCGAAGACGAGGCCGAGGCCTAGCAGCACCGTGGCGATGATGCCGCAGATGCGGCCGGCCTGCACCTGCCCGCGGTTGTCGAAGACGTAGCCGCTGGAGTCGATCTGGCGCAGCGCCTTGGTGCCCATCACCCAGGCGAAGGGGCCGAGGAAGGAGCAGATCACCAGGCTGAGGATCCCGAGCACGAGGATGGTCGTGCCGTTGGGATGACTCTGCGGAGGCGGACCGTAGTAGTTCGGGTACGTCATGGCTTTCGGTTGCCCCCTTTTTATGGTTTCGCAGGGGTTTATATCATGGTCAACGAGTTGATCAGTTTGCGCCATCATGGGAGAGCACATGATCGACCTCCGGAGGAGCTCCCCCCGTGCGTGAACGCATCCACGCGTTGATCGCCCACCCGCGGTTCCAGCAGTTCATCGTCGGCGTCATCCTGGTCAACGCGGCCACCCTCGGCCTCGAGACCGTCCCGGCCGTCGAGCAGAGCTACGGCTCGCTGCTGAAGGTGGTCGACCACATCGCGCTCTACATCTTCACCGTCGAGCTCCTCGCCAAGATCTACGTCGAGCGGGCCAGGTTCGTCCGTGACCCCTGGAACCTCTTCGACACGGCCATCGTCGCGATCGCGTTCGCCCCCGTCGCGGGCGGCCTGTCGGTGCTGCGCTCGCTGCGCATCCTGCGGGCGCTGCGGCTGTTGTCGGTGGTGCCGAGCCTGCGCCGCGTGGTGTCGGCGCTGCTGCGGGCCATGCCGGGGATGAGCTCGATCGTCGTCCTGCTCTCCCTGGTGCTGTACGTGGCCGCCGTCATGGCCACCAAGCTCTACGGGGGAGACACGCCCGACCGGTTCGGGAGCCTGCCGACCTCGCTGTTCACGCTCTACCAGACGATGACCGGCGACGACTGGGGCAACATCGCCCGCGAGGTGATGGACAAGCACCCGTCGGCCTGGATCTTCTTCACGATCTTCATCCTGCTGTGCACGTTCGTCGTGCTCAACCTGTTCATGGCGGTCGTGGTGAGCGCCATGGACGAGGAGAACGCCGAGGAGCGGGCCGCCCACGCCGAGGAGCGCGCCGCGCACGACGACACGGCGGTCCACACCCGGCAGATCCTGGACGAGCTGACCGAGCTCCGCAAGGAGATCGCGGAGCTGCGCGCGGAGCGGGTGCCCGCGTCCTCGGGTCAGCGGGAGTAGAACTCCACGACGAGCTGCTCGTCGACGGGCACGTCGATCTGCTCGCGCTCCGGGCGGCGCGTCAGCGTGAAGCGCAGCTCCGGCAGCTCCACCGACAGGTAGGGGGCGGTGCGCTCGTCGGCGTGCACGCCCTCGGCCGCGGCCACGAACGGCTGCATGCGGCGTGACCGCTCACGCACCGAGACGACCTGCCCCGGCCTGACGAGGTAACTGGGGATGTCCACCTTGCGGCCGTCCACGGCGATATGGCCGTGGTTGACGTACTGCCGGGCCGCGTAGATCGACGGCGCGAGCCCGGCGCGCAGCACGAGCGAGGCCAGGCGGGTCTCCAGCAGCGTGACCAGCTCGGCGCCCGACGCGCCCGACCTGCGTACGGCGAGGTCCCAGTAGCGGCGCAGCTGCCGCTCGGACACGTCGTAGTACCAGCGCAGTTTCTGCTTCTCCAACAGCCGCACCCCGTAGTCGCCGGTGTTGCGGCGGCTCGTCTTGCGGCCGTGCTCGCCCGGCGGATACGGGCGCTGCTCGAAGTAGCGGACGGCTTTCCTGGTCAGCGGGACACCCGCGCGACGCGACAGTCGCACCTTGGGGCCGGTGTAGCGCACGTTCACCTCGATGTGCTTAGGTAACCCTTACTTAGGCAAGGCTAACCTACACTTGCTCGCGTCCTCAAGGAGCCGCCATGCTGCCGATCCCCGAACGGGTCCGCACCCTCGCCGCGACCTCCGGCGTCGCCAAGCTCACCGTCGACGGCGCCCCCTCCCCCGTCCGCGGCGGCGTGGACACGCGCGGGCGGCCCGTGCTGCTCGTCCTGCCCGGCGAGCCCCTGCACGGGGTGCGGGAGGACGCCGTGGCGGCGGTCGACCTGACGGCGACGCGGCGGCTCGGCCAGGACACGCACCCGCGCGCGATCATCGAGGTGCAGGGGTGGGCGGAGCCCGTGCCGGAGGAGGAGGCGCGCGCCGCGGCGGTGACCGTGGCATCCCACCGCGCCGACGAGGCCCTGTTCGAGGCGCTGGAGGGGTACGGGCGTCCGGACGCTCCCCGGCTGCTGCGGCTGGACGTGGGCCAGGTCGTCTACCTGACCGGCCAGGAGTCGGGGATGCTGGACGCCGGCGACTACCTCGACGCCTCCCCCGACCCGCTGACGGAGGTGGCCGAGCGGGTGCTGGCCCACGTCAACGAGTCGCACCGGGCGCAGCTCGCGGCGGGCGTCGCCCGCCGGCTCGGCGAGCCCGCCGAGGAGGTGTGGCTGTGGGAGCTGGACCGCCTGGGAGCCACCGTACGGGTCGGCGACTCGCTGCTGCGCTTCCCGTGGCCGTCCGCCGCCCACTCCGCCCTGTCGCTGGAGACGTCGCTGCGCGCCCTGCTGTGCACCTGCTGAGCCGGCCGGTCTCCTAGCCGACCGGGCGCGGGGTCAGGTCCTCGGCGCGCAGGGACGTGACGGACATGCTCTCGTCGACGGCCTCGGGCGACAGGACGTGGTCGAGCACCATCACCGCGCAGCCGCTGATGCCCGCGCCCGCGCCGAGCCGGCTCGGCTCGATGCGCAGCCGCCGGGTCGCCAGGGCGGTGGAGCGCCGGTAGACGACCTCGCGGATGCTCGACACGAGCGGGCCGAACGCCTCGGCCACGTCGCCGCCCAGCACCACGACCGCCGGGTTGAGGATGTTGACCGCCCCGGCGAGGACCTCGCCGATCCGGCGCCCGGCCTCGCGCACGGTCGCCATCGTCTCGGCGTCACCGGCCCGGACGAGCGCGGTCACGTCGGCGATCGTCTTGACGTCCTTGCCGAGGGCGCGCAGGTCGCGCAGCAGGGCGGTGCCGCTGGCCACCGAATCGACGCAGTCGGTGTTGCCGCAGCGGCACAGCACGCCGCCGCCGTCCTTGACCGGGATGTGGCCGATCTCGCCCGCCGCGCCGAGGGCGCCGCGCAGGATGCCGCCGCCCGCGATCACCCCGGCGCCGATCCTGGTGGAGACCTTGACGAACATGAGGTCGCTCAGGTCGGGGTAGATGCCGCGGTGCTCGCCGATGGCCAGCACGTTCACGTCGTTGTCCACGAGCACGGGCACGGGGAAGCGCTCGCGGATGATGGGCGGGATCACCACGCCCGTCCAGGTCGCCATGACGCGGGCGCTCTCCGTACGGCCCTCGGCGAACTCGACGGTGGCGGGCACGCCCATCCCGACGCCTCTGATCATCGAGCGCGGCCGGTCGCCGAGCAGCTCCTCCCAGGTGTCCATGAGGAGCGGCAGGACCACGTCGGGGCCCGCCTCGACATCCATCGCGAACTCGCGGCCGGCGAGCTCGACCCCGGCCAGGTCGCAGACGGCCACGCGGGTGCGGCTCGCGCCGAGCGCGGCCACCAGCACCACGCCACCCGAGGCGTTGAACTCCAGCCGGACGGGAGGACGCCCGCCCGTCGAGGGGGCATCGGTGCGTTCGACGACGAGCCCGCGTTCCAGCAGCTCGCCGACGCGCAGCTGCACGGCGGGGCGGGACAGGCCGGTCGCCCTGCCGAGCTCGGCCCGCGTGACGGCCTCGCCGGTGCGGATGAGACGGAGCACCTCGCCACTCGTGGCGAGGGCTGCGGCAGTACGTCGAGGCATCGCCTTAGTGAACCACACAGGCTTGTGTAATGAAAAGTCGTGACTTTTTCATCTCAGATACCAAAACTCCGCTTGTGTGCGACCCAAACTCTCGTTAGTGTCCGTTCTGTCCACGCTCGGCAGATCATCGGAGCTTCACCGTGTCCCCCGCAGTGCCCACCCACCAGGAAGCCGGTTCGCAGGCCGGCCAGCCCCACCTCGCCGACCTCGTCGTCTTCGGCGGCACGGGCGACCTGTCCATGCGCAAGCTGATCCCGGCGCTCTACCACGCCGACCGGGACGGCCGTCTGGCGCCGCAGACCCGCGTCATCGCCATGTCCCGCGGCGGACTGACCGACGATGACTTCCGCGGCAAGGTGGACGCCGAGGTACGCGGCCAGGTGCCGATCGACGACCCTGAGATGTGGCAGCGCTTCCTCGGCCGCCTGCACCACGTGTCGGTCGACGTCGGCAGCGACGACAAGTCCGGCTGGGACGGGCTGGCCAAGCTGCTCGCCGGCCACGAGGAGCGCGACCGCGTCTACTACCTCGCCAGCCCGCCGCGCACGTTCGGCCCGTTCTGCCGCGAGCTGCAGGGGGCCGGCCTGGTGACTCCGCACTCGCGCGTGGTGCTGGAGAAGCCGCTCGGCAACGACCTGCGCAGCGCGCAGGCCATCAACGACGAGGTCGGTGCCATCTTCGACGAGCACCAGATCTTCCGCATCGACCACTACCTGGGCAAGGAGACGGTCCAGAACCTGCTGGTGCTGCGCTTCGCCAACGCCTTCCTCGAGCCGATCTGGAACTCGCTGTGGATCGACCACGTCCAGATCACCGTGGCCGAGACCGTCGGCACGCCCGGCCGGCGCGGCTACTACGACCACGCGGGCGCGCTGCGCGACATGGTGCAGAACCACCTGCTCCAGCTGCTCACGCTGACCGCGATGGAGGCCCCGGCGCGCAACGACCGTGAGGCCGTCCGCGACGAGAAGGTCAAGGTGCTGCAGGCGCTGCGGCCGATCATCGGCGGCGAGGTCGGCCGTTTCACCGTGCGCGGCCAGTACACCGAGGCCGGCGACATGCCGGGCTACCTCGACGAGCCCGGCTCCACGCCGCCCACGGAGGCCTCGCGGCAGGTGGAGACGTTCACCGCGATCCGGGCCGAGATCAAGAACTGGCGCTGGGCGGGTGTGCCGTTCTACCTGCGCACCGGCAAGCGGATGCCGTACCGGCGTTCCGAGATCGTGGTGCAGTTCAAGGACGTACCGCACTCCATCTTCCCTGGCGGCTCCCCCAACCGGCTCATCCTGCGTCTGCAGCCGGAGGAGGGCATCGAGCTGCACATCATGGCCAAGGAGCCGGGCGCGGGCGAGACGACGCTGCGGCCGGTGCCGCTGTCACTGAGCTTCGGCGAGACGTTCACGGCCCGGGTACCTGAGGCGTACGAGCGGCTGCTGACCGACGTGCTGGCCGGCAACCCGACGCTGTTCATGCGGCGCGACGAGGTCGAGGCCGCCTGGCGGTGGATCGACCCGATCCTCGAGGCATGGAAGGCCGACCCCGCCCTGCCGGAGCCGTACGCCGCCGGGACCACGGGCCCCGCCGCGGCCCACGAGCTGCTCAGCCGCAGCGGTCGTGCCTGGCACGACCAGGAGGATGTGTGACCGATCGTGACCCCGGGTTCGCCCCGATGAAGGAGTGTCCATGAACCCCGTCGTCCAGGAGATCACCGACCGGATCGCCGAGCGCAGCGCCGCAAGCCGGTCCGCCTACCTGGAGCGGATCCGGCGGGACGGCGAGGCCGCGCGGGCGAAGGGCCCCGCGCGGGCGCACCTGGGCTGCGCCAACCTCGCGCACGGCTTCGCGGGCGCTCCGGCCGAGGACAAGCTCGCCCTGCGGGCTGTCAGCAGCACCGCCAAGCCGGGCGTGGCCATCGTGACGAGCTACAACGACATGCTGTCGGCGCACCAGCCGTACGAGACGTACCCGCCGGAGCTGAAGGCCGCGGTGCGCGCGGCCGGCGGCGTGGCGCAGGTGGCGGGCGGCGTGCCCGCCATGTGCGACGGCATCACGCAGGGCCGCGACGGCATGCAGCTGTCCCTCTACAGCCGCGACGTCATCGCCATGGCCACCGCGATCGCGCTGTCACACGACATGTTCGACGCGTCGCTGCTGCTGGGCGTGTGCGACAAGATCGTCCCGGGACTGTTCATCGGGGCGCTGCACTTCGGGCACCTGCCCGCGATCTTCGTGCCGGCCGGGCCGATGACCTCGGGCCTGCCCAACAAGGTCAAGGCCCGCACCCGCCAGCTGTTCGCCGAGGGCAAGGTGGGCCGCGACGAGCTGCTCGACGCCGAGGCGAAGTCGTACCACTCGCCCGGCACCTGCACCTTCTACGGCACCGCCAACTCCAACCAGGCGCTGCTGGAGGTCATGGGCCTGCACCTGCCGGGCTCGACGTTCGTCAACCCGCACACCGAGCTGCGCCACGCCCTGACGCAGGCGGCCGGCCGCCGGGCGGTGGAGATCACCGCGCACGGCGCGGAGTACACCCCGATCGGCGAGCTGGTCGACGAGAAGTCGATCGTGAACGCCTGCGTCGCGCTGCTCGCCACCGGCGGGTCCACGAACCACACGCTGCACCTGGTGGCCATGGCCGCCGCCGCGGGCATCGTGCTGACCTGGGACGACCTGGCCTGCCTGTCGAAGGTCGTGCCGTCGCTCACCAGGATCTACCCGAACGGCCAGGCGGACGTGAACCACTTCCGCGACGCCGGCGGCATGCAGGTGCTCATCGGCGACCTGCTGGACGAGGGCCTGCTGCACGGCGACGTGATGACCGTCGCCGGTCCGGGTCTCGACCGCTACCGCGAGGCTCCCGAGCTGGTCGACGGCGAGCCGGCCTGGGCGCCGGTCACCGGCGGCAGCGCCGACCTCGACGTGCTGCGCCCGGTCGCGCGGCCGTTCGCCGAGGACGGCGGCATCCACATGGTGGAGGGCAACCTCGGCCGGGCGGTCAGCAAGGTGTCGGCGGTCAAGCCGGAGCACCTGGTGATCGAGGCGCCGGCCAAGGTCTTCGACGACCAGCTCGACCTGCTGGCGGCGTTCGAGGCGGGCGAGCTGGACGGGCAGGACTTCGTGGCGGTCATCCGCTACCAGGGTCCGAGCGCGAACGGCATGCCCGAGCTGCACAAGCTGACGCCGCCCATGGCCGTCCTCCTGGACCGGGGGCAGCGGGTGGCGATCGTGACGGACGGCCGCATGTCGGGCGCCTCCGGCAAGGTGCCCGCGGCCATCCACCTGTCGCCCGAGGCGGCCGACGGCGGGCCGATCGCGCTGGTGCGCGACGGCGACGTGATCAGGCTGGACTCGGCGGCGGGCACGCTGGAGCTGCTGGTTCCCGCCGACGAGCTGGCCCGCCGCACGCCGGAGGGCCGTCCGCTGAGCGACGCGCAGTGGGTCGGGACCGGGCGTGAGCTGTTCGCCGTCTTCCGCCGCATGGCGGGTCCGGCCGAGCTGGGCGCGAGCGTCTTCGGGGTGAGCGGCGCCGAGTCGGCGCAGCACGGCCCCGGGCTCGGGTTCCCCGCCCAGGCGGGTTTCTCGCACCTGGAGACGGAGGCTCCGGCGGGTCCGCGTCCCGCCGGTCTGCCGCGGTGAGCCGCGCTTCGGATCCCGCCGCGCGCGGGATCCGGCCCAGCAGGAAGCTCGGCGCCGGACGTGGCATCCTTCCAGGTAATCGTGACATCGTCCCGGACGCCGGAGGTATGCGTGGGGGCCTTTGAATTTCCGTGGCTCGTCGCCGACATCGGGGGGACCAACGCCAGATTCGGACTGGTCACCTCGCCGGACGCGCGGCCGTCGAACGTGGCGGTGCTGGCCGGCGCCGACCATCCGACCCTTCCAGAAGCCGTGGCCGCCTATCTCGCCGAGCACGCGGGCGGAGTGCGGCCGGGGGCGGCCTGCCTGGCCCTGGCCGGACCGATCGAGGGCGACTGCTACCGGCTCACCAACTCGTCGTGGGCCGGGTCGGTACGCGAACTCGGCGTGCCGTTCGCCGCGCTGCTCAACGACTTCGAGGCGCTGGCCGTGTCGCTGCCGCACCTCGACGCCGACGACCTCGTCTCGCTGGGCGGGCCGCCGCCCGGCGAGGGGGTGAAGGCGGTGCTGGGCCCGGGCACCGGGCTCGGCGTCGGCGGGCTGGTTCCCTCGCGCGAGGGCTGGACGCCGGTGCCCGGCGAGGGCGGGCACGTCACGGTCCCGGTGGTGGAGCCGCGCGAGTTCGAGATCGTCCGGGCACTGCGGTCGCAGGGGCTCCCCCACGTGGTGGCCGAGCACCTGCTGTCCGGGCCGGGCCTGGTGCGGCTGCACCGGGCGCTGGCCGAGGTGAACGGCGTCACCGCGCCCGAGCTGACGGCCTCGCAGATCGCGGCGCGGGCGGACGACCCGCTGTGCGCCGAGACGGTCGAGGTGTTCTGCGCGATGCTGGGGAGTTTCGCCGGGAACGTGGCGCTGACGCTCGGCGCCCGGGGAGGGGTCTACCTGGGTGGCGGTGTGCTGCCCCGTATCGTGGACCGCGTGCGCACCAGCGACTTCCGCACACGTTTCACCGACAACCCCGACATGTCGCACTATCTGGCGGCTATCGGGACCGTGCTGATCGTCGCGTCCCAGCCGGCGCTCACCGGCGCCGCCGCGTGGCTGCGCCAGCGCGCCCGCACGGAGATCGCGAAGTGAGCCGGCGCCTGCCCGGTGGCGCCCGGCCCGACCATGGAACACACGGCCGGACACGTCCGGCCGACGAGGAGAAGAACACATGAGCCTGCTCGATCTCGCCCCCGTGATCCCCGTCGTGGTGATCGACGACGTCGCGACCGCCGTCCCGCTGGCCCGGGCGCTGGTGGCCGGGGGTCTTCCGGTCATCGAGGTCACCCTGCGCACGCCGGCCGCCCGTGAGGCCATCGCCCGGATCGCCGACGAGGTGCCCGAGGCGACCGTGGGCGCGGGCACCATCCGGACGAACGATGACATCGCGGCGTCCGTGGCGGCCGGGGCGCGGTTCCTCGTCTCGCCGGGCACGACGCTGTCGCTGGTCGAGGCGATGGACGCGAGCGGCGTCCCGTACCTGCCGGGCGCGGCGACCGTGTCCGAGGTGATGGCGCTGGTCGAGCGCGGCATCAAGGAGCTCAAGTTCTTCCCGGCCGAGGCGGCGGGCGGCGTGGCGTACCTCAAGTCGCTGGCCGGGCCGCTGCCTGACGTGCGCTTCTGCCCGACCGGCGGCATCCGGGTCGACACCGCCGCCGACTACCTCGCGCTGCCGAACGTCGGCTGCGTCGGCGGCAGCTGGCTGACCCCGGCCGACGCGCTGGCGTCCGGCGACTGGGACCGCGTCAAGAAGCTCGCCGCCGAGGCCGCCGCTCTGGGCTGACCTCCCTCCACCGGCCCGGCCCGGCGTCGACAATGATCGGCCGCGCGTCCAGGCCACGGGCGCGCAGGTGCTCGACCAGCGCCTCAAGCGCCAGGTCATATCGGCATCGGATGGTGCCGTCCGCCGGTTCGGCGCGTGGCGCCACGATGGCATGATCGCGACATGCGGATTCGCCGGGCTGTTGTCGACGATGCTCAACGTATTGCCGAGGTTCACGTGCGGTCCTGGCAGAAGGGATACCACGGGCTGTTGCCGCAGCCGTTTCTCGACGGGTTACATCCATCGCAGCGTGTGCCGCGGCGGAAGCTGATCATCCAGCAGGCGGCATGGCCATGCCGGGGCACGCTCGTCGCGGAGGATGCCCGTGATGTGGTCGGCTTCACCGATCTCTGCCCCACTCGGGACGACGACCGTGATGCCGTAGAGGTAGGGGAGATCGGCTCGTTCTACGTGCTGCCCGCCGCCTGGAGGCGCGGTGTTGGACGCGAGTTGATGACAGCGGCGATGCTCGCGCTCAGGGCGGCGAACTTCTCTTCTGCCACTCTGTGGGTACTGGAGGGAAATGTCCGTGCGATTCGGTTCTACGAACGGATGGGCTGGCAGCCGGACGGCGCCGTCAAGAACGCCGTGACAGGCGGGATCGCGGTCCGTGAGCTGCGGTATCGGTGTGAGTTCAGCTGACCACCCGCCAGGACGTGTCGCAGACCACGCGCAGCCGGAGCGGCTCGCGGGTCGGCGTTGTCGCCGTAGGCGGCATCGGCCACCACCACTGCGGGTGCTGCTCCCCCGAACGGCGCGTTCGTCCGGCATCTCCACGGCCATCTGTCATGTCGGGCGATGTGCCGTCCCGCGTCGGTCCTCGCAGATGGCCTCTGGCCCGATGATCGGAACGGGCTGATGGGTGAGCACCTCATGCGCGAGTGCGGAGTCACCCGCATCCGAACACCCTCCGACCAGCCCCAACAGGACTGCTAGCTCCAGATCGAGACGTGTACCGGGGGGCGGAAGCGGCTGCGGGGGATGCCGTCGTCCGGGGTGCGCATGACCTGGGTGGCGGCCGGGGTCGTCAGGAAGTCGAGGAACGCGTCGGCGGCGGCCGGGCGGTGGGGCGGCTCCAGGGTGGTGGCGTACCAGTAGGCGGACAGCGGGGTCACGGCGGTCTCGACCGGCACGAGGTCGCCCCTGCGCAGTTGGGAGGCCACCAGGTGGGCGGTGGCCGGCGCGACCCCCGCGCCCTCGGCCGCCGCCTTCCACGCCGCCGTCTGGTTGGCGAAGACCCGTACGCGTGACTCCTGGACGCGCAGCAGCCGCAGCAGCCGGCTGGTGTCGCTGGCCGGGTCGGTGCCCGACGGGCCCACCAGCCAGTGGTCGCGGCGGCCGTGCGGGGAGCCGACCACGATGAGGCGGCAGCGCAGCACCGGACGGCTCGCCAGCCCCGCCCCCGTGACCTGTGCGCCGAGGGCGACGTCGGCCAGCCGGCTCGCCAGCAGCAGCGGCAGCTCCGCCGTCGGCGCCACCCCGCTGGAGGCGTCGACCGGGCGGCGCTGGGTGAACAGGCAGAGCAGCGGCCCGGCGACGTACTCGGCGAGGTCGTTGGCCATGACGACGTGCAGGCGCGCCGGATGCCCGGCGCGGACGGCGGTGGTCGCCTCCGCGCCGAGCGCGACGATCTGCGCGGCGATGCCGACCAGCCGCCGCCCGCCCTCCGTGAGCACCATGCGGTCGCCGGATCGGGTGAGCAGCGGGTCGCCGAGATGCCGCCGCAGCTGGGCCAGCGACTGCGAGACGGCGGGCTCGCTGACGCCGAGCGCCCTTGCCGCGGCCTTGACGGAACCGAGGCGCGCCACGAAAACGAACGCGCCCAACTGGCTGAGGGTCACCCATTCTTCATAGATGGGGATTTCTCCTTAAGGAATCCCTTATTCGCCGATTGCCGTGGCAGATCGGTGACAGCACTGTGCTGTCATGCAGGTTCCCGCGAGGTTCGCCTACGAAAGAGCCGACAGCGTGCCCCACGCGCTCCAGCTGCTGGAGCGCTACGGCCCCGAGGCCCGCGTCGTGGCGGGCGGGCACAGCCTCATCCCCATGATGAAGCTCCGCCTGGCCCAGCCCGAGGCGTTGATCGACATCAACGGCCTGACCGAACTCGGGCAGATCACCGTCGAGGGCGAAGAACTGGTCATCGGCGCATTGGTACGGCACGCGGAATTGCTCGCCCACACCATTGCCACCGATCTTTTCCCGATATTTCGGGACGCAGAACGCGTGATCGCCGACCCGATCGTCCGCAATCGGGGCACCGTCGGCGGATCGCTGTGCCAGGCCGACCCGTCCGAGGACCTGTCGGCCGTCTTCTCGGCGCTGCGCGCCACGGCCGTCATCCAGGCCGGAGGCGCGCCTTCACGGAAGGTGCCGATCCGCGCGTTCCACCACGGCCCGTACGAGACCGCGGTCGAGCCCGGCGAGCTGCTCGTCCAGCTCCGGGTGCCGATCAGGACGGGCACGGGCAGCGCGTACGAGAAGGTCGAGCGGCGCGTCGGCGACTGGCCGGTGGCCGCGGCGGGAGCCGTCCTGCGGGTCGTGGACGGCGTGATCGAGCAGGCCGGCATCGGCCTGACGGCGGTCGGGGCCGAGCACTTCTGCTCCCCCGAGGCCGAGCGGTACCTCGAGGGCCGGCAGCCGGGCGAGGAGGCGTTCGCGCAGGCGGGCAGGATCGCCGCCGAGCACTGCGAGCCGCACGCCGACCAGCGCGGCCCGGCCGACTACAAGCGCCACCTGGCCGCCGAGCTGACCCGGCGCGCCCTGGCCGCGGCGGCGGAGAGGATCTGACATGCGCATCACGGTCTCCGTGAACGGGCAGCCGTACACCAGGGACGTCGAGCCGAGGCTGCTGCTCGTCCACTTCCTGCGCGACGAGCTGGGCCTGACCGGCACCCACTGGGGGTGCGACACCTCCAACTGCGGGGTGTGCACGGTGCGGCTGGACGGCGTGCCGGTCAAGTCGTGCACGGTGCTGGCCGTCATGGCCGACGGGCACGAGGTCACCACCGTGGAGGGCCTCGAACGCGACGGCGAGCTGGACGTCGTGCAGAAGGGGTTCGTGGAGTGCCACGGCCTGCAGTGCGGCTTCTGCACGCCGGGGATGCTGCTCACCGCGCGCTGGCTGCTGGAGCGCGACCCCGACCCCGACGAGGGCACGATCCGCGAGGCCATCTCGGGCCAGCTGTGCCGGTGCACCGGCTACGAGAACATCGTCCGCTCGATCCGCTGGGCGGCGGAGGCGCAGGCGCAGGCACAGCCACAGCCACAGTCACAGGCACAGGCACACGCACCGACGGACGCGGAGGCGCGACAGTGAGCTACGGACGCATGCACCGCAAGGAGGACGCCCGCTTCATCAGAGGGCGCGGCACCTACACCGACGACGTCCGGCTGCCCGGCATGCTGTACGGCGCGATCCTGCGCAGCCCGCACGCGCACGCGAGGATCGTCTCGGTCGACGCCTCGGCCGCCGAGGCGCACCCGAAGGTCCGGGCGGTCATCACCGGCCAGACCCTCGCAGGCCTCGGCCTGGCCTGGATGCCGACCCTGTCGCAGGACATCCAGGCGGTGCTGGCCACCGACAAGGTGCGCTTCCAGGGCCAGGAGGTCGCGTTCGTGGTGGCCGAGGACGCCTACTCGGCGCGCGACGCGCTGGAGCTGATCGACGTCGAGTACGAGCCCCTCGACGCCGTCGTGGACGCCAGGACGGCCCTCGACCAGGACGCCCCGGTCATCAGGGACGACCTGGAGGGGCGTACCGACAACCACCTCTTCGACTGGGAGGCCGGCGACCGGGCCCGTACCGACGCGATCTTCGAGCGGGCGGAGGTGAAGGTCGCGCAGGACATGCTCTACCCGCGCGTGCACCCGGCGCCGCTTGAGACGTGCGGCGCGGTCGCCGACTTCGACAAGGTCACCGGCAAGCTCACCGTGTGGTGCCCCACGCAGGCGCCGCACGCCCACAGGACGCTGTACGCGATGGTGGCCGGGCTGCCGGAGCACAAGATCCGGGTGATCTCCCCCGACATCGGCGGCGGCTTCGGCGGCAAGGTCGGCATCTACCCCGGGTACGTGTGCGCGATCGTCGGCTCGATCGTCACGGGCAGGCCGGTCAAGTGGATGGAGGACCGCTCAGAGAACCTCATGAGCACCTCCTTCGCCCGCGACTACCACATGCGCGGCGAGATCGCCGCGACCCGTGACGGGAAGATCCAGGCGATCCGCGTCAAGGTGCTGGCCGACCACGGCGCGTTCAACGGCACCGCGCAGCCGACCAAGTTCCCCGCCGGCTTCTTCCACGTCTTCTCCGGCTCCTACGACGTCGAGGCCGCGCACTGCGAGGTCACCGGCGTCTACACCAACAAGGCGCCCGGCGGCGTCGCCTACGCCTGCTCCTTCCGCGTCACCGAGGCCGTCTACCTGGTGGAGCGCATGGTGGACGTGCTCGCCGCCGAGCTCGGCACGGACCCGGCCGAGCTGCGGCTGCGCAACCTGCTGCGGCCGGAGCAGTTCCCGTACCACTCCCCCACCGGATGGGAGTACGACTCCGGCGACTACCCGCGCGCGCTGCGCCTGGCGCTCGACATGGCCGGCTACGACAAGCTCCGCGCGGAGCAGGCCGACCGGCGGGCCAGGGGCGAGCTGATGGGCATCGGCATCAGCTTCTTCACCGAGGCGGTCGGCGCCGGCCCGCGCAAGCACATGGACATCCTCGGCCTCGGCATGGCCGACGGGGCCGAGCTGCGCGTGCACCCGACGGGCAAGGCGGTGCTGCGGGTGTCGTGCCAGAGCCAGGGGCAGGGGCACGAGACCACGTTCGCCCAGATCGTCGGGCACGAGCTCGGCATCCCGGCCGACGACGTGGAGGTCGTGCACGGCGACACCGACCAGACCCCGTTCGGCCTCGGCACGTACGGCTCCCGCTCCACCCCCGTCTCCGGGGCCGCGGCGGCGATCGTGTCGAGGAAGGTCCGCGACCGGGCGCGGATCGTGGCGGCGGCCATGCTGGAGGCGTCGCCCGACGACCTGGAGTGGTCCGACGGCACGTGGTCGGTGGTGGGCGACCCGGCGAGCGGCAAGTCGCTGGCGGAGATCGCGCTGGCCGCTCACTCGAACCTGGAGCTGCCGGACGGCGTGGAGGGCCACCTGGACGCCGTCACCGTCTACAACCCGCCGAACCTCACCTATCCGTTCGGTGCGTACATCTGCGTCGTGGACGTGGACCCCGGCACCGGGCAGGTGCGGGTCCGACGGTTCGTCGCGGTGGACGACTGCGGCGTGCGGATCAACCCGATGATCGTCGAGGGGCAGATCCACGGCGGCCTGGCCGACGGGGTCGGGATGGCGCTCATGCAGGTGATGGCGTTCGACGAGGACGGCAACCACCTGGGCGCGTCGTTCATGGACTACCTGCTGCCGACGTCCATGGAGTGCCCGTCGTGGGAGCTGGGCGAGACCGTGACGCCGTCGCCCGCGCACCCGATCGGGGCCAAGGGCGTCGGCGAGTCGGCCACCGTCGGCTCCCCCGCCGCCGTGGTCAACGCGGTCGTCGACGCGCTCGCCCCGTACGGGGTGCGGCACGCGGACATGCCGCTGACCCCGGCGAACGTGTGGCGGGTCGTCAACGGCGACCCCTTCCGCACGGACCTGGCGATCTCGTGAGCGAGTTCCTCGGCATGCCGGCGTCCCGTCCCCGCGGCGGGGCGCCGGCACCCGGCCTGGACGACCGGCTCGCGCGGCTGCGGTCGGGGCGGGAGCCGTACGTGCTGGCCACGGTCGTGCGGGCGCAGCGGCCGACCAGCGCGCGGGCCGGCGACCGGGCGCTGGTGCTGCCCGACGGGACGATCGAGGGGTTCGTCGGCGGGGTCTGCGCGGCCGACACCGTCCGCGACCAGAGCCTGCGGCTGCTGCGCACCGGACGGGCCACGCTGCTGCGGATCTCCCCCGAGACGCGGGAGCGGCACGAGGAGGACGGCCTGGTCGCGGTGGGCCAGCCGTGCCTGTCCGGCGGCACGCTGGAGATCTTCCTGGAGGCGGTGCTGCCGCCCACGCTCGTGCGCGTGCACGGCGACAGCCCCATCGCGCGCGCGTTCGCCACGGTCGGCCGGGCACTCGGCTACGAGGTGGGATCAGGCTCCGTGGCCGAGGACCCGATCGCGCCGGGCACCTCGGCCGTGCTGGTCGCCTCGCACGGCGTCGGGGAGGAGCCGGTCCTGCGCGAGGCGCTCGCCGCGGGCGTGCCGTACGTCGGGCTGATCGCGAGCCGCGGACGGGGCGCGGCGGTGCTGGCCGGCGTCGAGGGCGGCGAGCGGGTGCACGTCCCCGCCGGACTGGACATAGGCGCCAGAACCCCCGCTGAAGTGGCGGTTTCCGTCTACGCGGAGATCATCCGATTGCGCTGGGACGGGTATCAGCGGGCGGCACCCGGGTAGGCATGGGAATGTCAAAACGCAGCCCCGGGAAGCCCCATCCGCTCCTCGGAGAGCGAAAGGGACATCCATGCCGACGCAAACGGTCACCCAGAGCCCGACGGTTCCCGACCAGCGCCCCGCGCCCCAGCCGGGCAGCCTCGAACGCGGGATCGACATCCTGATCGCGCTGGGCGCGTCCGACCACCCGGTGACGCTGGCGCAGGTGTGCCGTGCCACCGGGCTGCCGAAGTCGACCGCCCACCGGCTGCTCGGCGTGCTGTGCTCGCGCGGGCTGGCCAGGCGGACGGGCAACGCGTACGTACCGGGCGACCTGGCGTCGTCCATGGCAGGTCTGGCCCGTCCCCGCGTCCCCGGCACCCGCGCGGCCGTGCTGCCGTACCTGCTCTACCTGTACGAGACCACCCGGCAGACGGTGAACCTGGCCGTGCCGTCCGGGCTGGAGGCCCGTTACGTCGAGCGCCTGTACGGCCACAACCGGGTCCGCTCCCGCTCCGACGGGCTCGACCGGGCGCCGCTGCACTGCACGGCGACCGGGAAGGCACTGCTGGCGTTCGACCCGGCGCTGCGCCGCGAGGTGCCGGCGCGCGGCTCGTTCGAGCGGCTCACCCGCCGCACGATCACCGGCCTCGCGGCGCTGGAGCGCGAGCTGTCGCAGGTCAGGCGGCACGGGGTGGCGTACGCCCGTGAAGAGTTCACCGAGGGCGTGTCGTGCGTGGCCGCGCCGGTGTTCGGGCCGGACGGCCGGGTCCGCATGGCGGTGGGGGTGGCGGCCCCGGCGCACACGGCCTCGCTGGACCGGCTCGGCATCTCGGTGCGCGGCGCCGCCCAGGCGATCTCTGCCGCGCTCGCCACCTGACCGTTCCTGCCTCTGGAACGGTCCGCCTGTTCCGGTCTCCGGAACGACGACCGATCTCGGGGCCGGATGCGTTCCACTGGCCGAAACCCCGCATTGCGCGGGCGGCGTCCACGGCGATCACATCGAGACATGAACGCCCCACCCTCCCCGGAGACGCCCGTGCCCGGCAGGATCCGGCCCCCCGCCGCCGAGCCGTCCCCGGCCGGCGCGCGCCCGGGGGCCGGGTCGGGGAAGCTGCCGGCACCACGGGCGGCACGGCCGTGGGCGGGGCTCTCACGTGCCTAGGGGGCTGCCCAGGGCCTCCCTGCTGGAGAGCCTGAGGCTGGCCGGGATCCTGCTGCCCCCGGGGCACGTGACCCGTGGCCGCGACCTGCTGCGCTCGGGCGCGCTGCTGGCCGCCCTGGAGGCCCGGCACGGCGGCCGTCCCGTGCTGGTGCGGGGCGGTCCGCGCGGCCTGCGCGACCGGGCGCTGCTGGTGCTCGACCGGCACGACGCGGCGCGGGTGCTCCTCGGCCGGGACGACGGCTTCGCGCCGCCCGCCGACGAGCGGCCCTTCGCGCTGCGGGCCGACGTGCTGCGGGCCGAGGTGCTGCGTCCGGTGTTCGTCAGGATCGCGCAGGAGGAGGCCGCGGGGCTGAGGAGGGGCATCCTCGACCACGCGCGGCTGGACGCCGCCTGGCAGCGGGTGGCCAGGCGCTGCGTCTACGGCGACGGCGCGGCCTCCGACGAGGAGCTGACCCGGCTGCTGGAAGGCGTCATGCGCGGGAGCCGCCCGCACGCGCTCGGGCGGCGGGCGCCGCGCCGCCGGGAGGTGCTCTCCGGACGCTACGACGCCCGCATCCTCGACCACCTGCGCCGGGCCGAGCCGGGCAGCCTGGCCGGAATCATCGCGGGGACACCGCAGCCGGAGTCCCGCGGCCTCATGCAGGCGGCGTTCTGGCTGATGGGGCTGAGCCGCATCGCGGCCGGGCTGACGCAGACGCTGGCGCTGCTGGCCGCGCACCCGGCCCAGCGCAGGGCGGCCCGCGCCGATGCCGTGCACCTGCGCGCCTGCCTGCGCGAGGCGTTGCGGCTGTGGCCGCCGGTGCCGGCGCTGTCGCGGGTCACCCTCACCGAGACCGACTGGTACGGCTCCGTCCTGCCCGCGGGCGCCAGCGTGCTGGTGCCGCTCGCCGCCCACACCCGCAACCCCCGCCTGCCGTACGCCGACAGGTTCGCGCCCGAGATCTGGCGGGCCAACGGCGCGGCGGCGGACGAGTGGTGGGCCGGGCACGGCTGCGACGGCATGCAGCTGACGCTCGCCGTGGGCACGGCGTTCCTCGAGGCCATGCTGCGGGACGCGCGTCCGCTGCCGCACGGGCGGCTGCTGTCGGCGCACCGGCCGCTGCCGCGCACGATCGACGTGACGCGGCTGCGCGTCCGGATGCGCCCGCCGCGGCGGCATCCGGGTCGGAGCTAGTGTCCAACGGACACTGCCGACCTCCGTTAGAGTCTGGGGTACAAACGGGATGCCCGGCGGCGTAACGGTTCGGGTTCTCTCGGGACGAACCGGCGGGAGGAACGGGCCCGGGTTGAGACGGCAAGACGACGGCGAGAGGACGGCGACGTTGGGGCGCGGTTCTGGCACTCCGCTTCAGCCGGAGGACCCGCCGGCGATCGGCCTGTACGAGCTGATCAGCCGCCTCGGCACCGGCGGCATGGGGGTCGTCTACCTCGCCAAGGCACCCGACGCCTCCCGGGTGGCGCTGAAGGCGATCCGGCGCGACTTCACCGCCGACCCGGTCTACCGGGCGCGCTTCCACGAAGAGGTGTCCAACGCCCGCAAGGTGGCCTCGTTCTGCACGGCGCGGGTGCTCGACCACGGCGAGGACCGCGGGGTCCTCTACCTCGTCACCGAGTTCATCGACGGCATCTCGCTGGAAGACCACCTGATCGAGCACGGCGCGCTGTCGCCGTCGGTGCTGCACTCGGCGGCCGTCGGGGTGGCGGCGGCGCTGACCGCCATCCACGCGGCGGGGCTGGTGCACCGCGACCTCAAGCCCGCGAACGTGATGCTGACGCTGGCCGGGCCGCGGGTGATCGACTTCGGGTTGGCCCGTTCCACCCACGTCGACCAGCGGCACACCAACGCCGGCATGGTGATGGGCACGCCCGGCTGGATCGCTCCTGAGCAGGTCTTCGAGGGGCGGACGAGCCCGGCGGGCGACGTGTTCGCGTGGGGGTCGCTGATCGCGTACGCGGGGCTGGGCGGGCATCCGTTCGGTGAGGGCGACGCCTACGTGATGGCGGCCAGGGCCCGCACCGCGCCGCCCGACCTGCGGGGGCTGCCGGCGCCGCTCGACCGGCTGGTCGCGGCGGCCATCCACCCCGACCCGGCGCGGCGGCCCGCGGCCCGGCAGCTGCTGCTGGAGCTCGTGGGGGCGGCCGACGAGCCCGCGGCGCAGCTCGCCGCGACCAGACACCTGACGAACACCTGGAACGCGGCGGAGTTCGGCCCGTTGCGGCCCGGTGGCCACCCCGCCGGGCCCGGCCATCCGGTTCCCGGGGCCGTGCCGGCTCCCGGCCCGCGCCCGCCCCGCCGTCCCGACGCGCGCCCGCCGCACCAGGCGCCGCCCGCGGAACGCACGGGGCCCACACCCGGCCGCCAGGCGCCGCCCGCCGAACGGACGGGGCCAACGCCTGGCCGGCAGGTGCCGCCCGCGGAACGCATCGGCCCGACGCAGGGCACGTCCCGGATGCCGCATCCGCCGCCCATCGACCGCACGGGGCCCATACCCGCGGTGCAACCGCATCATGACCGCACCGGGCCGATGCCCGCCGTCGGGCACGTACCGCACCCTGAGCGCACCGGACCGATGCCCGCGGTCGGGCACGTGCCGCACGCCGAGCGCACGGGGCCCATGCCCGCGGTCGGGCAGGTGCCGCCGCGTCACGGCGGGCCGGTGCCGCCTCCCCACCAGCCGGGGCAGCCGCCGCACGCGGCCACCGGCCGGTGGCCGGGCGCCCGGCCACGTGGCGGTGTGACCTCGGGCTGCCTGACCGCCGTGCTGGTCACCGTCCTCATGCTGGTGGCGCTCGCGACCGTGCTGTTCATGCTGTTCCGGCCGCCCGCCGCCGGCGCGGACGGCCCGGTCGAGGACGGCAAGCTCCGCTTCGAGGTGACCGGCAAGAAGTGCCCCAAACCGGCGCGGGCGGCGGCGACGCGTACGTGCCGGATCGGCGTCGAGGTGAGCAACGTCGGCAAGGAGGCCCGCGTGCTCTACCCGGGCCAGCAGAAGCTCATCGACGAGGACGAGCAGGGCCACGGCGGAATCAAGCTGCTCGACGGGGGCGGCAAGGAGATCACACCCATCCGCATCGAGCCGGGCGCGTCGTTCACGGGCGCGCTCGTGTTCGAGCTGCCGAAGAACCAGGCGCCGATCGGCCTCGAGGTGCACGACTCGGGCCTGAGCGCCGGCGCCCGCCTCAACCTGGGCGACCAGACCTGACCCGGCTGACGGCGACCCCGCGCCATCGAGCCTCGCCGTCAGCCCTCGCCATCAAGCCTGCTCGTCAGGTCTCGCCGTCAGGCCGTCCAGGAAAGCCACCGCGCCTTCCCCGACGGTCATGGCACCGGGGAATGCTCACGTGCCCGCGAGGGCGGCTCGCAGGTCGTCGGTCACCATGTGCAGGCACCTGCGGAAATCCGCCTGCCCCGCGGTCGCGATCCAGTGCCGGAAGGCGTTCTGGAAGGCCACCGTGGCGAGCTGCGCGACCAGTTCGGCCGTGTCGGCGGTCACCTGGCGTTGCTTCAGGCCGTCGCGGATCGCCGCGGTGATCGCGGCCGCCTTGGTCCGTTCGCGCTCCTGCAGCTCAGGGCTGGCGTCGATCACCGCCTGACGCTCCGCGATGTCGGCCACCTGCTCGACGAGCTGCGTGCCGACCCGCGCCAGCGCGTCGAGAGCGGCGGCGAGCGGGGTCAAGGCCGGGTCCGCCGCCAAGACCGCCTTCGCCAGCGCCGGGGGCATGCGCTCCGAGCCGGCGAACAGGACCTCTCGCTTGTCCGGGAAGTAGCGGAAGTAGGAGCGCCGCGTGAGCCCGGCCCGTTCGGCGATGTCGGACACCGTCACGTTGTCGTACCCGCGCTCCAGGTACAGCTCGACGGCCGCCCGCTTCAGGCGCTGCTCGGCACCCGGATCCCACCTCGCCATGGGGTCGACTGTAACAGGTGATGTCTCACTGTGTCGTCAGTGCTAGCCTGCAGTCACGACACACTGTGTCATCACTGGGGCGCCCGTCCCCGGTGCGGCCAGGACCAGGCGAGGTGACGTTCGCATGAGCAGGACGAACGACGAGGTATGGATCGTCGGGGCGACCGGGCGGGTGGGCCGGGGCGTGGCCAGGCGACTGGCGGCGCGGGGACTGACGGTCGTGCCGGTCGGCCGCAGCCGGGAGCGGCTGCTCGCGGCCGGCCTTCCTGCAGACGCGAAGGTCGTCGTCGCGGACTCGGCCGAGCGGATCGCCGACGAGATCGTCCGGGCGCGGCCGCGGGTGGTGGTGAACACCATGGGCGCCTTCGCCGCCACCGCACCGGTGATCGCCCGCGCCTGCATGCCCGGCGGCCACTACGTCGACCAGGCCAACGACGTGGTCGCCGTGAACGGGCTGCTCGCCCTGCACGACGAGGCGACGCGCGCGGGCAGCACCCTGGTCACCGGCGCCGGATTCGGCGTGCTGGCGACGGAGGCGGTGGTGGCGAAGCTCCGCGCGGGCCGGCCCACGCCGCACCGGGTGCGAACCGACGCCGCGGCCTCGGTGTCCGTCGAGGCCGGCACGCTCGGCGCCGCCCTGGCGGCGAGCATCGTGGACGTGCTCACCTCCGGTGGACGACGGTACGAGAACGGGCGGCTCGTGACGGCGCCCCTCGGCGCGGACCCGCAGCGCCTCACCTTTCCCGACGGGGAGTCGGCGACGTCGGCGGGTGTCGCGTCCGGCGACCTCGTCGCGGCGCACGCGGCGAGCGGGGCACCGTTCGTCACCGCCACGTCCGCTCTCGTGCCGGCCGCTCCCCTGGTACGTGCGCTGCTCCCGGCGCTCGGCCGCCTGCTGTCCTTCCCTGCGGTGCGCCGCCTCGTCATCGACCGGCTCGGCCGGGTGCGAACCAAGGCCACCCCCCGCCCCCGCGAGCACTCCTGGGGGCACGCCGTCGTCGAGTGGCCGGACGGCACCCGGCACGAGGGATGGCTCCGCGCCGGCGACGGCATGGACTTCACGGCCGACGTCACCGCCACCGTCACCGAAATGCTGTCCCGTGGCGCCGGCAGGCCCGGGGCCTGGACGCCGGCAGCCGCCTTCGGAGCCGACCTGGCGACGACCGCAGGCGGCACCTTCATATTGCACTGAGGCACTTGACAGCGACGATACGCCCATCTATGTACGGAGATCCTGCGCAACGTCCCCACCAAAAAAGCGGTTGATGTCTTCCATCTCATTTGCGCGGCATTTGTACTAACGGGACGAAGCGCAAAAGGAAAAGGATGATGGAGTACGTCGACGCCCAGTTGTTGGATGGCATAGCCCTGCACGTCTTTGATTTCGATCCGGTGGGCGTGGCCGTGACGAGCGGCTCCACCCATCGGCTGATCTATATGAATAACGCGTACAGGAACATCGCCGGCGAGCGGGAGCTGGGCGTTCCGGTCCGGGAGGCGTTCGGTGACCTTCGCACGCAGAGCTTCTTCACCCGGCTCGACCGGGTGCTGGAGACCGGCGAGCCGATCGACCTGGAGAACTTCGCCTTCGCCTGCGGGGAACCGGACGCGGCTGACATCGAGCCCTTCGCCTCGATCGGGATATCGAAGATCTCGCTCAGAGGCGGCGAGCCGGGCCTGTTGATCAGAACCGTGGACGTCACGGAACGGGTCGACCTCGCGCGGGCGATCGAGTCCGTCAGGGAGGAGCGGCGCACCACCCTGCAGCGCTTCGAGAGCCTGACCGGCCTGCAGAAGCAGGCGATCTGGGTGTGTGATCTGCAAGGCAGGCCGAAGGAGCCGTGCCCCGGATGGGAGCGCTACACCGGCATGCGGTGGGAGGAGTACTGCGGGGACGGCTGGCTGAGCGCCGTCCACCCCGATGACCGGGAACGGACCAGGAGGACCTGGCTCACGGCGGTGGACCAGCGGCTGAGCTGCTGGAACCAGAGCTTCCGGGTGAGGATGAGGGACGGCTCCTACCGGCACGTCCGCGAACGCGGCGTGCCCATCGTCCGCGACGGCCAGGTGGTCGAATGGATCGGAACCATCGCCGACGTCGAGGAGGAGTGGCAGGAGGAACGCCGCAGGAAGCTGCTCGACCAGGCGGCCGCGGCGACCGAGGACCTCGCCGGCCTGGAGGACGTGCTGCACGCGCTCGCCGACGTGATCGTGTCCACCCTGGCGGACGCCTGCTGCATCTACGTGCTGCCGGACACGCAGGAGGAGTCAGTGCCGCTGACCAGCGAGCTCCTGGTCTCCATCGCGCGGACGCGGGGCAACCCTCCCCCGACGGGCCCGGTGACGTTCGGCCCCGACAGCCATTTCGTCGAGGCAGTCACCAGTCGCCGGCCGGTCCGCTGGAACTTCCGCAGGGGCGAGCCGCCGCCGGGTGTCGCGCGCCACGTCAGGGAGTGGATCATCGCCGCCGAGGTCAACAGTCTGAGCCTGGTGCCGGTGGTCGTGGACGGCGCCGTGGCGGCGGTGGTCGCCGCCGTGGTGTGCGAGGACCGCGAACCGCTCGGCGCGGCTGACGTGACCCTGCTGCAGCAGATGCTGAACCACGCGCACGCCCATCTCCGCAACGCGATGCGGTTCCAGCACACCCAGCGGGTCGCCCTCGCGCTGCAGCACTGCCTGCTCCCGCAGCCGCCGAAGGTCGCGGGGCTGGAGATCACCGCCCGCTACCAGCCGTGTGCCACCTCGGCGGAGATCGGCGGCGACTGGTACGACTCGTTCGTGCCGCCGTGCGGCTCCCTGCTCCTGACCATCGGCGACGTGGCCGGGCACGACCTGAAGGCGGCCGTCGCGATGAGCCAGTTGCGCAACATGCTCAGAGGCCTGTCGATGGACTGTGAGCAGTCTCCCGGCGAGATCCTGCGCCGGTTGAACGTCGCCACCGAGTCCCTCTGCCCCGAGTGCGTGGCGACCTGCGTCCTGGCGCGCCTGAGCGTCTGCGACGACGGCGGCTGGCGACTCAGCTACTCGGTGGCCGGGCACCCGCCGCCCCTGCTGGTGACCTGCGACGGCGAGGCCCGCTATCTCGCGGGCGCGGTCAACCCGCTGCTCGGGGTGGGTTCCGACCTGCCGCGCACCAGCGCCGTCGCCGCGCTGCCGCTGCGGAGCACGCTGCTTCTCTACACCGACGGCCTGATCGAGGTGCCGGGCGAGCACCTCGACTCGGGACTGGAACGGCTGCGCCGCAAGGCCGCGGCCCTCGCCCGCGCCCCGCTCGACGACTTCTGCGACGGCCTGCTCACCGGCCTGACCGCGGCGTGCTCGGACGACATCGCCATGATCGCGGTCCGGGTCCCCGGCGCCTGACCTTCGACCGGCGGACCGGATGGCCTGTGTATCGTCCCGATGACAACGTCGTCATTTCTTCCGGTGCTGCCCGTGGCGACACTTCGCCACCATGAAAAGGCAAAAGTCGGCTTTTATCACGACAACAGACATTACTAGCTTGGCTTTGTTTTTTCTGCTAACTTATCGCCCTTTACCATTCTATGGGGCGGGCGGATCTGCGGCGACACACACCCCGATGCCACCCATGCCTCACAGCGGTAAAGGCCCTGTTGACAGCACTTCCCCTATAGGGCCAAAGCGGCAGGAAATGTCGGAAAAGGCCATCACCACGTTGTCGCTCCACCGCATGCGTCGTCGGCGGCACCATCCACGCGCCCGACTCCAAGGCGAGCACGTCTTGACGCGTCCTGAGGTGCGATGTGCAATATATTGCATGCCGGTACCGCAGAACCGAGGGGTCGTCGCCCGGTCGTTGCTCCGGGATGACGCGTACCGCGCGATCAGGGACGCCATCGTGGACGGCACGCTCGCCCCCGGTGAGCGGCTCAACGACGGCGATCTCGCCGCCTGGCTGGGCGTGAGCCGGACTCCCGTACGGGAGGCGCTGACCCGGCTGGAGCAGGCCGGGCTGGTGCGTACCAAACCGGGGCGTTACACCATCGTCAGCGAGGTGGACGTGCGTGCCGTGCGCGCCGCGCAGTCGGTGACCGCCGCCATGCACGAGCTCGCCGTGCGGGAGGCGCTGCCGTACCTGTCCGAAACCGAACTCGACGCCATGCGCGAGGCCAACGCGCGCTTCGCCGACGCCCTGCGCCGCGACGACGTCGACGCGGCGCTCGCCGCCGACGACGCCTTCCACGCCGTGCCGGTGACCGCCTCCGCCAACCCGGCGATCCGTACCGTCCTCGACCAGTTCACGCCGGTGCTGCGGCGGGTGGAGCGGATCCGGTTCTCCTCGCTGAGCGGACGCGGGTCGCTCGCCCAGCACGAGCGGATCATCGCGCTGTGCGAGGCGGGCGAGGTGGAGGGCGCGGCGCTCGCCGTCCGCGCCAACTGGATGACCCTCGCGCCGCTCCTCGACACGATGCTCGGCGACGAGAACTCCCCACCCGAGCAGTGAGTCCCTGACAACCGTCTCCCGAAGCCCCGACTCCGAGCACTGACGACACTCCGCTCCCCCATGGAGGCCGCGCATGTCCATCGACGACTTCGAGCGCTATCCCCTGCTGTTCGGTCCGAGTCCCGTCCACCCGCTCGACCGGCTCAGCGACCACCTCGGCGGGGCCCGCGTCTGGGCCAAGCGGGAGGACTGCAACAGCGGGCTGGCGTTCGGCGGGAACAAGACCCGCAAGCTGGAGTACCTGATCCCCGACGCGCTCGCCCAGGGCGCGGACACCCTGGTCACCATCGGCGGCGTCCAGTCCAACCACACCCGGCAGGTGGCCGCGGTCGCCGCCAGGCTCGGGCTGAAGGCCGTCCTCGTCCAGGAGAGCTGGGTCGACTGGCCCGACGCGGTCAACGACAAGGTCGGCAACATCCTGCTGTCACGGCTCATGGGGGCCGACGTCCGCCTGGTGGAGGCCGGGTTCGGCATCGGCTTCAAGGAGAGCTGGCAGGCGGCCCTGGAGGACATCGCCGCGGCGGGCGGCCGTCCGTACGCGATCCCGGCCGGGGCGTCCGACCACCGCCTGGGCGGGCTCGGCTTCGCCAGCTGGGCCTACGAGGTGCAACGGCAGGAACAGGAGCTCGGCGTCTTCTTCGACACCGTCGTGGTGTGCAGCGTCACGGGAAGCACCCAGGCGGGCATGATCGCCGGCTTCGCGGGCCAGGACCGGCCGCGCCGGGTGCTGGGCATCGACGCCTCCGCCAGGCTCGCCGAGACCCGGGCGCAGGTGGAGAAGATCGCGCGGGCCACGGCCGAGCTCATCGGTCTCGGCCGTGACCTCGGCGACGACGAGATCACGGTGCTGGAGGGCTGGGCGGGCGACGCGTACGGCGTCCCCGTGCGGTCGACGCTCGACGCCATCCGGCTCACCGGACGGCTCGAAGGCGTGATCCTCGACCCCGTCTACGAGGGGAAGTCGATGGCCGGGCTCATCGACCTCGTCCGGCGCGGCGACATCCCGGCGGACGCGAACGTCCTGTACGTCCACCTCGGCGGCCAGCCCGCGCTCAACGCCTACAGCGGCGTCTTCCGCTAGAAGCCCTGTTCCTAGAAGCCCTGTTCCGGGGAGACGACCCCGTCGAGCGGCTCCCCGGCGGCGAAGCGCCTGACGTTCTCGGTGACGCGTTCGGTCAGCGCGCGCCAGTAGGCCGGGTACGGGTTCGCGGTGTGCGGGGTGATGAGGACGTTCTCCAGCTCCCACAGCGGATGGCCGTCGGGCAGCGGCTCGGGGTCGGTGACGTCGAGCGCCGCCCCGCCGATCCGGCCCGCACGCAGCGCGTCCACCAGGTCGCCTGTGACGACGAGGCTGCCGCGCGCGATGTTCACCAGCCACGCGTCCTCGCGCATGAGGCCGAACTCGTGGGCGCCGAACATGCCACGGGTGCCGGGCGTGGCGGGCGCGGCGACGACCACGTACGCGGCGTCGGGCAGCGCCTCGCGGTAGCGGGCGCGCGGCAGCACGCGGGCGGCGCCGGGCACCTCGCCGCGGTCGGTGACGGCCACGATCGTGCACCCGAACGGCTCCAGCAGCCGGATCAGGGCCCGCCCGATGCCGCCGCAGCCGACGATCGCGACGGTCGAGCCGGCGAGTTCCACCGACCTGGTGGCGCCCCAGGTCGTGGCCCTGGCCGCCCGGTGCAGGCCGCGCGCCGCGGCCAGCATGAGGGCCAGCGCGTGCTCGGCCACCTGAGGTCCGTACGCGCCGGTGGCGGCGGTGAAGACGGGGTGACGGGTGACGACGCCGGCGTCCACCCACCGTTCGACGCCCGCGCTCGGGAGCTGCACCCAGCGGATGCCCTCGTGCAGCATGGAACGCAGCCGCTCGGCGGCGCCGCCGCCGTGGTAGACGATCGCCTCGGCCTCCTGCAGGGGTGCGACGCGCCCGCCGCCCCGGCGTACGGCGTCGTCGAGGGCGGGTGACGGCTCGGGGCCGACGTGGACGGCGACGGTCATGCCTGGTCTCCTCGTGGTCGGGTGGGTGGTGCGGTCAACGGGCCTGGGCGAGCGTGTCCAGCAGCTTGGCGACGCGCTCGCCGGCCGCCTGCGCGCCGCCCGAGGTCAGGGCCGAGCCCATGCCGCACGCGACCGCGCCCGCCGCGATCCACTCCGGCGCGGTGTCGATCGTCACGCCGCCGGTGGGGATCGCCGGGACCTGGGGCAGCGCGACGCGCAGGTCACGCAGCCAGGACGGCGACAGCTCCGACACCGGGAAGATCTTGACGGCGTCGGCGCCCTCCTCCAGGGCGCGCATGATCTCGCTCGGAGTGGACACGCCGGGGAAGACGGGAACGCCGTAGCGGTGGCCCGCGCGGATCACCTCGGGGTTCAGGTTGGGCGCGACCAGGAAGCGGGCGCCGTTCTCGACGGCCGCACGGGCGGCGGCGGCATCCAGCACGGTTCCCGCGCCGACGATCGCCTGCGGGTGCTGCTCGGTGAGCCGGGCGATGGCGGTGAGGGCGCGGGGCGTGGTCAGCGCCACCTCGACGGCGCGCAGCCCGGCGTCCAGCACGGCCTCTGCGGCGGACACCGCCTCGTCCGGGCTCGCGCTCCGCACGATCCCGAACACGCGCTGGCCGGTCACTGCCTGGACGGTCTCCCAGCGATACACGACTACTCCCTCAACGATGTACGGTCTCCCCGGCTTCGGCGAAGCCGGCCAGTGCCCGATCGAGCCCGGCCCGGTCGGGCAGCCCCTCGGTGTCGCCGACGCACTGCACCACGAGCGCCGCCACCGCGGCGGCCTCGCGCAGGCAGATCTCGTACGGCTCGCCGCGCAGCAGCCCCGACAGGAACCCGGCGGCGAACGCGTCACCGGCACCCACGGGATCGACCATCGGCACCGGGAACGCCTCCTGCCGCAGCTCGCCCAGCGTCGCCGACTTGTCGCGCCGCTTGACGACCGCCGGCCCGCCGAGCGCGGCGGGGTCGACGCCGAGCAGTTCCAGCTCGTCCTCCCCCGCGAGGACGACGTCGGCGCGGCCGAGGAGTGGCGCGACGCGTTCGCGCCACTGCTCGGGGGCGCCGAGCTTGAGGCGGATGTTCGGGTCGAACGAGACGAGCGCGCCCACCTCGCGGGCGAGGTCGAACAGGCGCAGCGTGGCCCGGTGCGCCGAATCGGACAGCATCGGCGTGATGCCGGTGACGTGGACGACGCGGGCGCCGTCCAGCATCTCGGGCGACAGTTCGTCGGGGGCGAGCCGCGACGCGGCCGAGCCGGCGCGGTAGTACTGCACGTCGATCGCCCGCGACGGGTGGCTGTCGCGGACGAGCAGGCCGGTGGGCGCGTCGGGGTCGACGACGGCGTGGCGGGTGTCGATGCCGTCGGCGCGCAGCATGGCGAGCACCGAGCGGCCCGCGGGGTCGGCCCCGAGGCGGCCGATCCAGCGCGCGTCATGTCCGAGGCGGGCGAGTCCGGCGGCCACGTTGCTCTCCGCGCCTGCGACGGAGCGGCGGAACGCGGTGGCCCGCTCCAAGGGGATGCCGGGCTCGGCCAGCATCAGCAGCATCGCCTCACCGCACACGACGACGGTCACAGCTCGCACTCCTCGCTCGGGCGTTCTGCCAGGCAGACGCGGAAAAGCGTACTAAATGGCCTTTGTGGTGGGTTACCCGGAGGTACGGGCGAGGAGCAGGTCCTCCGTGATGGGCGACTCGTGCGTGCCCGCGACCGTGCAGGCGTGCGCCCCGGGCACGAGACAGCCGTCCGCGCCGCGCGTGGACACGACGGTGCGGGCGCGTCCGTCGCGCACGATGCCGGGTGCCCGCCGGGGCACGTGGTAGGAGCAGCGGTACGGCAGCGGCAGCCCCGGCACCCGCACGGTCGTGTCGACCCCCGCGCCACCCAGGACGAGGACGTCGTACGTCACCGGTTGACCAGCGGCCCCGAGCCCGTGGACCCTCGGACGACCAGCTCCGGCTGGAAGATGAGCTCGACGTGCCGCGCGGGAGCGCCGTTGACCTCCTCGAGCAGCGTCTGCACCGCGGCCGATGCCATCGCGCCGATCGGCTTGCGCACCGTGGTCAGCGGCGGGTCGGTGAACGCGATGAGCGGCGAGTCGTCGAACCCGACCACGGACACGTCGCCCGGCACCGACAGCCCCTTCTCGCGGCAGGCGCGGATCGCGCCGAGCGCCATGAGGTCGCTCGCGCACACGATGCCGGTGCAGCCGCGCAGCAGCAGTTGCGCGGCGGCCGCCTGCCCGCCCTCGACGGAGAACAGCGAGTGGGAGATCAGCTCGTCGACGTCGGAGGCTCCCAGCAGTTGTGCCATGGCCTGCTTGTACCCCTCGATCTTCCTGATCACGGGGACGAACCGGCGCGGCCCGACCGCGATGCCGATGCGCTCGTGGCCGAGGTCGACGAGGTGCTGCACGGCCAGGCGGGCGGCGAGGCGGTCGTCGGGCGAGATGAAGGGGGCGTCGACGCCCTCGTTGTAGCCGTCGACGAGCACGATCGGCAGCCCGCGGTCGGCGAGGCGGGTGTAGCGGTCCATCCGGGCGGTGGTGTCGGCGTGCAGGCCGGACACGAACACGATGCCGCTCACGCCGCGGTCGACCAGTAACTCGGTGAACTCGTCCTCGGGGGCGCCGCCGGGCAGCTGGGTGCACAGCACGGGCGTGTAGCCGTGCTGGGTCAGCGCCTTCTCGATGGCCTGCGCGAACGCGGGGAAGATCGGGTTGTCGAGCTCGGGCGTCACCAGGCCCACGAGGCCGTTGCTGCGCTGACGCAGCCGGGACGGGCGCTCGTAGCCCATGAGGTCGAGCGCGGTCATCACGGCCTGGCGGGTGGTGGCCGAGACGCCGGGCCTGCCGTTGAGCACCCGGCTGACGGTGGCCTCACTCACCCCGGCCTGGGCGGCGATGTCGGCGAGGCGAGCGTTACCGTTCATGCCCCACACTTTACTTTCCACCGAAGGCCCACCCCGGCTGTCGCGGACGGGCCGAGGCCGTGTGCGGCGGGCGGGTGGTCGGCGAGTGGTTCCTTCGAAGGGCCGGGGTTGTGGGGCTGTTCGGTCTTCGCGATCCGCCGTCGGCCGGTCATCGTGCCCCTCTCGTCGCGCGTCCCGACCATGAAAGCTATTGCCGCAACTTTACGCAAGACCTTCCAGGCCTCTTGAGTCGTGAAATATCGCGCCATCATGACCAGGTGATCGATCACTACCGCGCTCTCTTCCGGCAGCACTCGTGGCTCACGGACAGTCTCTGCTGGACCGTGGTGCAACCCCTCGACGAGGGGATCGCTCTCGACGACCTCCTGTGGCGGCTGAACAGCGGGCGCGACCCGGAAGAACGCGTCATGGACGACCCCATGGAGGTGGCCATGGACGAGGACCTCGCCCTGCTGTACGTCTTCGAGGGCGACGGCGCGTACGGGTTCCTGGAGGGCAGGTTCGGCGACTCCCTGCCCGACGAACTCCTCGCCGCGCTCAGCGAGGACGCCCGGGTGTGGACGACGTCATGGGGGTTCAACCGGACATCGACGATCGCCTACGCGGGCGGTGGCAGGATTCGGGCACGGATTGACAATTACGTCCGTGGTCAACAGATCGATGACGTGCCGGAAATATTCGCTGATTTCCCCGTCATGCTCGACGGCCTCGACCGCGAGGATCTCGTCGGCAGACAGAGCGCGGCGTTCGCCTTCATCGAGATGGCCACGGGGGTCGGCGTCGAAGGCGACAGGCTGGACGGCGAAGGATGTCGTGTGATCGTTCTCGACACACCTGCGCTCTGGCCGTAATTGCTGCCCGAAATTGTCCTGAATTGCGTTCTTCATAGGGAGGGTGGACATGTCGTCTTGTACCGCGATGTACTACCTCTCCATTCCCAGGTGACACTTGCGCAAGGTGTGGGCCCATGAGTTCGGTCGTACTCGACAAAGTGACCAAGGTTTATCCGGGCGACTTCCTCGCCGTGGACCGTCTCAGCCTGCATGCGGACGACGGCGAGTTCCTCGTCCTCCTGGGGCCTTCAGGATGCGGGAAGTCCACGCTGCTCCGCATGATCGCGGGCCTGGAGGGCATCACCGAGGGGTCGTTGTGGCTGGACGGCCAGGTCGCCAACCACCTCGCGCCGCGCGACCGCGACGTCGCCATGGTGTTCCAGAACGGCGCCCTCTACCCGCACAGGACCGTACGCGGCAACATCGCCTTCCCCCTGGAGATCGCCAAGGCCGACCCCGCGATGGTGCGGGAACGCGTCACCGAACTGTCGAAGGCGCTGCACATCGACGAGACGCTCGACCGGCGGCCCGGCACGCTGTCCGGCGGTCAGCGCCAGCGCGTGGCGATGGGCCGGGCGATCGTCCGCCGGCCGCGGCTGTTCCTCATGGACGAGCCGCTGTCCAACCTCGACGCGGGCATGCGCACCGAGCTGCGGATGGAGATCTCGGCCCTGGTCAGGTCGCTCGGCGTCACCACCATCTACGTCACGCACGACCAGGTCGAGGCGCTCACCCTGGCCGACCGGATCGCGATACTCAACCGGGGCGTGCTGCAGGACGTCGGCACCCCCGCCCAGATCTACAACGACCCGGCGACGGCGTTCGTCGCCGCCTTCCTCAACTCCCAGCAGCTGAACCTGCTCGCGGCCGAGGTCAGGACGCCGCAGAACCAGTACGTGCTGCTGGACTTCGGGCCGCACCAGCTGACCCTGCCGTGGAGCGACCCCCGGGCGTACGCGATCTCGCAGCACACCGGCGGTCAGGTGCTCGTCGGCCTGCGGCCCGACGGGCTGGCACCGGTACCGGAGTCGTACGAGGGGCCGTCGTTCTACGGGCGGGTGCGGGCGCTGGAGTACCACGGGCACGACTGGCTGGCGTACGTGGACTGCGGGATCCCGCACGTGCCCGTGCCCGAGCCCCCTGACCCGCGCGCCCGCGCCGCCCAGGACGGCGAGGCACCCGGCGGGCTGCCCGGCCTGGTGCGGCGGCTGTTCGGCTGGCAGGAGGAACATCCGGAGCAGGAACGGGTGGGCCGGCACCCGGACGCCGGCGTCCATCGCCGCGCCGACCTGGTCGTCCGCCTGGGCGGTCGGCCCGTCTGGCGCGCGGGGGACGCCGCCAAGGTCGCGGTGGACCTTTCCCGCATCATGCTCTTCAACCTGGACGGCACCCGCGTCGACCCGCCACGTCGTTGAAATGGTGACAAAAAAGCCTGCAACCGTAATGGGCCCACCCGGCAGACCAGCGCCGAACAAAAGGGGTACTGTATCAAGTTACAGACAATAACCGTATGGTAAAGAAGGCATAACAGGTGAACGCCTCAGCTCGACGGGTCGTCCCCGTCGACCGGATCGGCCACGTGGCCATGGGGCCACGCGCGGCGCCACGGCCGGCTGGGGGCAGGACATGCTCCACCGGTGCAGCCTTCATGACGTCATGGCCGGTGCCGCTCGCCTCGGCGGCCCGCCCGCCCAGGAAGGCGAGGAGTTGACGTGGAACCGATCCGCATCCTGCACTGGTTCGACTTCACCTGCCCCTTCTGCTACGTGGGGCAGCAGCGCTGCGACATCCTCGAGAGCCGCGGCCTGAAGGTCGTCCACCTGCCGTTCCAGCTTCATCCCGAGATCCCGCCCGAGGGCATGGAGGCCGGTCCGCGCGTCAGCGACGTGCACGTGGCGCTCCGGAACGAAGCCGCGGCGGCCGGCCTCCCGCTGACGTGGCCGCGGCGCCTGCCCAGCACCCGGACGGCGCTCGCCGCGGCCGAGTGGGTCCGCCTGAACCGTCCCGACCTGTCGTGCCTCTTCACCAGGCGGTTGTTCGCCGCGCGCTACGTGCTCGGTGAGGACCTCGGCGAGCAGTCCGTGATCGAGCGGCACGCGATCGAGTCCGGCGTGGACGTCGCCGAACTGCGCGCCGCGCTCGCCTCGGCCGCCGCGTACACGTCCGTCGCGGAAGCCGAGGCGCTCGGCGCGCGGTACGGCGTGCGGGCCACGCCCAGCTGGCTCATCGCCGGAGAACTGGTGTCGGGGCTGCTCCCGCAGTCGGAGTTCGAACGCCTGGCGGAGAAGATCAGCGCCCGCACCGTGCGGGACGCCGCCGGCTGACGGACGCGCACCGCTCAGGGGACGAGGGACCAGCGGGAGCCGTCGGGGGTGTCCTCGACGGTGATGCCGCCGCTGTGCAGGGCCGCGCGCAACGCGTCGGCCACCTCGTAACGGCCCTGGGAGCGCAGGTCGGCGCGCAGCGCGAGCAGCGGCTCCACCAGGGCCGGCAGACTGCGGGAGCGGCGGGCCTCGGCCGCCGCCAGCTCGCCGAGCCGGGCGACCAGCAGCCGCAGCAGCTCACGGGCCTGCTCGACGCCGCCGGAGTCCTCCTCGGTGTCGGCGGCCCACCTGACGATCTCGGCCTCGAGGTCGAGCACCACCTGCGCGGCCGCCACGGGGTCGGGCCGGGCGACCGCCGCGCCGAACAGCTTCTCGCACGCGCCGATCGACTCCTCCAGGGTGGCCTCGGCTTCGGCGGCCTGCTCCGGCGCCGGCCGCGGCGGCGGCGCCGCTCCCGCCGCGCCCTCCGCGAGGCGGCGCAGCCCGGCGAGGTCGGTGCCGGTGCCGGACGGCAGGAACACCTGGCTGCCCGGACGGCGCACGGTCAGGCCGCCGCGGCCCGACACGCGTACCGACTCGCTCTCCAGGTCGATCACCAGGGCGGTGTGCTCGTCGAGGCCGAGCACGGCCGTGCCGGGGGGCAGCTCGCGCTCCATCCGCGCCAGGCGGCGCTCGCCGAGGTAGCAGAAGCGGGTGTCGTGGGTGCCGCCCTCGGCGTTGTCATAGTGCGGAATGAGCACGGCCTGCAGGCCGAGCGACTCCAGCAGGCCGAGCCCTTCGCGCCAGTGGGGCTCGGCGCCGACCTTGTAGATCTCGTACACCGGCACCGTGGCCAGCCCCGCCGTGCAGGCGGCCGCGGAGGCGAGCACGGTCACGCCCTCGCGGGCCCTGATCCGGGCGCGCAGGTCTCCGGCCACCCCTGAGCCGGCCCACCGGTCGAGCGCGTACGTGGGGCTGCCCGGGCCGGAGAACACCCAGTCGGCGCCCGTGATGCCCGCGGCGACCTCGACGTCGAGGCCGACGCTGCGCGCGAAGTAGCGGCAGGCGCGGGCCGAGATGTCGGCGCGGTTCTCCTGGAAGGCGTACGGCGTGTCGAGCAGCACCGCCCGCGCCCCCGGCCGCAAGGTCCGCGCGGCGGCGCGGTGGATCTCGACCATGGTCGGGCTCGTCTCGCCCGAACCCATCAGCACCAGCGAACCGGGCATGGCTGTCGGCCCCTCTCTCGCACCCCATCGATCACAACCCGGCCGCTCGCGACGTTCAAGAGCGTGACACATATGCTTGGCGTACGTACCTGCACATCGTTGGCAGTAAGTTGGTGGCGGTGGAAGGACTCGTGGTCCGCGTCGAGACCCTCATGCTACGGGTGGCCACCGACGGCCGCTGGTCCTACCGGCATGCCGCCGCCCCGCCCATGCCCGGGGAAACGCCCGACGGTACGGCCCGCAGGCTGTCCGGCGTCCCGGCCGGCGACCCCGGCACGGTCGTCCACTCCACCAGTTGGCGGCACGAGCCCGGCGGGACGATCGTGCTGACCTACGCGGTGTGCCCCGACCCGGCGCCGTGGCTGCCCGCGACCGAGGTGCCGGTGCTCGACATCGCCCGTGGCGACAGGCCCGCGGCGCCGTCGCCCGAGCACCTCGCGCTCGCCAACGTGGTCGCGCACGCGGTCAGGCACCTCGCCTTCCTCATGGCCGAGGACCCCGTCGTGTCACGCGCGCTCGCCGGCCACCCGGGCCTCGCCCGCGCCCTGCAGCCGGTCACCGAGCCGGTCTGAGAGGGCGCGGCCGTGACCAGGTTCCCCATCCCGTCGCGGTGCTTTGCTGCTGGCGGACCTGTGTCCGCCGACCGGAATCCAGGCGCCCAAGCCCTCCACCGACTCACGGGGGACGGGCTGGGCGGTGCCGTCACCGTCATCGCCTTGTAAGGAGTGGCGCACGAGAGCGCTTCTAGGGTGGCAGGCATGAGCGACTTACGAACCGCGGCAGCGACGACGGCGATCGCCCTGCTGGCGGTCGCGTGTGGCCCCACAAGGCAGGACGAGGCCGGGTCCACGACCGCCACGGCAGGCACGGCAGGCACGGCCACCTTCGCACCGGCACAGTCCCCATCGCACTCACCGAGCTCATCGAAGGCGGGCAAGGCTGCGGCGCCCGCCGCGCTGCGGTTCACCACACGGACGCTGGATGGACAGACCTTCCGGGGCGAGAGTCTGGCGGGCAGGCCCATCGCCTTCTGGTTCTGGGCGCCGTGGTGTCCCAAATGCCGCGCGGAGGCGCCCACCGTCAAGGCAGCGGCCGCGCAGCACGGTGATGTCGCGTTCGTCGGGGTCGCCGGCTTGGACACCGAGGCGGCGATGAAGGAGTTCGTCTAGCGCACAGGGACCGGGAACCTTCTGCACCTGTCGGACACCAAGGGCGCGGTGTGGACGATGCTCGGCGTCAGCGAGCAGTCCACCTTCGTGTTCATGAAACCGGACGGTTCCATGGAGAAGGCCTCCGGCCCGCTCAGCAGGGAGACGCTGAACGAGCACCTTCGCACGCTGCTCGGCCGGTAGCCGAACCATGTCCTTCGGCATGGGCGTCGCCGAGGCACCGCTCGCCTTGGCGCTCACCGCCGGCATGGTGGCCGCGTTCAATCCGTGTGGCTTCGCCATGTTGCCGGCATACCTCACCTTGCTCATCAACGATCAGGGAGCTGGTCCCCTCCGCCGGGCGCTGGTCCTGTCGGCGGCGATGACCGCGGGGTTCGTCACGGTCTTCGGCCTGTTCGGTTCTGTCGTGACCGTGCTCGCGGTGTCGGTGGGCGGCCAACTGCCGTGGGCGACCCTGGTCATCGGCGCGATCCTGGTCGGGCTCGGCCTGTGGTTGCTGTCCGGCCGTGAGCTGCTGCTGCGCCTGCCGGGCTTGGCCACCGGCCGCCCGACCACCTCGCCGCTCTCCCTGTACGGCTATGGCGTGTCCTATGCGTCGGCCTCCTTGTCCTGCACCGTCGGGCCGTTCCTTGCGGTCGTGTCGGCCGGGCTGTCCGGCGGCGGGATGGCCGGCGGGATGGCGGCGTTCGCCACCTACGCGCTCGGCATGGGTTCGGTCATCGCAGCGCTGTCGCTGGCGGTGGCGGTCGCCCGCGCCGCCGTCGTGGCCCGGTTGCGGCGCCTGCTGCCGTACGTGTCCAGGACCAGCGGTGCCCTGCTGACCCTCGCGGGCCTGTACGTGTTGTATTACGGCTGGTACGAGCTGCGCGTCTTCGCCGGTGCGGATGCCGACGACCCGATCGTGGGTGCCGCGACCGCCGTGCAGGCGGCCGTCGCCGGTTGGGTCGCTCGGCTCGGCCCCGGGTGGATCGGCGTCGTGCTCGTCCTCATGGGTCTGGCGGCTCTGGCCTTGCGTATGGCGCGTCGCAGCCGAGCTCGCTGAGGCCGGCGGCCGCCGCGCCGAAAAGGACCGGCTGCCGTGCTCCGGCAGGTCAGGGTCGTCCAGCCGCAGGCGAAGGCGGCTCCAGAGGCCTCGCAGTGAGTCCATCGACTCCGGCGGGTATTGGACCTGAACGCTGTGACACAAGTGAGCGAGGTGCCTGGGCGCTCGCGATGTCGCCGGATCGACCGTCCGCGACGATGCGCGGCGGATGACATCCATGACGCCATCCTCGAAGGTTCGGGAGTAAGCACCAGCCCGGGGGCCGCGGGGACAACGGACGCCTGCCGGAGGGGCCACGTGAACACGGACTTCGCGAACGTCGTCGAAGCGGTCGGCCAGGCGGTGGATCTCGCCGGGGTCGCCATCATCGTGCTGGGTGCGCTGGCGGCGACCGTTCTCTTCAGTGTCAGGAGCATACGACGGCGGGGTGATTTCCACGACGGCTACCGGGCGTATCGGCAAGGGCTCGGCAGGGCCATCCTGCTGGGGCTGGAGTTCCTCGTCGCCGGAGACATCATCCGGACTGTGGCCGTGGCGCCCACCTTCACGGGTGTCGGCGTGCTCGCACTCATCGTCGTGGTCCGCACCTTCCTCAGCTTCTCCCTGGAGGTGGAGCTGGAGAACCGGCTGCCCTGGCAGCCACGTCCGCAGCAGCGGCCCTGACGTCGCCGACCGCCCGGGTCGTGGACGGCCTTGGCGGTACCGTCATCACCCAGGCCGCGGTAGCAGCAGAGCACCGCACTGCGAGGAGGTCACGAGCGGCGACTCCACTGGCGGCCGGTCCGGCTCCGCATGTCCACGCGTACCAGCCGGATTCGCCTGATCACACCGCGACGTCAGAGCCGTGAACGCGCGAACCCCCATCCGGGATCCCGCCCCGGGCACCGGGCGGCAGCCCCAGCGGCGGCGGAGCCGCGAGGCGGCGGAGCCGCGAGGCGGCGGGAGAGCCGGCGGCCCATGGCCTGCAGGGGTTTCTCGATGTAGCGGTAGGCGAGCGCGCTGAGGACCATGGTCACGACGAGCGCCAGCCCGGTCATGGCCAGCTGGTACGCCAGCTCCCGGGAGCGCAGGTCTCCGGTGATCGCCACGACGTACTTGAGCACCGGGTGGTGCACCAGGTAGAGCGAATAGCTGATGAGCCCGAGCCACACGACCACCTTGGGCAGCCGCCGCCCGCGCAGCGCCATCGCACCCGCGAACGTGGCCCCCGCCAGCGCCGTCGTGGTCACCCACACGTCGGCGCGCACCCACCACCAGCCATTCATGATCGCCCACACCGGCGCGGCGGCGACCAGCGCGGCGGTCACCGCGACCGGCCAGAGCGGACCGGTGCCGCGCTCCCACCGGTAGATCGCCGTACCGGCGAACATCACCGCGACGATCGCCAGCCCCAGCCACGGCACCCGGCTGCCCATGGCCAGCAGCGTCACCGCCATGACGCCGAGCACGACGGCGGCGACCGTACGGAACCTGCCCCACACCACGCACGCGAGCCCGCACACGAAGATCACGCCCGACGCGTACGCCAGCCAGCCGCCCTGCAGGAGCGCGCCCGACGACAGCAGCCCGACCACCACGGCCGCCGCCGCGAACGCCATCGCCAGCGTCCCGCTGCGCTCGTGCCCGCGCGTCAGGAACAGCGCCGTGACGACGAGGTAGAAGACCATCTCGTACGAGAGCGTCCACATGGTGTCGGCGATGCCGCCGACGCTGACGACGTCGAGCAGCATGGTCGCGTGCGCGGCCACCGCGCTGCCGTCGCGCACCACGGCCTCGCGCACCGGCACCCACCACGCGAGCGCCAGCATCACGGCGATGACGGCCAGGTAGAGGGGGTAGAGGCGGAAGAACCGGCTGATCCAGAACGCGCGCACGTCGCCGCGGCGTTCCAGCGAGGCGGGGATGATGTAGCCGCTGACCAGGAAGAAGACGAGGATCCCGTAGACGCCCGGGTTGAACCAGTAGAAGCGCAGGCTCGGCAGGTACCAGGGCAGGGTGTGCTCGACCACGACGGCCATGGCTCCGATGCCACGCAACGCGTCCAGCCAGGCCAGGCGGGAAGTGGAGACGGGGGACGGCACGGGGGGCCGTGCGGCGGAAGACACCCGCCCCAACCTACCCGTCCACGGCGAATCATGCCCCGCCCACCCCATTTCCCCCCGACATGAAGCGGGCGAACTCCGACGTCCACCCACGTCAGCGCTCTGGAGCCGACTTCGGGGCAGGCGCGTCCTGAGTCATGGGTGGCGGTGGTCGGCCAGGCGGGCGTGGTGGTCGGTGCCGGTGGGGCCATCAGGATCGGTGTGGACCGTGGCGGCTCTCAGGCGCGGCAGGTCGTGGATGAGACGGTGTTCCGCCTCCACCGCCACCCCGTGCGCCTCCACGACGGACACGTCGTGCCGGACGAGCACCTCGACCTCCGCGTGCAGGGCGTGGCCGATCCACCGCAGCCGTACGGCCCCCACGCGGCGCACGCCCGCCACGGTCGCGAGGACACGTTCTGCCTGGTCCACGAGGGCCGGGTCGACCGCGTCCATCAGGCGGCGGCAGATCTCGCGGGCGGCGTCGCGCAGGACGAAGCAGATGGCGACCGTGATGAGCAGGCCCACGATCGGGTCGGCGATCGGGTGGCCGAGCGCCGCACCCCCCGCCCCCAGCAGTACGGCGAGCGACGTGAACCCGTCGGCGCGGGCGTGCAGGCCGTCGGCGACGAGCGCCGCCGAGCCGATCCGCCGGCCCACGCTGATGCGGTAGCGGGCCACCCACTCGTTGCCCGCGAACCCGATCAGCGCCGCGGCGGCCACCCATCCCACCGCCCTGATCTCCTGCGGGTCGAGGAGCCGCTGGACGGCCTCGTACCCGGCGAAGGCGGCCGAGGCGGCGATGAGCGCCACGATGACGATGCCCGCGAGGTCCTCGGCGCGGCCGTACCCGTAGGTGAACCGGCGGGTCGCCGCGCGGCGGCCCAGCGAGAACGCCACGGCCAGCGGGACGGCGGTGAGGGCGTCGGCCAGGTTGTGCAGCGTGTCGCCGAGCAGCGCGACCGAGCCCGACGCGAGGACGATGACCGCCTGCACGGCCGCGGTGACCATGAGCACCGCGAACGAGACCGCGACCGCACGCAGCCCTCGACCACTCGACTCCAGAACTCCATCGGTCCTGCCGGTGCTGTCATGGCTGTGCGGAGCAACACCATGCGCCACCCATCCGACCGCCCGCCTGACCCACCCCGCCTCTCCCCCATGCCCGTGCCCATGGCCGTGCCCCTGGGCGGGGCTGTGGGCGTGGCCGTGCTCGGGGCCGGGAGCGTGCTCGTGCTCGGGGGCGATGGCACGGGGGTCAGGCGGTCGGTGGTTGGTGTGGGGTGGGGGGTTGTTGTGGGCGTGAGGGTTCTGCTCGGGCATGGTCGTTCCTCACTTGCGTGAATGGCCCCTTTTGAGCAGGATATGTAGTTATGTACGCACGCGACAACGTCTCACGTGCCACCCCCTCGCAGGAGCAACCCACTCCCGCTCAGGTGGAGGCGGCGGTCAACGCCTTCCGCATGCTGAGCGACGGCACCCGTTTGCGGCTGATGTGGCTGGTGTCGTCCGGCGAGCAGGATGTGAACACGCTTGCCACCGCCGTCGGCGCGCCGCGCCCATCCGTGTCGCAGCACCTCGCCAAGCTGCGGCTCGCCGGTCTGGTGACGACCCGCAGGGACGGCCGGCGCGTCCTCTACCGCGCGCGCGACTCCCACGTGCGCGCGCTCATCGCCGAGGCCGTCTCGCACGCCGACCACGAGATCTCCGGACGTCCCCGGCACGACTGACCCACACGCTCAGGCCTCCGGACGCCCCGGGACTGACCCGGTGCTCAGGGCTCGCGGTCGAGGTCTACACTCCCCTGAGATCGTTTCGGGAGGTTGGGGTGCTGGAGGTGGTCGGCCTCGGGGCTGAGATGGAGTGGGTCTACGAGGTTCTGGTGGGCTCCCGCTCGTCCGACGCCGCCGAGTTGTCCGCGGTCACCGGCCTGCCCGAGCAGCAGGTGCGCGCCGCCCTTTCCGACCTGGAGCGGCTCGGCCTCGCGCGCCGGCTGCGCGGCCGGCCCGGGCACTTCGCCGCCGCCGATCCGAGCAGCGCGCTCGACGTCCTGCTGCTGCGCCGCGAGGAGGCGATCCAGAACGCCCGCCTGCGCGCCAAGGAGCTGTCAGAACGCTTCCGCGAGGCCACGTCCAGGCAGGCGCCCGACCAGCTGGTCGAGGTGGTGGTCGGCCGCGAGGCCGTACGCGATCGGGTCGACACGGCGCGGCGCGGCGCCCGCACCGAGCTGCGGATCTTCGACAAGCCCCCGTACGCGGCCGAACCGAACCCGCCGGAGGTCGAGCCGAGCGGCGACCTGCTGCTGCGGCGCGGCGGGAGCGTCCGCACGATCTACGAGCAGACGTCCCTGGAGGTGCTGGGACGCCTCAGGGGCGAGATCTCGACGGCCGCCGCCCGCGGCACGCTCGACCGCGTGCTGCCCGAGCTGCCGCTGAAGATGGTCCTCGTGGACGACCGGCTCGGCATCGTCCCGCTCCAGGCGGCGCCCACAGTGATCGACACCGCCGTCATCGTGCACCCGTCCGGGCTGCTGACGGCCCTGTCGGCGCTGTTCGAGACGCTGTGGCGGGTCTCGCTCCCCCTCGCGCTGGACGACACCGGCGCCTGCGCCCGACCGGCCGCGCCCGGCGAGCAGCCGTCGGACGCCGAGCGGCACATCCTGGCGCTGCTCACCACCGGCGTGCCCGACGACGCCATCGCCCGCGAGCTGGGGCTGAGCGAGCGCACGTTCCGCCGCCGGGTGCAGAACCTGATGGAACGGCTCGGCGCCCGCACCCGCTTCCAGCTCGCCCGCCAGGCGGCCCGCCGGGGCTGGCTCGACGACGACACGAACTGACCCGACCGACCTGCGAAGGCCTGGACTACCAGCCGATCCTGCCCTTGCCGGAGACCAGCGCCCGCGCGATGACCATGCGCTGGACGTCGTTGGTGCCCTCGCCGATCGCCATCAGCGGCGCGTCCCGGTAGAGCCGCTCCACCACGAACTCCTGCGAGTAGCCGTACCCGCCGTGGATCCGCATCGCCTCCAGGGACGCCTTCAGCGCCACCTCGGAGGCGAAGTACTTCGCCATGCCTGCCTCCATGTCCACCCGCTTGCCCGTGTCGGCCTGGGAGGCGGCCCAGTACGTGAGCAGCCGCGCGGCCTGGATCTCGGTGGCCATGTCGGCGAGCTTGAGCTGGATGGCCTGGAAGTCGGAGATGGGCTGGCCGAACGCGGTGCGCTCGCGCGAGTACGCCAGCGCGGCGTCGTAGGCGGCCTGCGCGACCCCGACCGCGCGGGCGGCGATGTTGATGCGGCCCATCTCCAGCCCGCCGAGCACCTGCTGCATGCCGCGCCCCTCGACGCCGCCGAGCAGCGCCGACACCGGCACCCGCACCTCGTCGAGCACCACCTCGCACGTCTCGGTGCCCTTGTAGCCGAGCTTGGGCAGGTCGCGGCTGATGCCGAACCCGGGCGATGACGGGTCGACCAGCAGCACCGACATGCCCCGGTGCGCGGGTTTCTCGACGCTGGTCTTGACCAGCACGGGCAGGGGGTCGGCGTGGCGGGCGTTGGTGATCCACGTCTTGGTGCCGGTGACGATGTAATGGTCCGCGTCGCGTACGGCGCGGGTCTGGATGCCCTGCAGGTCGGTGCCGGCTCCCGGCTCGGTCAGGGCGATCCCGGTACGGCGGGCGCCGGAGGCGAGGTCGGGCAGGTGGGCCCGCTTCTGTTCGTCAGTGCCGTGCCGCGCGATCATCCAGCAGGCCAGCGCGTGGGAGCCGATGGTGCCCGCGACGCCCATCCAGCCGCGTGCGATCTCCTCGAAGACGAGCGCGAACGACACCATGTCGGCGCCGAGGCCGCCGTACTCCTCGGGCACGGACAGCCCGAACAGCCCCATCTGCTTCATCTTGTCGACGATCTCGGTGGGATAGCGGCCGGAGTGCTCCCACTCGGTGGCCACCGGGATGATCTCTTTCTCCACGAACGCCCGCAACGCCGCGCGGAAGTCCTTCTGCTCCTCGGTCAGCTCGAAATCCATCAAACCCTCCCGAGGGGACCGTCGCCTTGAGGTGACGGGGGAATCGGGAGCGGGAGGGCCGTCAAGGCCCGAGCGTGCAGTGACCTGTCAGGTCTGCGCATCGGAGATCTCCGTTCATCGCACGTCAGATGGATGGCGCCGTCATAGTGATCGTGTGACTCGCCGGGTGCGCACTTCCCCGGGCGCGGCCTACGACCTCGGATACCACGTGGTGTGGTGCCCGAAGTACCCCCGATACGCAGACCAGTCGGCCGAGTTGAAGCACATCCGCGCCGACGACACCGGCGGGCAGGGCCGGTGGTCGTTCTCCTCCCAGCAGGCCACACTGCGGCGGCTCGACAAGGCGTTCCGCGCGTTCTTCGACCGGGTCAAGGCCGGGCGTACGCCGGGCTTCCCCCGTTTCGAGGGGCGCGGCTGGTTCGACAGCGTGGATGCGGGTTGGGGGGTGTTCCTGACGGTCCTCGCGCACAAGGCTGAAAGCGCCGGTCGAGAGCTGATAGCGGTGAACCCCGCCAACACCTCCCGCACCTGCGCCCGCTGCGGGCACTGCGCGAAGGAGAACCGCGTCACCTCCGTTCAGAGCGGGCCGGTCCTGGCCTGCGGGAAGTAGCCCTTGTCGTGCGGGGCGTCGCGCTTGTAGACCATGACGGTCCGCGTCCACGACATGACCTCGTCGCCGTCCTGGTTGAGCCCGCGCGTGTAGAAGCTGACGATGCCCGCGTACGGCCGCGACTTCGACTCCCGCTTGGCGGTCACCTTCGACTCGGCGTAGAGGGTGTCGCCGACGAACACCGGATGGGTGAGCTTGATGGCGTCCCAGCCGAGGTTCATGAGCGCGGTCTGGCTCATGTCGATGACCGACAGGCCCAGCACGATGGCCACGCTGAGCCCGGAGTTGACGATGATCTTCCCGGTGGGCGCCTGGGCCGCGAAGTGGGCGTTGAAGTGGTTCTGGTTCGTGTTCATGGTGAGCAGCGTGAACCACGTGTTGTCGGCTTCGTTGATCGTGCGCCCCAGCGGGTGCTGATAGACGTCGCCGATCACGAAGTCCTCGTAGTGATGCCCCAGGTGTGGTTCGTGGACGGTCACGGGCCGCTCCTGTTCACACGATCAGAGTGCCCACGTTAGTGATCAGACGTTTTCCCGGTCAATCGGCTGAGGCGGACAAATGATCAGGTTGGGCGGCCAGTCGGGCGACGACGTCGACGATGCGCGCGGCGCGTTCCACCTCGGCGCGGTGGAAGACCGGGCCCTCGGCGCGGGCCACGATCACGTGCAGCCCCGCCGCGAGCACGGGCAGCAGCATCAGGCGGTGTTCCTTGCCGTCCAGGCTGATGGCCCGCAGGGGCGCGTCGGGCAGCTCCATCTCCGGCGGCGCGGCCACCGAGGCGTGCCACACGGACCCGCCGGACACCGCCACCGACCACTCCGCCCCGCACAGTCCGGGCAGCGCGTCCACCAGCGTGGCGAAGCCCCGTGACGGCTCGGAGACCACATGCATGAGCAGGTCGTAGTCGGCGGACGAGCCGGGCGTCTCCTTCGTCGCCCACACGCCTTCGATGCGCACGCCGGGAATCGACGACAGCCGTTCACGCGCCTCGGCCGGCGCCACGGGCCCTGGCCAGGTGACGGTGAAGTCGTCGATGGCCCGCCCGGCCTCGCGTTCGAGGACGGTCACCTGAAGGATGTCCGCCCCGAGCGCGCCCAGGGCCCTGGCGACCTGACCGAGCCCTCCCGGCCGATCCGGCAACGAAACCCTCAGTCGCAGCAGCATTGCGCCTCCTTTCCAGAGGCTCTCACAGTGCCGTGAAAAGATTTCTTCCGTGTTCCACGGACATGTCACACATGCTGCGCTTATTTCCCAGAATGCTGGTTTAAGACGGCTCTTCGGATAAAGGAACGCTGGAGTTTCCGCAGGTCACCGTGACATGCCCCCCTGCTCCGTACCCCGCCTGCATGATCGGCGCACCCTCCGGCCGCTCAGCCCTCCGGCGGGCGCTCCTGGAGGATCCAGCCGTTGCCGTCGGGGTCGTCGAAGGACACGAACGCGTTCCACGGACCGCCCCCGCCCTCGGCCAGGGCGCCGTCGGCGCGGTAGTGATAGACCCCGCTCACCTCGACGCCGCGCCCGGCCAGCTCGGCACGGGCGGCCTCGATGTCGGGCACCACGAGCTGCACCCCTCGTACGGAGCCCGGCGCGGTGCCGGTCGGGGCGCCGAGGACGACCGAGCAGGCCGACCCGGGCGGGGTGAGCTGCACGATCCGCGAGTATTCGCTGATCTGGGTGTCGTGGTCGACCACGAACCCGAGTCGCTCACTGTAGAACTGCTTCGCCACGTCAACGTCGGCCACCGGGATGGGGACGACCTCGAGCTTCCAGTCCACGCCGTACATCTCCTTCCGCGCGCTCCGGCCGTCGCCGAACCCGAGCACCCGTTCGAAAGACCGAGGCTCCCATGAAACCATCCGCGGCCCGGAAGGGGAAGCGGATCGCGGCGTCAGCCGGCCGCCTCCCAGACCGCCTCGAAGGCGTCCTGCGTGATCTCCGTCAGCTCCCAGATCTCGAGCGGCTGGTCGGTGAGGAAGCCGTGCTCGTCGCTCAGGTGGCGCCACCAGTAGCGGCGCGCGACCGGGCCGGACGGCCCCGCGCCGACCTCGACCTGCCGGACCGCCCACAGCTCGCCGTCGCCCTCGACGCTCTCGAACAGCCAGGCCCGCCCGTCCTCGTCGCCGAGATGCCAGTAGCGGCGGGGGCCGTCGGAGTCGGCCAGTTGCCGCACCAGCGGCCTGCGGAGCTCCTCTTCGATCACGCCGTTCACTCTAGGGGGGTCAGCGCTGGTACGCGCCCGCGTCGGGCGTGGCGGACAGCGGCTTGCCGGCGGCGTCCTTGGCGAACTCGCTGCCGCCGAACCAGGAGGCGGTGAGGGGGACGCCGCGGCCGAGGGCCGGGGAGCCCGGCCGAAGCCGCAGGTCGGTGCGGGAGACGAACTTCGGGTCTGCCATGACCGACTTCGGGCCCAGCTTGAACCTGGCGCTGCGGCCCACATAGACGCTGCCCGCCTCGTCGGCGCCCTTGCCGTCCTCCCAGCCGGACTCGCCGCCGACCACGACGACGTTGTTGCGCAGCTTGAGTATGGACGGCGAGCAGCCGTCGTGGCACGACCAGCCGATGGTGTGGCGCGCGGGCAGGTAGACCGAGTTGTGCACGGCGACGGTGCCGAGGACCGGGCCGACGGCGTGATGGGGGCCGCGGGTGACGAGGAACGAGCCGCGGCCGCGCGAGGAGGTGACGACGTTGAAGGCGAAGATGTTGCCGGTCGCGGTGCGGCCCTTGCGCGCGCCCAGCTCGGTGAAAGTCTCGTTGTCCCTGGCGGTGTTGTGGGTGACGCGGTTGCGGTCGCCGTTGTAGATCTCGACGGCGGCGCCGTCGGCGCCGTAGTCCTTGCTGTGCGCGTAGCTGCCGGTGATGGTGTTGCCCGTCACGACGTTGTCGTCGCCGTTGAGCAGCACACCGAACGCGCCTGAGTCGTTGTCGCCGCCCTTGTCGTTGACGCTCATCCGGTTGTTGTCGGTCAGGACGCTGCCGCGGATGGTGTTGTGCGAGCCGGACGCGGTGACGTGCACGCCGGCGGCGTTGTGGTCGGCGGCCACCCCGGCGAGCACGTTGTGGTCGCCCGCGACCAGGAAGCCCGCCCAGCGGCAGCCGGATGCCTGCAGACCGCCGACGCGCCAGTGGTCGCCCTTGACGAGCACGCATTCCCCGGCCCTGCCGCTGATCTTCGCGAGCGCGCCGCTGCCGTACGCCTTGACCGTGATGGGGCGGGCGGCGGTGCCGCTCGCGCTCAGGGTGAGCGGCGCGGTGAAGCTGCTGCCGCGCCGGAACGCGATCGTGTCGCCGGGCTTCAGCTCGGCCGCGTTGACCCGCTCGAGGGTCTTCCACGCGGTACGGGCGCCGGTGCCGGCCGCCGCGTCGTCACCGGAGCGGGAGTCGACGTAGTACGTCGTTCCTGCCTTGGTCCGCGCGGCTTGCGGTACTGCTTGCGGTACGGCTTCCGGTACGGCGGGAAGGAGCGAGGCCAGCACGGCCACGGACAGCATCCTCATGCGAGCACACCACACATCTGCATCGGCACGGACGTCGGAGAAAGGCCACCGTAGCCGATCAGACAGTGACGCGCCAGACACCCAGAAAAGGCCCTCGACCAGGGATGATGTCTCCGTCATCGGCGTGCAAAACCCCGGTCATGCGCCGGTCGAGACGCAGCGGCGGGCCGGGCGCGCGGCGCGCGCACACGATCAGACTCTCCTCGTACGTCTCCCGTGCGAACACCAGGCAGTCGGCGTCGGCGTGCAGCCAGCGCAGGCCCCCGTGACGCAGGGCGGGCTCGGCGCGGCGCAGCCCGAACAGCTCGCGGTAGCCGGCCAGGGTCGGCTCGTCGCGGTCGTGCGGCCGGTTCCACGGCATCGGGGTGCGGGAGTGCTCGCCGTTCACGCCGGTCAGGCCGAACTCGCTGCCGGCGAACAGCATGGGGGTGCCGGGCAGCGTGGCCTGCAGGCCGGCGGCGAGCAGGTGGCGTTCGCGCGAGCCGGTGACGGTGCGGATGCGGGCCGAGTCGTGGGAGTCGAGCAGCTGCCAGGAGTGCACGTACGAGCGCCACGACATGTGGGAGGCGAACGCGCGCAGCGAGGCGAGCGTGGCGGTCCCGTCGCGAGAGGGGACGCCGCCCGGCACGCCGAGGAAGTGGCCGAGGTCGAGGTCGGGGCCGCGCAGCCAGGCCCAGACCGGGCGGGTGAAACCGCCGTAGTTCATGGTGCCGTGCCAGCCGTCGCGGTCGAGGTCGGGCGAGGCGTCGTGGTTGTGCTCGGCGATGAGGGCGGCGCCGGGGCCGAGCCGGGCGCGCAGCAGGGCCGCGACCGCGTGGGTGTGGTCGTCGCCGCCGCGCCGGCCGGACATGTTGGCGACGTCCACGCGCCAGCCGTCGAGCGGGCCGAGCCACCTGCTCAGCACCTCCGGCATGCGGCTGCGGACGAGCTCGCTGCCCCAGTTGAGCTTGGGCAGCGACGCGAAGCCCCACCACGACTCGTAGCCGCCGGTCTCGGGGTCGAAGTAGAACATGTCGCGTTCTGGGGCGGTCGGGTCGGCGACGGCCCGGGTGAACCACTCGTGGCCGGCGCCGCAGTGGTTGACGGTGATGTCGCCGAGCAGCCGCATGCCGCGCTCGTGCAGCGCCCCGGACAGCCGCAGCAGGGCCTCGTCGCCGCCGAGCAGCGGGTCGACGTGGTCGAACGTGGCGGCGTCGTAGCGGTGGGTGGATCGGGCCGGGAAGAACGGCGTGAGGTAGACGGTGTCGGCGCCGAGGCTCCGCACGTGGTCGAGCCGCCGGACGACACCGTCGAGGTCGCCGCCGTAGAACTGCTCCGCGGTGCCGGGGCCGCTCGGGATCACCGGGTCGCGGTCCCAGTCGCGCGGCAGCGCCCATTCCGGCGGCTCGGGCGTGCGCCCGGAGCGGTCGAAGCGGTCGGGGAAGATCTGGTAGACGATCGCGTCGCGCATCCACGACGGCGGGGCCTGGTGGCAGACGAGCCGGAAGTCGCCCGAGTCGGGCACGTCGTGCGCGGCGAGCCCGGCCGCGGTCAGCCACACCTGCCCGCCGCGGGTGCGCAGCAGGAAGCGGTACGGGGTGACGGGGTTGACCGCGGTGATCTCGGCCCGCCACCAGACGTCCGTGGCGCCGTACCCGCCGGCGCCGGTGCGCGCGGGGTCGACGGACGCCTCGGCGTAGCGCGGCTCGCCGTCGTGCACGGCCCGTACGTGCACGCCCTCGATCCCGGCGGCGCGCGGCGCGCGCAGCCAGAGCGTCACCCGCGAGCCGAGCGCGGGCTCCTGGTCGGAGACGTACAGCGCCGAGCCGTCGTGGTGCGGCTCCCCCAGAAAGCGCACAGTGATCTACCCCTTCACGGCTCCGGACGTGAGCCCGGAGACGATGTACTTCTGCAACCAGAGGAACACACCGACGGTCGGCACGGCGGTGATCAGCGTGGCCGCGGCGAACATGCCGAAGTTCGCGTTGCGGTGGTCGCCGGCGATCATGCCGTACATGCCGACGGCGAGCGTCTTGCTCTCGGGGTCGCGCAGGAACACGTTCGCCATGAGGAACTCGCTCATGATGCCGATGAACGCGAGCATCGCGGTGACCGCGAGGATCGGCGTGACCAGCGGCATGATGACCCGCCAGAAGATCTGGGCGTGGGTGGCCCCGTCGACGGTGGCGGCCTCGTCGAGTTCCTTGGGGACGGTGTCGAGGAAGCCCTTCATCAGCCAGGTGTTCACGCCGAGCGCGCCGCCGAGGTAGAGCAGCAGCAGGCCCCAGACCGTGTCGAAGCCGAACGCCGGGTAGAGCTCGGTGACCTCGGTGAAGATCATGAAGATCGTCACGATGGCCAGGAACTGCGGGAACATCTGGATGAGCAGCAGCGCCATCAGGCCCACGCGCCGGCCGGTGAAGCGCATGCGGCTGAAGGCGTACGCGGCGAACATCGACAGCAGCAGGCTGGCGAACGACGACACCAGCGCGATGAACACCGAGTTGAAGAACCAGCGCGCGAACGGATAGCTGTCGGAGGTCAGCAGCTCGACGAGGTTGCCGAGGCTCGCGCCGGTGGGCAGCAGCTCGCTGGAGGCGAGCGTGCCGAGCGGGTTGATCGCGGCCGAGACCACGAACACGATCGGGAAGAGCGCGAACGCGCACACGATCACCACGAAGACGTGCCGGAGTGCGAGTTTCATGCGTAGACCTCCTCCTGCCTGCGGGTGCGCCGGAAGGCCACGGCCGAGATGATCGCCACGATGGTGAAGATGAACACCGAGATCGCCGCCGCGAAGCCGAACTGCGCGCCACCCGCCCCGAACGCCAGCCGGAACGTGTACGTGATGAGCAGGTCGGTGGCGCCCACCTGCGGGCTGTCGGCCGGGAACGGCCCGCCCTCGGTGGTGAGGGCGATCGCGTTGAAGTTGTTGAAGTTGTAGGCGAACGACGAGATGAGCAGCGGCGTGAGGGCGACGAGCAACAGCGGCAGCGTCACCCGGCGGAACGCCTGCCACGGCCTGGCCCCGTCGATCGCGGCCGCCTCGGTCAGCTCGCGCGGGATCGCCTGCAGCGCCCCCGTGGTGACGAGGAACATGTACGGGAAGCCGAGCCACAGGTTGACCAGGATGACGCCGAGCCGGGCGGTGGCGGGCTCGCCGAGCCAGTCGACGTGCACGCCGAGCAGCTGGTTGATCAGGCCGAAGTCGCGGTTGAACAGGTCGCGCCAGACGAGCAGCATGGCGAAGGACGGCATCGCGTACGGCAGGATCAGCGCGATCCGGTAGACGCGGGTGGCGCGCATCCGCGGGTGGTGCAGCGCGAGGGCCACCGACATGCCGAGCGCGAAGGTGCCGAGCACCGAGGCGAGGGCGAAGACGAGGTTCCAGCCCAGAACTCCGGTGAAATATCCGTAGATTGTGGGGTTGGTCAACACTCGCGCGAAGTTGTCCAGGCCGACGTTCACCTGCCAGCCCTGGGCCAGGTGCTCGCCCCTGTCGTTGACGAAGTAGCCCTGGCTCTCGTCGGCCGTCCAGGTGCCGCCGTCGCCGCGCACGCAGTCGCAGGCGGCCTCGTACACGAGGCTCGCCCTGCCCTCGACCGCGCGGCTGAGCCCGTTCGCCTTGATGGCACCGCCCGGGGTCGGGACGGTCAGCGCCGAGATCTCGGCGCCGCGGGCGGCGGCCTGGGGCGCGGTGAGCACGGTCACGCCGGGGGCGCGCAGCACCTTGCCGGTGACGCCGACCTGCGCGCCCGCCAGCGGCTCGACCCCGTCGGCGGTGCCGAGCGTGACCTGCTTGGTCCGCGGATCGGTCAGCAGGAACACGAGCTGGTCGCCGCGCAGGCCCGCGGTCAGCGTGTACTCGGGAGAGCCGGGCGTCTGGCGCACCGAGCCCGACTCGATGGCGGCGACGGCCTCGGCCTTGCCGCCGCGGTGGCCGTCGCCGAAGTTCGTGAACGCGGTCGTGACGGTGTAGACGACCGGGACGACCTGGAAGGCGATGAGGAAGACGGTGCCGGGGACGAGGTATTTCGCCGGGACGAAGCGCCTGGTCAGGTAGAGGTAGGCGATGGCCGCGCCGGCGGCGCACAGCACCGCCAGCGCGATCCACGACTCGGTGGCGACCAGCGGCGGTGCCGCGTAGAGCAGGATCGCCGCCGCCACCGAGAGCACCGCGATCCTGCTCACCACGAACGCCGTGGTCGTCTCCCGGCGCGCCGGCCGCCGTGCGCCGGCGGCCTCGTCCGCAGGCTCGCGCACGTCGAGAGCCATGACGTCAGTTCTTGAGCGCGCCGTCGATGGCCTGCTGCGCCGCGCCGGCGGCCTTCGCGGCGTCGCCGCCCTTGACGACGGCGTTCTCCGCGATGCCGAACGGCTCCCAGATGGCCGCCATCTCGGGGATGGCCGGCATCGGCATGCCGTCCCTGCCCGCCTCCATGAACTTGACGGCGTCGGGGTCGGTGGCCTGGACCTCCTGCAGCGCGGCGGTCAGCGCGGGCGGACGCGGGTCGGCCTCGTACAGGGCCTTGGCGACGTCCTTGTTGGTCACGTAGTTGGCGACGAACTCCTGGGCCAGCGCCTTGCTCTTGCCCTTGGAGGCGACGAAGAAGGACTGGACGCCGACGAACGGCGTGGCCGGCTCGCCGCCCTCGAACCCGGGGACGGCCGTGATGTCGTACGCGACCCCGGCCTTCTTGATCTCGCTCATGGCCCACGGGCCGGAGACGAGGTAGGCGCACTTGCCGCCCGCGAAGGTGACGATGTAGTTCTCGTTGGTCAGCGAGGTGCGCAGCGCCCCCTCGCCCTTCTCGCCGAGCTCCTTCAGCTTCCCGAACGCCTTGACCGAGCCTGGCGAGCCGAGCAGCACCTGCTTGGGGTCGGGGTCGCCGGTCGCGGTGGCGCCGAACAACGCGCCGCCGCCGGAGGCGAAGATCGGGTAGACGTGGAAGGCGTCGCCCTTCTGGCCTACGGGCAGGCAGAGCACCTCGTCGACCTTGCCGTCCGCCTTGAGCTTCTTGCCGGTCTCGATGAGCTCCTCGATGGTGGCGGGCGCCTCGGGGGCGAGCTCGGTGTTGCGGATCAGCGCGATGTTCTCGACCGCGTACGGGGCCCCGTAGATCTGCCCGTTGAACGTGACCGCCTGGATCGCCTTCGCGGAGAAGGCGGCCTTCTGCTCCTCGGTCAGCGTGACCGGGTCGATGGCGCCGTTCTGCACGAGGTTGCCGATCCAGTCGTGCGCGCCGATCATGATGTCGGGGCCGCTGCCCTGCTGCGAGGCGGTCAGGAAGGTCTGCTGGTTGTCCTTGCTGATCTCCTTCACCTCGACCGTCACGCCGTTCTCGGCGCCGAACTGGTCGGCGAAGGGCTTGAGCGGGGTGACCCGGCTGGGGTCGGCCCAGATCACGAGCGTGCCGCCGCCGGCCGCGGGGGCGGAGGATGCGGCGGAGGCGGACGGTGCTGCCGGGGCGGACGGCGGTGACTCGCCGCACGCCGTCGCCGCGAAAGCCAAGGTCGCGAGAGCTGCCACACCCAGTGCCCGTAAGCGCATGGAGACCTCCTGAGGTCACGGGGGGAACGGCGGCGCCGGCGCGCCGCCATACGGGAACCGCACGTTTCCGGGACGTTAGCCGCTCTTTGCAAGAATTGGAAGAACTTGCAAACGAGCGTTACGCGATCCTCATCGCGGGCACGACAGGGCGCCACGGGGGCCCGGCGGCGCATGCGGAGACGCCGGGCGGCCGTCGGCTTTCGCAAGTTTCCGCAACTTGCACTTGACCCTGCGCGGCACGGCGGGTCATCCTTCACCGAACCATCAGGAGCCACCAGGGAGAGACGAACATGCTAGGCAACGACGACTGGTGGCGGGACGCCGTCGTGTACCAGGTGTATCCGCGCAGCTTCGCCGACGCTGACGGTGACGGCGTGGGCGACCTGGAAGGCGTCCGCGGGCGGCTCGGCTACCTCGCCGACCTGGGCGTCGACGCGATCTGGCTGAGCCCCTTCTACACCTCCCCCATGGCCGACGGCGGCTACGACGTGGCCGACTACCGCGACGTCGACCCGATCTTCGGCACGCTCGCCGACTTCGACGCGCTGGTGGCCGACGCGCACGCCAGGGGCATCAGGGTGGTCGTCGACCTCGTCCCGAACCACTCCTCCGACCAGCACCCGTGGTTCCAGCAGGCGCTGCGCGGCGAGCGCCGCGACCGGTACGTCTTCCGCGACCGTCCCAACGACTGGGAGTCGATCTTCGGCGGCCCGGCCTGGACGCGCACGGCCGACGGGCAGTGGTACCTGCACCTGTTCGCCCCCGAGCAGCCCGACCTCAACTGGGAGAACCCCGAGGTGCGCGCCGAGTTCCGCGACATCCTGCGCTTCTGGCTCGACCGGGGCGTCGACGGGTTCAGGATCGACGTGGCGCACGGCATGATCAAGGCCGACGGGCTGCCCGACGTGGGGCAGAAGGAGGGGCCCCAGGCCGAGATGCTGGGCGATGAGCGGGTGCCGTACTTCGACCAGGACGGCGTGCACGAGATCTACCGCGAGTGGCGGCCGATCCTCGACTCCTACCCGGGCGGCCGCATGGCGGTGGCGGAGGCGTGGGTCTCCTCGCCCGAGCGGCTGGCCCGCTACGTCGGCCCCGACGAGCTGCACCAGGCGTTCAACTTCGAGTTCATGATGGCCGACTTCCACGCCAAGTCGTTCCGTACGGTCATCGACAAGTCGCTGCGCGAGGCGGAGCTGGTGGGCGCGCCCACCACGTGGGTGCTGTCGAACCACGACAAGCCGCGTCACGTCACCCGGCACGGCAGCCTGGCCAGGGCGCGGGCGGCCACGCTGCTCATGCTGGCGCTGCCCGGCTCGGCCTACCTCTACAACGGCGAGGAGCTGGGCCTGCCAGAAGTGCTCGACCTGCCCGACGAGCTGCGACAGGACCCGGCGTGGCTGCGCCGGGGCGAGAGCCGCGACGGCTGCCGGGTGCCGATCCCGTGGACGTCCTCTGGCGATCTCGGCTGGCGCGACCCGTGGCTGCCGATCCCGCCGGAGTGGTCCGCGCTGTCGGCCGAGGCCCAGGAGCACGACCCCGCCTCGACGCTGAACCTGTACCGGGCCGCGCTGCGGCTGCGCCGGTCGCACCCGGCGCTCGGCGGCGGCACGCTGAGGTGGCTCGACTCGCCGAAGGACGTGCTGGCGATCGAGCGCGACCCGGGGCTGGTGGTCGTGTTGAACACAGGGGACCAGGCGGTGAAGGTGCCGGGCGAGGTGCTGCTGGCGAGCGGCCCGCTGGCCGACGACGGCGCCGTCCCGCCGGACACCACCGCCTGGCTGCAAACCTGACGATTGCCGAATCTTTTCCAATACCGGACAAATCACTGCAATCACGCTCGGTAACCTCGGGGCGTGGTTCCCCAATGGGCCAGGTCCCTACGGGGACGCGTCACCCTCATCGCGACGGCCGTTGCCGCCCTCGTGCTCATTCCCGTGGGCGCGGGGGGCGTCGCGGTGACCCGGGCCATGGTCACCGCGGGCGTCTACAGCGAGACCCGTGACACCGCGGAACGCATCGCCTTCGAGATGCGCGGCGGCGTGCTGCCCATCGGCGCGGCCATCCCCGTGCCGCACCCGTCGGTCGACCTCATCCAGGTCGTCGGCGCCGACGGCAGGCTCATCGCGACGAGCGACGCGGCTCGCAACATGCCGCAGCTCGACGACGTGCGCCCCTCGTCCAAGGACCGCGCCGTCAACACCACCAACTGCCTGCCCAACCAGTGCCTCCACCTGACCGCGGTCAGAGTGACCATGAACGTCGACTCCCCCGTCGTGTACGCCGGGCGCAGCACGCCCGACCTGCTCGCCACCCGGACCGTCGACGTCATCGTGTTCGGCGAGATCGCCGTGCTCATCGCGCTCACCGGCTGGGCCACCTGGCTGATCACGGGCCGGGCACTGCGGCCGGTGCGGATCATGCGCGGCGAGCTGGACGCCGTCCACGTGAGCGACCTGAGCCGCCGGGTGACGCAGCCACCGGGCGACGACGAGGTCGCGCAGCTCGCCCGATCCGTGAACAGCACGCTGGAACGGCTCGAACGCGCCTCCGAGCAGCAGCGCCAGTTCGCCTCCGACGCCTCGCACGAGCTGCGCACCCCGATCGCCGGGCTGCGCGCCCAGCTGGAGAGCGCCCAGCTCTACCCGTCCGACACCGATCTGGAGGCGCTGGTGGAGAGCTCGCTGCGCGACACCGACCGGCTGGAGGCCATCATCACCGACCTGCTGCTGCTCGCCAGGATCGGTTCGCGCGCGGATGCGGTCAGGGAACGCATCGACCTCGCCGGCCTCGTCCAGGCGGAGCTCAAGGCCCGCAACGACAAGCTGCCCACGCAGGTGGAGCTGGAGCGGGGCGTGTTCGTCGAGGGGGTGCGCCTGCAGCTCGCGCGCGTCCTGACGAACCTGCTGGACAACGCCCAGCGGCACGCCGAGACCACGGTACGCGTCACGGTCGGCAAGCAGGGCGACCGGGCGGTGCTCGCGGTCGAGAACGACGGCGTGGAGATCGGCGTCGCCGACCGCGAACGCATCTTCGAGCGTTTCACCCGTCTGGACGCCGCCCGCAGCCGCGACACCGGCGGCACCGGCCTGGGCCTCGCCATCGCCCGTGACGTGGCGCGGGCGCACTGCGGCCAGCTGCGCGTCGAGGACCACACGGGCGGCGCCCGCTTCGTCCTGCGGCTGCCTCTGTCCCCTCGCGCGTCGCGGTGAGCGGGCCGAACGCGCCGGGGACATGCGCGGCGGGACCGGGGCAGGCGGTCCCGCCGCGACGGTCGCCCGGGTCAGGCGGGCGACATCTCCTTGGCCGGGTCGCTGGGCTCCGGCCGGTGGTCGTCGTCGAGCAGCGTGGCCTCGTCGAACGGCGCCTGACCGGTCAGCACCTGCGCGGCGCGCTCACGGTCGAACTCGCCGGTCCAGGTGCCCACGAGGACGGTGGCGACGGCGTTGCCGGCGAAGTTCGTCAGCGCGCGGGCCTCCGACATGAACCGGTCGATGCCCACGATGAGGCCGACCCCGTCGACCAGCGCGGGCCGGTGCGCCTGCAGGCCACCGGCCAGGGTGGCCAGGCCCGCCCCGGTCACGCCCGCCGCGCCCTTGGAGGCGATCATCATGAACAGCAGCAGCCCGATCTGCTCGCCGATCTGCAGCGGCGACCCGGTCGCCTCGGCGATGAACAGCGTGGCCATGGTCAGGTAGATCGCGGTGCCGTCGAGGTTGAAGGAGTAGCCGGTCGGCACCGTGATGCCGGCCACCGTCTTGCTCACGCCCAGGTGCTCCATCTTGGCGATGAGCCGCGGCAGCGCCGTCTCCGACGACGAGGTGGACAGGATGAGCAGGAACTCGCGGCCGAGGTAGCTCAGCAGCGCCCACAGGTTGATCCTGGCCACCAGCCACAGCACCGAGCCGAGCACCACGCCGACGAACAGCACGCACGTGATGTAGAAGGCGACCATGATGATGGCCAGGCTCTTCAGCGCCTCGATGCCGGTGGCGCCCACGACCGCGGCCATCGCGCCGAACGCGCCCACCGGGGCCGCCCACATGATCATGGCGAGGATCCGGAAGACGAGCCGCTGCAGGTGTTCCACGCCGCGCAGGATGGGCTCGCCCTTGGGGCCCATGGCCTGCAGCGCGAACCCGACGAGCAGCGCCACGAGCAGTGCCTGCAGCACCGAGCCCGCGGTGAGCGACGACAGCAGCGTCTTCGGGATGATGCCGAGCAGGAAGTCGACGGTGCTGGCCTCGCCGCCCTTGGCCGCCTCGGCCTCGGCCGCCTGGCGGGCGCTGTCGCTGAGCTGCAGGCCCGCGCCGGGGTCGATGAAGTTGCCGACGACCAGGCCGATGAGCAGCGCCACCGTCGACATGACGATGAAGTAGCCGAGCGCGAGCCCGCCGACCTTGCCGACCTTGGCGGCCTGGCGCACCGAGCCCACGCCGAGCACGATGGTGCAGAAGATGATCGGGCCGATCACCATCTGGATCAGCGCGACGAAGCCGGTGCCGAGAGGCTTGAGCGCGGTGCCGACGTCGGGCCAGACGAATCCGACGACGATGCCGACCAGGACCGCCGCGATGACGGCCAGGTAGAGATAGCGGGTGCGATCACGCATGGGAGTGTCTTTCGGCGGTTTACGGAGGGACCTTCTGATGTGCGACTATGCGCCTCACGCGTGATTCAGGTCACCATTGAGTAAGTTTCGTTCACGGAGGAGTCCCATGCGGCGCTGGAGCCTGGCGGGCCAGATGCTGGTGCTGCAGTTGCTCGTGGTCGCGGTCACGGCGACCGGCGGCGCGGTGCTCGCGCTGGTGCAGGCGCACGAGTTGCTGACCGAGGAGGCGGGGGCCACCGCGCGGGCCGTGGCGGTCAGCGTGGCCGCCTCGCCCGACGTGCGCGACGCGCTGCGCACGCCCGACCCGAGCGTGCGCCTGCAGCCGTACGCCGAACGGGTGCGCCTCGCGACCGGGGTCGACTTCATCACCATCATGCGGCCGGACGGCACCCGCTACACCCATCCGAACCCCCGGCAGATCGGCCACCGCTTCCTCGGCCACACCCAGCGGGCGCTGGCCGGCCAGACGTTCATCGAGACCTACACCGGCACGCTCGGCCCCTCCCAGCGCGCGGTGACGCCCGTTATGGCCGACGGCCGGGTGCGGGCGCTGGTCAGCGCGGGCATCACGGTCAACCGGATCAGCGAGAGGCTGCGCGGGCAGTTCGCCTGGGGCGGCCTCATCGTCGCGCTCGCGCTGTCCCTCGGCGCCGCGGGCACCTGGCTCGTCACCGTCCGGCTGCGCCGCCAGACGCACGGGCTCGGGCCGGTCGAGCTGGGCCGCATCCACGACCACCACGACGCCGTCCTGCACGCCGTACGCGAGGGGCTGCTGCTGGTCGGCAGGGACGGCCGGCTGGCGCTGTGCAACGACGCCGCCCGGCAGCTGCTCGGCCTGCCCGACGACGCAGAAGGGCGGCACCTGTCGGAACTGTGCCCGGCCGCGCTGGTCGAGGGGGTGCGCGGCGGCGGGGAGCAGGTGCACCTGAGCGGCGACCGGGTGCTCGCGGTGAGCGGCGCGCCGAGCCGGCTCGGCACCGTCGTGACCGTACGCGACCACACCGAGCTGCAGGCGCTGACCGGCCAGCTCGACGCCGAGCGGGGCTTCGCGGAGTCGCTGCGCTCGGCCGCGCACGAGGCGGCCAACCGGCTGCACACCGTGATCACCCTCGTGGAGCTGGGCCATACCGACCAGGCGGTCGCGCTCGGCACCGCCGAGCTGCGGGCGGCGCAGGAGCTGACCGACCGCGTGGTCGGCGCGGTACGCGAGCCGGTGCTGGCCGCCCTCCTGCTGGGCAAGAGCGCCGAGGCCGCCGAGCGCGGCGGCGAGCTCGTGATCAGCGAGGACAGCGAGCTGGACGACCTCGGCCTCGACCCGCGCGAGCTGGTCACCATCGTCGGCAACCTCATCGACAACGCGATCGACGCGGCCGGCCGGGTGGAGGTGCAGCTGCGCGCCGACGACGGCGGCCTGACGATCCGGGTGGCCGACGACGGGCCCGGGCTGACCGACCAGGCGGCGTTCGAGCGGGGCTGGACCACCAAGGGCGACGGCCACGGCCTCGGCCTCGCGCTCGTCGGCCAGGCGGTGCGACGGCTCGGCGGCACCATCGAGGTGACCGGCTCCGAGTTCACCGTGCGGCTGCCCGTACCGGAGGCGGTGCGATGAGCGACCTGATCAGCGTGCTCGTCGTCGAGGACGAGGAGATCACCGCCGAGGCCAACCGCATCTACGTCGAGCGCGTGCCCGGCTTCGAGGTGGCCGGGGTGGTGCGGTCGGGCGGCGAGGCGCTGCGCCTCCTGCGCCGGCGACCGGTCGACCTCATCCTGCTCGACCTCAACCTGCCCGACATGCACGGGCTGGAGGTGTGCCGGGCGGTGCGGGCCGGTGGGCTCATGTGCGACGTCATCGCCGTCACCTCGGCGCGCGACCTCGCCATGGTGCGCTCGGCGGTGTCGCTGGGCATCTCGCAGTACCTGCTCAAGCCGTTCACCTTCGCGACACTCGCCGAGAAGCTGCAGCGTCATGCCAGGTTCAGGGACGAGGCGGGACTCGCGGTCGGGCAGGGCGACGTCGACCGGCTGCTCGGCGCGCTGCGGGGCAGCTCCGAACTGCCCAAGGGCATGTCGCGCGACACTCTCGACGCGGTCGCGGGGCGGCTTCGCGAACACCCGCACGGGATGGCGGCGCAGGGCGTGGCCGACGTGGTCGGGGTGTCGCGCGTGACCGCCCGCCGCTACCTCGAACACCTGGTGGAACTGGGGATCGCGGTGCGTGTGCCGAGGTACGGAGGGGTGGGCCGGCCAGAGTTGTTCTACCGGCTGCCCATGGAAAGTTAATTGCGGTGACGCTGGGCGTTCAATCCGGCCATCTAGCTTCTGGGTGCTATCCGAGCAATGAGGAGAAACACCTTGCGAGTCCTGGCCGTAGTTCCCGCCCGCGGAGGTTCGGCGGGCGTTCCCCTGAAGAACCTCGCCCTGGTCGGGGGCGTCCCGCTGGTCACCCGCGCGGTGCGGGCCTGCCTGCGCGCCGAACTGGTGGACGAGGTCGTGGTCAGCACCGACCACGCCGGGATCGCCGAGGCCGCCAGGAAGGCGGGCGCCACCGTCGTCGATCGTCCTGAGGAGCTGAGCGGCGCCGCCGCCTCCAGCGAGTCGGCCGTGCTGCACGCCCTCGACGCGCTCGGTGCCGACCCCGAGGTCGTCGTGCTGGTGCAGGCCACGAGCGCGTTCATCGACCCCGAGGCCCTCTCGGCCGCGGTGCGCAAGGTGCTGGACGGCGAGGCCGACTCGGTGGTGTCCGGCCTGCCGACGCACGCGTTCCTGTGGACGGCCGCCGGCGCCGGCGTCAACCACGACCCGGCCGTCCGCAAGCTCCGCCAGGAGCTGGAGCCGCAGTACCGCGAGAACGGCGCCTTCTACGTCATGCGCGCCTCCGGCCTGCGCGAGCACGGCCACCGCTTCTTCGGCGCGATCACCGTGCAGCCGGTGCCGGCGCAGCACGGCCTCGAGATCGACACGCCCGAGGACCTCGAACTCGCCCGCGCCCTCGCCCCCTTCGTGGACCGGCCCGAGCCGATCGACGTGGACGCCGTCGTCACCGACTTCGACGGCGTGCACACCGACGACCGCGCCTACGTCGACTCCGACGGCCGCGAGATGGTGCAGGTCAGCCGCTCGGACGGGATGGGCGTCTCGCTGCTGCGGCGGGCGGGCGTGCGGGTGCTGGTGCTGTCCACCGAGCAGAACCCGGTGGTGGCCGCCCGTGCCCGCAAGCTCGGCGTGCCGGTGCTGCAGGGCCTGGCCGACAAGCGGACGGTGCTGCGGGAGTGGCTGGCGTCCGAGGGTCTCGACCCGGCCCGCGTGGCCTACGTCGGCAACGACGTGAACGACCTGGGCGCGATGGCCGAGGTCGGCTGGCCGATCGCGACGCCGGAGGCCCACCCGAAGGCCCGAGCCGCGGCCCGCGTGGTGCTGACCCGTCCCGGCGGGTCGGGCGCGGTGCGCGAGCTGTGCGAGCGCGTGCTCGCCGCGCGCCCCGAGCCGGCGCCCGCCGCCGTCACCTCCGCGCGGGTCCGCACCTGGCCGCGCCGCGGCCCGGTGGCGATCGGCGACCTGCTGGTCGGCGACGGACAGCCGGTGTACGTCATCGGTGAGATCGGCATCAACCACAACGGCGACGTCGACATCGCCCGTCGCCTCATCGACGTGGCCGCCGACGCCAGCTGCCAGGCGGTCAAGTTCCAGAAGCGTACCCCCGCGATCTGCGTCCCCGAGGAGCAGAAGCGCCAGATCCGGCAGACGCCGTGGGGCGAGATGACGTACCTGGAGTACAAGGAGCGCACCGAGTTCGGCCGCGACGAGTACGAGCAGATCGCGAAGTACTGCGACGAGCGCGGGCTGCACTGGTTCGCCTCCCCCTGGGACGTCCCTTCCGTGGAGTTCCTGGAGGACATGGACGTCCTGGTGCACAAGGTCGCCTCGGCCGGCATCGCCGACCACGAGCTGCTGCGCGCCCTGGCCGCCACCGGCAAGCCGATCATCCTGTCGACCGGCATGTCCACGCTGCAGGAGATCGACGCGGCGGTCGACATCCTCGGCACCGACAAGCTGATCATGATGCACGCGACGTCGACGTACCCGCTGCCGCCCGAGGAGGCGAACCTGCGGACGATCACCACGCTGAAGGAGCGTTACGGCGTCCCGGTCGGCTACTCCGGGCACGAGCGCGGCCTGCAGATCTCGCTGGCCGCCGTCACGCTCGGCGCGGTCACGGTGGAGCGGCACATCACCCTCGACCGGACCATGTGGGGCTCCGACCACGCCGCCTCCCTGGAGCCGGTCGGCCTGGAGCACCTCGTCCGCGACATCCGGATCATCGAGCAGGCCATGGGCGACGGCGTCAAGCGCGTCTTCCCCGGCGAGGAGGCCCCGAAGGCCCGCCTGCGCCGGGTGACCGCCTGACCCTCCGCACCCCCTGGAGCGTCCATTTGATCACCCTCTCGGTCGTCGTGCCGGTGCGGGACGGCGAGCGCCACATCGCCGACGCGCTCACCTCGCTGTGCCGTAACACCAGGCACGACTTCGAGTTCATCGTCGTGGACGACGGGTCCGTGGACGGCACCGGCGAGGTCGTCTCCGACTTCGCCGGTGAGCTGCCCGGTCTCACCGTGCTGCGCAACGAGGCGCCCGCCGGGCTGGCGGACGCGCGCAACGCGGGCCTGTCGGCCGCGACCGGCCGGTACGTCACGTTCCTGGACGGTGACGACTGGCTCGCCCCCGGCTACCTGGCACGGCTGGTCGACGCCGTCGACGGCCTCGGCTGCGACTTCGTCAGGACCGACTACGTGCAGGTCGAGGGCCGCAAGCGGGTCGTGCACCGCGCCCCGTCGGCGCGGCGGGGCGCGGTGCACGACCCCCGCGACGGCATCCTGCCCGCCGACGTGCGGACCATGGTCGACTACCCGTATGCCTGGGCCGGGATCTACCGGCGCTCGCTCGGCGACCTGCTGCGCTTCCCCGGTTCCCTGCACACGGCCGAGGACCGGCCGTGGATCTGGCGGCTGCACCAGCAGGCGGCCACGTTCGCCGTGGTGTCGCTGGCCGGCGTGTTCTACCGCAGGATGGTCTCCGGGTCGCTCACCCAGGTGGGCGACGAGCGCCAGCTGCACTTCCTCGACGCGTTCGAGCTCGTCATGAAGGATGTCGAGCCGCGTTTCCAGGCCAAGGCGGTGCGGAACTTCTGCGCGCTGCTGGCCCACCACCTGGAGCTCGCCGACCGGTTCACGCCCGAGCTGCGCGCCCGCTTCGAGGAGCGGGGCGCGCGGATGGTGCGCGACCTGCCGGCCGAGCTGGTGGCCGACTCGGTCGCGCGGATGTCCGCGCAGCGCGGGGCGGCGCTGCGCGCCCTGCTGCCCGACCTTCCCCCCGGCCCGCACGTCCGGGTCCGCCAGGAGGAGCCGTAAATGAAGGTCTTCTACGCCTCGACGCTGTTCGGGGCGATGTCACTGGCGGCCGCCATCGACGACGGCCGCTTCGGTGACGGCCGTCGCGTGCTGATCGTGTCGAGCAACGCGGCCGTCCCGGAGATCGCGACCCCGCTGGAGCAGACCCCCGGCTTCGCCGTGCTGCGCTCCCGCTTCGACGCGGTGCACTCGTGGAACGAGCTCATCGCGCCGCTGCACCCGTCCGACTGGCGGGCCCGCGTGGTCGAGGTGCCGATGTTCGAGCGGCTGCTGCGCACGCTCTGGGGGCTGGACGGCGTCGAGGAGCTGGTGCTGGAGTCGATCGCGGTCGCTCCGGCCCGGACCATCGCGGGGCTCGTGCGCGACTGCCCGATCACGGTCTACTCCGACGGGCTGATGAGCTACGGCCCGACCCGCGACCCGCTGCCCGCGGAGATCTCCCGCCGCATCGTCCGGCTGCTGCACCTCGACCTCGTGGCGGGCCTCACGCCGCTGCTGCTGAGCGAGTACGGCGTCACCCCCGAGGTGCTGCCCGCCGAGCGGTTCCTCGCGGTCGTGGACGAGGTCGCCTCGACCGCCCCCGCCGGGCTCTCCGGCCGGGCGCTCGTCCTCGGCCAGTACCTGTCGGCGCTGGACATCGTCACGCCGGAGGAGGAGGCCGGGCTGCACGAGACGATGCTGTCGGCCCTCGCCGCCCGCGGCTGCACCGACGTCGTCTTCAAGCCGCACCCGGCCGCCGGACGCCGGCACGCCCAGCTCGTGCGGACCGCCGCCGACCGGCTCGGCGTGCGGGTGTCGGTGGCAGGGGAGAGCGTCCCCGCCGAGGTGTACTTCGCGGCGCTGCGGCCTGAGCTGGTCGTCGGGTGCTTCTCGACGGGGCTGATGACGGCCCAGCGCTACTTCTCCCTGCCGGTCGCCTCGTACGGCACCGACCTGGTGCTGGAGCGGCTGACGCCGTACGAGAACAGCAACCGGATCCCGGTCACCATCGTCGACGCGCTGCTGCCCCGGCTGTCGCCTGAGGGGCACCTCGGCTGGCCGCCCGCGCTGGACCTGCCCGCGCTCGTGCGCGCGGTCGGCTACTGCATGCAGGCCGACGCCTATCCCGAGCTGCGGCCGGACGGCATGGAGTTCGACCGGCGCTACTTCAAGCGCCGGCGGCTGGAGGCCCTGGGCCTCGCCGTCCCGGCGGCGGGAGCCGTCCAGGAGGCGAAGCCCAGGGCGGGCGCGCTGACCCGGATCCGCAGGAAGATCAGGTCAGCGCTTTGAGATAGCGCCGGACGCGGCGCTTGGCCCGGTATCCCACCCGCAGCATCTGCGGCGGCACCTCCACCCGCAGCCGGGCCCTGCGCCGCGCGGCCGCGTGCTCCTGGCCGTCGAGCAGCGATCTGGCCGGTGTGGGCCGGGAGGTCACGAGGCCGTTCAGCAGGCTCGTCCAGTCGCTGCGCTCGGCCGGGTGGAAGTAGTTGGCCGCGCACCACGTGGGCGAGGCCGCCCTGAAGTCGCCGGCGGCGAGGTCGTCGAGCGTGCCGAGCAGGCCGCTGCCCTCGAACACCACGTTGATCATCTCGGCGTTCACGCCGAAGTCGCTCAGCACCAGCGACGGGACGCCGAGCGCGATCGCCTCCAGCGCCGCCGTGGAGCTGACCGTGACGAACCCGGCCGCCTTCGTGAGGTGGTCGTGCATCGAGCCGGTCGCGAACTCGACCCGTCCCGGCTCGCCCAGGTCCCGCCACAGCTTCTGGTAGTGGTGGCGCTCCTTGTGCGTCTGCTGCTCGTCCTCCAGCGCGCGGAGCTTGACCACGACGTCGAGGTCGGGCCGGTCGGCGGCCAGGCGGGCGAGCACGTGCAGGATCCGCTCGCGGTTGCCGCGCTCGCGCGGCACCTTGGCCTGGGTGGCGAACACCACCCGCCTGCCGCCCCGCGGCGGGGCCTCGAACACCGTGCCGGAGGATGCGGGACGCAGGAAGGGCAGCCGGGCCAGGCCCACCGCGCCTCCTCCGCCGAGCCGGGCGGCGACCGCGGAGAACTCGGCCACCTCGCGCTCGCTGTGCACCACGAACAGGTCGCATCCGCTGCGGAACAGCCACGCCTTGTCCGTCGCCGGCACCGAGATGCCGGGCAGGCCGCTGACGAACACCGGCCGGGGCCGCAGGCCGTCCAGCACCTCGGCCACCAGGACGTCCACCACCGGGCCCGTGCAGGCCACGAGGATCACGTCGGGCCGGGTGCGCTCGGCCACCCGCCGCAAAGAACGGGCCGACAGCACCGGCGGCGCGGGACGCCCGTCGACGGCGGCGGCGATCTGCTCCGCGGAGGGGGCGATCGGCGTCCGCACCACGACCAGCTCCGTCACGCAGCCCGCAGGCAGGTCACCGAGCAGGCAGGCCGCCCATTTCAGATACGAGTCGGAGTCGGCGACCGCCAGCACTCTCACCCAGGTACTCCAGTCAAATGCGAGCGCAGGGCAGGAGCCGCCCTGCTGGTCCACCAGTCATCGGGAACGTGCACGGGCTCGACGGCGACACCGCGCGGGCTGAGCAGCACCCGCAGCGAGGTGATCGCGGTCGAGGGCAGGCTGAGCACCCGCTGGCCGGCGTCGAGGCCGCGCAGCGTGAGCTCGGCGGGAGCGCCGGCGTCGTGGACGGTGATGCCGGGGCGCTCCCGGATCAGCGCGACGTCGGTCGGGTCCTCGCGGCGGTGCGGGTAGTACGCGAGCGGCTCGCGCGCGGCGAGGTCGCTCAGCCAGCGCAGGTAGTGGTCGCGGTGCACCAGTCCGTTGCGGACGAGCGAGGTGCCGAGGACGACCGTGCGCTCGGCCGGCCCCTCGGCGCTCGGCGGCTGGGCACGCAGCCAGGGGAAGTCGTGGCGGACGAGCTGGACCCCGGCCTGCCGGACGGCCCTTTCCAGCGCGTCGCCCACCGGGAGCGCGGTGAAGATCGACACCTCGCTCATGCGCAGGCGCAGCGCGGCGGCGAGGCCCAGCGCGGTGCGCGTCGGGCTCGGCTCGGCGCGGGCCCGCAGCAGCGGGCGGAAGCGGCCCTCGGCGAGCAGCTCCAGCAGGTTGAGCGTGGCCCGTCCGTCGTCGACGATGACGATGCGGCCGGGGCTGGACAGCAGCCAGCGCAGCTGGACCCGTCCGGAGAAGGCGTCACCGACCGCCTGCACACGGCGGGGCATGCGCTCGCGCGGCTCCGCCACCGTGAGCCCCTCGGGCAGCCCGAGGGACTCCAGCTCACGCCGCGTGGCCCGCAACGGCCGCAGGCCCGCACGCGGGATCACGACCGACGCCGGGCCCAGCAGCCCGGCGTGGTGGGCCTCGACAGCGCACAGCATCTGGAGCGGCGACTCCACCCAGGCCGACGCCTGTTCGACCACTGCTGCCTCCGAGTCGGTGGCCCGTCAACGACCGCTTCAAGCTAGCCCGACCGGCTTAAGCCGCTAGAAACACGACGTGAACAATGGAGAGTATGAACTCACTCCTGCTGAACACGGACGGCGTCCAGATCCCTCAGCTGGGGTTCGGCGTCTGGCAGATCCCGGCGGAGGAGACCGAGCGGGCCGTCGCCCACGCCCTGCGGATCGGCTACCGCCATGTCGACACCGCCGCCGCCTACGGCAACGAGGAGGCCGTCGGGCGGGCGGTCAGGGCCGCCGAACGGCCGCGCGAGAAGCTGTTCGTGACCACGAAACTGGCCAACCCCGACCACGACCGCGCCGAGGCCGCCTTCGAGGAGAGCCTGTCGCGGCTGGGCCTCGACTACGTCGACCTCTACCTGATCCACTGGCCGGTGCCGAGCCGCGACTCCTACGTCCAGGCGTGGCGGGCGCTGGAGAAGATCTACCGCAGCGGCCGGGCCAAGGCCATCGGCACCAGCAACTTCACCGTCGAGACGCTCACCCGGCTCATGGACGAGACCGACATCGTCCCGTCCATCAACCAGATCGAGCTGCACCCCTACTTCCAGCAGCGTGAGTTGCGGGCCTTCCACGAGGCCAACGGCATCCTGACGCAGGCGTGGAGCCCGCTCGGCCAGGGCAAGGGGCTGCTCGAGGACCCGGCGCTGGAGCTGCTGTCGTCCAAGTGCGGCAGGACGCCCGCGCAGCTCGTGCTCCGGTGGCACCTGCAGCTCGGCAACGTCGCCATCCCCAAGTCCGCGACGCCCGCCCGGATCAAGGAGAACTTCGGCGTCTTCGACTTCGTCCTCGACCCCGAGGACATGGCCGTCATCGGGGCCATGAACCGGGGACAGCGCCTCGGACCCGACCCCCAAACGTTCGTATGACCTGAAATATCCCTTACCGGCTAGCATCTCCCGGGTGCGAGAATTTACCTGGGGAATAGCAGCAACCGGTGCCATCGCCCGCGTCGTGGGTGCGGCCATCGTGGCGGAGCCGGGAATGCGGGTGGCCGCCGTGGGCTCCCGCGACCTCGGCCGGGCAGAGGCCCTGGCGGCCGAGCTGGGCGCCGAGTCGGCGTACGGATCCTACGAGCAGTTGTGCGCCGACCCGGCCGTCGACGCGATCTACATCGCCACGCCCCACGCCCAGCATCTGCAGGTGGCCGAGGCCGCGATCGCGGCGGGCAAGGCCGTGCTCTGCGAGAAGCCGCTGGCCGCGACGGTCGACGACGCCGAGAAGATGGTGCGCCTGGCGCGCGAGGCCGGCGTCTTCTTGATGGAGGCGATGTGGATGCGGTTCAACCCGCTCATCCAGCTGATCGCGGCCGACCCCCGCTTCGGCGAGATCCGGTCGGTGCAGGCGAGCTTCGGCTTCGCCCTGCCGTACGAGCCCGCGCACCGGCTGTGGGCGCCGGAACTGGGCGGCGGCGTGCTGCTCGACCTCGGCATCTACCCCATGGGGCTGGCCCAGCTGCTCCTCGGCATGCCCTCCGAGCTCCGGGTCACCGGCTCCCTCGCCCCCAACGGGGTCGACGCGGAGGCGGGCGGCGCCCTGTACTACCCGGGCGGCAGGCACGCCCTCGTGTCGACGTCGCTGCTCGCCGACTACCCGAACGACGCGCGCGTGGTGGGCACCGGCATGCGGGCGGACATCCAGGCGCCGTTCTGGGCGCCGCAGCGGATCGTCCTGACGGCCAAGGGGATGGAGCCGGAGGAGCACGTGCTCGACCCGGCCGACAACGGTTACGCCGGGGAGTTGCGCGAGGTCCGCGCCGCCGTGGCGGAGGGCAGGACCGAATCTCCGATCATGCCGCTTGACGAATCCCTTGCCATGATGGGGCTTCTGGCCGACGCACGGCGTCAACTGGGCTGACATCCCTTTTCAGGGATTGTGAACCTCTTGCCCCATGTATTACCTTGTGGGGACAGGTCAGCCGGTTTGTCCGGTTTTGACCGACCATCGTACGACCACACTCACAGGATCGTCCTGTGACCGCTGAATCCGCCTGAGGCGGAACCGGGGACCCATGTTCCTTCGGGGCGAATCGGCACGTCAGTGCCGTAGGGCAGCTTCCACGCCCGAGCCCGTCAGCTAACCCGGTAAGCGGCATGGAAGCAAGGAGTTAGCCCCCTCGATGGCCAAGCATTCCCTTTTTGCTGCTTCGAAGAAGAACCTCGCCCGCGCCGTCCTCGGCGCGACCGTCGTCTCCACCGTCCTCGGCGTCAACGCTGTCGCGCACGCCGAGGCCCTCCCCCACCCGGCCGCCCACGCGGCGCCGGTGCTCGCGGACCGTTCCGAGGACGTGCGGGTCAAGTCGGAGAAGGAGAAGATCACCGTCACGGCCCAGCAGGTGCTGGCCCTGGCGAAGTCGCAGATCGGCACCTCGGAGAACTCCGTCGGCGGCGGCACCCCGTACCAGCGGTGGTACTCCCGCTCGCAGCGCGCGGCCGAGACCATCGCCCGTGACGGCGGCACCCGCGCCGACTACCTGAACGCGGCCTGGTGCGCCATGTTCGTCTCATGGGTCGGCGACAAGGCCGGCGCCCGCTCGCAGATCGGCTGGGACGCCTACACCGTCGCCCACGCGAAGTGGTTCAAGAACAACGGCCGGTTCGGCGACGTTGCCAAGCCCGGCTCGGTCGTCTTCTTCTCCTGGAGCGGCAGCGACAGGATCCGCGACATCAACCACGTCGGTTTCGTGGAGAAGGACAACGGCGACGGCACGATCACCACGATCGAGGGCAACACCGGCAGGGGCCGCGTCGAGGAGCGCGTCCGCCCGAAGTCCCAGGTCGTCGGCTACGGCTACCCCGATTACGCCGCCTGACCCCCCTCTGAGGCCCCAACCCCACGCGTCCGCCCCCGGCCGCAAGCCGGTCCGGCCAGCCGCTCCCAACCAGGCTGACCTGCCCCCATCCCCCTGAGGCGCGCGCCCCCTTCGCAGGGGCGCGCGCCTCACAACACAGCGACATTCCCGCGAGTACGTCCGGCACGACCACCCCGACGCCGCCGGCCCCCTCCCCCGAAGCCACCCGCCCCACACCGGGGCGCTCGACCCGGCCACCCCGAACGCGAGCACCTCCCACCCGCGCCCTCGCCCGACGGCCACCGCCAACCACGCCGCCCAAGTTGCCCCTTGACGGCGAACATCTGGTCGGTGGCCTTGACGGCCTCTTCCGGTGTTCCATCGCCCATTCCTTGGCGGTGGCGGTGAGCCAAGTGCAGGCGCGGCACCTGCCCCCTTCACCTGCGCGCGCCTCTCCGACGGCCACCCCCGACGCTGCCCGCCCTCCTGAGACACCTGCCCCCCACACCGGGCCCGCGCGCCGCACGCACCCGACCACCCCGAACGCGGGCACGTCCAGAACGCAGGCGCTCGCACCGAGCGGCACCTGCCCCCTTCGCCGAGACGCGCGCCTCACGCACCCGACCGCCTCCAGCAGCCCCGCCGCACCCCGACGCTGCCCGCCCCCTGAGACACCTGCCCACACACCGGGGCCCCCGCTCACGCACCCCGCACCCCTCGAACGGGGACACGTCCCTGAACGGCCACCCTGACCACGCGCCCCAGAGGCACGTGCCGCCGCACCGGGGCCACTTACCGCACGCGTCCGGCCGCTCCGGACGCGGGCTCGTACCGAACGGCCACCTCGATCGCCCGCCCGGCCCCTGAGGCGCCTGCCCTTTTCGTCGGGGGCGCCTTGCGGCGCGCGGCCGGCCCGATACGGGTGGGGCCACTGGGGTTGGTGAACTCTGGGCGGTGCGAAATCCACCATGTGGCCTGGGAGCGCTCCCAATATACCTTTTATGGCTTTATATGCCCTTAAGTCCGGTCTCACGCCTCACAAACCGGCCCTTGGTAACGGTTGGGTGACGTGGCATTGACGCACAGACCGCGTGAGTGCACCCTTTGTGGGAGCGCTCCCAAAACCCCCCACCGCGGAGGCGCTACCGCGGTGCCGTCTCCCATGTTCACCCAGAAGGGGTCAACCCATGTTGATCAGCAAGCGTCGCGGCATGGCCGCGGCCACGGCCCTGGCTGCGGCCACGCTGGCCGTAGCGTCCTGTGGCTCCGGCTCAGGCTCCAGCGAGCCCACCAGCTCAGGCCCGGTCACCATCCGCGTGCAGACCTTCGGCGGCGGCAGCAACTTCGGCTACAAGAACGCCATCACGAAGTGGAACGCCGAGCACAAGGATATCCAGATCAAGGAAGAGCACCTCACCGACCAGTTCGAACAGCAGTACTGGCCGCAGATGATCCAGTGGCTGACCTCCGGCACGGGCGCCGGCGACGTGGTGGGCATCGACGAGGGCGGCATGGGCCTGGCCAAGGCGCACCCGGAGTGGTGGGCCGACCTGAAGGAGCACGGCCTGGAGTCCCGCAAGGCCGACTTCCCCGCCTGGAAGTGGGAGAACGGCGTCACCGCCGACGGCAAGCTGTTCGGCCTCGGCACCGACATCGGCGGCATGAGCCTGTGCTACCGCAAGGACCTGTTCGAGAAGGCCGGCCTGCCCACGGACCGCGACGAGGTCGGCGCCCTGTGGCCTACCTGGGACGACTTCCTGAAGGTCGGCCAGCAGTTCCAGGCCAAGGTCAAGGACAGCAAGTGGGCCGACGGCACCAACACGCTGTACCAGGTGGTGCTGTACCAGGAGGCGGCCAAGAACGGCAACGTCACCTACTTCGACCAGCAGAACAACCTCATCGTCGACAAGAACGCAGCGGTCAGGACGGCCTTCGACTTCGCCCAGAAGCTGACCGAGCAGGGCCTGACGGCGAAGCTGCGCAACTTCACCGACGAGTGGGCGGCGGGCATCCAGAAGGGTTCGTTCGCCACGCTCGGCTGCCCGTCCTGGATGCTCGGCGCGGTCAGCGACAACGCCGGTGAGGACGGCAAGGGCAAGTGGGACGTCGCGTCGGTGCCCGGCGGCGGCGGCAACTGGGGCGGCTCCTGGCTCGCGGTGCCCAAGCAGTCGAAGCACCCGAAGGAGGCGGCCATGGTCGCCGACTACCTGACGCAGGCGCAGACCGAGGCGAGCATCTTCACCGACTTCGGCAACATGCCGAGCAACGTCAAGGCCCAGCAGGACCCGGCGGTGCAGAGCGCGAAGAACGAGTTCTTCAACGACGCTCCCATCGGTGAGATCTTCGCCAAGTCCGCCGCCAGCCTCCAGCCGGTGTTCCTGGGTGTGAAGCACGCCCAGGTCAAGTCCGCCATCGAGTCGGTCGTCCAGGGCATGGACGACGGCTCCGTCGCCTACGACAAGGCCTGGCAGCAGCTGGTCGACGACGCGGTGAAGGCCGCGGGCTGATCCTCCGCCCGGCCCGCCAGGGGGCGGGCCGGGCTTTCGCCGCTGAAAGGTCTGTGATGAGCCTCGACACCCTTCCACGGACGGCGCGGACCCCTCGCCGCGACCACCCGCCAGGACGCCGCTGGCGTTCCCGCGTGGACGTCAAGGCGATGCCGTACGTCCTGGTGTCCCCGTACTTCCTGCTGTTCGCCGCCTTCGGGTTGTTCCCGCTCGCGTTCACGCTCTACTACTCGCTCTACGACTACGACCTGGCCGGCACCACCGAGTGGACCGGGCTGGGCAACTACGCCGCGCTGCTCGTCGACGAGGACTTCTGGAACGCCGTGGTCAACACGGTCGGCATGTTCGTCCTCGCGACCGTCCCGCAGATGCTGCTGGCGCTGTTCCTGGCCAACGCGTTGAACAAGCGCTTCCGCCTCCGCCTCGCGATCCGGATGAGCGTGCTGCTCCCGCTCGTCACGTCGGTGGTCGCGGTGGCGGTGGTGTTCACGCAGCTGTTCGCCCGCGACTGGGGCCTGGTCAACTACATCCTCAGCTGGTTCGGCGTCGACGCCACCAACTGGCGGGCCGAGCGCATCCCGTCCTGGCTCGCGATCGCCACCATGGTCGACTGGCGCTGGACCGGCTACAACGCGATCATCTTCCTGGCCGGCATGCAGACGATCCCGCGCGACCTGTACGAGGCCGCCGCGATCGACGGGGCCTCGCGGCGCCGCCAGTTCTGGCAGATCACGCTGCCGATGCTGCGCCCGACCATGATCTTCGTGGTGCTCAACTCGACGATCGGCGGCCTGACGCTGTTCTCCGAGCCGACCACGTTCTACAACGGCAACGTCGACGGCGGCTCGCAGGGCCAGTTCCAGACGGTGGCCATGTTCATCGTCAAGCAGGGCTTCCGCGAGTTCGACTACGGCTACGCCGCCGCGGCCGCCTGGCTGCTGTTCCTGCTCATCCTCATCGGCGCGCTCGTCAACTTCCTGGTCGTGCGCAGGATCGGGGGCACCAAATGACCAACTGGTCACCGACCGTCTTCACCAGGGTCATGCTGGGGGTCGCCGTCCTCCTGTCGGCGTTCCCGCTGTACTGGATGCTGGTGATCGCCTCACGCACGAACGCCGACGCGGTGGCCGTGCCGCCGCCGTTCCTGCCGGGCGGCAACCTCGGCGAGAACATCGTCGCCGTGCTCAACAACGAGGACGCGAAGTTCCTGCTGGGCCTGACGAACTCGTTCGTCGTGGCGAGCATCGTCACGGTCTCGGTCGTCATCATCTCGACGCTGGCCGGGTTCTCGTTCGCGAACCTCGCCTTCAAGGGCAAGAACGTGCTGCTGCTGCTCGTCCTGCTGACGATGGCGGTGCCGCTGCAGCAGATGGGCGTCGTGCCGCTCTACCGGCTGATGGTCAGCATGGAGTGGACGGGCACCCTGAAGGCGGTCATCCTGCCGTACCTGCTGAACGGGTTCGGCGTCTTCCTGATGACGCAGTACACGCGCCAGGCCGTGCCGATGGAGCTGGTCGAGGCCGCCCGGGTGGACGGCGCCGCCACGCTGCGCATCTGGTGGAACGTCGTGCTCCCCGCGGTGCGCCCCGGCATGGCCGTGCTCGGCATCAACACGTTCATGCTCATGTGGAACGACTTCATGTGGCCGCTGATCGTGCTCACCCCGGACAACCCCACCGTGCAGATCGCGATCACCTCGCTGAACGCGCGGTTCTCCACCAACTACACGTTGATCTTCGCCGGGACGGCGTTGTCCATCATCCCGCTCATCGCGGTGTTCGTCGTGTTCGGCCGGCAGATCGTCGGCGGACTCATGGAAGGTGCGGTCAAGGCGTGACGACACAAGAGGAACCGGCGCTCGCCGGGCTGCGCTTCCCCGCGGAGTTCGCGTGGGGCGCGGCGACCTCGGCCTACCAGATCGAAGGCGCCGTCGCCGAGGACGGGCGTGGCCCGTCCGTCTGGGACACCTTCACCAAGATCCCGGGCCGGGTCCTCGGCGGCCACCACGCCGACGTGGCCATCGACCACTACCACCGCTACCGGGAGGACGTCGCGCTGATGGCGCGGCTGGGCCTGTCGGCCTACCGCTTCTCGGTCTCGTGGCCGCGGATCCAGCCGGGCGGCTCTGGCCCGGTCAACACCAAGGGCCTCGACTTCTACAAGCGGCTCACCGACGAGCTGCGCCGCCACGACATCGCTCCCTGGCTGACCCTCTACCACTGGGACCTGCCGCAGGAGCTGGAGGACCGCGGCGGCTGGCCCAACCGTGACACGGCCTACCGCTTCGCCGAGTACGCGGCCGCCGTGCACGACGCCCTCAAGGACCACGTCGACACGTTCAGCACCGTCAACGAGCCTTGGTGCGCCGCGTTCCTCGGTTACGCCTCGGGCGAGCACGCCCCGGGACGGCGTGAGCCGGAGAACGCCATCAGGGGCGCGCACCACCTCAACCTCGCCCACGGGCTGGCCGTCCAGGCCATGAACGCCCGGCGGGTCGGCGGCTGCGTGAACCTGTACGCGATCTCCCCCGCCACCGACAGCGAGCGCGATCTCGACGCGGCCCGCCGCGTCGACGGGCTGCAGAACCGGTTCTTCCTGGACGCGCTCCTGCTCGGCCGCTATCCGCAGGACGTGCTCGACGACCTCGCCATGGATCTCGACTTCATCGAGCCGGGCGACATGAAGACCGTCAACGCCCCGATCGACGTGCTGCTCGTCAACTACTACAGCCGCTTCACGGTGTCGGGCGAGCCGGGCGGACGGGCCTCGGCGGCCGCGGCCCCCACCGACACGGCCTCGCCGTGGGTCGGCAGCGAGCACGTGTCGTTCGTCAACGGCGGCCGGCCGGTCACCGCGATGGGCTGGGAGATCGACGAGGACGGCCTGGTGGAGATCCTCACGAGGGTCCAGCGGGAGTACCCGGCGATCCCGATGGTGATCTCGGAGAACGGCTCCGCCTTCGACGACGTGCTCGTCGACGGGCGGGTTCACGACCGGGAACGGCAGGCCTACCTGGAGTCCCATCTTGCCGCCTGCAGGCGGGCGATCGACCTCGGTGTGCCGCTGCAGGGCTATTTCGCCTGGTCCTTGATGGACAACTTCGAATGGGCCTGGGGTTACGGCAAGCGCTTCGGTCTCGTCCACGTGGACTTCGAGACGCAGGAGCGGCTGCTGAAGGACAGCGCTCTCCGGTACGCGGAGATCATCCGGCAGAATAGGCGCCATGAACCGACCGACTCTTGAGGCAGTCGCTGCTCGGGCCGGGGTGGGCCGGGGCACGGTGTCGAGAGTCATCAACGGCTCCCCCAACGTCAGCGCCAAGGCCCGAGAGGCGGTCGAGCAGGCCATCCGCGAGCTGGGTTACGTACCCAACCGCGCGGCGCGGGCGCTCGTCACGCGCCGCACCGACACGGTGGCGCTCGTGGTGTCGGAGTCGCAGCTGCGCGTCTTCGACGAGCCGTACTTCGCGGGCACGATCCGCGGCATCGGTTCGGCGCTGGCCGAGACGGGGCTGCAGCTCATCCTCGCCATGGCCCGCACGCCCGAGGAGCACGAGCGGTTGGAGGCCTACCTGTCCGGCCAGCACGTCGACGGCGTGCTGCTGCTGTCGCTGCACGGCGCCGACCCGCTGCCGGACAGGCTCGAGAGCATGGGGGTGCCGACCGTGCTCGGCGGCCGGCCCGTCGGCCTCTCCCCCTACAGCTACGTCGACATGGACAACCGGGCGGGCGCCCGGCAGGCGGTCAAACACCTGCTGGGCCTCGGCCGTTCGCAGATCGCCACCATCGCCGGCCCTCAGGACATGGGGGTGGGCGTCGACCGGCTGGCCGGCTACCGCGACGCGCTGCTGCCCTCCGGCCTGCCGGAGCTGGTGGCCTACGGCGACTTCTCCGAGCGCAGCGGCGCGGCGGCGATGACCGAGCTGCTGCGTGCGCATCCCGGCATCGACGCCGTGTTCGCCGCGTCCGACCTGATGGCACTGGGTGCGGTCCGCGTGCTGAAGAGCGAGGGGCGCGCGATCCCGGGCGACGTGGCGGTGATCGGGTTCGACGACTCCAAGGCGGCGCTGCACGCCGAGCCGCCGCTGACCAGCGTCCACCAGCCGACCGAGGCGATGGGCCGGCAGATGGCGCGGCTGCTCGTGGCCCGCATCCACGGCGAGGAACTGCACCAGCCGGTCGTGATCCTCGACACGCACCTGGTACACCGCGAATCCGCCTGATCCGCCCCCCTCGGGAGAACCTGATGGACAGCAGGACCAAGCGGCGCCTGACGGGCGCCGAGCTCGACGCGCTCGCGCGACGGGCGCTGGGCACGGGCGTCACGGCCGCGACCGAGCTGACCGACGGCTTGGCCAACGCCGTCTGGCGGCTGCGGCTGAGCGACGGGCGCGAGGTGGTGCTCAAGCTGTCGCCCCCGCCCGACCTCGACCAGCTCAGTTACGAACGCGACCTGCTGCGCACCGAGGCCGCCGCCATAGGCCTGGCGCTCGAGGCGGGCGTCCCTGTCGCGCCGCTGCTGCGGGCCGGCTTCGACGACCCGGAGCTGGGCGGCGACTACCTGTTCCTGACCGCGCTCGACGGGGTGTCGTGGAACGACACCACGCCGGACGACGAGGGCGAGGTGCGCCGCGAGCTGGGCCGTCTCCTGGCCCGGCTGAACGGGGTGACGGGCGAGCGGTTCGGCTACCCGTACGCCGGAATCGTGGGCGCCACGTGGCGGGAGGCGTTCCTCGCGATGGTGGCGGCGCTGCTCGGCGACACCGAGCGCTGGCCGACGCCGCTGCCGCGCCCTGCCGCGGACCTCATGGCGGTGTTCCAGGCCGCGGCGCCCGTGCTGGACGAGGTGACGACGCCGCGGCTGGTGCACTTCGACGCCTGGAAGGGCAACGTCTTCCTCGACCTGAGCGGCCCGCCGCGCATCCAGGCCCTCATCGACCACGAGCGGGCCTTCTGGGGTGACCCGCTCGCCGACCTCGTCACCCCGACGATCTTCGGCGAGCTCGCGGAGGACGACCCGCTGCTGGCGGGCTACCGCGAGGTGACGCCGCTGGAGCTCACCCCCGCGGCGCTGGTGCGGCTCGACCTCTACCGCGCCTACCTCTACCTCATCCTGCTGGTCGAGAACGGACCCCGGCAGTACCCGCCGGACGAGTACGCCAGGGTCCGCGACCTCGCGCTCAGCTCACTTGACGGGGTCCTGGACCGCCTCGTACACGCGTCCTCGGGGACCCTGCGGTAGGTCGCCGGAGCACTGACCGGCGCCCTTGACGGTGTTCGGCACGCCGAGGTCCACCGGCGCGGGCGTGTTGCCCGAGCAGGACAGCGCGCCCTTGACGGTGGTGCCCGACAGGATGGGCGCCGTGTTGCCGGTCAGCACGGCGGCGCCGGTCAGCTGCGCGCCGACGACGGTGAGCTCGCGCGCGCCGGTCACGCTGACCGCGCCCGTGACCGTGGCGCCGAGCAGGTGGACGGCCTCGGGGGCGGTCGCGCTGAGCGCGCCGGCGATCCGGCCGCCCTTGACCACCAGCGACGCGCCGCTGCCGACCGTGACGGGGCCGCTCACCTGGGCGCCGTCCAGGCAGGTGACGCCGTCGGTGACCGTGAGCGGGCCGCGGTGGGCGCCGGTGACCGTGCGGGTGCAGGCGGGCGGCGGGGCGATCGTGGTGACGGTGAAGGCGCCGGGCGTGCCGGCGTTGCCTGCGGCGTCGATCGAGCGGTACTCGATCGTGTGCCGGCCGCGCGGCAGCTTGCCGTACACGAGGGAGTCGATCTCCGTGCCCTTCTCGGTGAACGTCCACGGCAGCTCGGACGAGGTCGGCCAGCCGAAGTAGTTGAACCAGCCGTCGCCGTCGACCCGCGACTCCGAGACCACGTAGCCGTCGTGGTCGTCCTCGCCGGTGAGCCGCATGCTGAACGGGCCGTTGTAGACGTAGGTGTCCCCCGACCTGGCGAGGGGCTCCGACAGCTCGTAGCCCGTGGTCGGCGCGGTCGCGTCGACCGTCCAGGTCAGCGTCTGCCCGCCGAGGCTCGCGGTGAGCGTGTGCGTGCCTGCGGCGAGGTCGAGCGTGCCGAGGTCGAGTTCGGCTCCCTCGTGGCGGTCGCCGTCCAGGGTCCAGGTGACCTGCGGGACGGTCGTGGCCGGGTGGGTGGTCTCGACGTAGACGACCTCGTCACGGCTGACCGGGTGCGTGGTCGGGGTGGAGGAGACGATCTCCGGCTCGACGCCGTCCGGCGGGGTGGTGATCGCGGTGTCGACCGTCCAGGTGCGGGTGCGGGCGATGGCGTCGCGGATCGCCGGGTCCCGGACGTAGTCCGTCGGGTCGGTGACCGTGGCGGTGACCGTGTGCGTGCCGGGCGACAGCTCCAGCGTGCGCAGGTCGAGGGAGTCGCGGTCGCCGTCGATCCGCTCGCCGTCCACGGTCCACGTGGTGGTCAGGGAGTGGCTGACCGGGCGCATCGGCTCCACCCACAGCACGCGGTCGGCGCCGACCGGCGCGTCCGTGGGGGTGGAGTCCTGGATCACCATGGTCTTGGCGGTGATCCGCTGGACCATGACCTCGCGGCTCACCTGGTCGTAGTAGTAGCCGAGCGTCTTCATGAGAGAGTGCTCGCTCGGCCGCCACACGCCCTTGGTGTAGTACAGCCCGCCCTCGAAGCGGCCGATCCTGCCGCCCGACTCGCTCTCCTCGCCGACCCAGCGCCACCACTTGCGGCGCTGGTCGAGCATCTGCTGCTCGGTGAGCAGGGTGTGGTGGGCGCTGGACGGCTCCTGGCCCGTGTAGGTGTCGCCGGGGACGCCGCGCTGGTAGTAGTCGTACTCGTCCTGGAGGCCGCCCAGGGAGTGGCCCAGCTCGTGCGGGCTGATCAGGGCCGACATGCTGTTGCTGCCTGAGGCGGTCGCGTACGAGCCGCCGGCGCCGCCGTACGTGGCGCTGTTGGCGAGGGCGAGGATCTGCCGGTTGCCAGTGGTGGTGCCGGAGACCAGGTTCGCGTAGGTGTTGGCGGCGGTGTTGTTCACGGTGATCAGCCGCTGGACGCTGTTCGGGTTGCAGCCGCCCCAGAAGCCCATGCTGAGCGGGGTGGTCCTGCGTGGCGCGTCCAGGCCGGGGTCGCAGCTGACGCCCGACTCGCCGGAGACGATGTCGATCCGGTAGACGTTGATGTAGTTCCGGTACGACTTGAACGGCTCGATCGACCACATGACGTTGAGGTGGCGGTCGGTGTCGGCGCGGAACTTGTCCTGCTCGGCCTCGGTGTAGCCGTCGCCCATGACGATGAGGTTGAACCGTTTCGCCGGGCTTCCTGTCACCTGCACGGGGACGACCGTGGCCGTCCCCGGCTCGGCGGATTGGGCGGATGCGACCGCCGGGGATAATGTGGCAGCGGCTAGCACAAGAGCCGCAAATATACGCATGTTATGCACTATCCGGCATACAGGCGGCGCGTCAATCTCGATTCGATCACGCCTGGGGCATCGCGGGCGACCTCACGGGTGCAGGCGGCCCGACAGGCGTTCGACGCCGCGCAGCAGCGCGGAGTGGTCGAGGGCGCCGTCGCCGGCCGCGTTCGCCGCCGCCACCAGCTGGGCGACCAGGGCGGCCGACGGCAGGGCGATCCCTGCCTCCCGGGCGGCCGACGTCACGATGCCGAGGTCCTTGTGGTGCAGTTCGACACGGAAACCCGGCTCGAACGTGCGCGTCGCCATGTTGCCGCGCTTCTGCGCCAGCACGGCGGATCCGGCCAGCCCGCCGCCGAGGACGTCCAGGGCCGCGTCGAGGTCGACGCCGTGCGCCTCCAGGAAGACCACCGCCTCGGCGAGCGCCTGGAGGTGGGCGGCGACGATGAGCTGGTTGGCCGCCTTGACGGTCTGCCCCGAGCCGCTGGGGCCGACGTGGACGACGGTCCTGCCGACCGCGTCGAAGACCGGCCTGGCCGCCTCGAAGTCGGCCGCCTCCCCGCCGACCATGATGGACAGCGCGGCGTTCCTGGCGCCCGCCTCGCCGCCGGAGACCGGGGCGTCGAGCGGACGCAGACCGCGGGCCCGCGCCGCCTCGGCCAGCTCGGTGGTGACGTCGGGCCGGATCGTGGAGAAGTCGATGATCAGCGTGCCCGGCTCGGCGTGGCGAAAGACGCCGTCGACGCCGGTCAGCACGTCGCGTACGTCGGGAGAGTCGGGCACCATGACGGCGACGATCTCGGCGTCGCGGACCGCTTCGGCGATCGACGCCGCGGCGCGGCCGCCGGCCTCGACGAGCGGGGCCGCCTTGGCGGGGGTGCGGTTGTATCCGGTGACGGTGTGGCCCGCCCGGACCAGGTTCACCGACATGGGGCTGCCCATGATGCCGAGTCCGATGAAGGCGATGGTGGTCACGAGGTGAATCCGTCCTGTCGTGGGTGGATCAGCCGGCGCGGTGTTCGCGGGCCAGCCAGTCGAAGGTGCCGGGTCCGGCGTGGAGGTACTCCAGACCGACACGGCCCCGGTAGCCGGCAGCGTGGAGCCGCCCGATCCAGCGGTCGAGGGGCAGCGTGCCGGTGCCGGGCGCGCCCCTGCCCGGCGCGTCCGCGATCTGCACGTGGGCGATGCGGTCGGCGTGAGCGTCGATGACGGCGGGCACGTCGTCGCCGTTCACGGCGAGGTGGTAGAAGTCGGCGAGCAGCCCGATGCCCCCGCCCGCCACATCGGTGACCCGGTCGATGACGGCCACGGCGTCGGCGGCGCGCAGCAGCGGGTAACGCGGGGCGCCGCTCACCGGTTCGAGCAGCACGGTGCCGCCGATCGCGGCGACGCCGCGCACGCACGCGGCGAGGTTCTCGACGGCGAGCTCGTCCTGCTCGGCGGCGCTGACGCCGTCGAGCCGGTTGCCGTACAGGGCGTTGAACGACCGGCAGCCGAGGCGTTCACCGATCGCGGCCACCACCGGGATGTTGTCGAGCAGCTCGGAGGTCCTGGCCGGCCAGGAGACCAGGCCGCGGTCACCGCCCGGCATGTCGCCCGCGAAGAAGTTGAGGCCGGTCAGCCGCACGCCCGCGTCCTCGATCGCGCGCGCGAACGCGTCCACCTCGTGGTCGGCCGGGACCGCTTCGGCGAACGGCCACCAGAACTCGACGGCGGTGAACCCGTCGGCGGCCGCGGCGGCGGGCCGCTCGAGGAGCGGGCGGTCGGTGTAGAGGATGGAGCAGTTCACGGTCCAGGAGACCGCCGGTGCAGACATGAGCCGTCCTTCGTCGAGGGGTGTGGGTGGGTGTCGCGAACGCTCAGGCCGGGGCCTCCCGCGAGGGCTCCGCCACGGCCCCGCCCTCCCTGCGCAGCTGGCCGATCAGGCGGTCCTGCGCCTGATCGAGGTGGTGGGTCAGGCACTGCTGCGCGGCCTCGGGGTCGGCGTCCTCGATGGCCTTGAGGATGTCGTCGTGCTCGCGGGCGACGTTCATCGGGTGGGTCGTGCGGTGGGCCTGGAACTGCCCCATGGTGAGGTGGATCTCGCCGAGGATGACCTCGTGCATGCGCGCCAGGCGGCGGCTCCCGACCCCGGTGACGAGCGCGGCGTGGAAGGCGATGTCGGCCTCCACCTGGTTCTCGAAGGCCATGTCGGTCGCGGCCGCCTTCATCGCCGCCTGCGCGCGCACGGCGGCGGGCGGCACGACGCCGCGGCGCGCGAGCGCGGCGACGGCGGCGCGTTCCACGGTCTCCCTGCTGAAGTAGAGGTCGCGGATCTCGTCCTCGTCGAGCTTCGGGACGACCGCGGTCTTGTGCACCGAACGGCGCAGCAGGCCGAGCGCCGTCAGCCGCTCGAGGCACGCCTTGGCGGTCGGGCGCGCGACGTTGTACTCGCTCGCGATGCGTACCTCGGTGAGCTTCTCCCCCGGAGCGATCTCGCCGTTGACGATCCGCTTGCGCACGGATTCGTACAACGCCTCAGTCAGGGACGACGGTCCCAGCGGAAAGCTGCCCTGGCTGTCCACGTGTTTCCCCTCCATCGTCGCAAATCGTCAGACAAGTATGCGCGTCTGTCAATATCCGTCGCCTTGTTCCGCCCTTACGAACCGGGAGAGGTTGTCGGCAAGGGCTCAGGGCATGTCGAACCCCTTGGCGGTTTTCGTGCGGCGTGCGACTATTTCATGGGGTGATGAATTATGGGATGCGTGATAGCGGGCGGCGGGCCGGCGGGTGCGATGCTCGCCCTGATCCTGGCCAGGTCGGGCGTCGAGGTGACGCTGCTGGAGAAACACCATGACTTCCTGCGCGACTTCAGGGGCGACACGATCCACCCCTCCACGCTGCAGGTGCTCGACGAGCTGGGCCTGGCGCAGGACTTCCTCGAGCTCCCGCACCGCAAGGCCTACTCCATGAGCGTCGTGACCGACACCGGCGAGGTCCAGCTGGCGAACCTGCGCGGACTGGCCGGCGGGTACGACTACATCGCGTTCGTCCCGCAGTGGGACTTCCTCGAACTGATCACGTCGGCCGCCCGGCGCTACCCCGGGTTCCGGCTGCTGATGGGCGCCGAGGCCCACGACCTGATCCGCGAGGACGGCGCCGTACGGGGGCTGCGCTACCGCGACGCGACGGGCGAGCACGAGATCCGGGCCGCACTCACGGTCGCCGCCGACGGCCGGACGTCCGTGCTGCGCGAGCGGGCCGGGCTCGTCCCGCAGGACCTCGGCGCACCGATGGACGTGCTGTGGTTCCGGCTGCCCCGCCACGACACCGACCGAGGCGACACGTTCCTGCGGCTGTCCGCGGGCCAGATGATGGTCGCGATCAACAGGGGGGCCTACTGGCAGCTGGCGTACCTCATCCCCAAGGGCGGCTACGACGAGCTCGTACGCCAGGACATCGACGCCCTGCGCCGCCCGGTCGCGCAGCTGCTGCCCTGGCTGGCCGGGCGGGCCGGTGAGATCGGTGGCTGGGACGAGGTCAGCATGCTCAGGGTCGAGCTCAACCGGCTGCGCCGCTGGCACCGTCCAGGCCTGCTGTGCATCGGCGACGCCGCGCACGCCATGTCGCCGGTGTTCGGGGTCGGCATCAACCTCGCCGTGCAGGACGCCGTCGCCGCCGCCAACCTGCTCGCCGGGTCGCTCCGGTCGGGGGCGCCGATCCCCGAGTCCACCCTCCACCTGCTGCAGCGGCGGCGGATGTTCCCCACCCGGGTCACCCAGGCCGCCCAGCGTGTCGTGCAGAACCGCGTGATCAGCCCGACGCTGAGCAGGTCGTCGGACGCGCCACGGCTGCCGCGCGACCCGGCAGGGCTGCCGTTCGTGAACCGGCTGGCGCGGCGGTTCATCGGCACCGGAGTCCGGCCGGAGCACGTGCTCATCAAGGAGGCATGACGTACGCCCGTCCCGAATGCGTACAACTGCATTCTCACAACGTGGACACGGGGGTCGGTCCGGACGGGTCAGTGGCATACCCTCGTATCTCGTGAGCAGCAATCTGGTGGATCTTGATTCCTGGCGGGCTCTTCAAGCTGCGCAGCAGCCCGAGTGGCCCGATCCCGACGAGCTCGAGAAAGTCGTCGCCGAGCTCGGCGGCCTGCCGCCCCTCGTCTTCGCCGGCGAGTGCGACCAGCTGAAGGACCAGCTGGCCGCCGTAGCCCGCGGCGAGGCGTTCGTCCTGCAAGGCGGTGACTGCGCCGAGACGTTCACCGGCGCCACCGCCGACAATGTGCGCAACAAGCTCAAGACGCTGCTGCAGATGGCGATCGTGCTGACCTACGCGGGCAGGGTGCCGGTCGTGAAGATCGGCCGCGTCGCGGGCCAGTTCGCCAAGCCCCGCTCGAAGCCCACCGAGGTGCGCGACGGCGTCGAGCTGCCGGCCTACCGCGGCGACATGGTCAACGGGTTCGATTTCACCCCCGAGGCACGCCGGCCCGACCCGTGGCGGCTGCTCAAGGCGTACCACTCCTCGGCGGTGACGCTCAACCTCGCCCGCGCCTTCACCAAGGGCGGTTACGCCGACCTGCGCCAGGTGCACGCCTGGAACCAGGACTTCGTGGCCGGGTCGCCCTCCGGGCGCCGCTACGAGCAGCTGGCCCGCGAGATCGACCAGGCGCTCGCGTTCATGCGGGCCTGCGGGGCCGAGCCCGAGGAGTTCCACACGGTCGAGTTCTACTCCTCGCACGAGGCGCTCATCCTCGACTACGACCGGGCGCTCACCCGCATCGACTCGCGTACGGGCCTGCCGTACGACGTGTCGGCGCACATGGTCTGGATCGGCGAGCGCACCCGCCAGCTCGACGGCGCGCACGTCGACTTCTTCGCCAAGATCCGCAACCCGATCGGCGTGAAGCTCGGCCCGTCCACCACCGCGGACGACGCGCTCGCGCTCATCGAGAAGCTCAACCCGGCCAACGAGGCGGGGCGGCTCACGTTCATCACCCGCTTCGGCGCCTCGAAGATCCGTGACCTGCTGCCGGGCCTGGTCAAGGAGATCACCGCGAGCGGCGCGCGGGTCGCGTGGATCTGCGACCCGATGCACGGCAACACGTTCGAGACGCCGAGCGGCCACAAGACGCGGCGGGTCGACGACGTGCTCGACGAGGTGGCCGGCTTCTTCGAGGTGCACCGGGCGCTGGGTACGCACCCGGGCGGCATCCACATCGAGTTCACCGGCGACGACGTGACCGAGTGCCTCGGCGGCGGCCACGAGATCAACGAGGCCGACCTCGCGACGCGCTACGAGACGGCCTGCGACCCGCGGCTCAACCGCGTCCAGTCGCTCGACCTCGCCTTCCGGGTGGCCGAGCTGTACCGCGGCTGACGCCCGCGCTTCCTTCGCGCCCTCCGGCCCGCTCGGGCCGGAGGGCGTCGTCGTTCCCTAGTGATCTACGTCTCACTGCCGAGCTGCCGGAAACCCGGTGAATGTCGGGCTACGCGGCTATGCTCACCCCGAAAAGTGAACAATCTTGGGAGTTCATGTGGATACAGCTCCGGAAGGGGTCGACCCGAACGTCCCCAATGTCGCACGAATGTACGACTACTACCTCGACGGCAAGGACAACTTCGCCGCCGACCGCGCCGCGGCGGAGCAGATCCTCAAGACGTTCCCCCACACCAAGCAGGGCGCGTGGGCGAACCGGAACTTCCTGCGGCGCGCCGTACGGCACGTGGCCGACTCCGGCGTGCAGCAGATCGTCGACCTCGGCGCGGGGCTGCCGACCCAGGGCAACACCCATGAGATCGCGCCGGAGGCGCGCGTGGTCTACGTCGACTACGACTCCGTGGTGTGCGTGCACGGGCGGGCGCTGCTGGCCAGGACGGCGAACGTCGACTTCCTGCAGGCGGACGTGCGCGACACGGACGTGCTGCTCGACAAGGTGCGCGACATGGTCGACTTCGACCGGCCGGTCGCGTTCCTCATGCTGGCGCTGCTGCACTTCATGCCGGACGACGTCGCCTACGACGTGGTGGCGAAGCTGCGGGAGGTGAGCGCGCCGGGGAGCTACCTGGTGATCAGCCACGCCGTCGACCCGACACCGGACACCACGCCGGAGGCCCTGGAGATCTACCGCAGGAGCACGGCCGCGCTGAACCTGCGCGACCGCGAGGGCATCCTGCGCTTCTTCGACGGGTACGAGCTGGCCGAGCCGGGCCTGACGTTCCCGGACGGCTGGCGTCCCGACGATCCCGACGCGCCGGTCGACGACCGCATCGACTTCGGCTACGTCGGCGTCGGCCGCAAGCTCTGAAGGCTCGTCCCCTGACTCACGGCACGCGAAGGCCCCGCCTGCGATCCGGCAGGCGGGGCCTTCGCGATGGCGTCAGCTCTGCTGGGCGTTCTTCAGCTCCTCGCTGAGCTCGGCCCTGATGCCGTCCATGTCGAGGGCCCTGACCTGCCGGATGAGGTCGTCCAGCGCGGGCCCCGGGATGGCGCCGGCCTGGGAGAAGACCACGATGCCGTCGCGGATGGCCATGAGCGTCGGGATGGACGTGATCTCGAAGCCCTGCGCGAGCCCCTGCTCAGCGTCGGTGTCGATCTTGCCGAAGGTAATGTCCTCGTGCTTGTCGGAGGCCTGCTCGAAGATCGGCCCGAACTTCTTGCACGGCGGGCACCACTCGGCCCAGAAGTCGAGCAGGACGATGCCCTTGTCGGCAATGTCGTTGAAGTTCTGCTCGGTTACTTCGATGGTCGCCACAAGTGGCTCCTTGCTCGTCGTTGTCACTGAAGTGCATGCGTGTCAACCACGCACATGCCTCCAGCATTCCATGCTCAGGCGCGTGTCCCCGATGAATACGGGCATCCGCCCCACATGACCGGTCTTCCCGAAGAAGGGCGCCCTACCCCCGGACGACCGTATCGGTCATGACCAGCCTTCCCGCACCGGAAGGGAGAGCTTGCCAGGAGTATCCGCCGTCCCGGGCTGCCGACGTTCCCAGGTCCTGACGGCGGCCCGGAGAGACGCATGATCAGGCGATGGCGGTCCGACGACACCGAGGAATGGACAGCCGAAAACCAGGGATCGGGCAGGCGTAGCGGTATCGTCCGCGATTCAGCACCGCATAATTGCCGGTTAAGTACCCGGACCATTGAACGGCCGAACCTTGACGCGGCCGTGTGCGGGTATCACCCGTTCATGGACTGGGTCACCTGCGCGTACTCGTCTGCCTGCACCGGAGTCGCTAGCCGGCCCTCCGGCTACTGCCTTGCCCACCTCAGCCCCGAGCATCTCGACGCGACGCTGCGCGGCATCTCCCCCGGACGCCTGCTCGACCTGCGAGGCACCACCCTTTCCAGTGATCTGTTCAGCCGCGTGCTCGACGCCGCCCGCGGCCGGCCCGGCAGGACCCGGATGGAGCGCGCGACGTTCACCGGCGACGTCCGCCTGGCGGAGGTCACGTTCTCCGGCGACGTCACCCTCGACGGCGCCCGGTTCGAGCGCCTGGCCTCCTTCTTCGGCGCCCGATTCGAGGGCAACGTGTCGCTGGCCGACGCCCGTTTCGCCCGCGAGCTGTCCTTCCACGGCGTCCCGGTGCTCGGGCACCTCTCGCTGGACCGGGCCGTGATGGCCCGCGACGCGCTGTTCAGCCAGGCCGACCTCTCCCACGGGCTGTCCTGTGAGCGGGCCAGGTTCGACGGCTACGCCACGTTCGACGGCGCCCGCCTCGGCGCGGGGGCCGTCTTCAGGGGCGCCCGCTTCGGCCGTACCCTGTCGTTCCGCAAGGTGACCGGCCACGCCGCGTTCGACGCCGCGCACTTCGCCGCGGACGCGTACCTGTCGGCCACCGGACGCCTCTCGGCGGCCAGGGCGCGCGCCGACGGCGCGCTCGACGTCACGGTGGCGAGGTGCGGCGTCGACCTGCGCGGGGTGGAGGTGACGGGGCCCGCGACGGTGCGGCTCACCGACGCGCAGGCCGACCTCGAAGGGGCGGTCCTGCGCGGGCCCGCGACCGTGACCGGGCGCGGCGCGTCGTCGCTCACCTCGCTGCGCCAGGTGAGCGCGGCCGACCTGAGCCTGCGCACGCTCGACCTGTCGGCGTGCCGGTTCGCCGGGCTGGTGCACCCGTCAGGGGTACGGGTCAAGGACTGCACGTTCGCGCTCACGCCGCGCGGTATGCGGGTGAGCCTGCGCTGGCCGATGCTGCGCTGGTTCTCGCGCAGGCGGGCGCTGGCCGACGAGCAGTCGATGCGCGCCCCCGCCGGGCCCGACGCCTCCGCCGACGGGCTGGCCGCGCTCTACGCGGGCCTGCGGGCGGGCGACCGGGCCACCGCGACGGACTTCGCGTACGCCGCCGCCGAGATGCGCCGGCGGGCCGCGCACCAGCGGTGGCCCTCCCTGTTATGGACACTCGCCGCGCACGTCCCGCGTGCGGGCCGCACGGGAGCCTGGCTGGCGGTGCTGGCGGCCGTCGCCGCGGCCGCCCTGCTGTGGGGTTCTGCGCCGCACGCGGGCGTCCGTCCCCACCTGCCCAACCCGGCGATCCGGCGCTGAGGAGCGGCGATGAATCAGGGCTTTCCCGGATGGGCACCCGACGCCTCCGTCTCTAGACTGGAGGCCATGCGCATCGACGACTACGTGGCCGAGCTGAGCGACGCGCTGTCCGGCCCGCACGGCACCAAGCGTGACCTGGTCGTCGAGGCGCGCGACAGCCTGTTCGACGCCGCCGAGGCGCTGGAGGCGAGCGGGCTCGACCGTGACGAGGCCGAGCGGCTGGCGGTGGCGGAGTTCGGGCACGTGTCCGAGGTCGCGCCCGGTTACCAGGCCGAGCTCACCGCGTCGTCCGGGCGGCGGCTGGCGACGCTGCTGTTCATCAGCCTCCCGATCACCGTGGTCATGTGGTCGGTGCTGTGGCGGCTCTACCCGGCCACCGATGAGGTCTGGCTGCACCAGCCCGCGTGGTACGGGCCGGTCTCGCGCGTGCTCGACGCCATCCAGCTCTCCCTCGGCCTGTACGGCGGTCTCGTCCTGTTCGGGCTGAGCCGGGGCGCCCGCTGGATCCGCCGGCCGCGGCTGGCCATCAGGTCGCTCGCCGTACTCGTCTGGGTCGCGCTGCCGATCACCGGCGGGCTCGCGCTGCTGCTGTCGTACGGCGCCACCGCGCCCAACACCCTCGCCGCCCTGCCCGGCGCGCTGGCCAACCTGGTGACCTCGGCGATGTGGGGGCTGCAGGTCTACTGCGCGACACGCTGCCTGCGCCTGACGGCCCCCGAGCGCGCCTGACCCCACAGCCGCCGCCCCGTCGAGGACGAGCACAGCAGGCCCTGCCCGCCGGGCGGGACCTGCCGTCCCCTGTACCCGAGCCGGGCGGCCCGGTCAGGCCGCGCAGGAAGACGCCGCGCGGCACACGGACGGCGGCAGGCAGCGTTCGGGCCGGTCAGGTGGTTCCGGTGGTGTCGGCGCGCAGGACGCCGCCGATCACGGTGGTGAACTGCCGCCAGGCCGATCGCTCGCCTTCGAGCTGCTTCCTGCCGGAGTCGGTCAGCCGGTAGGTGCGCCGCTTGCGCCCGCCCACCGTGGCCCACTCGCTCGACAGGTAACCGATGCGCTCGAGCCGGCGCAGCGCCGGATAGACCGTTCCCGTGGGGACGTTGAGCGCTCCTCCGCTGCGTTCCTGCAACGCCTCGATGATGGCGTAGCCGTGCAACGGCTCCCGCTCCAGCACAGAGAGCAGCAACGCGTCCATGTGCCCGCGCAGCGCGTCCGGATTCATGTCCTCGATCCTAGACACCCGTTTCGCATGTAGCCAGTCTACATGTAGACTCCCTATATGTAGACAACCTATGTATGAAGGATCGTGGCGGATGGACGTACTCGACCTCGCCCGCACGCAGTTCGCCGTGACGGGCAGCCTGCATTTCCTGTTCGTGGTGCTGACACTGGGGCTGGCGCCGCTCGTGGCGATCATGCACACCCGGTGGACGATCACGGGCGATCCGGCACGCGAGAAAGCGGCCAGGTTCTGGGGGCAGATCTACGTCATCAACTACGCGCTGGGCATCGTCACCGGATTGGTGATGGAGTTCCAGTTCGGGCTGGCATGGAGCGGGTTGTCCCACTACGCGGGTGACGTCTTCGGCGCCCCGCTGGCCATGGAGACGCTGGTCGCCTTCTTCCTCGAGTCGACGTTCCTCGGGCTGTGGATCTTCGGCTGGGGACGGCTGCCGCGCTGGGCGCACCTGGCCTGCATCTGGCTCGTGACGCTGACCGCGTACGCCAGCGCCTTCTTCGTCATGGCGGCCAACGCGTTCCTGCAGAACCCGGCGGGCGCGACGGTCACCGGTGACCGCCTGGCGCTGACCGACCCCGTCGCCCTCTTCACCAACAAAACGTTGATCTTCGCCTTCCCGCACGTGATCGCGGCCGGGATGTTCACCGGCGGCATGGTGCTGGCGGGCGCGAGCGCGTACAAGCTCCTGCGGGCCGAGGACCGCGAGTTCTTCACCAGGTCGCTGCGCACCGGCGTGGCGGTGGCTGCCGTCGGGATCTTCCTGACCATGGGCACCGGGTTCGCGCAGTTCGCCGGCGTGCAGGAGGGCAAGTGGGACAACAGCGCGGCGGCGAGCGCGCTCGGCTTCATGGTGACGGGCGGGGAACTGCTCGCGCTGGTCATGCTGTTCGTCCTGCTGCCGCTGGTCCGTTTCCTGCACCGGTGGCGTTGGGCGCAGCGGCTGCTCGTCGTGATGACGCCGCTGCCGTTCGTGCTGGCGATCATGGGCTGGCTGGCCCGCGAGGTGGGACGGCAGCCCTGGATGATCTGGGAGCGGCTCACCGTGGCCGACGCGATGTCACCGGGGCTCACCGCGGGCATGGTGGGCACGTCCCTCGCCGCGTTCGCGACCGTGCTGGGACTGCTGGCGGTCGTCGACTACGTCCTCATCGCCCGGGCCGTACGGCGCGGGCCGCGAGCCCTCGACCTCGGGGCTCCCGCCGATGAGCCGCGTACCCCCGTGCTGAGCTACTGAGGAGACCTGGCGTGGAAATCTTGTGGTTCGCCATCTTCGCGCTGTTGTTGATCGGATATTTCGCCCTGGAAGGCTTCGACCTGGGCGTGGGGCTGCTGCTGCCGGTGCTCGGCCGGACGCCGGAGAACCGGGACCGGATGGTCGCCGCCATGGCGCCGTACGTGCTGGCCAACGAGGTGTGGCTGGTGGCGCTCGCCGGGACGATGTTCGGCGTCTACCCCCTGCTGGAGGGACAGGTCCTGTCGGGGCTGTACCCGCTGGTCGTGGCCATGCTGCTGAGCTGGGTGCTACGCGACGCCGGGCTGTGGTTCCGGCGCAGGCTCGACGGCGCGCGCTGGCGCGCCTTCTGGGACGCGATGATCGCGTTCGGCTCGCTGGGGCTCTCGTTCGGCTGGGGCATGGTCCTGTACGCCGCCGCCACCGGCTTCGCAGGGTCACCGGTGCACCCGGCCGGGCTCCTGCTGGGCGTCGTCGTGTCGCTGCTGTTCGCCCAGCACGGGCGGACGTTCCTGGCCTGGCGCGCCCCGGCCATGTTCAGCGGCTCCCGGTCCGGGTCTGGCGCTTCGGGCGACACCCAGCCCGGACAGGCGCCGGGCTCTTTCGGCGGCTTCCGGTCCGGACGGGCGCTCGCGCTGACCGGGGTGCTGGCCACGCTGCCCGCGCTCGGGGTGCTCGCCGGGGCGGCGCCGTATCTCGTGGAGGCCAGCGCGCCGGCCGCGACGCTGAGTGTGCTCAGTGTCATGGTGCTGCCGATCACCCCGGTCCTCGTGGGTGCGCAAGTATGGGTGTGGCGGACTTTCCGGCCAGGGAAGGACGCCTACCGCGTCCCCTCCTTCTTCTGAGGTCACGTGCACAAGGATCTCTTCGCGCTGATGCGGGCCGAGCGCACGGTCCGCGTCCACCTGGCCGTCACCATGACCGCGGCCGTGCTGACCGGCCTGCTCGTGCTCGTGCAGGCCGAGCTCCTGGCCGGGGCGCTGTCGGGCAGGTTCGGCGCCGCGGCGCTGGCCGCGCTCGCCGCGGTGGTGGCCGTGCGGGCGCTGCTGGCCTGGGCGCAGGGCGTCTTCGCCGGACGTACCGCGACGGCCGTGAAGTCGGCGCTGCGGCACCGGCTGCTGGCCCGGTTGCGCGACCTCGGGCCCGCCCGGCTGGCCGCGCACCGCTCCGGTGAGCTCGTCACGCTGACCGGACGCGGGCTCGACGGCCTCGACGACTACCTGACCGGCTACCTGCCGTCGATCGCGGTGGCCGCGGTCGTGCCGGTGGCGGTGGTGGTCCGGCTGTTCGCCGCCGACCTCGCCAGCGCCGTGATCGTGCTCGTCACGCTGCCGCTCATCCCGATCTTCGGCGCCCTCGTCGGCATGACGACGAAGGCCGTCACCGAGCGGCAGTTCACGGCGCTGTCGCGGCTCGGCGGCCACTTCCTCGACGTGGTGCGCGGCCTGCCGACCCTGCGCGCTTTCGGCCGCGCCCGCTACCAGGCGACGGTGATCCGGGAGATCGCCGACGCGCACCGGAGCGCCACCATGCGGACGCTGCGGGTGGCGTTCCTGTCGTCACTGGTGCTTGAGCTGTGCGCGTCGCTGTCGGTGGCGCTGGTGGCGGTGCCGATCGGCCTGCGCCTGCTCGGGGGCTCCCTCGACCTGACGACGGCACTCCTGGTGCTGCTGCTGGCACCGGAGGCGTACCTGCCGCTGCGCGCGATGGGCACCCGCTTCCACGCCTCCATGGAAGGCATAGCCGCCGCCGACGCCGCCTTCGCCGTACTCGACAGCCCTGGGGGCGAGGAGCCAGCACCCGCCGTGAAGCCGCTCGCGCGGGGTGCGGGCGAGGGGTCCGCGCCCGCCGCCGAGGCACCCGCGTGGGGTGGGGGCGCTCCTGAGCTGCGGCTGGAGCATGTGACCGTCCGTTATCCGGGACGCGACGAGCCCGCGCTGGAGGACGTCAGCCTCACCATCGCCCCAGGCGAGCGGGTGGCTCTCGTCGGCGAGAGCGGCGGGGGCAAGAGCACGCTGCTCAGCCTGCTCCTCGGCTTCGTCCGCCCGTCGGCGGGCCGGGTGCTGGTGGACGGCGTCGACCTGCGCGAGCTGGACCTCGCGCAATGGCGGGCGCGCCTGGCGTTCGTCGCCCAGCGTCCGCACCTGTTCGCCGCCTCCGTGGCCGACAACATCCGGCTCGGGACGCCCGCGGCCTCGTCCGAGGACGTCCGCCGGGCCGCCGCGGCGGCGGACGCCGGCTTCGTGGCCGACCTGCCGCAGGGCTTCGACACCGTGCTCGGCGAGCGCGGCGCGAACCTGTCGGCGGGCCAGCGGCAACGCGTCGCCCTGGCCCGCGCCTTCTGCCGCCCCGGTACGTCGGTGCTGCTGCTCGACGAGCCCACGGCCCGCCTGGACGGGCGCAGCGAGGCCGCCGTCGTGGCCGCCACGGAGCGACTGGCCCGCGACCGCACGGCCGTCGTCGTCGCCCACCGCCCCGCCATGATCCACCTCGCCGACCGCGTCATCCGCCTCCACGCCGGCCGCGTCATCACCGACACCACCCCGAACGGGACCGCCGGGCATGCATGGGCGCTCACGGAAACCGTGGCGGGAGAGGGGTGTGGGGCGTGACGCGGCGGATGGGGGTGCGGCTGGTCTGGGCCGTGCTGGCCGGGGCGGCGGCTGATCTGGCGGGGCTCGGGCTCGTCGCGGCCGCCGCGTGGCTGATCACGCGGGCGGCCGAGCAGCCGCCGCTGGCCGCGCTGAGCGTGGCGATCGTGGCCACCCGGGCGTTCGCCACCAGCAAGGGCGTCTTCCGATACGCCGAACGCCTGACCGGCCACGACGTCGCCCTGCGCGCGCAGGCCGGCACCCGTGAACGTCTCTACGACGCCCTCGTCGCGCCGCAGCAGCCCCGCCACGGCGGCGCCGACCTGCTCAGCCGCATGGTGGACGACACCGAGGCCGTGCAGGACCTGCTCGTACGCTGCCTGCTCCCGGCGGTCGCCGCCGCGATGGCCGGGCTCGCCGCCGTCGTCATCGGGCTGACGATCCTGCCGGTGGCGGCGCTCGTGCTGCTGGCGGGACTGGTGGTGGCGGGTGTGCTGCTGCCCGCCGGCGCGGCCGCCGCAGCCCGGCGCTGGTCGGCGCGCCTCGCTCCGGCGCGCGCCGCCCTGGCGGGCCGCGTGGCCGACCTGGTGCACGGCTCGGCCGACCTGGCCGCGTACGGCGCCGACGGCGAAGCGCTCGCGCGCGCCCGCGAGGCGGACGAGGCGCTGGCCGCTCTCGAACGCCGCCAGGCCCGCGTGCACGCCGCCGCCCTGGCCGGCGGCATCCTGGCGCAGGTGTTGACGGTCGTGGCCGTCGTGCTGCTCGCCCAGGCGGGCGGTGCCGGCTCGGTCGGCACCGCCGTCCTCGCGTTGACGTCGCTCGTGGCCTTCGAGCCGGTGCTGCCGCTGGCGGCGGCGGGCGAGCGGCTCGCCGGTGTCACCGCGGCGCTGCGCCGACTGCGGGAGGTCCGCGCCGCCGTCCCCGCCGTCGCCGAACCCGCCGCCCCCGCGCCCCGCCCGGACGGCCCGCTGACCATCGAGGTCGACAACCTCGTCGTAAGCCACCCGCCCGCCACGACCACCGCAGCCGGGCAAGAGCAGGGGGCTCTCGACGGCGCGCCACAAAACGGCCAGCAGGGACACCACCGGCGACAGCAACAGCGGCGGGTGGTGCTGGATGGGGTGTCGTTGCGGCTTACGCCTGGGCGGCGGGTGGCTGTGGTGGGGCCCAGCGGTGCGGGGAAGAGCACGTTGCTGGCTGCGCTCATGCGGCTGGTCGAGCCCGAGTCGGGCGCCGTCAGGGTGAACGGCGTCGACATTCGCGCCCTGGCGGGCGACGACGTCCGCGCCCTGATGACGGGGCTCACCCAGGACCCGTACATCTTCCGCGCCAGTGTGCGCGACAACCTGCGCCTGGCCGGCCCTGAGGCGGACGACGAGACGCTGCATCGCGCCGTGCGCGACGCGCGGCTGGAGGAGTGGGTCGAGCGTACCGGGTGGGACGCCGAGCTGGGCGAGGACGGCAGGACGGTGTCGGGCGGCCAACTGCAGCGCCTCGCCCTGGCCAGGGCGCTGCTGTACGACCCTCCCGTGCTGCTCCTCGACGAGCCGGCCGAGGCGCTGGACGAGGAGACGGCCGACCGGCTGACGGCAGACCTGCTCGACGTGACCCGCGGCCGTACGACGCTGCTCGTGACGCACCGGCTGAAGGGCCTCGAACGGGTCGACGAGGTCATCGTGCTGGAGGAGGGACGGGTCGTGCAGCGCGGCCACCACGACGAGCTCGTGTCCGTCCCTGGCTACTACCGCGATCTGTGGGAGTCGGAGGCCCTGACCCGAAGGTGAGCTGATGCTGCCCAGGGGTCCCTTGTCACCGCGACCCATCCGGTTTACGCTTCAAACCAGTTTGCTTCTTCGAGGAGTTTGCATGCTGGAGAAAGACGAACGGCCGGAGAGCCCCGAGGAGATGCTCCGCGTCATCCAGGAGCAGAGCGCCGCCACCAGCAAGCGCCTCAACGGCGACCCCTTGCTGCTGTACGTGCCGTGGGGCGTCGCCTGGCTGCTCGGCTTCACGGCGCTGTTCCTGCACTACGGGCTCGACGGGCGTCCGTACGCCCCGATCTCACAGATGCAGGGCGTGGCCGTGCTGCTGGTCGCCCAGATGGTGGCGGGGGCCGTGGCGGCGGTCGGCATCGTGCGGATGAACCGGCTCGTCCGCGGGGACTCCTCCATCCGCGGCGCCATGTACGGCTACGCCTGGAGCGCCGGAATGGTGCTCATGGTCATCATCGGCACACGACTGGGCCCGCTGCTCCCCCCGGAGGAGAACGGCCTGCTCTGGGCCGGTGGCATGCTCACGGTCGTGGCGGTGCTGCACATGGTGGGCGGCGCTCTCTGGCTCAGCAAGCCGATGTTCTTCACCGGCGCCTGGGTGGCCGCCGTCAACGCGCTGGGCCTGCTGCTCGGGGCCGGTTGGCACGCGCTGCTCACGGCGGTGCTGCTGGGCGGCGGGTTCATCGCGGTCGGCATCCGGTGGAGGTTCCGCTCATGACCAGGGACGACTCCGACGGCGCGGCGCTGCCCGAGCTCGACCCGGTGATTCACGCGCAGGCCCGTCTGCGGGTGGTGGCCGCGCTCAACGTCCTGCGCGACGGCGACGAGCTGGCGTTCAACTCGATGAGGGACCTGCTCGGCATGACGGCCGGCAACCTGTCGGTGCATCTGAGCAAGCTGGAGGACGCGGGCTACGTGCGGATCACCAAGACGCACAAGGGCCGCACCCCCGCCACGTACGCGGCACTCACCCCACGCGGACGGCTGGCGTTCGAGGACTACACCAAGGCGATCCGCGCCTTGCTGGACACCGCTGGAGGCGCACCATGACGACACTGGCCCGCACGATCGAGGTGACCCGCCGGTACGGCGACGTACTGGCTCTCGACCGTGTCTCGCTCGACATCCGCGAGGGAGAGCTGGTCGGACTGCTCGGCCCCAACGGCGCGGGCAAGTCGACCCTGATCAACCTGTTCGTGGGGCTGCGGCGGCCGACGTCCGGAACCGTGGAGTTGTTCGGCGGCTCGCCCTCCGACCCCGTGACGCGACGCGGCATCGGCGTGACGCCGCAGGAGACGGGGCTGCCCGAGTCGTTACGCGTCGGCGAGATCGTCGACGTCGTCGCGGCGCACTTCCCCGCCCCCGCCGCCAAGGACGAGCTGCTCGGCCGCTTCGGGCTGGACGACCTGGCCCGGCGGCAGGTCGGCGGCCTGTCGGGCGGGCAGCGACGGCGCCTCGCGGTGGCGCTCGCGTTCGTGGGCAACCCGCGGCTGGTGTTCCTCGACGAGCCGACGACCGGCCTCGACGTCGAGGCGCGCCGCGCCCTGTGGGAGAACATCAGGTCCTACCACGCCGGCGGCGGCACCGTGCTGCTCACCAGCCACTACCTGGAGGAGATCGAAGCCCTCGCCCAGCGGGTCGTGGTGGTGGGCGGCGGCCGCGTGCTGGCCGACGACACGGTGAACGCCGTACGCGACATCGTCGGCGTGCGCCGGGTGTCGTTCCACGCGCCCGAGCCGCCGGACCTGCCGGGGGTGGTGAAGTCGGAACGCGACGGCGACCGCGTCGTCCTGTTCACCGCCGACCCCGACCGCCTGGTCATCGACCTCGTACGCGGCGGCACGCCGTTCTCCGGCCTGGAGATCACGCCGACCACCCTGGAAGAGGCCTTCCTCGCCCTGACGTCCAAGGAGTCCGCGCATGTCTAGCATCGTCGCCGCACACACCCGCTACCTCATGCTCGAGCTGGTCAGGGTGCCGGTCGCCCTGCTGGCCGGCTCGTTGTTCCCGGCCATCTCGATGCTGGCGTTCGTGGTGCCGTTCACCGGGGGCGACGCGCAGGCCGCGACGACGGCGACGGCCTCGCTGATGTTCTTCGGCGCGATGTCGGGGGCGGTCATCGGGCTCAGCATCGCCGTGGCCACCGACCGTGAACAGCCGTGGGACCCGTACGTGCGCACCCTGCCGGCGGGCCCGTTCCCCCGCTTCGCCGGACGGATCCTCGCGACGTTGGCCGTCATGCTGCTCTCGACGCTGCCGTCGCTGCTGGTGGCGGCGCTCTTCACGGAAGCGACCACCACGCCCCTGCGGCTGCTGCTGGGGTTTCCTGCGCTGATCGCGCCCAGCGTGCCGTTCATGCTGCTCGGGCTGTTCATCGGCTTCGTGATGTCGGCCAAGGGCGCGGTCGCGCTGTCGCAGGTGCTGTTCTTCCCGCTGGCGATCCTGGGCGGGCTGCTGATCCCACCCGCGATCCTGCCCGGGTTCATCCAGGCCGTCTCGCCCTTCACGCCCGCCCGGGGCGCGGCCGAGCTCCTGTGGGCCGTCGCGGCGGGCACCACGCCCGACGCGCTCGCGCTGGTCATGCTGGGGGTGTGGACGGTGGCGCTGGCGGCAGCGGCCGCCTGGGCCTACCGCCGCGACGAGGGCAGGCGCTTCACCTGATGAGCCTGACGGGGGGGTGTGCCGCCGAGTCCGCAGCGATCTCGACGGCACACCCGTCCATGAAGGGGTCTCGTCAGTTCTGCTCTTGGAGAGTGACGTTGACCTCGTGGGTCTTGCCGTCCCTCATATAAGTGATCTTGACCTCTTGGCCCGGTTTGAAACCTCTGACCTGTCCCACAACCGTATCGCCCCCGTCAACCATCTTGTCACCGATCCCCGTGATCAGGTCGCCCTGCTGCAGCCCGGCCTTCTCCGCCGGGCTTCCCGCGGTGACCTCGCGGATGAGGGCTCCAGGCACGTCGCCCATCGCGTCGGTGACGCTCACGCCGAGGAAGGCGTGGGTGACCTTGCCGTGCTGGATGAGCTGTTCGGACACCTGCTTGGCGGTGTTGACCGGGATGGCGAAGCCGACGCCGCCACCCGCGGCGTCCGACGCGATGGCCGTGTTGATGCCGACCAGCTCGCCCGCGGCGTCGACAAGCGCGCCGCCGGAGTTGCCGGGGTTGATCGAGGCGTCGGTCTGGATGGCGCCGCCGATCGTGGTGGGCGGGCTCTGGTCCTGCTGCTGCCACCAGCCCGGCGGGAGCTGCGGGCGCTGCTCGTCGCCGAGGTTGAGCGTACGGTCGAGAGCGCTGACGATGCCGGCGGTGACCGACCCGTCGAGGCCGAGCGGGCTCCCGATGGCCAGCACGGGGTCGCCGACCCGCAGCCTGTCGCTGTCGCCCAGCGTGGCCTTCGTCAGCCCCGAGACGCCCTGAGCCCGCACGACGGCGAGGTCGGTGGTGGGGTCGGTACCGACCACCGTGGCCTTGGCCGTCCTGCCGTCGCTGAACTTGACCGTCATCTGGCCGCCGCCCTGGCCCGCGCCCACGACCACGTGGTTGTTGGTGAGGATGAGGCCGTCCTCCGACAGGATCACGCCGGAGCCCTCGCCGGTCTGGCCCTGGATCATCACGACCGAAGGCTGCACCTTGGCCGCCACCTCGGCCACGGTGAGCTGGTCGGAGGCCTTCTTGAACACCGCGCCCGGCGCGCTGACCGTGCTGCTCGCCACCGGCCGCGGCTGGAACGAGGTGGTGACGGCGGCTCCGACCACGCCACCGACGATCGCCATGGCGGCCAGGGCGAGCCCGGCGCCGACCTTCTGCCCCACGCTCAGCCGCGCCTTCACGGGCGCCCCTGACGGCGGGGGCGGCTGCGGCATGGGGTGCGTGTCCCTCCGGGGAAAGCCCCCGGCAACCGGCGGGACGGTACCGAACTGGCTCCACCCTCCGGTGCCCTCCGGCTGAGGGCGCTGCTCCTGAGGCTCGTTCGCGTTCATGGTCATCTCCTCGATCCCGATGACCCAAGAGTGGCAAGACACGCGTAAGGACTGTCTAAGAGATGGTTCGTCCCGGTGTGAGACGTCTCACACCGGGGCTCACGGAAGGACGGGCACGCCGGGATTCGCGTGCCCGTCCTTCCGTGCTAGCGGGCCGCGGGCCAGTACGCGTCGCGGAGCAGCCGCTTGTAGAGCTTGCCCGTCGGATGGCGCGGCAGCTCGGGCCGGAAGTCCACCGACCTGGGGCACTTGTAGTGCGCGAGCCGGTCGCGGCAGTACGCGATGAGCTCGGCCTCCAGCTCGGGGCCGGCCTCGTCCATCGACACCGGCTCGACCACGGCCTTGACCTGCTCGCCCATCTCCTCGTCCGGCACCCCGAACACCGCCACGTCGGCGACCTTCGGGTGCACCGACAGCACGTTCTCGGCCTCCTGCGGGTAGATGTTCACCCCACCCGAGATGATCATGTACGAGCGGCGGTCGGTGAGGTACAGGAAGCCGTCGGCGTCCACGTGGCCGATGTCGCCCAGCGTGGTCCAGCCGCGCCCCTGGGGGTCCTGGACCGAGCGGGTCTTGCCGGGATCGCCGTGGTACTCGAAGCGGCCGCCGTTCTCGAAGTAGATGGTGCCGTCGACACCGGGCGGCAGCTCGTTGCCGTCCTCGTCGCAGATGTGCACGACGCCGAGCAGCGAGCGGCCGACGGTGCCCTTGTGCTTGAGCCAGTCGTCGGGACCGACGTAGAGGAAGCCGTTGCCCTCGGTGCCGGCGTAGTACTCGTGGATGATCGGCCCCCACCAGGAGATCATCTGCTCCTTGACCGGGATCGGGCAGGGCGCGGCGGCGTGGATCGCGTAGCGCAACGAGGAGAGGTCGTAGCGGTTCCTGGTCTGCTCGGGCAGCTTGAGCATCTTGATGAACATCGTCGGCACGAGCTGCGTGTGGGTCGCCCGGTACCGCTCGACCAGCGCGAGGTACCGCTCCGGGTCGAACCCCTCCATCACCACCACCGTGGCTCCGAGCCGCTGGAACGACAGGCTGTAGCGCAGCGGCGCGGCGTGGTAGAGCGGCGCGGGCGACAGGTAGACGTCGTCGGCAGCGGGTGCGAAGAGGAACTGGATGAGCTGGAGGAGCCCTCCGGGCTCGGTGAGCGGCCCGAACGCCGAGGGCAGCTTGACACCCTTGGGCCGGCCGGTGGTGCCCGAGGAGTAGAGCATGTCCATGCCCATGCACTCGTCCTCGATCGCGGTGACCGGCTGCCCGGCCACGGCCTCCTCGTACGACTGGAAGCCGTCGGCCGTGCCGTCGAGCATGAGCCGCAGTTCGACGCCGGGCGTGGCCTCGGTGATCGAGGTGGCGACGCCGGCCAGGTCGGCGCTGGAGATGAAGACGCGGGCGCCGCAGTTGTCGACGATGTAGGCCACCTCGTCGGTCTGCAGCCGCGAGCTGACGGCGGTGTAGTAGAGACCCGAGCGGTGGGCGGCCCAGGTGATGACCAGGAAGAGCGGGTGGTTGGCGAGCATGAAGGCGATGTGGTCGCCGGGTCGCAGGCCGGACGCGCGGAACAGGTGCGCCAGCCTGTTCGACTCCTCGTCCAGCTCGCGGTAGGTGATGATCCGTCCGGAGCCCGCCATGATCACAGCGGGCTTGTCTGGGGTGACTGCTGCGATGGCTCCCGGATACATGAATAGAACAGTATTCGGTTCGTCAGGCCGGACGCCAGAACGCGCGGCAAGCGGAAAGCCGCGGCCTCACCTGGAGACCGCGGCTTCGCGTACGGGTCAGACACCCGCGTGGTGGACGGGCTTCCAGCCGGAGTTCTGACCGGTCGAGTGGAAGCGGTCGCCTCTGCTCACGTTCACGAAGATGTGGGCGGCGTCCTTGCCGGAGAAGGAGAACTGGCGAGGGCTCCTGCCGCAGTTCGAGAACGTCTTGAAGGACGCCGAGCCGTTCTTGTCGACGATCCTGAACGTCTCCCACGCGCACTTGCTCCTGCCCCACGGCTTGTGGTTCACGAGCACGCTGTGCACGGTGAAGAATTCACGGGTCCGCCACTCCCAGACCTTCTTCTTGACCTTCTTCACGACCCACTTGCAGTGCCGGTCGCCCTTGTGGTCCTTGAAGCAGACCCGGTCCCTGACGAAGTCGGTCTTCCAGTACCAGTGCCGGTAGCGCTGGGTGTCGACCGACACGCGACCCTGTGCCCGCGACTGGTGGTCGGCGGAGAAGTAGGGCCCCCAGCCGGCCTGGGAGGCGGCCGAGGCGGACGTCGTCGTGGAGGTGGTGGTCGCTCCGGCCGCTGCCGGAGCGATGGTCGCGGCCAGGGCGGCCGCGGTGAAGCCGAGCGCGATGCGAGAGGTGAATCGCATGTGGGCCCTCCTCGGGAGAGGTTTTCTGACAGTGCATTCGTACGCCCACGGGATTGCTTACGACTTACAACTCACTTAACGCCATAAAAGCCCGGATAAGATGATATTCCGGAATGATCGCCTTTTATTGTGATCATTCCGGAAGATCCATCCAGTCGTTTCCCCTGGTCATTCCGCGGGGATCACGGAGCCCTCGTACTTCTGCTTGATGAAGTCCTTGACCTTCGGGTCCTGCAGCAGCTTGCCGAGGGTCACGATGTTGGGGTCGTGCTCGTGGCCGGCCTTGACGACCAGGCCGTTGACGTACGGGTTGCCCTCGGTCTTCTCCAGCAGCAGGGCCTGCGAGGCGGGCTTCAGCCCGGCCTCGAGGGCGTAGTTGCCGTTGATCACCGCGGCGTCGACGTCCTCCAGCGAGCGCGGCAGCTGGGCCGCCTCCAGCGGCTTGAACTGCAGGTGCTTCGGGTTCGCCGTGACGTCGCGCTCGGTGGCCGCGGTGCCCGCGCCGCTCTTGAGGGTGACGATGCCGTGGTCGGCCAGCAGCTTCAGGGCACGGCCCAGGTTGGTGGCGTCGTTCGGCAGCGCCACGGTCGCGCCGTCGGGCAGCGCGGCGACGTCGGTGATCTTCCTGGAGTACAGGCCGAGCGGCTCCAGGTGCACCGGCGCGACGAAGCTCAGCTTGGTGCCCTTGGTGGCGTTGAAGTCGTCGAGGTACGGCTTGTGCTGGAAGAAGTTGGCGTCGAGCTGCCCCTCGTCCAGCTGGACGTTGGGCTGCACGTAGTCGGTGAACTCCACGATCTCGAGCTTCAGCCCGGCGGCGGGCGCCAGGTTGTCCTTGACGAACTGCAGGATCTCGGCGTGCGGCACGGGCGACGCGCCGACGCGCAGCACGCTGTCGGCCCCCTCGGACGCGCCCCCGGCCGCCGTGGTGGTGGCGGACTGCGACGTACCGCATGCGGCGAGCGACAGAGCCAGCGCGACGGCACCTACAATGCGATGAATTTTCATGATTTTCCTTATTTGTGCGATAGGCGCCGAGCGACCGCGTCGCCCAGGCTCTGCAGCAGTTGCACGATGATGAGCAGCAGGACCACGGTCACGATCATGAGTGACGTCTCGAACCGCTGGTAGCCGTACCGGACGGCCAGGTCGCCCAGCCCTCCCCCGCCGAGCGTGCCCGCCATGGCGGAGTAGCCGATGAGCGCGACGACCGTCACGGTCAGGCCCGCGACCAGGCCGGGCAGCGCCTCCGGCAACAGCACCTTGCGCACGATCGTGGTCCGGCTCGCGCCCATCGCCTGGGCGGCCTGCACCACGTCGGCGCCGACCTCGCGCAGCGCCGTCTCCACCAGCCTGGCGTAGAACGGCACCGCCCCGACGGTCAGCGGCACCACGAAAGCGGCGGTGCCGATGGTCGTACCGACGACGAGCCGGGTGAACGGGATGATCGCGATCATCAGCACGATGAACGGCAGCGACCGTCCGACGTTGACCACGAACCCCAGCCCCGACCGCAGCGCCAGCAGCGGCCGCAGCCCGTCACGGTCGAACGCCACCAGCGCCACCCCGAGCGGCAGCCCGAACAGCAGGGTGAACACCGCCGACCAGCCGACCATCTGCGCCGTCTCCAGCGTCGCCGGGCCGAGCAGCGGCACGATCTCCTCCCAGGTCACGCCGCCTCCCCCGCCACTTCGACGATCAGCCCGGAATCCCTCAGGTACGCCAGCGCGGCGGACCTCTCCTGGCCGTCGAGCGCGACCCGCAGCCGGCCCACGGCCCCGGCGCTCAGCTCCTCGATGGAGCCGCCGAGGATGCTGAGGTCGACGTCGAACTTGCGCACCACGTCCGAGACCACGGGCTGCGACGCCCCTGGACGGCCGGGGTCGCCGGTGAACGTCAGCGTCACCGAGCCGGCCGGCGCGGGCTCGGGCAGCGGGAAGATCTCCCTGGTCAGCCGCGAGTCAGGCGTCCGGACGAGGTCGGCGATGGTGCCGGACTCCTCGATGCGGCCCCCGGACATGATGGCGACCGAGTCGCAGACGCTCTTGACGACGTTCATCTCGTGCGTGATGAGCAGGATCGTCAGGCCCAGCTCGGCGTTCAGCCGCTTGAGCAGCCCGAGGACGGACTCCGTGGTGGCCGGGTCGAGCGCGGAGGTGGCCTCGTCGGACAGCAGCACCGACGGGTTGCCGGCGAGCGCCCGCGCGATGCCGACCCGCTGCTTCTGGCCGCCGGACAGCTGGTGGGGGCGGTCCTTGCCGCGTCCGCCGAGACCGACGAGCTCCAGCAGCTCGCCGACGCGGCGCTCGCGCTCGGCCCTGGGCACGCCCATGGCCTCCAGCGGGAACGACACGTTGCCCGCGACCGTGCGGGACGACAGCAGCGCGAAGTGCTGGTGGATCATGCCGATGCGCTGCCTGGCCCGGTTGAGCTCGGCGTCGCCGAGCGCGGTCAGGTCCTGGCCGGCGACCCGCACGGTGCCCGCCGTCGGGCGTTCGAGCAGGTTGACACAGCGCAGCAGCGTGCTCTTGCCGGCGCCGCTGCGGCCGAGCACGCCGTAGATCTCGCCTTCGCGCACGTGCAGGTCCACGCCGTCGAGGGCGACGGTCGTGCCGTAGTTCTTGCGCAGGCCGCAAGCCTGGATCACGGGTCTTCCCCACGTCTGAGGGCGGCCACGGGCGCGGCCGCGCGAACGTACAGGTCTGGAGGCGGAACCGCCTCAGTACAGGTCTGGAGGCGGAACCGCCTCAGTACAGGTCTGGAGGCGGAGCCGCCTCAGCGGGTGCCTGGGGGGAAGGGCAGGTGACTGAGCCTGCGCAGCACGAAGCAAGGTGCGATCATCGGGAAACCTTCAGCGGAACGGGCGGACGGAAGGGGTCTCAGCGGGCCGGCATTCGTCGCGTGCGCATGCGACGACACGCGCCCCCTCGGGCGCGGTGGTCGGTCGCGTACGCCTCGTTCACGCTTTGCTCAACCGAAGGTGAACGACGCCGTATTCCACGGCGTCGTCGTGATCCACGTCACTCCCAGGAAACGGGACCGCCCCGCCGCGCCTCAGGAGGAGAGCGCGACGGGGCGGTCGTCTCGGGGTCAGGCCGCCGCGGGCGCGGCGACCTGGGCCGGGGCCAGCGCGATGTCGAGCACCTCGCGCACGTCGCTGACCGCGTGGATGGTCAGCTCGTCACGGACCTCGGCGGGCACGTCGTCGAGGTCGGGCTCGTTGCGCGCCGGGATGAGGACGGTCGTGATGCCCGCCCGGTGGGCCGCCAGCAGCTTCTGCTTGACGCCGCCGATCGGCAGCACCCGCCCGGTCAGCGAGATCTCGCCGGTCATGGCCACGTCGCTGCGGACCAGCCGCCCGGACAGCAGCGAGGCCAGCGCCGTGGTCAGCGTGACGCCCGCCGATGGGCCGTCCTTCGGGACGGCGCCCGCCGGGAAGTGGACGTGCACCGAGCGGTCCTTCAGCGCGGTCACCGGAAGCTCCAGCTCGGCGCCGTGCGAGCGCAGGTACGACAGCGCGATCCGAGCTGACTCCTTCATCACGTCGCCGAGCTGGCCGGTCAGCGTGAGACCGGTCTCGCCGGTCTCCGGGTCGGCCAGCGACGCCTCCACGTAGAGCACGTCGCCGCCGGCGCCGGTGACCGCGAGCCCCGTGGCCACGCCCGGCACCGAGGTGCGCTGGACGTTCTCGGGCAGCGACGACTCGGGCACGAACCTCGGCCGGCCGAGGTAGCCGACCAGGTCGTCGGCGCCGACGGTGACGGGCAGCGCGTTGTCGTCGTCGGCGCGGGCCGCCACCTTGCGCAGGACGCGGGCGACCGAGCGCTCGAGCGAGCGCACGCCCGCCTCGCGGGTGTACTCGGCGGCGAGCCGGCGCAGCGCGGTGTCGTCGACCGCGACCTCCTCGGCGGTCAGGCCGGCGAGCTCCAGCTGGCGGGGCAGCAGGTGGTCGCGGGCGATGGCGACCTTCTCGTCCTCGGTGTAGCCGTCGAGGGTGACGACCTCCATGCGGTCGAGCAGCGGCCCGGGGATCGCCTCGAGGACGTTGGCGGTGGCCAGGAACAGCACGTCGGACAGGTCGAGCTCGACCTCGAGGTAGTGGTCGCGGAACGTGTGGTTCTGGGCCGGGTCGAGCACCTCGAGCAGGGCGGCCGTCGGGTCGCCGCGGTAGTCGGAGCCGACCTTGTCGACCTCGTCGAGCAGGACGACCGGGTTCATCGAACCGGCCTCGCGGATGGCGCGGACGATGCGGCCGGGCAGCGCGCCGACGTAGGTGCGCCGGTGGCCGCGGATCTCGGCCTCGTCGCGGACGCCGCCGAGCGCCACCCGGACGAACGTGCGGCCCATCGCGCGGGCCACGGACTCGCCGAGTGACGTCTTGCCGACGCCGGGAGGGCCGGCCAGGGCGAGGACGGCGCCGCTGCGGCGGCCGCCCACCACGCCGAGGCCCTTGTCCTGGCGGCGCTTGCGCACGGCCAGGTGCTCGATGATGCGGTCCTTCACGTCGTCGAGGCCCGTGTGGTCGGCGTCGAGCACGCCTCTGGCCCCCGCGATGTCGTAGTTGTCCTCGGTACGGACGTTCCACGGGATGTCGAGCACGGTGTCGAGCCACGTGCGGATCCAGCCGGTCTCGGGGGACTGGTCGGACGTGCGCTCCAGCTTGTCGACCTCCTTGAGTGCGGCCTCGCGCACCTTCTCGGGCAGGTCGGCGGCCTCCACGCGGGCGCGGTAGTCCTCCTCCTCGGTCTCGGAGTCGCCGTTCAGCTCCTTGAGCTCCTTGCGGACGGCGGCCAGCTGCTGGCGCAGGAGGAACTCGCGCTGCTGCTTGTCCATGCCCTCCTGGACGTCCTTGCGGATCGTCTCGGCGACGTCGAGCTCGGCGAGGTGCTCGCGGGACCACTCGACCAGCCTGGCCAGCCGGTCGGCGGGGTCGGCGGCCTCGAGCAGCTCGACCTTCTGGGCCGTCGTGAGCCAGGGGGTGTAGCCGGAGCTGTCGGCGAGCACGGAGGGGTCGTCGATCTGGTTGACCTGGTCGACCACCTGCCAGGCGCCGCGCTTCTGCAGGATGGTGGTGGCGAGGGCCTTGTACTCCTTGGCCAGCTCCTGGGCGCGCTCGCCCACCGGGACGACGTCGATGGTCTCGGCCTCGACCCAGAGCGCGGCGCCCGGGCCGGTCGTGCCGGTGCCCACGCGGACGCGGTCGACACCGCGCACGACGGCGGCGGGCTCGCCGCCGGGGAGCCTCCCGATCTGGTCGACCACCGCCCGCACGCCGACCGCGCCGTAGCGGCCGTCGATGCGGGGAACGAGGAGGACCCGCGGCTTGTTGCCACCGGATGCACGGGCCGCGTCGATGGCAGCACGCACCTCGGAGTCGGACAGGTCCAGCGGAACCACCATGCCCGGCAGAACGACGGCGTCGTCCAGCGGCAGGACCGGGAGGGTCAAGCTCTCACTCATGCGAACTCCAAAGGGTTGAGTTATACCGACTCAACTCATCAGAGCCGAGAGCTGTTCCCAACCCTGCCGATGTTCGCTCATGGCGATCGTAATCGTGTAAGCATCGCCTCCAGGCAGGCGGATCCGGTCAAAGAGCCACCCGCCCGGCCATCTCCTCAGCCTCCACGCCGACGAGGAGCCCGTCCATGCGGGCTGACCCTCATTTCCGGAGCTTGCGCTACATGTTCTCCCCCGGCGCATATGGGTGCCGGACCCGATGGCCGGCGGGCGGGTGCGCCAAGAGACTGTAAAGGAGTCGGACAGGAGTTAACGAAATGGACGTCACCCGCACGAACATGCCGAACAACGGCAGCGTGCATCATCTCGTCGCCCGGAGGGGCCGGACCTCCGGCAACCTCGTCGGCGACGGCGGGCGGTGGCGTCTCCCCCACGGCTCCACGGCGGTGGCCACCCCGCCCCCATCCTCCTCCGGGGGGATGTCGAGCCGGCCGGTGACGTCCACGCGGGCCTGCTGACACACCGGCCCGACCCGTCCGGCCCGGACGACTGAAGAAACCAGACACGCCAGGGCATGGGCTTCGCCTCGCCCTGGCCTCAGCATGCCCACCGTTCTGGAGGTCACCGTGTTGTCCCATCGAGTCGCCCTGTTGTCATGTCCTGACCTACTGCCATGTGCCCACCACGGCCACACGGCCGGACCGCCGGGGCAGACCGGATGAGCGCCTTCGCCGCACTGGCGATCTTCCTGGTGGCGTTCTTCTTCATCGCCACGGAGAAGGCCGACAAGGTCAAGGTCGTGCTCATCGCCGCGGGGCTGATGGCCGTACTGGGCCTCATCCCTGGCGCTCACGTGTTCTACTCCGAGCACGAGGGCATCGACTGGAACGTCATTTTCCTGCTGTTCGGCATGATGGTCATCGTCGGCATCATCAAGCGGACCGGCGTCTTCGACTACCTCGCCATCTGGGCGGCCAAGAAGTCGCGCGGGCGCCCCTACCGGTTGATGGTCATGCTGATGGCGATCACCGCGGTCGCCTCGCCCGTCCTCGACAACGTCACCACGATCATGCTGGTCGCACCGGTCACGATCGTGGTGTGCAACAGGCTGCGGATCCCGGCGCAGCCGTACCTGATCGCGGAGGTGCTCGCCTCCAACATCGGCGGCGCCGCGACGCTCATCGGCGACCCGCCCAACATCATCATCGGCAGCCGCGCCGGGCTGACCTTCAACGACTTCCTGGTCCACATGGCGCCGATCGTGCTGATCGTCTTCGCCGTGTTCGTGCTGTTCACGCGGGTGCTGTTCGGACGCACGTTCCAGTACCACCCCGAGCACGTGGCCGAGGTGATGGCGCTGGAGGAGCGCCGGGCGATCACCGATCCGCGCCTGCTCGTGCGCTGTCTCGTCGTGCTGGGCCTGGTCATCGTGGGCTTCGGGCTGCACGCGATCGTGCACATCGACCCGTCCATCGTGGCGCTGGTGGGCGCGGGCGTGATGATGCTCGTCGCCCGCGCGGACGTCTCCGAGGTGATGAACGAGGTCGAATGGCCGACGCTGGTCTTCTTCATGGGACTGTTCGTCATGGTCGCGGGCCTGGTGCACACCGGGGTGATCGCCTCGATCGGCACCTGGGCCGTGGACGTGCTGGGCGACGACTACTTCCTCGCGGCGACCGCGCTGGTGTTCGGCTCCAGCGTGCTGGGCGCCTTCTTCGACAACATCCCGTACGTCGCCACCACCGCGCCCATCGTCGAGGGCGTGGTCGCGGCGGCCGCCGACCCGCAGACCGGTCAGGCGCTGTGGTGGGCCTTCGCCCTGGGCGCTGACTTCGGCGGGAACGGCACCGCGGTCGCGGCCAGCGCCAACGTGGTGGCGCTCGGCATCGCCGCGCGCAACGGCCACAAGATCACCTTCTGGCAGTTCACCCGGTACGGCATCGTCGTCACCGTCCTCAGCTCGCTGATGGCCTGGATCTACGTCTGGCTGCGGTACTTCGCCTGAGTACCCGTGCCCGCTCCCTCCCGGAGCGGGCGCGGCCGTCTTGACGTGCGCTTTTCCGGGTACGCATGAGGAACGGCCACACTTTGCTGACATGGTGTCGTCATCCTCTTGACGTCGGCCGCCAGCGTTTGTGACACTGCGTCATAAACGTCGGCTCGACCTGAGGTGGACCGTGACCAAGCCGTTCTCCGAGACCTTGCGGGAGGCCACCTGGGCCGACCACGAGTCGGCCGAGTCCGAGAGCTACCTCTCGGAGCTGATGGGTGGACGCCTCAGCGAGCACCAGTACGGCCAGATGGTCGCCCAGCACTACTTCGCGTACGTGGCGCTCGACGGCGTCTCACGCCGGCTGGCAGACCACCCGGTGGCGGGCCGCTTCGTGTTCCCCGAGCTGTTCCGCGAGCGGGCCCTGGAGCGTGACCTCGCGACGGTGTACGGCTCGGGGTGGCGCGACGTGATCACGCCGTCGAAGGCGACCCGTACCCTCGTGGCCCGCATCCACCAGGCCGCCGACTGGCCGGGCGGCTACATCGCCCACCACTACACCCGCTACCTCGGCGACCTGTCGGGCGGCCAGTTCGTCCGGATGGAACTGCAGAAGATCTACGGGTACGCCAAGGGCGGCGGCGTCGACTTCTACATCTTCGACGAGCTGGGCAGCCTGCCCCGGTTCAAGACCGAGTACCGCTCCCGGCTCGACGCGCTGGAGCTGCAGCTCGACGAACGCGAACGCCGCCGGCTGATCCGCGAGGTGAAACTCGCCTACCAGCTCAACACCGAGGTACTGACCGAACTGACCCACACCCTCACCACCGCCGCCTGACCGGACGGCTCGGGCCCGCCGGGCTGACGCCTCGACCGCCGCCCGACCGCATCGCTCGGGCTCCCCTGACGAAGGGGCGTCGCGTGGGTGACGACCGGCCTACGATGGGTTTATGCCCCGCATCTCCGCCGCCACCATCGGCGAGCACCGCGCCCAGACGCGTGACCGCATCCTGCAGGCGGTCTCGCGGTTGTCGCGGGTGCAGGGCATCGACGCGATCTCGATGACCGACGTGGCCGGCGAGGCCGGCATCACCCGGACGGTCCTCTACAACTACTTCCCCGACAAGGCGGCGCTGCTGCTGGCGTTCACCGAGCGGGTGACGCAGTACTTCATCGACGGCTACCAGCGGGAACTGCCGGACGGCGCCTCGCCCGCCGACCGGCTGCGGGCGTTCGTCCGGCTCCAGCTCGCCGGGCTGGTCGCCCACCCCCATCCCGGTGCCGCCGACCTGAGCGCGGCGCTCGGCCCCGACGCCTACCAGCGTCTCGCCGAGCACGTCGCGCCGATGCAGCGCATCCTCGCCGACATCCTCGAGAGCGGCGTCGCCACGGGTGACTTCCGGGTGCTCGACGTACCGGCCACCGCGCGCATGATCCTCGCGGTGATCGGCGCCGAACGGGTCCCGCTGATCAGCGGCGAGGTGACCGTGGAGCGGGCTTGCGACCTGGTGTCCGACTTCGTCCTGCGCGCCCTCGCCTCGTAGGAGGGTCGCGCGGTTGTGGCCGGTCAGGTGGTGAGGCCGAGTTCGCCGGCGCGTCTGCCTGCCTGGAAGCGGGTCTCGGCGTCGAGTGTCGCGAGCAGGGCGGCCACGCGCCGCCGGTAGGTGCGTACGGACAGACCGAGCTGGCGGGCCGCCGCCTCGTCGGTGTGGCCGAGGCTCAGCGTGCGCAGCACGGCGCGTTCGGCGTCGTCGAGGTGCGGCCGGTCCGTGCCGAGGTACGCCCCCAGCTCCGTCGCCGCCTCCCACACCCCGTCGAGGAGCGAGCAGACGCCGCCGACCAGCGACGGCTCGTCGGTTACGGTGTACTCCCTGGCCCCCGCCGCGGCCTCGCCCGCCGTGATGGCGTACGTCCGGTCGATGACGATCGTCTCGTACGGGAAGGGCCGCGAGCTTATCCGCACCTGAGTTCCGGCCGCCGCGAGCCGCCGCAGGTGGCTGCGCGCCTCCTCGCCGGCGAGCGCGGCGGGGCTGAGCAGCTTGCGCACCTCGACGCGGCCCGGGACGGCGGCGACCCGCCGTGCGACCGCCTCACGGGCCCGCGGCTGCGCCCACGTGGCGAGGTCGCGCGCGGCGCACACGAACTCGCGCGTGACTCCGTCGAACAGGTGACCCGCCCGGGCGACGAGCTCGACGTCTCCGCGTACGGTGATGAGCATTGCCGGAGTATATGGCAGGAACCTGCCATGGTCTTGGGCCGAGCCGGTCCGACCGGCAAGGCTGTGACCATGACAGAGACCATGTTCCCGATCGGCGGAGACCTTCCCGTCCACCGGCTCGGCTTCGGCGCCATGCGCCTGGCCCGCGGCACGTTCACCGGGCCCGTCCGCGACCCCGAGATGGGGCTCGCCGTACTGCGCAGGGCCGTCGAGCTCGGCGCCGACCACATCGACACCGCCGCCTTCTACCGGCACGAGGGCGTGGCGGCCAACGACCTGATCCGCAAGGCGCTGCACCCGTATCCGGACGGCCTGGTGATCGCCACGAAGGTGGGGCCGCTGCAGGACGAGCGCGGCCTCCTGAGCCGGCAGGCGCGGCCGGACCAGCTGCGCGCCCTCGTCGAGGAGAACCTGACCGGCCTCGGGCTGGACCGTCTTGACCTGGTCTACCTGCGGGTCGGGGCGATGGCCGGGCCGGGCGGCGAGTCGATCGCCGACCGCTTCTCCGTCCTCGCCGAGCTCCGGGACGAAGGGCTGATCCGCCATCTGGGCGTGAGCAACGTGGACGCGGCCCAGCTCGCCGAGGCCCGGGCCATCGCACCGGTGGCGGCCGTGCAGAACGCCTTCCACGTGCAGGATCGCGGGTCGGCCGCGCTGCTGGAGGAGTGCGCCGCCGCGGGGATCGCGTTCGTGCCGTTCTTCCCGCTGGGCGGCGGCCATGCGCCGATCGACCAGGCCAGGCTGGCCGGGGTCGCGGCGCGGCGGCGGGCGACGACGGCGCAGGTGGCGCTCGCCTGGCTGCTCGCCGCCTCCCCGGCGATCCTGGCGATCCCCGGCACCGGATCGGTCGCGCACCTGGAGGAGAACATGGCGGCGGCCGGGCTCCGTCTCACCGACGAGGACCTGGCAGAGCTCGGAGGCTGACTCCCCGTCCGTCCTGTATCCCCTCGTCAGAGGGGGTGCCCCGCCGCGGAGGGGCGGTGGGGCGGTGACAGGATGGCCTGCATGACAGACCCCCTCCAACAGGCCCCCGCCGACGGGCACGTCGCGCTGAAGTCGGCGCGCGGCCGGTGGATCCTCACGGCGACCGTGCTCGGCTCGGGGATGGCGCTCCTCGACAGCACCGTGGTGAACGTGGCCCTGCCGTTCCTCGGCCGGGATCTCGACACGGACATGGCCGGCCTGCAGTGGACGATCAACGCCTACACGCTGACCCTCGCCGGGCTGATCCTGCTGGGCGGCTCCCTCGGCGACCGCTACGGCCGGCGCAACGTGTTCGTCGTCGGGGTGGTCTGGTTCGCGGTCGCCTCGGCGCTGTGCGGGCTGTCGCCGTCCATCGAGTTCCTCGTCGGGGCCCGCGCGCTGCAGGGCGTCGGCGGGGCGCTGCTCACGCCGGGGTCGCTGGCGCTCATCCAGGCGGCGTTCGTCCGGCAGGACCGGCCGAAGGCGGTGGGGGTGTGGTCGGGGCTCGGCGGCGTGGCCAGCGCGGTCGGGCCGCTGCTCGGCGGCTGGCTGGTGCAGACGGCCGGATGGCGGTGGGCGTTCCTCATCAACGTGCCGGTCGCGGCGGCCATCGTGGTCGTCACGCTCCGGCACGTGCCGGAGAGCAGGAACGAGCAGGCGGCCGGACGCTTCGACGTCCTCGGCTCGGCGCTCGCGGCGCTGGCGCTGGCGGGGATCACGTACGGGCTGATCCAGAAGGGCGCGGCGGTGCCGCTGATCGCGGGGCTCGCGCTCGCGGCGGCGTTCGTCGTGACACAGATCCGCAGGTCACCGAACGCGCTGGTGCCGGTGGAGATCTTCCGCGACCGGGTGTTCACCGCGGTCAACGTGGTGACCTTGATCATGTACGCGGCCATGGGCGTGGTGTTCTTCCTGCTGGTCGTGCAGCTTCAGGTGGTGTCCGGCTTCTCCCCCATCGCGGCCGGGCTGTCGATGCTGCCGACGACGGTGCTCATGCTGCTGCTGTCGGCCAGGGCGGGCGAGGTGGCCCGGCGGTTCGGTCCGCGCTGGCCCATGACGATCGGCATCCTCGTGGCCGGGGCCGGATTCCTCGCGATGAGCACGATCGGCGCCGGCTCGTCGTACGCGTGGCACGTGCTTCCCTCGGTGTTCGTCTTCGGGCTGGGCCTGTCGGCGGCGGTCGCGCCCCTCACCGCGACCGTGCTGGCCACGGCCGACGAGCGGCTCGCGGGCACGGCGAGCGGCGTCAACAACGCGGTGGCCCGCACCGGCAGCCTCCTGGCCGTGGCCGCCGTGCCGCCGCTGGTCGGCCTGGTCGGCGACGCCTTCCAGGACCCGGCCGCGTTCGACGCGGGGTTCAGGACGGCGATGCTGATCAGCGCCGGGATGATGGTGCTCGCGGCACTCATCACGCTCACCACGATCAGAACGAACGTGCTGGCCACCGGCGACTGAGTGGGGCGTCAGACCAGGCGGCGGAGGATCGGCTCGGCGTGGGTCCCCAGCACCGCGCGGCTCGTGGCCGCCCCCGGGCACAGCACCGCAGGAACGCCATCAGGCGGCCCCCGTTCGGCCCAGCCGAGCAGCCGTCCGTCGGGGAACCGGCTCTCGCCGAGCCGGGCGGGGTCGTCCACGAGCATGATCTTCATCATGGCCGCGGACGAACGACGCCCGCACCCGATTTTCGCGCTAGAACGTGAAGGGCTGGCTGCGGACGCTGTTGTCGAAGTTGGACAGCAGGAGTTCGGGCTCGCCGACCGAGCGGATGTCGGGCAGCCGGGTGAGCAGCTCGCGGAACATCGTGCGCATCTCCTGACGGGCCAGGTTGGCGCCGAGGCAGAAGTGCGGGCCGGGCCCGCCGAAGCCGACGTGCGGCTTGGTGTCGCGGGTGATGTCGAACGTGTCGGCGTCGGGGAAGACCGACTCGTCGCGGTTGGCCGAGCCGTAGAAGAGCACGACCTTGTCGCCCTTCTTCAGCTCCAGGCCGCGCAGCGAGTAGTCCTGCGTGACGGTGCGCCGGAACTGCATGATGGGCGAGACGTAGCGGACCATCTCCTCGATGGCGCTGTTGATGTGGGCGTCGAAGTCGCTCGTCAGCAGCTCGCGCTGGGCCGGGTTGTCGGTGAGCAGCTTGATGCCGTGGGCCATCGTGTTGCGGGCGGTCTCGTTGCCCGCGACGAGCAGCAGCGAGAAGAACGAGCCGAGCTCCTTGTCGGTGAGCTTCTCGCCGTCGGGGTTGGCGGTGACCAGCAGCGAGACGAGGTCGCCCTTGGGGTCGGCGGCGCGTTCGTGGCCGAGCTTGATGACCATGCGCTGCAGGGCGAGCAGGGCCAGCATGTTCTGGCCGGCCATCTGGACGCTGCGGGCCAGGCTGGGCCGCACGCCGGTGTAGGCGGTGGAGACGTCGACGTGCCGGTGGACCTGTTCGCGCAGCTCCTGAGGGATGTCGAGCATGTCGCAGATGACGTGGATGGGCAGCCGGGCCGCCACCTGGCCGACGAAGTCGCGCGGCCCTTCCTCGATCACGTCGTCGACGATGCGGGCGCAGGCCGCCTCGATGTCGGACTGCAGGCCGGCCAGCATCTTGGGGCTGAACGAGCGGGTGACGATGCGCCGCAGGCGGGCGTGGCGCGGGTCGTCCATGTTGACCATCGACTCTCCGAACACCTGCTTGACCCAGCCCGGCGGCTCGGGGTTGGTGACGGCCGGCTCGCTGGAGAAGACCTTGGCGTTGCGGCTGGCCTCGGTGACGTCGGCATGGCGGACGAGGGCGTAGAAGCCCTTGCCGGAACGCAGCAGCGGCACCTTCTTCTCGGGGAAGAACACCGGGTGCTCGAGCTGCCGCAGCCGGGCGAACGCCTCGTTCCGCTCTTTGAGCGGCTTACGCCAGAAATCAAGATCAGCGAGGTCGATGTCCACCCGACTATCCTGGCACGTCCCCGTCGCCAGGAAGGCCGGTGCGCGGCTTCGACGAGCCGGCCGTCGGCGTCCCCGGGGAGAACAGCGTCCAGGTGCCGGCAGGAGGGCTGACGCGGAAGGGGAACCTACGCCCTCAGCCGACCTCGGGCCGCAGCGGCAGCACGATGCGGAACAGCGTCCCAGCGCCGGGTTCGCTCTCGGCGATGATGACGCCGCCGTGCGCCTCCACCAGCGTCGCGGCGATCGACAGGCCGAGCCCGGAACCGCCGGTGCTGCGCGCCGGGTCGGCCCGGTAGAAGCGCTCGAACACCCGCTCGGCGACGTCCGCCGGGAAGCCGGGACCTTCGTCGGCCACCTCCAGGACCGCCCGGTCGCCGTCGGCGCCCACGCGCACCTCGAACGGCGTGCCCGGCGGCGTGTGGGTGAGCGCGTTGCCGACGAGGTTGTTCAGCACCTGCGCGAGGCGCGGCTCGTCGCCGATCACGGTCACGTCGCCGTCGCCGCCGAAGAGCCGTACCAGCTCGATGCGCCGGTCGGGGGCGAGCGTCTGGGCGTCGATCACCGCCGTGGCGGCCAGGCTGAGCAGGTCGACGGGCCGCAACGCGAGCTCGCGCCGCTGGTCGAGCCGGGCCAGCAGGAGCATGTCCTCCACCAGCAGCCCCATGCGGGCGGCCTGCCCCTCGATCCGGCCGAGCAGCCGCACGGCCTCGCCTGCGTCCCTGTCCTCCCCCAGGCGGTACAGCTCCGCGAAACCGCGGATGGAGGTCAGCGGCGTGCGCAGCTCGTGGGAGGCGTCGGCCATGAACCGGCGCATCAGCTCCTCCGAGCGGCGGGCGTCCGTCGCGGACGCGCGGGCCGCCTCGGCCGCCTTCTCCCGCTCCCGTACGGCCTCCTCGATGCGGGCCAGCATGACGTTCAGCGAGCGGCCGAGCCTGCCGACCTCCGTGGTGGCCGCCCAGAGAGGTACCCGCCGCGACAGGTCGCCGCCCGCGATGTCGTTGGCGGTACGGGCGATCTCGCCGAGCGGGCGCAGGCTGCGCCGTACCAGCCAGTAGCAGGCGAACCCCAGCACCACCAGCGTGCCGCCGCCGCCGGAGACGACGATCAGGACGAGCCTGCCGACGGTGGCGTCCACGTCGCCCAGGCTGATCGCCACCACGCGGCTCTCGCCGAGGCGGTTGGGCACGGCGACGACCCGCCATTCAGGGCCGCCCTCGCCGCGCGACTCCACGGAGAACGGCCGCCCGCTGCGCGCGGCCACGTCGGGGCCGGTCAGCCGGGGCAGGTCGGGGACGTGCTCCTCGGTGGACTCGCTGATCGTCCTGACGACGAGGCCGTTCGCGTCGAGCAGCACCGAGTGGAACAGGCCGAAGAAGCGCAGCGGGCGCACGCCCGGCCGCGGCTCGGGCGGCGGCGACTCGCGGATCGGGGCGGTGGCGGCCCGCAACTGCTGGTCGACCCGTTCGACCAGGTACCCGCGCAGCAGCCGGACGGCGAACAGCCCGGTCAGCGTGATGGCGAGGGTGACCAGCAGGAGGGTCGCCGAGACCAGGCGCAGCCACAGCGGCGCCCTGGACAACTGCTTCCTGAGCCTGCTCACGAGCTCACAGCTTCGGCGGCCGCAGGATGTAGCCGACACCGCGCAGGGTGTGCAGGTATTTGCGCTCACCGTCGTCGATCTTGCGGCGCAGATAGGAGACGTACGACTCCACGAGGCCGACGTCGGTGCGCCAGTCGCCGTTCCAGACCTGGTCGAGGATCTGGGTCTTCGACAGCACCCGGCCGGCGTTCAGCATGAAGTGCCGCAGCAGCCGGAACTCCGTCGGCGACAGCCGTACGGGCACGCCGTCGCGCCAGACCTCGTGGGTCTCCTCGTCCAGCTCCAGGTCGGCCACCCGCAGGCGGTTCGGCGGCGGGACGCCGCGCCGGGTCCTGCGCAGCACGGCCCGGATCCTGGCGATGACCTCCTCCAGGCTGAACGGCTTGGTCACGTAGTCCTCGCCCAGGCCCAGCCCGGCTATCCGGTCCTCCGGCTCGCCCTTGGCGGTGACGAACAGGACGGGGACCCGGCGGCCGCGGGACCGCAGCTTTCCCGCGACCGCCAGGCCGTCCAGATCGGGCAGCATGACGTCGAGCATCACCAGATCAGGTGAGCACGCCTCCGCCACCCGAAGAGCCTCCATGCCGTCGGCCGCGGTGAACACCTCGAACCCGGCCATGCGCAAGCTCGCCGAGAACAACTCCCTGATGTTGGGTTCGTCGTCGACCACCAGCAACCTGGCCTCGGGTTCGTTCATCGCGGGCCTCCTCCCTGAAATCCACCGCCGCCCTGGGTGATCGTCCGGGCCGTGACCGTCCCATCGGCGCCGCGCTCGCCCCGGACGACGATCGTGGTGCCGGGCTCCAGGTCGGTGACCTTGCCCTGCCGGGTGACCTGCACGGCGGTGTCGCCACTGGTGGTCACGGTGACGGTCTCGCCGGTCATGGTCCGCACGTAGACCTTGCCGTCCTCGACCTTCTCGACGGTGCCGAGCGTGCCCCCACCTCCGGCACCTCCGGCGCCACCGCGCATCCTGCCACCCCCGGGTTGCCGATCTTCGCCCGGCTGCCCGCCTCGCCGCGGGAACCCGCCGTCCCCGAACCTGGACGCGACCGCCGCGGCTCCCGGGGAGCCGAAGAGCTTGTGGGCCTGGACGCCGATGAGGATGCCCGCCACCAGCACGACCGCGGCGGCCAGCGTCAGCGTCAGCTTCGAGGTACGGCGCGCGGGCTTGACCGCGAGCTCCTCCCGCAGATCGTCGGGGAACGGCGAGGAGTCCAGCTTGTCCTGATTCTCCATGATCCTCTCTCTACTCATGGCGCAGAGCCTGGATCGGCCTGAGCTTGGCCGCCCGGTCGGCGGGATAGCTGCCGAAGAACAGGCCGATCCCCACCGAGACGCCCAGCGCCAGCACGACCGACGACGGCACGAGAACGGGCTGGATGCCCGCGACGGAGAACCTCGTCCCTGCGAACGCCAGCAGCACCCCGGCCACCCCTCCGGCCAGGCTCAGCAGCGTGGCCTCCAGCAGGAACTGGCCGAGGATCGCGCCCCTCGACGCGCCGATCGCCTTGCGGATGCCGATCTCGCGAGTGCGCTCGGTGACCGTCACGAGCATGATGTTCGTGATGCCGATGCCGCCGACGAGCAGCGAGATGGCGGCGACTGCCGCCAGCAGCACGGTGAACGTGCCGGTCGCCTGGCTGACGGTCTCCTGCAACGTGGCCTGGTTGAGGATGCGGTAGTCGGCGGCGCCGCCCGTGACGCCGTGCCGCTGGTCGAGCACGGCCGTGACCTCGGCCTGGGCCGCCGTGGTGGTGTCGGCCCCGGTCGCCTGCACGACGATCTGGTTGAGCGGGCCGAACCCGCTCAGGCTCTGCTGGACGGCCGGCAGCGGCGCGATCGCCACGTCGTCGGCGTCCTGCGTGCCGGTGGAACCGGTCTCCTTCAGCACGCCGACCACCGTGAACGGCACCCCCGACACGCTGATCCGCTCGCCGACCGGGTCGGCGGAGCCGAACAGCGCCTCCGCCACCGTCCGGCCGATCACGACGACCTTCCTGGCGGCCTGGACGTCGTCGTTGAAGAAGTACGTGCCCTGGTCGACCGGCTTGTTGACCGCCTCGAAGTAGCTCGGGTAGGTGCCGACGAACTGCGCGATCGCGTGGGAGGCGGCGCCGTACGCGGCCGTGGCGGAGGGCGCGGTCACGACCGGGGAGACGCTCTTGACGGACGGCGCGAGCGTCCGGTCGGTCAGCGCCCGCGCGTCGTCCAGCGTGAGGCGGCGGGCCTGGGTGCGGGGCCCGGCGTCGCCGCCTCCCCTCGCACCACCACCGCCGCCGCCCGCGAAGGACGGCGAGACCGTCAGCGTGTTGGCGCCGAGGCGCTGGATGTTCTGCTGGATGCTGCGCGAGGCCCCCTCGCCCACGGCGACCAGCATGATGACCGCGGACACGCCGATGAGGATGCCCAGCATGGTGAGCGCGCTGCGCATCTTGTTGGCCAGCAGGCCGCGCAGCGCGAACCGGACGATCTCGAACGGGTTCACCTGGCCGCCTCCGCCAGCCTGGGCGGCGGGCCGTCCGGCGGGGCCTGGCGGCGGTCCTCCACGATCTGACCGTCCACCAGCCTGACCACCCGCTTGGCGTGCGCGGCCACGTCGTCCTCGTGGGTGATGAGCACGATCGTGCGGCCGGCCGCGCTCAGCCCGTCCAGGATCCGCAGGACGTCGTCGGTCGAGGCGGTGTCGAGGTTGCCGGTGGGCTCGTCAGCCAGCAGCAGCGCCGGCGCGGTGACCAGCGCCCTGGCCACGGCCACGCGTTGCTGCTGGCCGCCGGAGAGCTGGTTGGGCTCGTGGTGGACACGCTCGGCGAGGCCGACCTGCTCCAGCGCGGCCAGCGCGCGGGCGCGCCGCTCGGCCTGGCGGACGCCGCCGTACACGAGGGGCAGCTCGACGTTGGCCAGCGCGCTCATGCGCGGGATGAGGTTGAACGACTGGAAGACGAACCCGACCCGGCGGTTGCGCAGGAGCGCGAGCTGGTGCTCGTTCAGCCGGCCCACGTCGGCGCCGTCGATCTGGTACGAGCCCGAGGTCGGGATGTCGAGGCAGCCGAGGATGTTCATGAGCGTCGACTTGCCGGAGCCGGACGCGCCCATGATGGCGACGTAGTCGCCCTTGTGGACGTCGAGGCTGACGCCGCGCAGGGCGCGGACCTTCGCGTCGCCCTCGCCGTACTCCTTGACGAGGTCGCGTACGCGCAGCACCGGGACGGTCATGGACGGCTCCCTTGCGCGCCGCCGCCGCGGAACCCGCCGCCACCACCACCGCCGCCGCGGAAGCCGCCACCGCCGCCACCGCCGCCGCCGATCCGGCCGAGGATGCCGCCGGTGTCCGCGCCGGACGTCGCCGCGGGCGGCACGATCCGGTCGCCCTCCGACACGCCCGAGGTGATCTCGGTGAGCCTTGTACCCCGCACGCCGACCTCGACCGGGGTCGGGACCTGGCGGCCGTCCTTGAGGAGGGTGACCGTGGTGCGGCCGCCACTGGTGGAGATCGCGGTGGACGGCACGGTGACGACGTCGTCGGCCTGTCCGACGACGACCTCGACGGTGGCGGTCTGGCCCAGCCTCACCTGGCGCGGCACCTTCGAGAGGGTGACCGTGACGGGGTACTGGACGACGTTGTCGCTGGTCGAGGCGACCGGGTCGATCTGGGTGACCTCGCCGGAGGCGGTCACGCCGGGCAGCGCGTCGAAGGTGACCGTGGCGTGCTGCCCCTGCTCCAGCTTCGCGACGTCCGACTCGGTGAAGCTGCCCACGAGCCGCAGTCTGGACGTGTCGGCGAGCTCGATGAAGCCGCCGGACCCCGAGCTCGCCTGCCCAGTCGCCTGGCCCTGCTTCGCGTTCTGGTTCGCCGCCTGTTTCGCGGCCTGGCCGGTGCCGCCGACGGAGCCGTTCACGGTGATGACCGTGCCGGCGAACGGGGCCTTCAGCACGGTGCCCTGGACCGTGCGCTGCGCTTCCCGGTAGGCGTTGCGGGCCTTGACGTACGCGGCGTACAGCTGGGCCGTGCCCGTTCCGTCGGCCTCGGCGCTGTCGAGCGTGGCCTTCGCGGCCGTCAGGGCCTCCTGGACGGCGTCGTCGTCCAGTTCGGCGAGGATGTCGCCCTTGGCGACCTTGTCACCGGCCTTGACGTAGATCTTCTCCACGGTGCCGTCGGCGGCGAACGACAGCGACCTCGACCGGGCGCTCTCGACCGACCCCGACGCGGTCACCGTGGCGGTCACCGAGTCGCGCGTGGCCGTCACGGTGCGCACGACCGGGCCGCTCTCGGCACGTCCCGTGCCGAGCTGGGCGTAGACGAGCCCGGCACCGCCCAGCAGGAGCACCACGAGCGCCCCGTTGGTCATCAGCGCTCTGCGCCTGATCGACACCTTCACGAGCGGTGACACTTGCACAGTTTGCTGCGCCGAAGCCGGGAGTGAGCTGAACGTTCGCTGACAACCCTGTTGTCGCGTCAGGCACACAGGTAACTCTGAGGGTCCTCGCAGGCTGGTGTGAACCTGGCACGCCAGGATGTTCGCCCATGAGACCGACTATCGCGGTGGGTGGGCTCGCCGTCGCCGTGCTCGTGGGCGGCACCGGCCTGGCGCTGGCGCTTCGGGACGACGCCCCGCCCGCCGTACAGGTGCGGCTGGCCGCCGTGCAGCGCGGGGCGGTGACGGCCGAGGTCAGCGCCGCGGGCAGCACCCTGGACGGCACCCGTCGCGACCTCGCCTTCGGCTCCGCCGGGACGGTGACGAAGGTGTACGTCAAGGTCGGCTCCAAGGTGAAGAAGGGCCAGGTGCTGGCCCGCGTCGACAGCCGCGCGGCCCGTGAGGCGTACGAGGCGGCCCAGGCCGACCTCTCCGCCGCCGAGGAAGCCCGGTCCGACCTGTCCACCGCCACGAACTCCCGGCCGAACCCGGCCAGAGGGGACCTGTCCACCGCCGGCAAGGCGCAGGGGGACCGCTCGTCGTCGGCCGCCGCGTCTTCCCGGTCATCGACTGCCGGCGTACCGCCCACCTGCGTCCCTGCCAGGGGCAACGCGCCCTCGGCGACCGACGGGCCGTCCGAAGCGGGCGCCGACTCGGATGCCCGCTCTCACGGCGCCGGCGTGCGCCCGGCCGAGGCCGGTGCGGGCGGGGGTGAGTTCGGCCCTCCAGGACCGTCCTCCCCCGTGGCCTCCCCCACGGCCTCCCCCACGCCCACCGCCACCGCTCGGCACAGGACGTCCCACGAGCCCACCGCGATGCCCACTCCCACCGGGGGCTCGTTCACCCCGCGTCCTGGCTCTGGCTGGGACCACGGGGGCTCGCCTCGGCCCACCGCGACCACGCACCCTCACCCGCACCCTCACCCGACGGCGACGCCGACCTCTGAGCCGGGCGACCCGGAGCCGCAGCCCACGGTGACGGTTACGGTCACGGCGACCGCGACCGTAACGGTGACGGCGCCCGCGCCCCCGGCCACCGGGCCTTCCGGAGGGCACGAGGGCGGCTCGCCGTCCGGTGGACCCGACGCCGGCGGGACGCCGAGCCCCAGGGCCACGGGCGGCGCGACCGCGTCGCCGCGCCCCGGCAGGCCCACCCCGGGCGCGTCCGGCGCGTGCGCCGGGAGCGGCGGCGGTGGTGGAGGCGGTCAGCACTCGTACGCGGGAGCAGGCCGAGGCTCGGGAGGCGCGACGGGCGCGCGTACGGACACGGCCGGGCCGGGGCGTGCCGGTGTGGGCAGCGCCGAGCAGGCGGCGGCGAGCGTGGAGCGCGCCGAGGCCGCCGTCGAGGAGGCCGCCGACGCCGTACGGGGAACGCGCATCGTGGCCCCGGCGGCGGGCACGGTGCTGTCGGTGGCGGGCGGGGTCGGCGACGCGGCCGGCACCGGCGCCTTCATCGGCCTCGGCAACCTGAACGAGCTCCAGGTCCAGGCCATGGTCACCGAGTCCGACGTGAACCGCCTCAAGCTCGGACAGAAAGCGCAGATCACCCTGGCCACCCGTGGCGACGAGCAGCACGCCGGCACCGTGACGGCCATCGCGCCGAACGCGACCGTGGACGGCCGGCTCGTGCGCTACGCCGTCACCCTGGCCTTCGACGATCCGCCGAAGGGGCTGATGCTCGGGCAGACCGCCTCGGTGACGATCACCACCGACGAGGCGATGGACGCCGTCTACGTCCCGGCCGCCGCCGTACGCCGCCGCCCGGACGGCACCCAGGTCGTCACCGTACGCTCCGGCGGCCGGGACACGGCGAAGGTGGTCGAGACCGGCGTCCACGGAGACCAGTACGTCGAGGTCGTCTCGGGCCTGTCCGAGAGCGACCGGGTGGTCATGCCCGGCGGCGCCTCGGGCGAGTTCCCCGACGGAACCTGGCCCGGCGCATGAGCCGGGCACCCAGGCCGTGCGCCCTGGCCCCGCGCATGGACCCGCCACCGGGCTCGGCGCGTGGGCGTCCGGTGGCGGGTGGGCCGGGCCGGGCGGCGTGCGGGCGTTCAGCGCATTCTCAGGTAGTCAGCAGGAAGCGTTCAGCCGACCTGTGACGCCTCCAGGGTCGTGGGGGACGCCGGGATAGTGACCTCGCGGCGGGCGAACGCGGTCGCACCCGTCCCGGTGTGGTTGGAGTGGGAGCCGGCCGTCGCCGCTGCCAGGAAGGTTCTACGGTCCACACCCCAGGTATCACCCGCCGGATCGACCCCGCCGTGACATCGGAGTCAAGCGCGGGTGAGCAGCCTAGTTTGTTCCCTTTTCGTGCGGTTTCTACCGGATGACCGCCGGCAGCGCGGCCCGCAGCGCGGCCGCCCCGGAGAAGTGCACGCCGGTCATTCCCGCGCGCTCGGCGCCCTCGACGTTCTCCGGGCGGTCGTCGATGAAGACGATCTCGGCAGGGTCGGCGCCGAGCGCCTTGGCCGTCACGTCGTAGATCTCCCTGTCGGGCTTCACCAGCCCCAGGTGGCCGCTGTAGAAGCGGTGGCCGATCGCGGAGATCCACGGCAGCTGATCGATGCCCTCACCGACGGCGGCGGAGGCGTTCGACAGCAGCGCCACGTCGCGCCCCGCCGCGAGCAGCTCGCCGAGCAGCGCGACCGTGCCCTCGTCGGGGTGGGCCCAGCTGGCGACGTCCATGGCGACCAGGCGGGCCACCTCGGAGTCGGTGACGGGACGGCCGAGCACCTCCGCCCAGTAGGCGTGCGGGGTCAGCGAGCCCCGGTCGAACTCCAGCCGGTGCTCCCAGTAGCGGCGGGAGAACTCCTCCGGGTCGGCCGCCACGGCCCGCGCCATGGCCTCGGCGTCGGCCTCGGGCTGAGGAAGGGACAGGACACCGCCGTAGTCGAAGACAATCCACGTCATGCGAGGAATGGTCGCAGATGCGGGCCGAGCGCCGGGCATCCGAGGTATTTCTCGGCGGTGTGGAAGTCGATCCAGTCGAGATTCACGAGGTTCTCGGCGTCGACGCCGGTGAAGCAGCCGGCCAGGGCGGGCGGGATGGCCGCGATGTCGTCCTTGTCGGCGATGTTCACCCAGCGTCCGACGCCCGGGGGCCGTTCGCCGCGGCCGCCCACCGGGGCGGGCAGCAGGCGCTCGAAGACGACGTTGCGCATGCCGAGCGGGCTGCCGAGCGTGACCAGCAGGTCGACGCGCAGGCTGGGATCGGCCCACAGGGCCTCGTACGTGACGACGCTGCCGAGCGAGTGGGCGATCACGACGTTCGCACCGCTGCGCCTGATGGTCTCCGCCACGGCCCTGCGGCACTTCTCGCGCCGTCCCTCGTCGGTGAGATAGGCCGCCACCTCGGGCGCGAACAGCGCGGCGAACGCCGCCGACCGCTCGTCGAGCGTGTCGAGCAGCCAGCCGGTGAACGACTTGAGCGCTCCCGTGACGTGCTCGCCGAGGCCCAGGTTGCGCGCCCAGCCGGCGAGCATCAGCTCGGCCTGGCCGCCCAGGCCGGCCACGGCCTTCGCGGGCTCTGGCTCGCCGCCGTCGCCGTCGTTCAGGTGGTGGGAGAAATAGGCGATCTCGGTGAAGTACGGCCGCGCCTGGCCCCCGAGGCAGGCGTGCAGGTAGCGGTCCCACTTGCGGCGCATGGCCTCGGCCGCTCCCGTCGCCGAGCGCCCGGCCCGCAGGAAGTAGTCGTACTTGCCGATCCCGTGCACGCCGACGATACCGGCCACCGCGCCTCCCGACCCCGTGATCCCTTCCGCGCGATAGTGGCATACGTCGGCGGCGGCGACGAGGTCAGGTGCCGGAAATGCCGTTGCGAACGGCATACCGCACCCAGATACGGTGACATGTCATAAGGAACGCGCGTTCAAGAAGGAAGTGCAGCCATGCCCGGCCCGCTGGTCGTCAACGACTCGGTCGTCATCCCTGACGCCGAGCTCGTCTGGCGCTTCTCCCGTTCGTCGGGGCCGGGAGGCCAGGGGGTGAACACCACCGACAGCCGGGTGGAGCTCACCTTCGACGTGGCCGCGAGCACGGCCCTGCCGCCGGCGCTCAAGGAACGGGCACTCGGCCGCCTCGGCTCCGGCACGATCACGATCGCCGCCTCGGAGTTCCGCTCCCAGCTGCGCAACCGGGAGGCCGCCGAGCAGCGCCTGGCGCAGCGGCTGCGCGAGGCGATCGCCCCACCGCCCAAGCGGCGCCGCGCGACCAAGCCCAGCCGGGGCGCGGTCGAGCGCCGCATCACCGCCAAGAAGCACCGCTCCGACGTCAAGCGCCTGCGCCGCGACCCCTGATCGGCCGGGGCCTCACCCGATGAGCCGGGGCAGCGCCGCGACGCGCCCCGACAGGTATCCCGCCACCGCGGGCGGGATCACTTTCCTGGACGTGATCTCGGCCCGCTCCAGCCGTACGCGTTCGACCTCGTAGATCCCGCGCGAAGGGTCGCTGAACTCGGGCCCGCTGCGCAGCGCCGGGTCCATCGACACCAGCCGGCAGCCGAACAGGTGCTGCGTCTTCACCTTGCCCTCGTACGGATAGGACACGGTCGCGAGCCTGGTCACCGCGCGGACGGTGGCGCCGAGTTCCTCCAGCAGCTCACGGTGGAGAGTGTCCTCCAGCGAGCCGTCGCCCGGTTCGACGTGCCCGCCGGGCACCGTCCAGTACAGTTCGCGCCCCGGCACGGTACGGCGGAACAGGATGAGCCGCTGGTTGTGATCAAGAAGGACACCGCGGACACTCGGTCGCATACCACTAGCCTATTTGACGGGTATGACCTTCGGGTAGCCTAACCTACGGTACCGTAACCTGAAGGAGAAGATCTTTTATGGCGATGACTCAGACGCAGCTGCTGCACGAGCTGGAGCCCGTGGTCGCCGTGGAGCTCGACCGCCACAACGCGATGGCCAAGGAGTGGTTCCCCCACGAGTACGTCCCGTGGAGCGAAGGCCGTGACTTCGACGGCGTCTACGGGGGCGAGGCGTGGCAGGAGAGCGACTCGAAGATTCCCGAGGCGGCGCGCGTCTCGCTCATCGTCAACCTCCTGACCGAGGACAACCTGCCGAGTTATCACCATGAGATCGCCAGCACGTTCGGGCGCGACGGCGCCTGGGGCACGTGGGTGCACCGCTGGACGGCCGAGGAGGACCGGCACGGCACGGCGATCCGCGACTACCTGACGGTCACCCGCGCCGTCGACCCCGTCGCGCTGGAGCGCGCCCGCATGGCGCACATGGAGCAGGGCTTCCAGTCGGAGTACGGCACCATGCTGCAGCAGCTCGCCTACGTCTCGTTCCAGGAGCTGGCCACCCGCATCTCGCACCGCAACACCGGCAAGGCATCGGGCGACGAGGGCTGCGAGCGCCTGCTGGCCCGCATCGCCGCCGACGAGAACCTGCACATGCTCTTCTACCGCAACCTGCTCAAGGCGGCCTTCGAGCTCGACCCCAACCAGACCATGCGGGCGGTCACCGACGTGGTCACGACCTTCCAGATGCCGGGCTCCGGCATGGACGGCTTCGCCCGCAAGTCGCTCATCATCGCCAACGAGGGCATCTACGACCTGCGCCTCCACCTCGACGACGTCCTCATGCCGGTGCTGCGGCAGTGGGCGGTGTTCGACAAGACCGGGCTCGACGGCGACGGCGAGAAGGCCCGCGAGGAGCTGTCGGCGTTCCTCGCCAAGACGGACGCCACGGCGGCCCGGTTCGTCGAGCGCCGCGAGGAGCGCCGCGCCCGCGCCGCCGCCCGGCAGTGATGTCGACCCCGCGCGTGGGACGGTCACGCGCGGGGCGTCACGGCGTGACCGAGACCTCCCGGTAGAAACACCCGGGCAGTGAACCGCCGGTCGCCGGACGTGTGCGTCGAAACACCCGGGCGGTGAGCCGCCGGTCGCCGGATGTGAGACACGCTCTCACCACTTCCGCGACCGGGAATCGCCCGGAACGGCAAAGCCTGTGCTCACCTTGACCCGCCGATGGTCTTGTCCATCAGACCATCGGGCAGGTTCCCGTCAACACCGGAACCTCTTGGGAGCAATGGGTGAAAATCATAGGGATCGCCGCCAGCCTCCACGCAGGGTCATTTATCACTAAATTGCTGGATGCCGCCGGTCGCGAGCTGCCGGCGGGCGTCCGCTTCGAGACCTGGCGAGGGCTGGACGAGATCCCGCCGTACCACCACGGCCCCCCGCCTCCCGAGGCACGCGACCTCCTCACGACCGTCTCGAGGAGCGACGCGATCCTGCTGACCGCTCCCGAGCACAGCCTGCTGCCCGCGCAGCTGACGTACGCGCTGGACTGGATGTCGGCGCGGGACGGGCTCGCCGGACGGCACGTCGCCGTGATGAGCGCGAGCGTGCGGGCGTGCGGCGCCATGTGGGCGCAGGCCGAGCTCTACAAGCGGTTGCTGGGCGCGGGCGCCGTCGTGATGGGGGACGAGCTGGTGCTCTCGCCGGCGTGCCCGCACTTCGACGAGGACGGCCGCCTCACGGATTCGGATCTGCGCGACCGGGTGCGCGCGGTGGTGCGCCGGCTCTGCCCCGCCAAGACCGTGGAACCGGTCGCCGAACGGGCCATGCGCCCGCTCAGGGTTCCGGAGCCGGTGCCTGTGATGGAACCCGCCCTCTCCTTCCGCTGAGCGGAGCCAGGTGTGGATTTTTCACCCGATAGGGGCGTCGTACCAGGTCGGCTGGAGGAAAACGGCGGGATGAGAATCTTCCACCCGGCGGGACCCCGCGCCCGCCGGGTGGCGTACGGATCAGACGAGGTCGATGAGGTCGGCCACCGAGTCGACCACCAGCGACGGGCGGTAGGGGTAGCGGTCGATCTCGTGGCGCTGCGTGACGCCGGTCAGCACGAGGATCGTGAACAGCCCGGCCTCCATGCCGGCGACGACGTCGGTGTCCATGCGGTCGCCGATCATCGCCGTCGTCTCGCTGTGGGCCTCGATCTCGTTGAGCGCGCTGCGCATCATGCGGGGGTTGGGCTTGCCGACGAAGTAGGGGGCGACGCCGGTGGCCTTGGTGATCATGGCGGCCACGGCGCCGCACGCCGGCAGGGAGCCCTCGGTGGAGGGCCCGATGGGGTCGGGGTTGGTCGCGATGAAGCGCGCACCGTTCTCGATGAGGCGGATGGCGCGGGTGATCTGGGTGAAGCTGTAGGTGCGGGTCTCGCCGAGCACCACGTAGTCGGGGTCGAGGTCGGTCAGCACGTAGCCGACCTGGTGCAGGGCCGTGGTGAGGCCGGCCTCGCCGATGACGTACGCCGAGCCGCCGGGACGCTGGTCGTCGAGGAACTGCGCGGTGGCCAGGGCGGAGGTGTAGATGGAGTCGGCCGGGACGTCGAGGCCCGCGCCCGAGAGCCGTACGGACAGGTCGCGCTGGGTGTAGATCGAGTTGTTGGTCAGGACCCTGAACCGCTTGCCCGACCCGCTGAGCCGCTTGATGAATTCCTCGGCGCCGGGGACGGGACGCCCCTCGTGGACGAGGACGCCGTCCATGTCGGACAGCCAGGAGTCGATGCGCTTACGCTGAGTCACGCGCATCATCGTACCGATCGGCGACTTCATGATCGCGATGGCGGTGCACCCCCTGGACGAAGGGCGACAGACGTGAACAATGTCCTCATGTCGTTCATCGAATCCGCGCAGGACATGCAGGACGAACTCGTCCAGCTCCGCCACTCCCTCCACACCACGCCCGAGGTCGGTCTCCATCTGCCGCGCACCCAGGAGAAGGTGCTCGCGGCACTCGACGGACTCCCCCTGGAGATCACGACGGGCACGCAGCTCAGCTCGGTCACCGCCGTCCTCAGGGGCGGCCGGCCCGGCCCCGCGGTGCTGCTGCGCGGCGACATGGACGCCCTTCCCGTGACCGAGAAGAACGACCTGCCGTACGTCTCGCAGATCCCCGGGCAGATGCACGCCTGCGGCCACGACCTGCACACCGCGATGCTGGCGGGCGCGGCCCACCTGCTGAGCGCGCGCAGGGAGGAGCTGGCCGGCGATGTGATCTTCATGTTCCAGCCGGGCGAGGAGGGACACGAGGGCGCCAAGTACATGATCGAGGAGGGCGTGCTCGACGCCGCGGGCGAGCGGCCGATCGCCGCCTACGGCCTGCACGTCACCTCGGCGATGTTCCCCCGCTCGATGCTCATGACCCGCCCCGGGCCGCTCATGGCGGCGGCCGACGTGTTCCGCGTCACGGTGAAGGGACGCGGCGGGCACGGCTCGACCCCGTGGCGCTCGCTCGACCCGGTGCAGCCGGGCTGCGAGATGGTCGCCGCGCTGCAGAGCATGGTGACCAGGACGTTCGACGTGTTCGACCCCGTGGTGGTGACCGTGGGCAGCTTCCACGGCGGCACGAAGGACAACATCATCCCCGACGAGGCCGAGTTCGAGGCCACCGTACGCACCTTCAGCAAGGAGAACCGGCAGCTGATCAAGCGGCGGCTGGTCGAGGTCGTCGAGGGCATCGCCGCGGCGCACGGGCTGCAGGTGGAGACGTCGTTCGGGATCGGCTACCCGGTGACGGTGAACGACGCGAGCGAGTCGGAGTTCGTCGGCCGTACGGCCGACGAACTGTTCGGGCCGGGCCGGTACTTCGTCGCCCCCAACCCGATCATGGGCTCCGAGGACTTCTCGTACGTGCTGGAGTCGGTGCCGGGGGCGTTCGCCTTCCTCGGCGCCTGCGTCGGCGACCGCGATCCGGAGACCGCGCCGTACAACCACTCCCCCCTCGCCATGTTCGACGACGCCGTGCTGCCCGACGGGGCCGCGCTCTACGCGTCCCTGGCGCATTCGCGGCTGAGCTGACATGCGCGCCTGGGTGGTGGAGCGGCCTGGACCGATGGCGTCCGGGCCGCTCGCCCTCGTCGAGCGGGAGGTGCCCTCGCCAGGACCGGGTGAGGTGCTCGTCCGTGTGGAGGCGTGCGGCGTCTGCCGTACCGACCTGCACCTCGCCGAGGGCGATCTGCCACCCAGGCGGCCAGGGACCACGCCAGGACACCAGGTGGTGGGCCGCATCGAGGGCACCGGCGAGCGGGTGGGCGTGGCCTGGCTGCGCTCGACCTGCGGCCGGTGCCGCTACTGCCTGCGCGGGCAGGAGAACCTCTGCCCCGCGTCGACCTACACCGGATGGGACGCCGACGGCGGGTTCGCCGAGTACGTGGTCGCGCCCGCCGACTACGTCTACCCGCTGCCCGGCGACGTGCCCGCCGAGCGGCTGGCGCCGCTGCTGTGCGCGGGGATCATCGGCTACCGGGCGCTCGCCCGCTGCGACCTGCCGCCGCACGGGCGGCTCGGCATCTACGGCTTCGGCGCCTCGGCCCATCTGACCGCGCAGGCCGCCATCGCGCGCGGCGCCACCCTGCACGTCGTCACCCGTACGGCCGCCGCCCGGCGGCTGGCCCTGGAGCTCGGCGCCGCCTCCGCGGGCGACCGGCCGCCGGAGCCGCTGGACTCGGCGATTCTCTTCGCGCCCGTGGGCGAGCTGGTGCCGCCCGCGCTGGAGGCGCTGGACCGGGGCGGGACGCTCGCCGTCGCCGGCATCCACCTCACCGACGTGCCGTCGCTCGACTACGAGCGGCACCTGTTCCAGGAGCGGACACTGCGCAGTGTGACCGCCAACACCCGGGCAGACGGACGGGCCTATATGGAGCTCGCGCTGGCGCATCCGCCGCGCGTCGCCATCGCCCCGTACGCCTTCGACGAGGCCGCCCGAGCGCTCACGGATCTGGCGAATGACCAGGTCAACGGTGCCGCCGTTTTGGTAATGGATTAGCTCAAAACTTGATGACGCTTCGTGCCACTACGTACACTCATGAAGGAAAGTTACATTAGCTTCACATCTAGTGGAGATTATTGACGCCAGTCTGGCGTGATCGTAGTGTCCGGTAAATCCCTTGTGATCCCCTATAGGGCTAACATCCCCCGGAGCGGTAAATGAAGCGACTTGCAGCGGTAGTGGCGTTGCTCGGTCTCGCCACCACGACTGCGGCGTGCAGTGCTGGCACGGACGATTCCGCCGGCCCTGGAGGCGGCAGGATCTTCACCACGATTGACGCGAGCCGTCCCGGCCTTGACGCGTCCGCACCGGCGAACCCCTGGAACCCCAAGGGCAACTCGTTCCTGGGCTACAACGGGATGAAGCTCGCCTGGGTCAAGAACGACCTCACCGACCCGAACCAGTTCTACCCGGGCATCGCCGCAAGCTGGGACATCGCGCCCGACAACTCGTCGATCACCCTGCACATCCAGCCGGACGCCAAGTGGTCCGACGGCAAGCCCGTCACCGCCGAGGACGTCCGCACCTCCATCGGCATCGCCTACACCACCGGCAGCACCGCGTTCGCGATCACGCCCGGCGCTGCGGGAACGGCGGCCGACATCACGATCGTCAACGACAAGACCGTCAAGATCACCCAGGACATGAAGAACCCGAGCGTGAAGTTCGCGCGCGGCGTTCTCGACAACTGGGTCGTCCCGGCGCACATCTGGGGCAGCGTGCTCCCGGCGACCTTCTGGGAGACGCTCAAGACCTCCCGGGGCGAGGGCGCGGCCGCCGACAAGGCGCGCCAGGAGATCCTCGCCATCGGCCAGAAGGTGCTCGCGTTCTCGCCGCCGAAGGACGTCTCGGCCGGCCCGTTCACCCTGGAGCGGGTGAACCCGGGTGAGGCGCTGCTGGTGAAGAACAAGTACTTCTACAACGCCAAGAATGTGGCGCCGACGGCGGTGAAGTTCCTCAACTACAACGGCAACGAGCAGGTCTGGAACTACCTGTCCGCCGGAAAGCTCGATTACTCCGGTTTCGTCGCCGCTCCGACGGACGTGATGAACCGCATCAAGAAGGCGCCCGGTTCCCACGTCATCACGGGATTCTCACCGGTCGCGGTCGGCATGGCGTTCAACCAGTCGAAGAAGCCGTACGACAACGTGCACGTGCGCCGCGGGCTCGCGTACCTCATCGACCGCGCCCAGGTGACCAAGGTCGCCTCGCCCGACGGCGGCACCCCGTCGCTCACGACGTCCGGCATCCACCAGGTGCCGGCCAAGGCGTGGATCGGCGACGAGCTCAACCGCCTCGACCCGTACAACCACGACGTGGCCAAGGCCGACGCCGAGTTCGCCGAGGCCGGACTGAAGAAGCAGAACGGCAAGTGGCTGCTGCCCGACGGCAAGCCGTGGACGGTCACCATGACCGCGCCGTCCGGCTTCTCCGACTGGGTCGCCGCGCAGGAGAACATCAAGAGCCAGCTCATCGACGCGGGCGTGAACGCCCAGGTCATCACCGTCGCCGACTACCCTGTCTATCTGCAGGGGCTCTCGGACGGCCAGTACGACGTCGGCTTCTGGCTGATGGCGCTCGGCCCCGCGCCGTACGACATCTTCCAGCGCCTCTACGGCGCCTCGAACGGCTGGACCAACGTGGCCGGCCGGGTCACCCACAGCGCGCCCGGCAAGGGCGGCAACTGGATGGGCGGCCCCGAGGAGATCGACGTCAAGGGCGTCGGCCGGGTCAACCCCGGCGAGCTGACGGCCGAGCTGAACTCCGCCTCCCCCGAGGAGGCCAAGCCCATCATGGCCAAGCTCGCCATGGCCTCCAACCAGGACCTTCCCGCCATCCAGCTGTGGGACTACGTGAACACCACGTTCACCAACACCTCGCGGTTCACGGACTGGCCTCCGAACGACAGCGACATGCTGCGCCTGCCCGCCGGGGTCTGGATGCAGCTCGGCATGGTCAAGGTCAAGCAGTGAGAAAGAGCGTATGACGATCATCGCGCGACGGCTCGTGGGCCATCTGGCCCGCGGGATCGTCATGATCCTTGTGGTCGCCACGATCAGTTTCTTCATCGTCAGGAGCATCCCTGGCGACCCGGTGGCGGCGAACGTGCAGAAACTCATCGAGCAGGGCATGGCCCCGCAGGCAGCCGAACAGGCCACCCGCGTGCTGTACGGCTTCCAGCCGTCCGGCTCGCTGTGGCACCAGTACACCGACTACATGCTGGGGCTGCTCCACTTCAACCTCGGGCAGTCCGTCACGCACGCCGGCGCCCCGGTGACCGGCGTGCTGCTCGAGGCGGCCAAGTGGACGGTCCTGCCGGTCCTGGCCGGGACGGTGCTCAGCTTCCTCGTCGGCATCGTGATGGGCGTCTACGCGGCCATCCGGCGCAACGGCAAGCTCGGCGACCTGCTGGCGATCTCCGGCTCGCTGCTCCACGGCGTGCCGCAGTACGTGCTGGGCCTGCTGCTCAGCGCCATCTTCGCCACGCTCATCCCGATCCTGCCCGCCGACGGTCCGGTGGACATCCTGTTCGACCCCGGGTTCAACGCCGGCTACCTCGGCTCGCTCGTGCAGCACGCGGTGCTGCCGGTCGCGACGTACGCGCTGGCCGCCTACGGCGGCTGGATCCTGGCGATGAAGTCGAGCGTCGTCACCGTGCTCGGCGACGACTTCATCCTGGCCGCCGAGCTGCGCGGGATGAAGCGCTCGATCATCTTCCGCTACATCGCGCGCAACGCGATCCTGCCGCTGTTCACGATCCTCGCGCTCTCCCTCGGCCTGCTGCTGGGCGGCGCGGTGTTCATCGAGCGGATCTTCAACTACCCCGGTCTCGGGCTGCTGCTCATCGAGAGCATCACGATGCGCGACTACGCCCTGATGGGCGGCGCGTTCCTGCTGATCACGGCGTCCATCATCGTGGCGAACATCGTCGCGGACCTCTTCTACAGCGTCATCGACCCGCGGGTCAGAAGCGGTGAGGAGGTGTCCGCGTGACCGGGCGACCGAACCGACACGCCGCACCGGCGAAGGAGGCCGCATGAGCGTGCTGCTCGAAAGCTCGTCGACGACCGCCGCCATGCGCCGCAACTTCTGGTCGGGCGTGTGGCGGGTCATGCGACGCAAGCCCAGCCGTCTGGTGGGCGCGGTGCTCATGGTGGGATTCGTGTTCATGGGCGTCTTCGGCCCCATGTTCTACCCCGACCCGCTGCCGCGCGACGTCAACCAGCTGACCGCGCCGCCGAGCTGGCAGCACTGGCTCGGCACCGACGACCAGGGCCGCGACGTGGTGGCCCTGGTGATCACCGGGTCGCGGTACGTGCTGCTGGCGGCGCTCGTCACCGCCGTCATCACCGTGGTTCTCGGCACCGGCGTCGGGCTGTACTCCGGCTTCAAGCGGGGCCGCTGGGACACCGTCCTCATGCGGATCACCGACATGAAGCTCACCATTCCCGGGCTGCCGCTGCTGCTGGTGCTCTCCACGGTGTGGAAGTTCAACAGCGCCGTGCAGATGGGCCTGGTGCTGGGACTGCTCAGCTGGGGCGGCGTGGCGCGAGCCGTACGCTCGCAGACGCTGTCGCTGCGCGAGCGCGGCTTCATCGAGGCGGCGCGCGGGCTGGGGCTGCCGACCACCCACATCGTGGGCAAGGAACTGCTGCCGAGCATGGCGCCCTACATCGCGATGAACATGCTGATCGCGATCACCGGCGGCGTCTACGCCCAGGTGGGCCTGTTCTTCCTGGGCGTGCTGCCGTACGAGTCGAACAACTGGGGCCAGATGCTCAACACGGCGGTGTTCCGCTCCGGCGCGCTCACCGTGCCGAGCGGGCTCGGCTTCCTGCTCGGGCCGCTGCTGGCGATCCTGCTGCTGACACTGGCCATCGTGCTCGTGGTGGACGCCATGGACGAGATCTTCAATCCCCGCCTGCGCGAGGAGTAAGTGTGACTAAGCAAGCGCCGGGTGTGCGCATCGACGGCCTCACGGTCGTCTACAAGACACCGGCGGGCGAACTGCCCGCCGTCCGCGGCGTCAGCCTGGAGCTGCCGCCCGGTTCGATCACCGGCATCGTCGGCGAGTCGGGCTCCGGCAAGTCGACGCTGGCCCTGTCGCTGCTCAACGCGGTCCAGCCGCCTGGCCGCATCTCCGCGGGCAGCGTCGACATCGACGGGCTCGGCGACGTGGTCGGCCTCGCGGGCGAGCAGCTGCGCAAGGCCCGCGGCCGGCACATCGGCTACGTCTTCCAGGCCGCCCAGAACTCCCTCAACCCGCTCAAGACGGTCGGCAAGCAGCTGCTCGACCTCGGCCGTTCGCACGGCGTGGAGGATCTCCGCGGGCTGGTGCGCGAGGCCAAGGACCTGCTCGGCCGGATGGGTCTGGACGGCGCCCGGGTGCTCGACTCCCACCAGCACGAGCTGTCCGGCGGCATGCGCCAGCGGGTCGGCATCATGCTGGCGCTGGTGCTCAACGCCCACCTGGTCGTCCTCGACGAGCCCACGACGGCGCTCGACATGATCACTCAGGCGAACATCCTGAAGATCGTGCGCGAGGTGCACGACGAGCGGGGCCTGACGACCCTCGTCATCACCCACGACATCGGTGTGGTGGCCGAGGTGGCCGACCGGCTGGCCGTCATGTACGGCGGCCGCCTGGTCGAGCAGGGCCCCACCCGCGAGGTGCTCGCCTCGCCCGAGCACCCGTACACGAGAGGGCTGATCCGGGCGATCCCGCGGCTCGTCGGCGACATCGACGAGGCACAGGCGCTGCCCGGCCGGCCCCCGACGCTGGCCACCGTACCCAAGCGAGGGTGCGTCTTCAGGGAGCGCTGCGCGCTGCGCATGGACGTGTGCGACGACGTGGATCCCGAGGCGATCCTGCGGGGGCGAAGGACAGTGGCGTGCCACGCCGTGGCCGTGAAGGAGCATGCGTGATCACCGGAACCGGCGTCGTCAAGACGTACAAGCAGCGCGGCAAGGTGCTCGGGGCCCGCGAGGTGCAGGCCCTGCGGGGCGTGGACTTCGCGATCCCCAAGGGCGGCGCGGCCTCGTTCATCGGCGAGTCCGGATGCGGCAAGACGACGCTCGGACGGATCATCGCGGGGCTGGAGACGTACGACGGGGGCGAGGTCGCCATCGACGGCGTGTCGATGACGGAGCTCAAGCCCAAGCAGCGCCAGCCGCACTTCCGCAAGATCCAGATGATCCACCAGGACCCGTACTCGGCCCTGAACCCCACCCGGACGATCCACCAGACGCTGTACGCGCCGCTGAGCCTGCGGGCCAAGCAGACGGGACGGCCGGCGTCGTGGATCGAGGGACGCGCCACCGAGGTGCTGTCGCTGGTGGGGCTCGACCCCGCCACGGTGCTGTCGCGCTACCCGCACCAGCTGTCGGGCGGCATGCGCCAGCGCGTCGTCATCGCCCGCGCGCTCACCGTCGACCCCGAGATGCTGGTCGCCGACGAGGCCGTGTCGATGATCGACGTCTCGCTCCGGCTCGGCATCCTCGCGCTGCTGAAGGACCTGCGCGAGCGGCTGGGCGTGAGCGTGCTGTTCATCACCCACGACGTGGCCACGGCCCGCTACATCGGCGACGACGGCGAGCTGTACGTGATCTACCGCGGCCAGGTCGTCGAGCGCGGCCCGGTCGACACGATCATCGCCGACCCGGTGCACCCGTACACGCAGTCGCTGCTGTCGGCCATCCCGGTGCTGCACGGGCTGGAGCAGCCGGGTGAGCACCCGGTGATGCCGCTGGAGTCGCTGAACGAGAGCCAGTCCGACGAGGGCTGCCTGTTCGCGCGCCGCTGCCCGTTCCGGGCCGAGCGGTGCACGACCGAGCGGCCGCTGCTGCGGATCACCGAGGCGGCGCCGCAGGAGCACGCCTGCTTCTACCCCGAGCGCCGCAGCGTCATCGCCCGCCCGATGGAGGTGTGATGGGGCACGCCGTACGTGAGGCCGACACCGCCGAGGCGGCCCGGGTGGCGCAGGCGGCGCTGACGCTGGATCCCGGCGAGGGCGCGGCCCTGGTGGCGCACCTGTCGCGCCCGCCCGCCGAGCGCCGCTGGACCGCTCTCGCCACGGCCGACGGCGTGGTCATGGCGTCGCTGTCCGCGTCCGACCCGGCCGTCGGGCACATCGACCTGCTCGCCGTGCACCCGTCCGCGCAGGGACGCGGGCAGGGCCGGGCGCTCGTGGGCGCGGCCGAGGAGTGGCTCGCCGGGCAGGGCGCGCGACAGGCCCGCTTCGCGGGCAACCCGCCGTGCTACGCCTGGCCGGGCATCGACGTGCGCTACACCGCCGCCGCCTGCCTGGCCGAGAGCCTCGGGTACGAGCGCTACCACGTGGCCTGGAACATGACCGCGGACCTCGGCGGCGACCTGTCGTCGCAGGAGGCGGAGCAGCGGCTGGCCGACCACGGCGTGACCGTGCGCAAGGCCGGCGACGACCGCGACCGCGTCGCGGCGTTCGTCGAGGAGCAGTGGAACGACAGGTGGGCCTGGGAGGCCGTGCACGCGGCCGGGCTGCACTACGCCGAGCGCGACGGCCGCATACTCGGGTTCGCCGCCTGGGGCGCGCGGCCGGCCTGGTTCGGGCCCATGGGCACCGCCCTCGAGTCCCGCGGGATGGGCCTCGGCGGGGTGCTGCTGCGCCGGTGCCTGGCCGAGCAGCGGGACGCCGGACAGTCCGGCGCCCAGATCGGGTGGGTGGGGCCACTGCGGTTCTACTCGCGTGCCGTCGGCGCGCGGGCCGAACGCGTCTTCTGGCTCTACCGGCGCGATCTGGCGTGATGTCAGGCGCGGTCCGTGACCTCGTCGCCCGCCGGGTAGAGCAGGCGGCCTTCTGGGCGTCCCGGCGGCGGGCACAGCTCTCGGGGGTCGGCTCCGGCGTCCAGGCACCTGCTCAGGGTGTCGGAGCCCCACAGCTGGTCGAGGAACCGGCCGGGGCCCGACCAGCTCAGGTCGCCGGGGTAGAGAGTCCGGGCGACGTGCAGCATGGACACGCCGGTCAGCACCGGACGGAAGGCGTACGGGTCGTGCACGTGCAGCTGCACCCCGTGTACGGGCACACCGGCGTGCTTGTGGAACGTCGGTGTGAACCACGTCTCCCTGAACCGGACGCCGGGCAGGTCCAGCGCGCGCAGCCGCGTGGCGAACCGCTCGTCGGCGTACGGGGCCCCGATGAGCTCGAACGGCCTGGTCGTGCCGCGGCCCTCGGAGAAGTTCGTGCCCTCGAACAGGCAGGTGCCGGGATAGACGAGGGCGGTGTCGGCGGTCGGCATGTTGACCGACGGCATCACCCACGGCAGACCGGTCGCGGCGTAGGTCATCTCACGCCGCCAGCCCTCCATCTCCACCACGATCAGGTCGACGTCCAACCCGAACAGGACGGCCAGCTCCCCGGCCGTCCTGCCGTGCCGGACGGGCAGCGGGAAGCGGCCGACGAAGCTCGCGAACGCCGGGTCGAGGACGGGGCCCTCGGTCACCAGGCCGCCGAGCGGGTTGGGCCGGTCGAGCACCACGAACCGCAGGCCGAGCCGGGCCGCCGAGGCCAGCAGGTCGTACATGGTCCAGACATAGGTGTAGAAGCGGGAGCCCACGTCGGCGATGTCGAAGACGAGGGTGTCCACGCCGGACGCGGCCACCACGCGGTCGAGCTCCTCGCCCGAACGGCCGTGGGTGTCGTAGACGGGCAGGGAGGTGCGCTCGTCGACGCCGTCCGCCTCGCTGCCTGCGGCCTGGGCGGTGCCGCGCAGGCCGTGCTCGGGCCCGAACAGCGCGGTCAGCCGGAGCCCGGCCGCCTGGAGGGCGTCCACCGTGGGGGTCAGGTCGGGCAGGACCCCGGTGGGGTTCGTGATCAGGCCGAGGCGGCTGCCTCCCGCGAGCGCGGGGGTTCTGGCCAGCCGTTCGGCTCCGGTGCGCACATGTGACATGAACCCATTGTCTGAAAGATATTTACAACAGCGAAGCAAAGGGCGGAAATTAGCGTCATGATCGAACGCCTTCCCGAACTGTCCACCGAGCAGAGCGATCCCCGGTACAGCCAGATCGACCGGCTGCCGACGGAGCAGATCGCCAGGCTCATGAATCAGGCCGACGCCGCCGTACCCGCCGCGGTGGCGGTAGTCCTTCCCGCGATCTCCGCGGCCGTCGACGCGATCGTGGCCCGGATGGCCGAGGGCGGCCGCCTCCTCTACGTCGGAGCGGGCACCTCAGGACGGCTCGCCGTGCTCGACGCCAGCGAGTGCCCGCCCACCTTCGGCACCGACCCGTCGACGGTGCAGGGCGTCATCGCGGGCGGCCCCGAGGCGCTGACGCACTCCGTCGAGGGCGCCGAGGACGACGCGCCGGCGGGCGCCGCGGCCATGGCCGACCTGGAGGTCGGACCGCTCGACTCGGTGGTGGGCCTGTCGGCGAGCGGCCGGGCGCCGTTCGTGCTGGGGGCTCTAGGGGAGGCCGCCGCGCGCGGCGCGCTGACCGCCGCCGTGTCGTGCAACGAGGGCACGCCGCTGTCGGCCGCCGCCGAGCACGCCATCGAAGTCGTCGTAGGCGCCGAGGTGGTGGCCGGCTCGACCCGGCTGAAGGCGGGTACGGCCCAGAAGCTCGTGCTGAACATGATCTCCACGATCTCCATGGTCAGGCTGGGCCGTACGTACGGGAACCAGATGATCGAGGTGTCGACCGTGAACAGCAAGCTGGTCGAGCGGGCACGGCGCATGGTCAGCGACATCACCGGAGCCGACAGCCAGACGGCGGGCGCGGCGCTGGACGCGGCGGGCGGCCACGCCAAGATCGCGGTGGTGATGCTGAGGCACGGGCTCGACGCCGAGGGGGCCCGGGCCCTGCTACGGTCGCACGGCGAGCGGCTCAGCGACGCCCTGAGCGGCTGAGCCCGGACAGAAGGGAAGGCGGATGTCCGACCGGCTGGAGGCGATCCTGGCGGACGCGGTGCCACGCGTCTGCCCCGCCGCGGTCGCGCTGATCTCCGTGGACGGCGACGTGGCCGCCACGGCGGCGGCCGGAGAGCTCGTCCGCTACGCCGACGCGGACGGCACCCTGGCCGACGAGCGACCGCCCGTGCGCGTCGACTCGGTCTTCGACCTGGCCTCGGTCAGCAAGCTGTTCACCACGGTCGCGCTGCTGTCGCTCACCGAGGAGGGCCTGCTCGACCTCGACGAGCCGGTGGCCGCGCGGTTTCCTTGGCACCTGTCCTGCGTCGATCCGCGGATCACGCCGCGCCGCCTGCTCACCCACACGGCCGGCCTGCCGCCGGGCCGCCGGATCGACCGCGAACTGCCCGACGCCGGGTTCGAGGAGCGCATGGCCGCGATGACGCGGACACCGGTCTCCCACCCGCTCGGCGGACCGTACCTCTACAGCGACGTCGGCATGATCATCGCCGGCCGCACCGCGGAACTCGCCGGCGACGCGCCGCTGGACGCGCTGGTGGAAGCCCGCGTCACCGCCCCCCTCGCCCTCACCGACACCGGCTACCGCCCGGACACCCTCGGCCGCGCCACCACCCCCACCACAAAAGCACCCGAGCCAGGCACCACCGGCCGGCCCACCACCCCCACCACCAAAACACCCGAGCCGGGCAGCGGCGGCCAGGAGGCGCTCGGGCGGGGCGCCGCACGCTACCGTCCCGCCGCTCTCGAGCGGATCGCGGCGACCGAGTGGAAGCCCGGGCGTCCAGGTCCCGGCTGCGTGCGGGGCGAGGTGCACGACGAGACCGCGTACGCGCTGGGCGGCGTCGCCGGGCACGCCGGGGTCTTCGGCACGGCGGGCGACCTGCTCGCCTTCGGTGAGGCGCTGCGGCGCGGCACCGCGCAGGACGGCCCGATGCTGCGCCGCGAGACCCTCGCCGAGATGCTGCGCGACCAGGGCACCGAGGGCGCTCCGTTCCGCCACGGGCTGGGCGTGCGCCTCGGCGACCCGGGCATCGCCGGCCCGCTGGAGTGCGCGTTCGGCCACTCCGGCTTCACCGGCACCTCGCTGGTCGTCGACCCCGTCCGGCGGCTCACCGTCGTGCTGCTGACCAACGCCGTCCACCCCGTACGCGGCCGCGACGGCATCCGCGCCCTGCGCGTCGCCGTCGCGACGGAGGCCGCCCGCCTCGCGGCCTGACCCGCCCGTCAGGGAGGGCAGCGGTCACCTGCCCCGCGGCCCGAACCCGGCGGTCAGGAGCGTGGAGGCCACCCGCACCCGCCCGTCAGGGGGCCAGCGCCTCCAGCGCCTCCTCGGCCCGGCGCATCGCCTCCTGCGGGTCGGACACCGGGATGTCACGGTCGAAGTTCAGGTCGTGGAAAACGTCGGTGACGCCCTGCGCGGCCAGCTCGGCCACATCGTTCCTGATCTTCTCGTACGTGCCCGTCAGCGGCCGATCCTCGTCGGCGGCCCGCACCTGGGTGACGCCACGGCAGACGAACCGGAACGCCTCGGGGTCACGTCCCCGCGCGACCAGCTCGTCCTTGATCATCTGGATCCGTCCGGCGATGGCCGACAGGTCCTCCCTGCTGGAGCTGACCCAGCCGTCGGCCAGCCGGGCGGCGCGGCGCAGCGCGACCTCTGCGGTCCCGCCGAGCAGGACGCGCGGCGGCCCCGGCACCGGCTTCGGGTCGACGTACGAGGCGGGCACCCGGTAGAAGTCGCCGGAGTGCTCGACCACCTCGTCGGTCCACACCTCGCGCAGCAGCTCGACGTACTCCTCGCCCCGCCGCCCCCGGCGGGCCATGTCGACGCCGGTCGCCTCGAACTCCTCCGGCACCCAGCCGAGCCCGACGCCCGCGAGCACCCGTCCACCGGAGACCGTCTGCAACGTCGCGAGCTGCTTGGCCAGCACGACCGGCTGGACATAGGCGTTGATCACCGCCACCCCGAGCTCGATCCGGCTGGTCACCGCCGACAGGTGCGCCAGGGTGATCAGCGGGTCGTGCACGGCGCGATAGGTGGGCCCCATGCTGTGGCCCACCGGGTACATCAGCCGCTGGAACGTCCACAACGCGTCGTAACCGAGCTCCTCGGCCCGGACGGCGACGCGCCGCATGTTCTCGGGTGTGGCCCACGGCCCTGACTGCGGAACGGCGAAACCGACTCTCATGCCCCTAGTGTGACCGACGCGCGTCCACACCGGACGAGAGCCTGTGGCCCGCGAAAGGAACCCCGGCGCGCGCGTCGAAAGCCGGCGGCGTCGGCCCTGGCGGCAGGGCCTCGCGGCCGGCCGGCAGCGGGATGAACACGTCATCCCCTCGCGAGGGCGTCAAGGGGAAGCCGTGCACACGTTGACCACCATCCGTATGCGGTGAGCTATGGACACGGAGAGTGACGTCACGGATACTCATCGTGTTGGACCTGGTGCTCCCCCTTCTCCCATGATCACTCAACCGCTTGCGGCGCTCCGGCTCGCCCGGGATGCCGTGGGCTGCCCGTGGGGGAGCCGAACGGAAGGAGAACAATGCAGTCGATGAGGTTCTTGGCCCTCCCCCTCGCCGTGCTCGCGACGGCGGGCCTGACGGTCATCGCCACCGCACCGAGCCAAGCGTCAGCCCCCGCCGCCGCTGCGCGGCAGGCAGCGCTTCCCCACGGATACCAACTGGTCAAACTCCCCAACGCCAACGTCCCCAACTTCCAGCGCCGTACCCTGTACTGCCCCGCCGGCAAGAAGGTCATCGGCGGCGGCGCAGAGGCCCGGGGCAACCGGGCGATCCTCGTCGGGTCGTTCCCCACCGACGACGGGCGCGGCTGGATCGGCCTCGGCCGCCAGGACGGCAACAGCACGGTAGGCATCAGCGTCTTCGCCATTTGCGCGATCTGACGCCGGCTCCCCCCATGCGCGCCCGGGCCGCCCACCGGCCCGGGCGCGCGGCGCACACCGTCTGTGCCGCGGAATACCCTGTACGCGTGGGTCTTGAGGAGGAGCTCGCGGGAGTCGCCGCGGCGTACGGCGGCGCGGGCGCTCCCGTTCTGCACCCGACGCGCACCGACGTCGTGGTGTTACGCATGGGCGAGGTCGTGGTGAAGGCCCATTCGGCGGGCGACGACGTCGAGGCGCTGCGGCTGAGGGTGCGAGCGGCCGCGTCGGCGGCGGCCAGCTCGGTGGTCCTCGCGCCGCTCACGTCCGAGGTGCTCGCGGTGGGCGGGCGCGCGGTCACGGTGTGGCCCGCCGGGCGGCCGCTCTCGCAGGACGATGACCCAGGCGCCGCACCCTGGGAAGAGGGAGCGAGGCTGCTGGCGCGCCTGCACGCCGTCCCCCTCACGCTGCTGCCCGACCTGCCGCCCGCCGGCGGGCCCGCGCGGGTCGCCCGCGCGGTCGGCCGCATGACCGGTGACGGCCCGGTGGAGCAGCTCGTCAGGCGGACGTTCAAGGAGCTTCCAGAACCCGGGCGCACCGGGCCGCTGCCGGGCCTGCTCACGCACGGCGACTGGCACCTCGGCCAGCTGGTCCACCGCGACCGCTGGCTGCTCATCGACGTCGACGACCTCGGCGTCGGCGATCCGGCATGGGACCTCGCCCGTCCCGCCGCCTGGTACGCGGCCGGGCTGCTCGACCCGGCCATGTGGGAGCGCTTCCTCGGGGCCTACCTCGCCTCGGGCGGGCCCGCGCTCGGGCCGGGCGACGACCCCTGGCAGTGGCTCGACGTGCCCGCCAGGGCGCTCACCGTCCAGCTGGCCGCCGTGGCCGTCTGCAACGCCGCGCGCGAGGGCCGGGAACTCGACGAGGTCGAGTATTCGTTGGTCGAGTCGTGCAACAGAATCGTCGGCGCATGACGGTGTTGCGCGCGATAGGTTTCACCGTGAGACCTCAAAGCTGGAGGAGCGACCTAGATGCAGTGCCCCAAGTGCCGCGGGAACATGCGGACCTATGAGCGCAACGGCGTCCACATCGAGCAGTGCGACAACTGCCGTGGGATCTTCCTCGACTACGGAGAGCTGGAGACGCTGACCCGGATGGAGTCGCAGTACCACGCCGCTCCCCCGCCGCCGCCCGCGCACGGCGGCCCGGCCTGGGGCGCCCCGCACGGCGGCCACGGCGGCCACTACGGCCACCACCGCCAGAAGAGCTGGGTGAACATGCTCTTCTCCACCTGATCGTTCGACTGCGCAAGGCCGCGCGCCGCGACGGCGCGCGGCCTTCGCCGTCCAGGAACCCGCCGGATCACGAGGGGAAGTCGTCCGGGTCCACCTTCTCGGTGCGGACGTTGCCGCCGGTGATCGAGTGCAGCGTGATGCGCCAGTCGTGCCAGAGGATCTGCGTGGCGGTGTAGGTGGTCTCGAACTCCACCGGCTTGGCGAACTTCTCGAACCCGCACTTGCGGGTGAACCTCCGGTTCCTGCCCTCCCAGTCGACGCCGTGCGAGAAGTAGACCCGGTAGCTGCCGTCGCGCACCCCGCGGACCTTGAACGTCGCCTTCCTGCGTACGTACACGCTGAAGGCCGTGCGGCCGCCTTTGACGGCGGTCACCACGGCGTCACGGTCGCCGCCGTTGTCGATCTCGAGTGAGCCGCGGCCGCCCAGCGTGCCCTTGCGGACGAACTCGCCGTTGCGCAGCCGCCTCGTCTGCTTCTTGCCGGCCTTGACCGACACGACGTCGGCCGGGTAGTCGCCGGCGCTCCGCAGCGCCCTGCCCGCCGCGTCGAGCGCGGCGAGCCGCCCGCCGACGTCGGCGAGCACCGCCGAGGACGTGCACAACTCCCGCACCCCCACCTTGGTCATCGTCGTGCCGAGCACGTGCGCGAGGTCGCTCAGGGCGGAGACGTACGCGTCGTGCCGGGCGCGCACCTCCTCGGGCGGGACGAGCGCGGCCAGCGCCTGGGCGGCCTCGTTCAGTTTCTCCTCGGCCGCGACGACCCGCCGGGTGAGGTCCTTGAGCCGGCGCGCGCGGGCCATCGCCGTGATCGCGCCGGCCATCGCGTCGTGGCGGCGTTCGAGTTCGCTCCGGTACGCCTCGGGCGTCAACGCCGACGGGCCGGGAGTGCCGGCGCCCGTGCTTGTGCCCGTGCCGCCGCCCGCGACCCCCGTGGCCCTCGGCTCGCCTTCGGTCGGCGACGGGGCCGCCGAGGAGCAGGCACCGACGGTGGCGAGCGACGCCATGGCGAGAACGCAGGAGATCAACCGGGGGGCAGCCACCTGCCACACTATCGCCGGATTAATCCCCTACCGTCAATCTCGATGCGGACAGCCCTTTCTCCCTGTCCTGCCACAGCCACCGGGTGATGCCGATGCTCTCCAGGAACGGCAGGTCGTGACTGGCGACCACGAGCGCGCCCCGGTAGGCGGCCAGGGCCTGGGCGAGTTGCGCGACGCTGCTCATGTCGAGGTTGTTGGTCGGCTCGTCGAGCAGCAGCAGCTGTGGCGCCGGCTCGGCCGACAGCAGCGCCGCCAGGGCGGCGCGGAACCGCTCGCCGCCCGACAGCGTGCCGACGACCTGGTCGGCCCGGTCGCCGCGGAACAGGAAGCGCGCCAGCCGGGCGCGGACCTCGTTCACCGTCGCGGTGGGCGCGGCGGCCCTGACGTTGTCCACCACGCTCAGCCCGTCGTCCAGTACCTCGAGCCGCTGCGGCAGGTGACGTACGGGCACGTGCGCGCCGTGCTCGACGATCCGCCTGAGCAGGGTCGTCTTGCCCGCGCCGTTGGGGCCGAGGAGCGCGATCCGCTCGGGCCCCCGGATGACCAGCGTCTCCAGCACCCCGGCCACGATCTCCCGCTCATGGCCGGGAGCGGCGGGAGGCGGCGGCAGGGGCAGGGTGAGCACGGTACGGCCGGCGGGCACCTCGGTGGCGGGCAGCTCGACGCGGATCTCCGCGTCGTCGCGCACCGCCGGCTCGGCCTCCGCCAGCCGCTCGCGGGCCTCCCGCAGCTTCTCCAGGTGCAGTGCCCGCTGCTTGCCCGCGGTGACCTGAGCCTTGCGCTTCAGCCCGTTCGCGGCGATCTTCGGCACCTTCTTGTTCTCGAACGCCTTCCTCCCCTGACGCGCGCTCCTGTCGATCCTGGTACGGGCCTCGATCAGCTCGCGCTGCTGCCGGCGGACGTCGCCCTCGGCGGCGCGCACCATGCGCTCGGCCGCCTCCTGCTCGGCCGCGACCTGCTCCTCGTACGCGCTGAAGTCGCCGCCGTACACCCGGACGGCGCCGTCGCGCAGCTCGGCCACCTGGTCCACCAGGTCGAGCAGCGCGCGGTCGTGGCTGACCACGAGCAGCACGCCCCGCCAGGCCGCGACCGCGGCGTAGAGGCGGCGGCGCGCGTCGAGGTCGAGGTTGTTGGTCGGCTCGTCGAGCAGCAGCACGTCGGGCCGCTTCAGCAGCTGGGCGGCGAGCGCGACCATGACGCTCTCGCCGCCGGACAGCGTGCCGACCGTGCGGTCGAGCCCGACGTGGCCGAGGCCGAGCCGGTCGAGCTCGGCCAGGGCGCGCTCCTCGACGTCCCAGTCGTCGCCGACCACGGCGAAGTGCCGCTCGGCGACGTCGCCGCCCTCGATGGCGTGCAGCGCGGCCCGCGTCGCGCTGATCTCCAGCAGGTCCGACACGGTACGGCCGGCGAGCGGGACGTTCTGCGGCAGGTAGCCGATCTCGCCGGTGACGGACACGGACCCGGAACTCGGGGTCAGCTCGCCGGCGATCACCTTCAGCAGCGTGGACTTGCCGGATCCGTTGCGCCCGATGAGCCCGGTACGGCCCGCGGGGAACGCGGCGTCGAGTTCGTCGAGCGCTGTGGTGCCGTCCGGCCAGGCGAAGGACACGTGGTCGACGACAACGGAGAACATCATCAAGCGGCTCCCATCACAAAAGTCGAAATTTCGTGACTTGGCGGGAACACCGCATACGCGCACAACACCACGGAAATGAAGTCCGCTGTCCAGGGGGAGGATCTCCTCCGAGGTCCAGGTGTGCGCGCACATGCCCATGACAGGGCGGAACGGCGCGGTGCCCGCGACCTCAGATCCTCACGTCAACTGCCCCCATGATTCGGCGATCGGACGCCGTACAGCCTATGCGACGTCCACCACACCGGCAAGATCCGGTGTGACCGTCGACTGAGACGCCGCTCACACCCTAGAGTCGGGGCCAACACCCCCAGGAGGTCAGGCATGTCGAGCATTCCCTCCCTGCTCCGCGACCGGATCGCGGCGACCCCCGACGCCGAGGCGTACCGTGTGCCGTCCGATGACGGCTGGATCTCACTCTCGTGGCAGGAGGTCGGCTCACGCGTACGGTCGCTCGCCCTCGGTCTGTCCGAACTCGGTTCCGGCCCCGGCAACCGGGTGTCGATCCTCTGCTCAACCCGGCTGGAATGGATCCTGACCGACCTCGCGGTGCTGTCGACCGGTGCCGCGACGACGACGATCTACCCGTCCAACACGGCCGCGGAGTGCGCGTACGTCATCAACGACTCCGGCAGCACGATCGTCGTCGCCGAGAACGACGACCAGGTCGCCAAGCTGAGGTCGGTGCAGAAGGAGCTGCCCCGCGTCACCCGCGTGGTGGTCGTCGAAGGCACCCCCAGCGACGACGGCTGGGTCGTCACCCTCGACTCGGTGAAGGCCGAGACCGGCGACTACGACGCGATGGTGGACGCCATCTCCCGCGACGACCTCGCCACGCTCATCTACACCTCCGGCACGACCGGCGTGCCCAAGGGCGTCGAGCTGACCCACGACAACTGGCTCTACACGGCCGAGGCCGTCGGCGAGGTCGACCTCATCGGGCCGTCCGACCTGCACTTCCTGTGGCTGCCGCTGTCGCACTCGTTCGGCAAGCTGCTGGAGGTCGTGATGATCGCCCTGGGCGTGCCGACGGTGATCGACGGCCGCCTCGACAAGATCGCCGACAACCTCGGCGCGGTCCGGCCGACGGTCATGGCCGCCGCGCCGCGCATCTTCGAGAAGATCCACAACACGGTCGTGGCCACCCAGCAGCGCGAGGGCGGCGTCAAGCTGCGCATCTTCGAGTGGGCGCGGCAGACCGGCATCCGGGTCAGCCGGGCCCGTCAGCACGGCGCCCCCATCCCGGTCACCACCCGCGTCGAGTACGCCATCGCCGACCGGCTGGTCTTCAGCAAGCTGCGCGAGCGGTTCGGCGGGCGCGTCCGCTTCTTCATCTCGGGCGCCGCGCCGCTGTCACAGGACATCGCCGAGTTCTTCGACGGCGCCGGCCTGACCATCCTCGAGGGGTACGGTCTCACCGAGTCGTCGGCGGGCAGCTTCCTCAACCGCCCCGACTCGGTGCGGTTCGGCACGGTCGGCCGGCCGTTCCCCGGCACCGAGGTGCGCATCGCCGACGACGGCGAGATCCTCATCGGCGGGCGCGGCATCATGCGCGGCTACCACGGGATGCCGGAGGAGTCGGCGCAGGCGCTGGCCGACGGCTGGCTGCACACCGGCGACATCGGCGAGCTCGACGAGGCCGGGCGGCTGCGCATCACCGACCGCAAGAAGGAGCTGATCAAGACCTCGGGCGGCAAGTACGTCGCGCCGACGTACCTGGAGGGCCGGATCAAGGCCGCCTGCCCGTACGCGTCGCACGTGTTCGTCCACGGCGACCGGCGCAACTACGTGACGGCGCTGGTCACCCTCGACATGGACGTGGTCAGGCCGTGGGCGCAGGCCGAGGGGCTGCCGACCGACCCGGGTGAGCTGAGCCGCCACCCGCGCATGCTCGCCGAGGTCGAGAAGGCGATCAAGCAGGTCAACGACGACCAGGCCAGCTACTCGACGGTCAAGAAGTTCGCGATCCTGGCCGCGGACTTCACCGTCGAGACGGGCGAGCTGACGCCCAGCCTCAAGGTCAAGCGCAAGGCGGTCGAGGAGCGCCACGGCGAGGTGCTCGACTCTCTCTACGACGCCTGACCGCCCGGGGTGATCTCCCGCCTGCCGGTGCGTCCGCGCCACTGCGACGCCCAGGCGATGGTGCACGCCGTCCGCTACTACGAGTTCTTCGAGGACGCGTTCCTCGACTGGCTCGGCGAGCGCGGCGGCTACGACCGGCTGCGGCGGGAGGGCGCCGACCTGGTGATCCGGGCCAGCGGGTGCGAGCACCACGCCCCCGCCCGGCTCGGTGACGTGCCGGCCGTGCAGAGCGCGCCGTCCCGGGTGGGCACGACCTCGCTCTCCATCAGATCCTCCCGAGGGGACCGTCGCCTTCAGGCGACGGTCCCCTCGGGAGCGGGAGGGCCGTCAAGGCCCGAGCGTGCAGTGACAGAACCTCGGAAATTGTCGCCACCTCCGGATACGATTGCTTTCGTGCTTTCGGGCATCGGTCAGGGCTTGGCCGTCGTCTCCCGCGCAAGCGGGGCGAGAAGCCGCTCTCTTCAGGGAGCGGAGGAGTCACGACGTTCACGGTCCGCCGAGACGCGGGCGAGCTGGTGGCCGTCGGCACGATCACGTACGTGTGCGTGCGCGACGGCCGCCCGTCCGCGCTGCCCCCGATGCTGAGGTGAGCCTCACAGCACCCGCTTGGCATGCGGAAGGGAACGCACCAGGTAGGCCACCCACCAGCACAGCGGCAGGGCCGTCGCCAGCAGCAGCGCGAACTTGACGACCGCGGGGGCCTCCAGCCAGCGCAGCGCCCAGCCGAGACCGACCAGCACCAGCGGGTGGATGACGTAGACGGTGTAGGCGTGCTCCGACAGGAACCTGCCGCGCGGCCCCTGCCGGTCGCGCCGCTCGCGGAACGTCACCGTGAGGCCGATGATCATGCTGACCGCGAAGACGGACTCCCACAGGGTCATGAGGGCCGACGACAGCGCCCCCGTCGTGGACAGGGCCGGAGGGATCAGCGCCACGGTCGACACCAACGCGGTGCCGAGCCCGAGCCGCGCCGCCCGCGCGGGCAGCGCCTCGAACCAGCCGCGCCGGTAGGCGAGGCAGCCGAGGACGAACATGCTCACGTACTGCGGCATGTACTGCGCCGACGGCAGCCCGACGACGGGGACGTACGTGCCGGTCGGCACGAGGAGACGCCACAGGAACGTCGCGACCGCGAGGCCGAGCGCGTAGGCCACGATCCAGAGCAGCCGCGGCGCGGCGGGCGTCCGGGTCGTCTCGGGCGCCGGGCCGCGCCAGGTCCGCCAGGCCGCGTAGGCGAGCGCGAAGACGATCAGCACCTCGACGAACCACATGGGCCCCGGGTCCCAGGAGGCGAAGTAGTACACCCCGTACGGCAGGCCGCTGCCGGCGTGACCGCCGAAGTTGACCATCGGCCGCAGCACGAGGAGGAACACCAGCAGCGGGACGCCGAGCCGGATCAGCCGGTCACGCACGAACGCGCGCCCGCCCTTGCGGTCGTGGGAGCCGGGGGTGAAGAAGCCGGAGATCAGGAAGAAGAAGCCCATGAAGAAGGCCTGGTTGGCCATGACGAAGAAGTCGAGCAGCAGCCCGGTGGGGTCCTTGGCGGGCTCGGTGTAGAACCAGAGCGGGATGTTGCCGTACGTGATGGCCGCGTGGTGGGCCACGACGAGCGCGGTCAGCACCACGCGTAAGGCGTCGATCGCGAAAATCCTGGTCCTTGACGTCGTGTCGGTCATCTCCGGCAGGCCCTTTCGAGGAGGTCGGCGAGCTGGGCGGCGTGGGCGTCCAGGTCGTGGCCGGGGTTGGCGGCCCAGTAGGCGAACATGCTGTCGATGGCCGAGGAGTGGGTGATGGCCATCACGCGCCGGTCGAAGTCGCGGAACTCGCCGTTCTCCTGGCCGAGCTGGTAGATCCCCTCCAGCGCGCGGTAGATGTCCTCGTTGGCGTTGATGCCGTAGCGCGGCCGCCCGTCGGCGGTCCTGAGGTTGGTGAAGATCTCGCCGAGGGCCAGGAGCTGCGAGCGGTGGCCGCGCATGTGCTCGGCGACGGACGTGACGTGCGACCTCAGCAGCTCGGTGGCCGTGGTCAGGCCGATCATCTTGGTGCCCACGTACTCGGCGATGGTGCCGTACGTGCGCTCGACGACCTCCTCCATCAGCTCGTCCTTGCCGGCGAAGTGGTAGGAGATCACGCCCTTGCTGATGCCCGCGTGCTGGGCGATCCGCGCGAGCGACGCCTGGGCGAAACCCGACTCGGCGATCACCTCGATCGCCGAGGCGACGATCTGCGCCCGCCGCGCCTCCTCGATGAAGGACCGCGATTTCTGTCCACCCGGCTCATTTTCTGACCGCATGGCCAAATTTTAGCCCATGCGTACGAACGGTGCGTACTGTCGAAAGGGTCAGAAGGGGAGCCAGCCGATGCCGCCGTGGCAGGTGCCGCCCGCCTCGACGTGGTCGGCGACGGCGCCCTCGAGACGGGTGCGGCGGGGCAGGGCGGCCGGGTTCGCCGCGCCGGCGCCGTAGACGTAGGCGAGCATCTCGCTGTCGTCGAACCGGTCGAAGAGCTGGAAACGGCGCTGGAAGGCCACGATGTTGGCGTCGTCCGGCAGGCGGCGGGCGAGGTCGTCGTTCAGCAGCCACGACCCGCACGTCATCACGACGGGCTTGCCGTCGGGGAAGTGCCGGGGGAAGAACCGCCGGGCCCGGGCGAAGGAGGCGTCGCACTCCCCGGGCGTGAGCGGGCCGAGGAAGTCGGGCACGTGCACGCCGAGCGACGATGCGCCAGGACCGCCCGGCAGCCCGGCCGCCCGGACCGCCTCACCGGCGGCCCGCCCCAGCGTGGCCCGGTTGAACTGCAGGCGGCCGAGGGCGTACAGCAGGCCGCGGGCGTGCAGCATGAACCAGTGGGGCGCGTGCAGACCGGGAGCGCCGTGGCGCTTGCGGTGCACCGCCATGTTGCGGCCGAGGTCGGTGAACGTCGCGAACGACACCTCCTCAGGGACGCCGAGCCGCCGGTGGTAGGCGCGGGTGTGGGGCAGCGCGGCGAGGTGGACGTACACGTAGAAGTACGGACCCAGCTCGGGCAGCGGCACGAACGGCGGCGGCCCGTCGAGGTCGCCCATCGTGGACACCAGCGAGCGGACGCACCGCTCGGCCAGCCACCACGCGCCGGTGCCGCGCTCGGGCCGGGCGGCGAGGACGGGGCCGACGTCCTCGTGCGGCACCGCGAGGCGCAGCAGCTCCGACATCAGGTCGGCGGGCAGCACCAGGTCGGGTCCTTCGACCGACTCCAGGTGGTCGAGCCAGGCCGGATGGTCGCGCAGGAGTGCCTTGACGTCCACTCGATCACCCTAGCCGCCCGCGGTAGACGGCTCTGGCCTGCTGCAGGAGGCAGACGTGGTCGCCGAACTGGTACGGGGCCACCAGCCGGGCGTGCTGCCTGATCAGGCCCTCCAGCAGGTCCAGCCACTCCAGGCACCAGAGCACGTCGCCGGGCCTGGCGACGCGGCGGCCGGCGACGTCCACGTACACGGGGCTGGTCAGCGCGTAGCCGGTGGCGGTCAGCGTGCGCGGGTGCGGGTCGCACAGGACTTCCGCGATCACGTACGTGGGCTCGTCCAGCCGCAGCTCGGCCGACACGGTCAGCCGGTCGTCGCCGGGCCCGCGATCGACAGGAAGGCGCTCGGCGCCCGCCCGCACGCCGTCGGCGGTGCGGATGCGCACGGCGGCGACCTCGGGACCGACGGCGGTGGCCGTCACGGTGAGGCGGTCGCCGGGACGGGCGTGGATCACGTCCCCAGGGCCGTGGCCCTCGACCGACAGCTCCAGCCAGGGGCCGGTGGTGGCGAAGGTCCGTCCGGCGCGTACGGCGGCGGCGAACGAACGGGCCGTCAGCTCCCCCTCGACCTGGGCGTAGACGCGGGCCCAGCCGGGCGGGTTCGACCGGTTGTGGGAACGGGTGAAGGAGATCGTCGCGTCGGTTCCCGCCGTGACCGCCAGCCGGTTGCCCGCGCCGATCAGCCGCCGGTACACCGCCGCCGTGGACGGGATCGACGCGTGCGTGATCACGTCCACGCTGTCGACCAGGCCGAGCGCGGCGTCGGCGACGAGCTCGCGGGCGGCGCAGTCGCGGGGCGCCGGGGGCACCGCGCGCCGGGGCGGGTCGCCGTCGCCGATCCGGGCGCGGAAGGGATGGCTGTAGCCGACGAGCGCGCCGAGAGCGCGCAGCTCGCGCAGCGCGTCGGCGTTGGGCGGCCAGTCGGCGTCGCCGTCGAACCCCGTGTGGTACCGGGTCGGGGCCGAGCGCGGCGCGAACGCGTGCACGTGGCCGAGCAGGTCGTTGCGGTACTCGACGCCCATCCGCGCCACGTGGGTCGCGTCGGACCACGGCAGGTCCTCGTCGCTCCAGTGCTCCAGGGCCTCGCGGTCGTAGACGCGGCTGCCGGAGACGTTGCCCGCCAGCAGGTTGAGCACGTGGAGGTCCTCGCCGTGCTGGGCGGCGGCCGCGTCGGCGGGCACCGCCACCACGTCACCCGCCGCGTTGAGGTGGACGTGCAGGTCGCCGCCGTACCAGCCGCGGGCTGCGGCGTCGTACAGGCGAGGAGGGGTCAGCTCCACGCGCTGCTCCCGGCCGGGCACGGGGACGATCTCCAGCGTGGCCTCGCCGTACTCCATGCCCCTGGTGGCCGTGACCGTGAGCGGCGCGCACGGCACCTCCAGGACGAGGTCGTCGCCGTGGAAGTACGGGCGGCCGTGGTAGTCGTGGCGGGCGGGCACGCCGGGCGGGAACCAGCCGCCGTGGTCGGCGTCCACCACGCTCCACCGGCACGGCGCCCCCGCCACCAGGCGCAGCCGGGCCGACGCGATCGGCCGCAGCATGGCCTCCAGCCGGACGGCGACGCCGTCCACGACCACGGAGCCGTCGCGGTCGACCTCGACCAGCCAGGCACCGTACGGGTCGAGCAGCCGCAGCTCGCCGTCCACGCTGACCGCGCAGGGCCCCTCGCGGCGGGAGTCGATGAGCAGCGAGATCCGCTCGTTCCCGCGGCCGGGAAGCCGCACGGCGGGGGCGGCGGTCGGCCGCCACGTGACCGCGCCGTCGCTGTTCTGCCCGCCGTCCCGGGCTGCCGCGGTCGGTCCCGCCTTGCCCCACGGCAACAGCACCGTACGCGGCGCCCCCTCCAGGACGACCTCGCCCGGCTCGACCCGTACGGCGACCAGGTGCCCCGGCAGCTCGCCGTCGAGCGTGTCGCGCAGCACGCGGTCGTAGTCGGGCTCGGCGAGGCGGGCGGCGAGCTGGTCGGGCAGCTCCCCCGGGTGGTTCTCGGCGACCGCCTTGAGGACGAGCTCCCAGAAACGGTCGAACAGCGCGGGCGGCAGCACCCGGCGCCGGGCGAAGAACTTGACGTAGTGGAGCTCCGGCTCGCCCCAGGTGATGCCGTGCTCGTCCAGGAGGCGACCGTACTGCTCCAGCGCGCCGGCCACCCTGTCGGGAAGCGTCGATTCGGCACCCATCTGTGCTCTCCCCACCTCGGTTGCGCGCCATAGTGACATGGATCACGCCGCTTTCCATGACCGCTCCGAGGGCGGGGTGAGGGATGTTTCCACTCGGGGAGGCGTATCTGCACCGCTGGGGTTCCGATGCTGCCCTCGCCATGCGCGAAGCCCGATTCACGACAGACCGTAACGCCTCGCGGGCGGAGAGTACCGGACGGAGAGGCGGTACGTCCGGGTCGGGGGTGTTTGCGAGCCCACAGAACGAGTCAGGGCCGCGAAGGCCGGCTGGATGCGGTCGGGTCAGGGCCGCTTGAAGGCCGAGAGGATGCGGTCGGCGGCGAGGGCCGGGGTGAGCTTGCCCTCCAGGACCTCCCGCTCGACCTCCTCGGTGATCTCCGCCACGCGCGCGTCGTGGCGCAGCTCGGCGAGCAGGCGGTCGCGGACCAGCGTCCACGTCCAGCCGACCTGCTGGGCGCGGCGCTTGGCCGCCACGTCGAGCCCGTCCTGGTGGGCCAGCACGTGGCGCCAGACGTTCTCCAGCCCCTCGCCGGTCAGCGCGCTGCAGGTGAGCACCGGCGGCGGGACGGAGTCGGAACGCAGCATGCGCAGCGCCCCCGCCAGCTCGCGGGCGGCCTTCTTGGCGGCCGTCGCGTACTCTCCGTCGGCCTTGTTGACCGCGACGACGTCGGCCAGCTCCAGCACGCCCTTCTTGATGCCCTGCAGCTGGTCGCCGGTACGGGCCAGGGTGAGCAGCAGGAAGGTGTCGACCATGTCGGCCACCGCGGTCTCCGACTGGCCCACGCCGACCGTCTCGACCAGCACGATGTCGAACCCGGCCGCCTCGACCACGACCATCGCCTCCCGTGTCGCCTTCGCGACGCCGCCGAGCGTGCCGGAGGTCGGTGACGGGCGGATGAACGCCGCGGGGTCGGTCGCCAGCCGGGCCATGCGGGTCTTGTCGCCGAGGATGCTGCCGCCCGTCCTGGTGGAGGACGGGTCGACGGCCAGCACCGCCACCCGGTGGCCCTGCTCGGTCAGGTGGGTGCCGAGAGCGTCGATGAACGTCGACTTCCCGACGCCAGGGACACCCGAGATCCCGACCCTCCTCGCGTGCCCGGCGAGCGGGGTGAGCTCGACGAGCAGGCGCTGGGCCAGCTCCATGTGGTCGGGCCGGGTCGACTCGACCAGCGTGATGGCACGGGCGATCCACGTACGGGAGCCCGTCCGCACACCCTGGGCGTAGTCCTCCAGCGAGCGCACCCGCCGACCCCTTTCTTCAGTGCTGATCAGCATAACTTCTGACAAGTCCTGTCAATTGCCGTTAAGGTGCTGGAGTTCTGATCACAGCGGTCACAGGAGTCACTCCCCCCATGCCCCATGTCGAACCCCTCCGCGCGGGCGACCCCGCGGCGGTGGGGCCGTACCGGCTGGCCGGGCGGCTCGGTGCGGGCGGGCGCGGGGTCGTCTACCTCGGCAGGACGCGCACCGGAGCCCTCGTCGCCGTCAAGGTGCTGCACGAAGGGCTGGTCGCGGGCGACCGGCTCGCCGCGGCGGTCGCCGCCGCCCGCACGGTGGAGCCGTACGGGGTGGCCCGGGTCCTCGACGCCTCGACGGAGGGGCGGGCGTACATCGTCTCGGAGTACGTGGACGGCCCGTCCCTGCGGCAGTCCGGCCGCCTGACCGGGGATGACCTGCGGCACCTCGCCGTGGTGACCGCGACCGCACTGACCGCCGTCCACCGCGCAGGCTTGGTCCACGGATCCCTCACTCCCACGAACGTCCTCCTCGCCGCGGACGGCCCCCGCCTCACCGACTTCACCCTCCTCCACTGCCTGACACCACCCCACCCACCCGAGCAGCTCGCGGGGACGCTCGCCTACGCGGCGCCCGAGCAGGTTGCGGGGCCGGCGGTGGGGGCGGCGGCGGGCGCGGCGGCGGACGTGTTCTCGTGGGGGGCGGTGCTGGTGTTCGCGGCGACCGGGACGCCGCCCTTCGGTGACGACGCGCCGTCGGCCGTGATCCACCGCGTCCTGCACGACGAGCCGCGCCTCGGCGACCTGCCGCGGGCGCTGCGCGAGGTGGTGGCGGCCTGCCTGGCCAAGGATCCCGCCGCGCGCCCTGGGATGCGCGACGTCGTCCTGCGGCTGACGGCCTCCGCCCGCCGCCCCACTCCCCCGCCCGCCGCACCCGACTGGGAACGCACCCCCGACCGCGCCTGGGACGCCCCCACGCTGCACCCCGCGCCTCCCGCACAGATGCCCGCGACCGCTCCGCCGGCGCAGGCCGAGCCCGACGTCTTCGCCCACGCCGCTGCACAGGAAACAGAGGAGTGGGACGCCCCCCACGGGGACTTCGCACGCCCGGCGAAGACCGGGCAGCACCCTGTCTTCGCACACCCGAACGCGTCACCGTTGGAAGCGGTACCGACCCCGCCTCCCCTCACCCACCACCACACCTCACCGGCACCTGCCGCCTGGCCCCACCACGACGGCACCGGCGAGATGAGAGCAGGCGGACCCTCCGCGTTCGCAGCAGGCCAGGACAGTGCGTTGCCGCCCACCGGCCCCACTGCCACCGCACCTCACCATGACCCCGGCGACGAAGCGAGAGCAGGCGGGCCCTCCGCGATCGCGGCAGGTCGGGACGGTCCTGTCCCCTTCGCGACGGGCCAGGAGCACGGTCGCGCCACGGAGGCAGGCGGCGGTGGCGACCCCCTACGGACCGGAGAGAGCCGGGGCGAGCACCCGGCCGTGCCCGCGTTCGGCCAGGGCGGCGGTGACGGCGGGGGGCGGAGGCGGGTGTTGACGGTGGTCGTGGCGGTGTTGGCCGGGGTGGTGGTCGTCGTTCTCGGCGGGGCCATCTGGTGGTTGACGCCGGCGACGCCCGACACGGTGCCGTCCCCCGAGTCGTCTGCCGAACCGTCCGGCAGGGGCTCCACCAGGGCGTCGACCGGGCGTTCCGATGGAGCCTTCGACGGTGGTGCCGGCGAGTCGTCCGGCAGGCGGGGCACTGCCTCCTCCACCGCCGCCGATGGTGGGCTCGCGGTCGTCTATCTGCGGCCGGAGGGGGTCAGGGCCGGTGGGTGCTGGAGTGGGGGTGAGGTGACGCTGCGGGCGCTGGTGCGGCGGAACGGGGGCGCGACGGCGTTGCACTACACCTGGGTCGTCGATGGCGCGCCCATCGGCCGCTCGTCCGCGCTCGTCGCGGAGAACGGCCGCCGCTACCTGATCGCGCCGCAGACCCTGCGCGGCACGGGCGGCACCCACGAGGTCAGCCTGCGGATCACCGCCCCCGCCGTCGTCCAGCGGACGATCACCGTCACGATGTGCGAGAGCTAGCGCCGCTTCTCGAGCTGCTGCAGCAGGTCGAGGGCGGCGTCGGCGATCACCGTCCCCGGCGGGAAGATGGCCGCGGCCCCTGCCGCGCGCAGCTCGTCGTGGTCGCCCGGCGGGATGACGCCGCCCACCACGATCATGGTGTCGTCCGCGTCGAGGTCGGCAAGGGCGCGGCGCAGCGCCGGCACCAGCGTCAGGTGCCCGGCTGCCAGCGACGAGACGCCGACGATGTGCACGTCGGCCTCGACGGCCTGCCGGGCCACCTCCTCAGGCGTCTGGAACAGCGGGCCGACGTCGACGTCGAAGCCCAGGTCGGCGAACGCGGTGGCGATCACCTTCTGGCCGCGGTCGTGGCCGTCCTGACCCATCTTGGCGACCAGGATGCGCGGCCGCCTGCCTTCGGCGCGCTCGAAGTCGGCGCACGCCCGGCGGACGCGTTCGATGTTCTCGGCGGGACCCGACTCGTCGCGGTACACACCCGTGATCGTACGCACCTGCTCGGCGTGCCTGCCGAACACGCGTTCCAGCGCGTCGGAGATCTCGCCGACCGTGGCCTTGGCGCGGGCGGCGTCGACGGACAGCTTGAGCAGGTTGTGCTCGAGACCGGCTCGCGGGTGGGCGGCCGCCCTGGCGAGCGCGTCGAGCGCGCGCCGCACGGCCTCGCCGTCGCGTTCGGCCCTGAGCCGGGCGAGCTTGTCGAGCTGCCGGGCGCGTACGGCGCTGTTGTCGACCTTGAGCACCTCGACGGTCTCGTCTCCGGCGGCGCGGTACTTGTTCACCCCGATAACCGGCTGCCTGCCGGAGTCGATGCGGGCCTGGGCGCGGGCCGCGGCCTCTTCGATGCGCAGCTTCGGCAGCCCCGCCTCGATGGCCTTGGCCATGCCCCCGGCCTCCTCGACCTCCTGGATGTGCGCCCAGGCGCGTTCGGCGAGGTCGTGGGTGAGGCGCTCGACATAGAAGGAGCCGCCCCAGGGGTCGATCACGTGCGTGGTGCCGGACTCCTGCTGCAGCAGCAGCTGCGTGTTGCGGGCGATGCGGGCGGAGAAATCGGTCGGCAGGGCGAGCGCCTCGTCGAGGGCGTTGGTGTGCAGCGACTGGGTGTGGCCCTGGGTGGCGGCCATGGCCTCGACGCAGGTGCGGACGACGTTGTTGTAGACGTCCTGCGCGGTGAGCGACCAGCCGGAGGTCTGGCTGTGCGTCCGCAGGCTCAGCGACTTCGGGTTCTTCGCGCCGAACCCGGACACGAGCCTGGCCCACAGCAGCCGCGCGGCCCGCAGCTTGGCGACCTCCATGAAGAAGTTCATGCCGATGCACCAGAAGAACGACAGGCGCGGCGCGAAGCGGTCGATGTCGAGACCCGTGGCGACACCGGCGCGCAGGTACTCGACGCCGTCGGCGAGCGTGTACGCGAGCTCCAGGTCGCACGTGGCCCCGGCTTCCTGGATGTGATAGCCAGAAATGCTGATCGAATTGAATTTCGGCATCTTCTCGCTCGTATAAGCGAAAATATCCGAAATTATCCGCATGGACGGCGCCGGAGGATAGATGTAGGTGTTGCGGACCATGAACTCCTTGAGGATGTCGTTCTGGATGGTCCCCGCGAGCTGCTCCGGCGCGACGCCCTGCTCCTCGGCCGCCACGATGTACATCGCCAGCACGGGCAGCACGGCGCCGTTCATGGTCATGGACACCGACATGCGGTCGAGCGGGATGCCGTCGAACAGCTGCCGCATGTCGTAGATCGAGTCGATCGCCACCCCGGCCATGCCGACATCGCCCGCGACCCTCGGGTGGTCGGAGTCGTAACCCCGATGGGTGGCCAGGTCGAAAGCCACCGACAGGCCCTTCTGCCCGGCGGCGAGGTTGCGGCGGTAGAAGGCGTTGGAGTCTTCGGCGGTGGAGAAGCCCGCGTACTGGCGGATGGTCCACGGCTGGTTGACGTACATGGTCGGGTACGGTCCGCGCAGGTAGGGGGCGACCCCGGGGTACGTGCGCAGGAAGTCGAGACCCTCGAGGTCGGCGGCCGTGTAGAGCGGCTTGACCTCGATGCCCTCGGGTGTCTCCCACGCCTCGCCCTGCGGCCGGGGCGCGTCCCCCGTGGCGGACCCGTCGTGCAGCGGGATGCCGGAGAAGTCGGGGATCATCGGCCCACCTCCAGGTCGTCGAAGGTCTCGCGGAGCACGGCGAGCGCGTCGCAACCGGCGTGGATGTTGCCGTCCACACCGTCGTACTGCCCTCTGCCCGCCAGCCACACCTTGCGGGCGCCCGCCTTGCGCAGGGCGGCGGCGACCTCGGCGGCGTGCCGGTCGTAGAGCTGGTCGGAGGAGCACAGGCAGGCGACGGTCGAGCCGCTGACGGCGAAGGCGGTGGCGATCTGCTCGGGATCGGCGCCCGGCCCGGCGGTCTCGACGGCCAGCCCGCCCGCCTGGAAGAGGTTGGCGGCGAACGTCGCCCGCGCGGTGTGCGCGGCGAGCGGCCCGATGGTGGCCAGGAACACCGTCGGCCGTTCGGGCCGGGCGTCGGCGAGGTCGCGCAGCCGTTCGTACGGCTCGGCGTAGCGCACCCGCGGCAGCTCGCCCGCCTGCGGGACGGGGGCGGGACGGCGGCGGACGGGCTTCTCGCGCGGGTCGGCGAACTCGCTGACCCCGGTGATCGGCAGCCTGCGGTGGGCGATGTCGTCGTCGCGGCGGGCCCGGGCGGCGGCGACGCGCCCGGCCACCAGGTCGGCCGCCCGGTCGATGCCTCCCGCCGCCTCGATCTCCTGAAACCAGGCCCACGCTGATTCTGCGAGGTCGGCGGTGCGGCGCTCGACGTAGAAGGAGCCGCCGGCGGGGTCGATCACCCGTCCGAGTGACGACTCCTCCAGCAGCAGCGACTGGGTGTTGCGGGCGATGCGGCGGGCGAAGTCGTCCGGCAGCCCGAGGCAGGCGTCGAACGGCTGGACGGTCACCGCGTCCGCCCCTCCGACGCCGGCGGCGAAGCAGGCGACGGTGGTGCGCAGCATGTTCACCCAGGGGTCGCGCGCGGTCATCATGGCCGAGCTGGTGACGGCGTGCTGGCGTTGCGCGCCGGCCTCGGGGACGCCGCACACCTCGGCGACCCTGGCCCACAGGCGGCGGGCGGCGCGCAGCTTGGCGATGGTGGCGAACTGGTCGGCGGTGGCGGCGTACCGGAAGTCGATCTGCCCGAACGCCTGCTCGGCGGACAGTCCCGCGCCGGTGAGCGCCCGCAGCTCGGCGACGCCCCGCGCGATCGAGCAGCCCAGCTCCTCGGCGTCGGCCGCGCCGGCGTCGTGGTACGGCGTCGCGTCGACGGTCACGGCACGCAGCCCCGGGAAGTCGGCCGCGCAGCGGGCCGCCAGCTCGGCCGCGGCGGGCCCGTGGACGCAGGAGGCGCCGAGGTTGCCGGTGGGCGCGACGCCGCGGGCGGCGGCCAGCTCGAACAGGGCCTGCGCGGCCGGCGCGGTCGCCCGCCCGGCCTCCAGGACGACGGGCGCGAGGTCGAGGAGGACGTCCTTCATGACGGTGGGCAGCGACTCGACCGGGATCGCGCCGTCGCCGACGACCAGCCAGAGCGAGGTGACGCCGTTCTCCAGGTCGGCGAGCACCGCTTCGGGGTCGGCGACGGCGTGCCGCTGGCGGACGTCCCATCCGGCGGCGGTACGCGACCCGCGCACGTAGGGGGGAGCTCCGGGCAGGCCGGGGTCACCGGGCAGGTCGTCGAGGTCGTAGAGGGGCGCGACGGTCAGCCCGTCGTAGGTGGTGCGCGACAGCGCCTCCTCCGGTGAGCCCGCCGCTACGCCCGACTTGCGCAGGACCTCCAGCGCCAGCGCGCGCCAGTCGTCGCGCGTTGTGGACGCGAACCCCGCTGCCAGTTCCATGATTCGGATACTAGGCGGTAGCCCGTCGCGCCACTAACCCCGGGCTCTAGCCGGGACGGGGCGCGCCGTGCCGGACCCAGGCGTAGAGGGGACCACCGGGGCACTCGGTGGCGTAGCCGTCGCGGTGCCCCTTGATCTCTTTGCCCGCGAAACCGTCTTCACGCAGGTGGTCGACCGCGTCGAGGATGCCGTGCAGGAGGCCGTCGGGCGGCGTGACCAGGCCGGACTCGCCCACCAGGCCGAGTACGGCGTAGTGGTGGGAGTTGAGGCCGGGGCCGTTGGCGGCGGGCAGGTGGTGCAGCCACCGCCCCTCGAACACCTTGCGGTGCGGGCAGGCGACCGCCGTGTTGCCGGTGAAGTAGACGGTGCCGTCGCGACGGGCCAGCCAGCTCTGGTCGGGGGTGCGCGGGCACCAGATCTCGCCGTCGTACGGCTCCTCGCGGATCGTGACGGCGCCGGTCGCATGGCCCGCGGCCGGGCGCGGCCCGACGGCGGCGGTCGCGTCCCGCGCGGCCGGGCGTGGCGTGACATGGTGGCGGCGCCGGGTCGTCACCTGCCACAGGCCCGTACCGGTGTCGTGGCGCAGCGACGCCCCCGAGCCCGACAGCAGCACCGCGAACATGAACGCCTCCGCCACCTCTTTCCGCGCGAACGCGGCACGGCCGGCCGCCGCCAGGGAGGTCTCGACGAACAGGGCGAGCTGGGCCCGCGTCAGGGCCAGCAGGAAGGCGTGGCCCGGCACCCCGCCAGGCGAGGCCGCGTTCAGCTCGCCCGCCACGGCGGCCGGCAGCTCGGCGTGGCCGCCCCCGGCCTCTGCCGACCCGGACGGGCCGAGCACGTCGTGCAGGGCCGCTGCCGATCCCGACGGGCCGAGCAGGCTGTGCAGGGCGGCACGGACGCGCGGTGACAGGGCCCGGCCTTCGGACGTCCTTTCGGCGGAGCGCCAGGCGACCAGCTCGACGAAGGCGTCGGACCACTTCGGTTCCGCGGGCAGGTCGGCGCAAGGGGCGGCGACCTGGATGCGGTCGCCGGGGGCGATGGTCTCGGTGGTCACCCACAGCCGTTCGGCTCCGGCACGCCACGGGCGCTCGACCGGCCAGCGGTGGTGGGCGGTGGTCAGGGAGGAGTGGCCGGGGCCGTCCATCCGGACCATCTGCCGCCGCCTCGCGGGGAAGACGCACACCTCGAGGACGGGCTGCCACCGCGACAGGCCCGTGACGTGGTCGAGGGTGAGCGCGATGTCGCCGGCCCGCAGCTCGCGGTAGGTCTTCCAGCCGTCACGGGTGAGGATCTCGGTCTGCTCGTCGACGCAGTAGCCGATGTCGACCCAGCCGTTGACGTCCATGTGGTACGCCTGGATGGACCGGACGAGGCTCACGCAGCCGTCGTGGTCGGCGGTGATGCCGGGGTCGACCTTGCCGCCCGTGTAGTGGACTTTCACGCCTTTGACGAGTTCGAGCTGGGTGTAGTCGCCGAGCGGCGCGCGCGCGTTCCACTCGGCGCGTGACACCAGGTCCATGGGCACGATGCTCTCCGACGGTCACGGTTGGTTGTACGGAGCGTAACGCGAACACCACGGAAAGTCCCGGCGATCAAAGATTTCGCCTACGGCCGGATGACCCGCTTCTCGGTGACGATGGCGGTGATGAGGTCGTGCGGGGTCACGTCGAAGGCCGGGTTGAGCGCCTGGGTGCCCTCCGGGGCCACGCGCACGCCGCGGAAGGCGACGAGCTCGTCGGCGCCGCGGTCCTCGATCTCGATGTGGCTCCCGGTCGGGGTGCGCGGGTCGATCGTGGCCTCGGGGGCGACCACGACGAACGGCACCCCGGCGCGTTCCGCGCCGAGGGCGAGCGCGTACGAGCCGATCTTGTTGGCGGTGTCGCCGTTGGCGGCGATGCGGTCGGCGCCGACGAGCACGGCGTCCACCTCGCCTCCGGCCAGCAGGTACGGTCCTGCCGCGTCGGCGACGAGCCGGTGCGGCGCCTCCATCCTGGCGAGTTCCCAGGTGGTCAGCCGGGCGCCCTGCAGCAGCGGCCGGGTCTCCAGCACGAGCACCTCGGCGAGCCGTCCCCGCTCGTGCAGGGTCTGGACGACGCCGAGCGCGGTGCCGCGTTCGACGGCGGCGAGCCCGCCGCTGTTGCACACCGTCATGACGCGCAGCCGGTCGCCTTCGAGCAGGTCGGCCCCGCGCTCGCCCATGGCGCGGCAGGCGGCGATGTCGTCGTCGCGGACCCGCAGCGCGGCGGCGAGCACGGCCTCGCGGCCCTCGTGCAGGTGGGCGGCGGCCTGGTCGACGCCCCACGCGAGGTTGACCGCCGTCGGCCGGGCGGCGCGCAGCTCGGCGATCTGAGCGCGGTCGCCGTCGGCCAGGACGACACCGAGCGCCCCTGCCACGCCGAGCGCGGGCGCGCCGCGCACCGCCAGGCGCCGGATGGCGTCCACGAGCTCGCGTACGGTGGTGATGCGGAGCACCAGGAGCTTGTCCGGGAGCAGCGTCTGGTCCACGAGCTCGACGGCGCCGTCGACCCAGTCGATGGTTCTCACAGTTGAACGGTACGCCCGCCCGCCGCACACCGTCCGGACCCCGGAGGGCACGTGTTGAAATGGCCGACTTTTTCCATCAAACCCTTCGACATCGTCGCATGTGAGGGAGATCATGAGCTTCATGTCTGTGATGAGGGAGGCGCCGTTCTCGAGCTCCGACTCCTCAGCGGTCCCGATGAACATCTGGCTGGACGACACCGATTCGGCGGTCGACGTCATCGACGCCATGGCGTTGTCGCCGTTCGCCACCGGGTCGCAGCCGTGGTCGCGCCTGGCCAACCTGGAGCGCGTACGTCCTGACGCCCGGCTCAGCCCGGCCGAGGGGCGCGTGCTGCGCGCCGCGCGGATCGAGGACGGCTCGGAGTCGCGGCTCATCGCCGGTGACGGCTGGACCCTGCGGGTCGTCCGGCACCGCAACCGCACCGCCACCGTCAGCGTCACGGCGGTCAGCGACGACCTGGCCCGGTCGGTGCTCGCGGAGAGCATCGACGGCGCCGAGGAGGCCGCGCCCGACGTCGACCATGTGGACATGGGGTTCTGGTGGCGCGGCATGCACGGCGGCACCCGCTCGGAGAAGCCGATCACCGCACAGCCCTGGGACGACATCAGCAAGAACTACTCGGCGAAGGTGCGTCCCGGCCTCGACCGGCTGATGGCGATCACGCCGGCCGACGTCAACGGCCGCCTGATCCTCCTGCACGGTCAGCCGGGCACCGGCAAGACCACGCTGCTGCGCACGCTGGCCAAGCAGTGGCACGAGTGGTGTCAGGTCGACTGCGTGCTCGACCCCGAGCGGCTGTTCAACGAGCCGGGCTACCTCATGGAGGTGGCGGTGGGCTACGACACCGACGAGGAGGCGCAGCGCTGGCGGCTGCTCGTGCTGGAGGACTGCGACGAGCTGATCAGCGCGGGGGCGAAGGCGCAGGCGGGCCAGGGGCTGTCGCGCCTGCTCAACCTCACCGACGGCCTGCTCGGGCAGGGACGCGACGTGCTCGTGGCGATCACGACCAACGAGGACCTGACGCGGCTGCATCCCGCCGTCGTGCGGCCGGGCCGCTGCCTGGCGCAGCTGGAGGTGGGACCGCTGAGCAGGGAGGAGGCGGTCTCGTGGCTGGGCGCCGCGGACGGCGTCGGGCCCTCGGGCGCGACCCTCGCCCAGTTGTACGCCCTGCGCTCCGGCGGCGAGCTCACCCCGCCCCCGCCCGCCGACTCGACCGGCCTCTACCTCTGACACCGGCCGCTCACGAGGCGGGCCCCCGCGTGAGGATGCGGGCCGCTCACCAGGCGGGCGCCCGCGTGAGGATGCCGGCCGCTCACGAGGCGGGCGCCCTCGTGGAGATGCGGGCCGCGAGGACGTGCTTGCACGGGCCGCGCGAACCCCGGTGGTCGAACCACCACGGGCAGCTGCACGTGCCCTCGGTGACGCGCACCCGCCGTACGCCGCCGCCGGTCGTCACCTCGGCGGTGTCGTCCGGGAGCAGCCGTACGGCGCCGGACGCGGCGAGGGCCCTGGCCGACGTCAGGCGCGGGTTGAGCTCGGCCACCTTCTCCTTGTCGTAGGGCAGCTCCCGGTGGAAGTGGGCCGCGTCGTGCAGGTCGTAGCCGACCCGGCCGGCGGTGCCGAGCTGGGTGAGCGCGGCGCGGACGCGGCTGACGGGCAGGCCGGCGCGGTCGGCGAGCAGCCCCGGCTCGACCGTGGGCTCGAAGCCGAGCAGCATGCCGACCACGTCGGCGTCGCCCGTGGCCTCGTCGGTGGCCTCGTCGGTGGCCTCGTTGGCGGCAAGGTCGTCGAGGACGGCGCCCTCGCCGGAGAAGCCGCGCCACGGCTCGGGCGACAGGGCGAGGGTGTAGCGCATGCCGGGCAGCTCGACCTCCCACGCGCCGCCCGCCTCCGAGCAGTCGGCGGGCCCGTACACGCGTAAGGCCTTGGCGAACCTGAGCAGCGGCAGCAGCGTGGCGACGCGGCCCACGCCCGGCAGGCGGACCCCGCCGCGCGCCGGGGTCGTGGAGAGTCGCAGGTCGCGGCCCGCCGGGACGGCCCAGACGGTGGTGCGGGCGCCGCGCGGCAGGGAGCGCAGGAAGCGCACGGCCTGTGGCCCGCCGAGCTCGGCTCGGAGATCCCACCGGGCGGCGAGCACCTGCACCTCGGCGAACCCGCGCAGCCAGCGCGTCGGCAGCGGCACCTTCTTCTCCACCACCGCGCCGTCGAGCGTGGTGACGGCCAGCTCGTCGGGCCCGACGCCGACGTGGAGCGGGTCGCCGCGGCCGACCCTGGCCAGCGACTCGCGCAGCGGCCCGTTGACGTCGACGTTGGTGGTGCCGCGGTCGAGGACGTCGCCGTCGAGCCCGGTCACGTCGAGGCGGGCGTAGACGCCGCCGCACGCCGAGAACGACTCGAACCTGAGCCGCTCGCCGTCGCACGTGACCACCGGGTCGCGGGTCCAGCCGGGCCGCGGGTTGTGGTAGCGCGCGAGCGCGACGTCGGCGACGGCGAGCAGCCCGGCGGCGGCCGGGGCCGCGTGCGTGAGCAGGCCGCTGAAGAACCTCGGGTGCGCCTGCGGGCCGGTCAGGGCGGTGCCGCCGGAGGTGGACAGGCCGAGCCGTCCGTCGGTGAGGGTGGAGGGGCCTGCGTACGAGTACGCCTGCACGACTTGGGTCATGCCCGAACCATAGGGATCGCCACCGACACAATTCCGCCCGGTACGTAAACCATCCGATGCGCGGCGGAGGGCCGGAAAGCACAATGAGCCCGGTGCTCACCGTCGACCTGGCCCGCGTCGCCCTCACCCGCTTCGCCGTCCGCGAATTCGCGCCGGAGCCCGACGGGGATGACGTGTGGACCAGCGGGGAACGGCTCGTCGGCTTCGCGGCCACCCAGCTCGTGCCGTCCTGGACGGCACGCACGCCGCCCGGTTCGTGGATCGAGGTCGCGCTGCGTGCCAGGTCCGCGTCGGGTGACCTGACCAAGTGGTACGTGATGGGCCGCTGGTCGGAGCACGGCGAGCCGCGGACCTCGGTGCCCGGCCAGGGGGACGCGGACGGAGACGTCGCCGTGGACACGTACGTGGCGCGGCGGCCGGTGACCGCGTACGAGGTGCGGGTGACCCGCCACGGCGCGGGCGCGCGGGTGACCGGGCTCGGCGTGATGGCCTCGGCGCTGCCGCCGCGCCCGCCCGAGCCGGTGCCGGTCGCTCCTGGACCGGCGGTCGAGCTGGCGGTGCCGCGGCACTCCCAGTACGCGCACGCCGGGCACCATCCGCGTTTCGACGGCGGCGGGGCCAACTGGTGCGGTCCCGCCTCCCTGGCGATGGTGCTGGCGTTCTGGGGCAGGGGCCCGTCCGCCGCCGAGCTGGCGTGGGTCGGCGACGGCGACCCGGCCCCGGCGGTGGACCACGCGGCGGCGGGCACGTACGACGCGAGCTACCAGGGCACCGGCAACTGGCCGTTCTGCGTGGCCTACGCGGGACGCTATGGATTGTCCGGTTTCGTCACTCGGCTACGCTCGGCAACGGAGCTGGAGGGCTTCGTCAGGGCGGGGATCCCGGTGGTCACGTCGCAGTCGTTCAAGGCCGCGGAGCTGCCGGGGGCCGGTTACTCGACCAACGGTCACCTCCTCGTCGTCACCGGCTTCACCGCCGAGGGCGACGTCGTCGTCAACGATCCGGCCGCGCCGTCGGACGCCGAGGTCCGGCGGGTCTACCCGCGGGCGGCGTTCGAGCGCGTGTGGCTGCGCAGTTCGGGCAGCGGCGGCATCGCGTCCATCATTCATCCTCCCGAATATCCGCTTCCTCTCTGCACAGATGGCAATTGGTGAGTTCATGAGTATTCGACCGATCGACGTGGCCCGTACCGACGGGGGCCCTCAGTGGGTGGAGGCGGTCGGCACGCCTTCCGGTGTCGAGGTCTGGTGGGACGAGCCGCGTCCCCACGAGGGCGGCCGGCGTTGCGTGGTGCGCCGCCTGCCGGACGGCTCCCTGGTGGACGCGCTCCCCGACGGCTGGAACGCGCGCAACCGCCTGATCGAGTACGGCGGGCGCTCCTGGCGTCCGCTGCCCGGCGGCGGCCTGGTGTTCACGAACTGGGCCGACCAGCGCCTGTACCGCCTGGAGCACGGTGGCACGCCGCGACCGCTCACCGAGGAGGGCCCGGCGCGGTACGGCGACCTGTACCTGCCGCCCGGCCGTGACGAGGTGTGGGCGGTCAGGGAGATCGACGACGTGCGCGACCTGGTGGCGGTGCCGCTCGGCGGCGGCCGGGCCAGGGTCATCACCAAAGCCCAGCATTTCCTGATGAATCCCCGCATTTCCCCCGACGGCCGGAAAGTCGCCTGGATCGGCTATGACCACCCCAACATGCCCTGGGACGGCACCGAACTGTGCGTCGCCCCGCTGTCCGCGGAGGGGACGGCGGGACCGTACGAGGTGGTCGCGGGCGGGCCGCAGGAGTCGGTCTCGCAGGCCGAGTGGCGCGACGAGACGAGCCTGTACGCGGTCACCGACCCCACCGGCTGGTGGAACGTGCACCTCGTCCCGCTGGACGGCTCCCCCGGCCGCAACCTCACCCCGGTCGAGCAGGAGTTCGGCCACGCCGCCTGGAAGCCGGGCCTGACGACGATCGCCGTCGCCCCCGACGGCAGGCTGGCCGTCGTGTACGGCACCCCCGACCACCGCCGCCTCGGCGTCCTGGAACCGGAGACGGGCGAGCTGCGCGAGCTCGGCGGCGACGCCACCTACTGGGCCTCGACCGTCTCCGTGGCGGACGGCACGATCGCCGCCGTCAGGGCGACGCCGTACACGCCGCTGGAGGTCACGCTCGTCGGCCTCGCCGACGGCGCGCACGAGGTGGTGTCGCCGCCCAAGCCGCTGCCTGACCGGTCGCTGCTGCCCACGCCGGAGGCGGTGGCGATCGACGGGGTGCACGCGCACCTCTACGCGCCGGCGGGCGTCCAGGGCCCCGCGCCGTACGTGATCTTCGTGCACGGCGGGCCCACGGGCAACCTGCCGGTCGTGCTCGACCTGGAGATCGCGTACTTCACCAGCAGGGGCATCGGTGCGGCCGTGGTCAACTACGGCGGCTCCACCGGCTACGGGCGCGCCTACCGCGAGCGGCTTCGTCACGAGTGGGGCGTCGTGGACGTGCACGACTGCGCCAAGGTGGCGCGCGGCCTCGTCGAGCTGGGCCGGGCCGACGCCGCGAAGCTCGCCATCAGGGGCGGCAGCGCGGGCGGCTGGACGACGGTCGCCGCGCTCGTGCACAGCGACGTGTTCGCGGGCGGCGTCGCGCACTACGCGATCACCGACCCCGAGAGCTGGGCGGCCGAGACGCACGACTTCGAGTCGCGCTACCTCGACGGCCTGGTGGGCCCGCTGCCCGAGACCCGGCAGCGCTACACCGAGCGCTCCCCGCTGCTGAACGCCTCCCGGGCGTCCGGGCCGTGCCTGATGCTGCACGGGCTGGAGGACGCGATCGTGGACGTCGGCCAGGCCAGGCGGTTCGTCGACGAGCTGGACAAGCACGGCAGGCAGTGGGAGCTGCTCACGTACCCCGGCGAGCAGCACGGCTGGCGCAGGGAAGAGACCATCGTGGCGACCCTGGAGGCCGAGCTGGCCTTCTACGGGCTGATCTTCGACATGGAGACCCCCGAGGTGCCGCCGCTGACCCTGAAGGGACGGGCGTGAAGAGCGTCGCCGAGATCTGCTCGGATCTGATCAGGTTCGACACCACCAACCCGGGCTCCGGCGAGCGCCCGGCCGCCGAGTACGTCGCCACGCTGCTGGCCGACGCGGGCATCGAGCCGGTGGTGTTCGAGTCGGCGCCGAAGCGGACCACCGTGGTGGCCAGGATCGCCGGCGAGTCCCCCGACGCGCTGCTCGTCCACGGCCATCTCGACGTGGTGCCCGCCGACCCCGCCGAGTGGCGCACGCACCCGTTCTCCGGGGAGATCGCCGACGGCTGCGTGCACGGGCGCGGCGCGGTCGACATGAAGGGCGCCTGCGCGATGACCCTCGCCGCCGTGCTCGGCATGGCGGCGCGCGGCGAGCGGCCCAGGCGCGACCTCGTGCTGGCCTTCCTGGCCGACGAGGAGGCCACCGGCGACTACGGCTCCCGCTACGCGGTGACCGAGCACCGGGGGCTGTTCGACGGCGTCACGGAGGCGATCAGCGAGTCGGGCGGCTTCAGCGTCACCTCGGGCGAGCACCGCGTCTACCCGATCGGGGTCGGCGAGCGGGGCACCGCCTGGATGAAGCTGACCGCGCGCGGCGTGGCGGGCCACGGGTCGCGTCCTGCCGTGGACAACCCCGTGGCGACGCTGGCGCACGCGCTGTCGCGGCTGGCCTCGTACGAGTGGCCGGTCCGCCTGACGCCCTCGGTGGCGGCGCTCCTGGAGAGCCTGTCGCGGATCACCGGCCGGCCCGTCGACCTCGACCGGCTGGACGAGGAGGCCGAGCGGCTCGGCGCGCTCGGCGGCCTGTTCAGGAGCCAGATCCGCAACTCGGCCAACCCGACGATGCTGGACGCCGGCTACAAGGTGAACGTCGTTCCCTCCACGGCCGAGGCGCACGTCGACGGGCGGTACATGCCGGGGCTGCAGGAGGAGTTCCTGGAGACGGTCGACCGGCTGCTCGGGCCGAAGGTCACGCGGGAGTTCGTCAACCTGGAGGAGGCGCCCGCCGCGCCGTACCCTTCGGCGTTCTTCGACGAGCTGGCGGGCACGCTGGCGGCCGAGGACCCTGGGGCGCGGCCGGTTCCGTACGTGCTGGCCGGCGGGACGGACGCGAAGTCGTTCAACCGCATCGGCATCACGACGTACGGGTTCACCCCGCTCATGCTGCGGCCCGATCTCGACTACTTCGGCATGTTCCACGGAAAGGACGAACGCGTCCCGGTGGAGGGTCTGGAGTTCGGCACCCGCGTCCTCACCCGGCTCGTCGGCGGGGCTTGACCGCGGCGGTGCGACCGTCGACGCTGTGCGGGTGTCAGCCAGCCGAGAGACGCCCAAGCCGGACGACGTGACCACCTGGCTGGCCGGGCGGGCGATCCCGCTCGGCCGGCTCGAACCGGGCTCCGGCCTGGCGGAGCTCGATCCGCTGCGCGCCGTGCTCGCCGGGGTCTCGCTGGTGGGCCTCGGCGAGGCCACCCACGGCAGCGCGGAGTTCTTCCTGCTGCGCTGGCGGCTGACCGAGTTCCTGGTCAAGGAGCTCGGCTTCACCACGCTGGCGATCGAGGCGAGCGCGGCCGCGGCTCGCGCCGTGGACGCGTACGTGACGACCGGGGTGGGCGACGCCCGCGAGGTGCTGGCCGGGCTGGGCTTCTGGACGCTGAACACCACCGAGATGCTCACCGTGCTGGAGCGGCTGCGCGAGCACAACCGCACCGCCGCGCGGCCCGTACGGTTCGTGGGCGTCGATCCGCAGCACCCGGAGGCGTCCTTGAGCGCGCTGCGCGCCCACGTGGACGCCGGCGCGCTGGGCACCCGCGTGGACGCCGACTGGCTCGACGCGCTCCGGTCGTCACCTTGGGGACCGCAGCACGAGCCGCTCGACCGGCAGGTGGCGGCCGACGCCCGGCGGCTGGAGGAGCACGTGGCAGCGCACGGGCCGGCGGAGGCGCTGGAGGACGCCCGCATCGTGCGCCAGTTCGCCGACCTGGCGAGCAGGCCGTTCCAGCACGCCGACCCCGCGCGCACACGCATGCTGGCGCGCGACCGCCACATGGCCGAGAACGTGAGCCTGCTGCTGGCCGAGCCGGGCGTCAAGATCGTGCTCTGGGCGCACAACGGTCACGTCATGAAGGGCCGCTACAGCGGCGACACGATCCCCTCGATGGGCCTGCACCTGGCTCAGGAACACGGCACGGCCTACTACGCGCTCGGCGCGGCGTTCGGGCAGGGCGCGTTCCGCGCGTACCCCAAACGGTTCGGCCGGATCGTGACCCGCCGACCGCCCGCGCGTTTCCGCGTCCCTCTGGCGGACACGCCACGTGTGGTGGAGGCGCGCCTGGCCGCCGCCCGTCCTTTTGACTACGTGATCGACCTGCGCGACGGTGACCGGCCTGAGTCCGTGGCCGCCTGGCTGGCGGACACCAACCACATGCGCTCCTTCGGCGCGACGGCCCACCGGTTCACCGCGAAGTTCGCCTTCGCGCCGGCCGTGCTGTCGGAGCAGTACGACGGCCTCGCCTTCCTCCACCGGACCACCGCCTCCACACCCGTGGACGGGTAGCGGGCCTCGCCCGGAGCAATCACATCATCGCCGTACGGGCAGCGAAATATCGCCTGGTCAGACGGCTGTCCGCTTCGTACTGTTCGAGCGACAGTTGTCTCGACCAGGCGAGGGGCGAATGGCAACGAACATCAGCACCCAACCGGATTCCCCGAAAGCCCCGTGGTGGGCCGAACTACGGGACTGGTTCATCAGCTTCTTCAAAGGGCCGAGCGAGCGCGAAGACACCACCCAGCCACCACCGCCGGGGCTCGCACAGCAATCTTCCGTCAAGGCTGAGGACCCCATGGCGGAGATCAAGGCGGCCCTGCAGAGGATCGAGGAAGCCCTCCAGAGCCTCCCCACCCCCACCCCCACTCCGGCTCCGACGGTCGAACACCACGTCGGCACCATCTTTCTGGCCTACTTGGACACTGGGCGCTGGTGTTCCATGTGGGCCCACAAAATGCTGGTGGAGCAGGAGGATACGGCCAGGGAACACGAGCCTGGAGCGCGCTTAATCGCCGAAAAGGTCGCTGAGCGATACCAAGCCAAGTACCCGGACACTGCCAAGACCCTCCGGCATTGGGCGCAGCACGGGGAACCTGAGCCTCCAGCTACTCGCCCGAAACGGCGCCGTCGCGAGGGTGACGCAGTGTCATGAGCCCGGCCGGCCGCTGTGTGCCGGGCCATGGCATCGGATCCGGCGGGTCAGGAGAACTTCGTGTTCGGGCGTTCCTGGAGGACGCCGTCCACGTAGACGTCGAGCTTCTCGTCGTAGAAGGCGACCAGCCCGGCGATCTTCTGGCTCTCCGCCACCGGCGTGCGGTACGACCACGCGAGGTCCTTGCCGCCGTTGACCGTCCAGTACTCGGCACTCCCCTTGTACGGGCAGTGCGTGACGGTGTCGGACGGCTCCAGCAGGTCGAGCCGCACGTCGGTCTTCGGCAGGTAGTAGCGCGGCGGCAGCCCCGTCTCGTACAGGATGCGCGGGCTGCGCGAGTCGGCCACGGTGACGCCGTCGACCTCGATGCGGACGTGCCGCTGCGCGGCCAGGATGTCCACCCTCGTGTACGGGTCGCGCGGGTGGACGAACACCTCTTCGTCCTCCTCGAACCAGGCGTCCATGGCGTCCCACTGGAACCGGACGTGCCCCTGGATCTCGGTCAGCGGTGAGTCGGGATAGGACAGCGCCGCGTCCTCGGCCTCGACGGAGCCCGAGACGACCGTGTGGACCACGCCGTCGCCCCTGCTCGGCGAGTGGCGGGTGGCCCCGGTGGCCTTGAGCGCGGACGCGTCCACGTCCTGCAGCGGGAAGTAGTAGGTGGGGTAGTACGGAACTTCCCACACCAGGAGCGCGGAGGTGGTGTCGGCGACGACCCGTCCGCCCAGATAGGTCCTCACGCGCTTGGCCGTGTGCTCGACGTGCACGCGGCCACGATTCGTGACTCTCATTCCTGGGGCAACCTCGTAGGAGGACCCCCTATTCCGCCTCACCCGAGGCCGAACACCCACAGGGTGAGCCACGTCGTCAGCCCGCCGACCACGGCTCCGGCGACGACCTGCGCCGCGGTGTGGTGCGCGAGGCGTACGCGGGCCCAGCACACGAGCGCCAGCACGGCGGCCCCGGCGAGCACGCACGGCCACGCGGGCAGCACGTGGGCGAGCACGACGACGGTTCCGGCGCAGACGGCGGCGTGGAAGGAGATCTTCCAGCGCAGCGTGACCGGCACGGTGACGGCCAGCGCGGCCAGCATCGCGGTCACCGTGGCGACCAGCAGGGCGGGGGCGCCCAGCACGACGAGCAGCGCCAGCGCCACGAGCACGGCCGCGACCGCCGCGAGCAGCGGCTTCGTCCGGCGGGCCCGGTCGACGATGTGGTGGGAGTCGAGGCGGCCGGAGCGCACGCCCCACGCGACCACCGCCGCCGGTACGCCACCGCACAGCACCGAGGCGACAAGGCCCCAGGTGGCGCCCGTCCAGCCCTGCGCGAGCCAGCCGACGACGGGGGGCATGACGATCACCAGCACCTGCGGTGCGAGCAGGTCCGTCACCCGCCGCGCCAGCGCGTCACCCGTCATGTCAGGAAAGAGTAGCGATCATGCCCTGCGTCCGCGGAGCAGGGACACGCGTGCCGCCGCCCGCCGTAAGTCCACACCCTCAGGAGGCCGTAACACCTTCCCACTCCCCGCCCCTCCCCCGCCGTCCAGCGCTGAGGTCCTTCAGGGAGAGGAGGGGACGCGAGCAAGATCGTCTCGGCTGCTGCCCCCGCTGTCCGGCGCCGAAGTGGCCGGATGGTCGCAGCCGTAGCGTCCCGGGTGGTGTGACAGGCGTGGGGGCGTGAGGGGACACCGCGTGACTATTTACATGAACCATTGACACTTCCGACGAAGATCTACAAACTTCCCCATGGCAATACCGGCCGTCCGCTGCCGAGTGCGCGCCGCCGGTTCCGGGCCGGGGCTCCGGCGTGCCCACGTCGGCGATCGTCCGTCCGCCACTCCCCCTGGGAGCGCTCCCAGGGGGCAGGGCACAGAACCGCCCTGCCGGCTGCCCCCCTAGTGAAGGAACTTCTCACTTGCAGTTCAACTCACGCAGGTCACGGCTGCTCGCCGCCGTGACGACCCTGGCGATGCTCGGGGTGACCCCCCAGGCGTACGCCTCCTCCGCACCCCCCACCGCCCCGGCGCCGGCGACCGGCGCGCCGCGCACCATCACCCTGATCACCGGTGACAAGGTCACCGTGCGCATGGACGGCGACAAGCTCGGTTCCCTCGTGGTCCAGAGCCCGGACGGGGGCCCTGCCCGGGCCCGCATCACCACCGTCGGGACGGACACCTTCGTCTACCCCGACAGCGCGGTGCCGTACATCGCCGCCGACGTGCTCGACACCCAGCTCTTCAACATCACCGCGCTGATCGCCGCCGGCTACGACGACGCGCGCGCCGAGCAGCTCCCGCTGATCGTCACCTACGCCGACGGCGCGGCGGCGACCGCCCGCCGGGCGCAGATCGCGGGAACCGCCGGTGTCCGGCCGCTCACCAGCATCAACGGCGCCGCGCTGGCCCAGGACCGCGCCGACGCCGGCGAGTTCTGGACCGCGCTGACCGCCGGCCAGGCCGGCACGGCGCAGGCCCGCAAGACGGACGCCCCCGCCGGCTTCGCGAACGGCGTGGCGAAGATCTGGCTGGACGCCCCGGTCAAGACCGACATGGCCGAGACCACGGCCCAGATCGGCGCCCCCGACGTCTGGGCGGGCGGCAACACCGGCGCCGGCGTGGACGTCGCCGTCCTCGACACCGGCATCGACGCCGAGCACCCCGACCTCGCCGGCCAGATCGCCGCCGCCGCCAGCTTCGTGCCCGGCGAGGACGAGATGGCCGACTACATCGGGCACGGCACCCATGTGGCCTCGACGATCGCCGGCACCGGCGCCGCCTCCGGCGGACTCGAGAAGGGTGTCGCGCCGGGAGCCCGCCTCGACATCGGCAAGGTCTTCTCCAAGGAGGGCCGCGGCCAGGCCTCCTGGGTCATCGCCGGCATGGAGTGGGCGGTCCGCGAACGCCACGCCAAGGTCGTCAGCATGAGTCTCGGCACCGAGGCCCCCACGGACGGCACCGACCCCCTCAGCAAGGCGGCCGACGCGCTGAGCGCCGAGACGGGCGCGCTGTTCACCGTCTCCGCGGGCAACAGCGGCCCCTTTCCCACCAGCATCGGGGCGCCGGGAGCGGCCGACGCCGCGCTCACCGTCGGCGCGGTGGACGGGTCCGACCAGCTCGCCGATTTCTCCAGCCAGGGTCCGCGCCTGGCCGACGGCGGCATCAAGCCGGAGGTCACGGCTCCCGGCGTGAACGTGCTCGCGGCGCGGTCGCACCTCGCCGCCGGTGAGGGCCCGTACATCGCCTACAGCGGCACCTCGATGGCGGCTCCGCACGTCGCCGGCGCCGCCGCGCTGGTCGCCGCCGCACACCCCGCGTGGACCGGGCAGCAGATCAAGAACGCCCTGGTCAACACCGTCAAGACCACGCCCGACTACACCACGTACCAGGCGGGCGCGGGCCGGGTGGACGTCAAGGCGGCCGTGGCGGCCGCGGTCGTCGCCACCGCGTCGGCCTACGTCGGCAACTACCCGCTGAACCACCCGCCGGCGCAGCCGCCGACCAAGACGGTGACCTGGACCAACGAGTCCGGCTCCGACGTCACGCTCGACCTCGCGCTGCGGGTGCCGAACCTGCCGGACGGGCTGCTGTCGCTGTCGGCCGACCGGGTCGTCGTCCCGGCGCACGGCACCGCCGAGGTGACGATCACGGCGAACCTCGACGGGATCGACACCAAGGAGAACTGGGCCGGCCGGCTCGAGGCCTCCAGCGACGGCGGCGTCGTCACGCGCACCGTCGTCGGCATCGGCACCACCGACCAGCCCCGCCACCTCGTCATCAAGGCGACCGACCGCGACGGCACGCCGGTCACCGGCACGCTCGGCATCTACCGTGCCGGCGACCGCTCCGGCTCCTACAACATCTACTTGATGGGCACCGAGCCGCTCGACCTGCTGCTGCCGGAGGGCACCTACTCGGTGTGGATGTGGGCCGACGTGCAGGGTGACCACGGCCCCGGCTCGCGCGGTGCCGCCCTGCTGCGGCAGGACGAGATCGACCTGCAGGCCAACACGACGGTGAACCTCGACGCCGCCACGGCCAAGAAGATCACCGCCGTCACGCAGCACGAGACCGTGGACGTCGACTACCGCATGGACTTCTACCGGTCGTTCAGCGAGACGTCGGAGGTCACCGACTCCTTCCTCATCGACCCCTCGTACGACAGCATCTGGGCGCAGCCCTCCGCACGGCCGAAGACCGGCGACGTGTCGCTCAACGTGCGCTGGCACAAGACCCAGCCGCTGCTGAAGCTGAGCGGTGACGACCGGCACGCCGAGCCGTACCAGGGCCTGTGGGTGGACCCGCGGTCGGCTGTGCTGCCCAAGGGCAAGCACGACATGAAGGCCGTCTTCGCCGGTGACGGCGCCGACTACTCCAAGGTCGACGCGAAGGGCCGGGTCGCGGTGGTCAGGCGGGGCGACGACCTCGCGAGCCAGGTCACCGCGGCGCAGGCGGCCGGCGCGAAGCTGCTGCTGGTCGTCAACGACCAGCCGGGCCGGCTCGTCGACACGGGCGCGACGCCGCTGCCGGTGGCCACGCTGACCCAGGACGAGGGCGAGCAGCTCATCGCGCGGCTCGCGAAGGGCGAGGTGCGGCTGCACGCCGAGAGCCACCCCACCCAGGACTACGCCTACGACCTGGTCCAGCGCTGGGATCACCGCCTTCCCGACCAGCTGACCTACCGCCCGGGGCGGGCTGACCTCGCCGAGGTCGACGTGCGCTGGAACTACGACCTGGGTGCGCGCATCGACGGAGCCCGTATCGACAGGATCCCCCGTACCGGCTACACCGCGGCCACCTACCAGCCGGTCCCCGACCAGCAGCGGCGCACCGAGTACGTGACGGCGAGCGCCGGCGGCGACAAGGTTCTGTGGCAGTCGGCCTGGGAGATGCTCACCACGAACGAGCTGCAGTACGGTCCGACGGTGACGTACGAGCCGGGCGGCTCGACCACCGAGAAGTGGTTCGGCCCGGTCCGGCGTCCGCGCGTGAACTCGCCGGGCTCGGCCACGCGTCAGGGTGACTCCCTGCTGGCGCAGATCCACTCCTGGGGCGAGGCCGGGAACGCCAACACGGGATTCTGGACGCACGGCGCGATCGGTCAGACGACGAGCCTGTACCAGGGCGACACCCTGCTCCTCGAGAACCCCTCCGACTTCGTCTTCGCGCAGCTCAAGCCGGAGGCGCTGCCGTACACGCTGGTGACCAAGGCGGAGGTCGACGCCGCGGTCGACCCGTACTCCCCCCACACCGAGACCCGGTGGGGCTTCACCTCGGGCACCACGGAGGAGAGCAAGCCGCTGCCGCTGATCCAGCTCGACTACGACGTCGACACCGACCTGTCGGGCAAGGCGGCCCGCAACGCCAAGCTGACCGTCGTCCCCATCCAGCTGGAGGGGGTGTCCGCCAAGATCGTCTCGGCCGGTCTTGAGGTCTCCTACGACGACGGCGCGACCTGGCAGGACGCGAAGCCGAAGCACTCGGGCGAGGGCTGGAAGGCCACGCTGCACGCGCCGCGTGACGCGCAATTCGCCACGCTGCGCGCCTCGGCGAAGGACGCGGACGGCGACACGGTGGAGCAGACCATCGTGCGCGCCTTCGGCCTGAAGTGACGGCAGGCGCCCGTCCCGGGATCCGTCCCGGGACGGGCGCTCGCGCCGTTTCGAAGGGCTTCGTCCGTACGGACGATCAGGACTTGGCGGCGGCGTCGACGATGCGGGTGGTCGAGCGGCCGGGGATGGCGTCCATCTCCCAGCACTCGGCCGAGAGGATGGCCGCCGCCGTGGCGCGGGCCCCCGCGTGGGGGTCGCCGGCCGTGTGGGCCAGCGCGCCGGGGCGCATGGGCGCGAGCAGGTCGATGTAGTCTTCTGGCCCGTGCGCCTCGGGCGGGCCCGTCACGATGAACACCCCGGACACGAACCGGAGCGCGGCAAGGACCTCGGCGCGCTCCGGCGCCGGGTTGAGCGGGCGGGTCGGCCCCTTCCAGGCGCGTACGCGCGGGTCGTCCTCCACGCCGACGACCAACGGCAGCCCGCGCGCCGCCACCGCGCCCAGGTAGCGCACATGGCCCACGTGCAGGATGTCGAAGACGCCGGTCACCACCGCCGCACCCGGTCGTTCGTACGGCTGGACCCAGACGGCCTCCAGGCTGCTCACGTGACCCTCCTGCTCCCTGCTGGGCCTAGACGACTCGTCGATCGCAGCGTACTCGGTCGGCGCGGGCAGTCGTGCAGGCGACCTTGGAAAGGCCATTCCTACCTTTTCGCGATACTCTCTGGCCCCCTCGCGGCGCGTCTCATAACGTCGCCGGATGTTGGGGGAGGTCGCCGTGGCACCGCAGGACACGCGCACCATGGGGGATGATCAGGATCTCGTGGCTTGCCTGCCGGGCACGCCGTCACAGGTGTCCAGGGCCAGGGGGCTCGTGCGGGACGCGCTGGGCCGCGACCATCCGTGCTACGACGACGTGGTGTTGCTCACCAGCGAACTCGCCACGAACGCGATCCTGCACACCAGGTCGGGCGACGGGGGCTCGTTCACGGTGGCGGTGCGCAGTTCGGACAGCTCGGTGCGGGTCGTCGTCTCCGACGCGGGGTCGGACGGGCCGCCGTGCGTGTGCCGTACGAGTGCCCACTCGACCAGCGGGCGCGGCCTGCCGCTGATCGAGGCGCTCAGCCACCGCTGGGGCTTCACCCGCGAGGACGGCTCCACGACCGTCTGGTTCGAACTTCTGCACTCGCACATGCCGGCGGGGGTGCCCGTCCAGGCCCAGGTCCCGCGCGATGGGCGCCACGGCTGCGGCTGGCCGCCGGCGCCCGGCACAGGGCGCTGACGGTCGCCTGAAGGCGGTCTCCTAGCCGGGGTTCCGGAAGAGAGCCGCCGTCACGTCGTTGACCGGGCTACGGGCGCCCTGCCCGGTCAGGACTCGTACGGCCTCTTCCGCGGCGATGCGCCGCACCATCGTGACGGCTTCCTCGGAGTAGTAGGCGGCGTGCGGTGTGACGATCACATCAGGGCGGCCGAAGAGGGGGTTGAGCGGGCGCCAGTCACGTTGTTTCGCCGGCTCCTCCTCCAGGTCGTCCAGCGCCGCGCCGGCGATCCACCCTTCGGTGAGCGCCTCGTAGAGCGCCCCGTCCTCCACGATGGGCCCCCGCCCGGTGTTGATCAGGATGGCGTCGGGCTTCATCCTGCGCAGCGTCGCACGATCGAAGGCATGGTGTGTCTCCGGGGTGAGCGGCGCCTGGATCACGAGGTAGTCGGCGCCTTCCACGAGTTCGTCGAAGGACACCGGCCGCACCTGGCGCGATCGCATCTCGGACTCGTCGACGAACGGGTCGTGCGCCCAGACCTCGACGCCGAACGCTGCGGCGCGTTCGGCGACGAGCTGCGCGATGGCGCCGAAGGACAGCAGGCCGAACACCTGTCCTCGCAGCCGCCGGATCGGCCTCCCGCTCTGCCACTGCCACACGCCCCGCCGGGTCGCCCGGTCGTATGCGCAGATCTTGCGGGCGGCGGCCAGCCAGAGCGCGACGGCGTGATCGGCGACCTCCTCCGCGCACCACTCGTTCGGCGCGTTCGTGACCTGGATGCCCCGCCGGGTCGCGGCATCGACATCGACGGTGTCCACGCCCGTGCCGTAGCGAGCGATCACCCGGCACCGGGTGAACGCGTCGATGGCGCGGGCACCGACCCGGGCGTACTGGGTGAGCAAGCCGTCGACGTCCCGGCCCTTCTCGATCACCTCGTCCTCGCTCTTGCACTGTGCGGCGAGCAGCTCGAATCCGGCGCCCTCGACGATCGCGCGTTCGATGTCCACATCGCCGAAGTCGAAGTCGGCGATCATGATCGTGCCTCTGGCATCAGTGCGAGTCACGGGGAATCCCCTTGGTGTGTACGAGGTCCTGGTACGACAGGGCGAGCTCCAGGCAGCCACCGCTGTCGAGCTGCCCGACCGTGGAACGGTAGATCTCCTGCCACGGCGTCTGGTTCTCGAACACCGGTTCCACGTGGTCGGCCCACCGCGCGGCGATCTCGTCGTCCGACAGCAGGACGTCGACGCGCCCGTTGTCGATGTCGACGCGGATGCGGTCGCCGGTGCGCAGGATCGCGAGATTGCCGCCCGCGGCGGCCTCGGGACTGGCGTTCAGGATGGACGGCGCGTCCGAGGTGCCGCTCTGCCGGCCGTCACCGAGGGTCGGCAGCGTGGTGACGCCCTGCCGGATCAGCGCGGCGGGCACCTCCATGTTCACGACCTCGGCCGAGCCCGGATAGCCGATCGGCCCGGTGTAGCGGATGACGAGCATGCAGTTCTCGTCCAGGCCAAGGTCTGGGTCTTCGATGCGGGCGTGGTAGTCCTCGGGACCGTCGAAGACGACGGCCCGGTACTCCGCCACCACGCGGAAGTCCTCGGACAGGACCGACGTCTTCATGACCGCGGAGTCGAACAGGTTGCCCGTCATGATGAGGAGTCCGCCGCGCGCGGCGACCGGCTCGTCGAAGGGACGGATGACCGTCGGGTCGGCGGGCGGGGCGTCGGCCAGGTCCTCGGCCAGGGTACGACCGGAGACGGTGAGCACGTCGCCGTGCAGACGCCCTTCCATGAGCAGCGACCGCATGACCGCGGGGACACCGCCGGCGCGGTAGAAGTCCTCGCCGAGGAACTCACCGGCGGGGGCGACGTTCGTCAGCACCGGGATGTCGGCTCCGACGCGTTGCCAGTCCTGGATCGACAGCGGAACCCCGACGTGTCGCGCGATCGCGTTGATGTGGACGGGCACGTTGGTGGAGGCGGCGATGGCGGAGGCGACCACGATGGCGTTCTCGAAGGCCGGCAAGGTCATGATCTTGCGGGGAGTGAGGTCCTCGCGGACGAGGTCCACCACCCGGCGGCCGGTGTCGTAGGCCATCTGCGCTCGCCGGCGGTAGGGAGCCGGGATCGCCGCGCAGCCCGGCAGGGACATCCCCAGTGCCTCTGCCAGGCTGTTCATCGACAGCGCGGTGCCCATCACGTTGCAGTGGCCGATGCTGGGCGCGGAGGCGGCCACCCGCGCCATGAATTCGTCGTAGTCGATCTGCCCGGTGGCCAGTAGCCGCTTCGACTGCCAGATCACCAGCCCCGAGCCAGAAGCGGCGATCCGCCGGCCCTGGTGATAGCCGTTGAGCATCGGCCCGCCGGACAGGACGATCGCCGGGATGTTCACCGTCGCGGCCGCGGCCAGGCAGGCCGGCGTGGTCTTGTCGCAGCCTGTCGTCAGCACGACCCCGTCGAGCGGATATCCGTAGAGCACCTCCACGAGCCCGAGGTAGGCGAGGTTACGATCCAGCGCGGCAGTCGGGCGCTTACCGGTCTCCTGCAGCGGATGGACGGGGAACTCCAGCGGGATGCCGCCGTTGTCACGGATGCCGTCCCTGACCCGATCGGCGAGGGCAAGGTGGTGGCGGTTGCAGGGAACAAGGTCGCTGCCCGTCTGGGCGATGCCGATGATCGGCCGGCCGGACTGGAGTTCGGCCGGGGTCAGCCCGAAGTTGAGGAAGCGTTCGAGATAGAGCGCCGTCATCTCCGAGTTGCCCGCGTTGTCCCACCAGGCCTGGCTGCGCAGCGGGGGCTTCGTCGGCGGCATCAGCTGTCCCTCGCTGCGGCGGGCCCGTCGGATCCGGCCGGGTATTCGGCAAGCGGCACCAGGTTCCTCGACCAGGCCGACATGACCGGCGCGAGGACCCGCCAGGCCTCTTCGGCTTCGTCACCGCGGATGGACAGGGCCGCGTTCCCGTGCAGGACGTCCAGCAGCAGCCTGCCGTAGGCCGGCAGGTCGGGGGGCGGCGGCTGCGCCGTGAGGGTCAGCGGGGCGAGGGTGTGGGCGCCGGAGCCGACACCGGTCAGCGCCAGGGCCATGTTCTCCGGCTCAAGCCCGAAGCGCAGCACGTTGGGCTCCGCTTCCTCACCGAGGCCGAAGGGCAGGTGCGGTACGGGCCGGAAGCGTACTGCGACCTCTTTGCGGTCACGGCCGAGCGCTTTGCCGGTACGGAGCCGGAAGGTCGTGCCGGACCAGCGCCAGCTGTCGAGTCGCAGCTCCACCTCGGCGAAGGTCTCGGTACGGCGCTGCGGGTCCACGCCCTGTTCATCGGCGTAGGCGGGAACGTCCCGATCCCCGATACGGCCCGCCAGGTAGCGGCCGCGGCGGGTGTGACGTACGACGTCCTCGTCCGTCAGAGGGCGTACCGAGCGCAGCACGTCGATCTTCCGGTCACGCAGGTCACGCTCGCTGAGGCTGAACGGTGGTTCCATCGCCACCAGGCACAGCACCTGAAGCAGGTGATTCTGCACCATGTCCTTGAGCGCCCCTGCGCCGTCGTAGTAGCCGGCTCTGCCTTCCAGCGCGAGGGACTCGTCCCAGACGATCTCCACGTCGGCGATGTGCGCGCTGTTCCAGATGGGCTCCAGCACCCGATTGGCCAGGCGGCTGCCGAGCACGTTCTGCACGGTCGTCATGGCCAGGAAATGGTCGACCCGGAACACTGCCTGCTCGGGCACGACCTCTGCCAGCAGCCGGTTCAGCGCGACAGCACTGTCCAGATCCTCGCCGAACGGCTTCTCGAGCACGATTCGGCTGCCCTTCGTCAGACCCGCGTCCCGAAGAGCGGCCACCGTCCCCGGGAAGACCGCTGGGGGGAGGGCGAGGTAGGCGGCTACGGGACCATCACCCACGACAGCCGACGCGACGTCGGCGACGTCGGTGGCGTCCGCCCGCAGGTAGCGCGCGGACTCCGTGATCGCTTTCCTGGCCTCGGCGGGCGAGGAGCGGTCATGCCGCTCCAGCTGCTCGGCCGCCCAGCGCCGGAACTCCTCGTCGGTCCAGTCCACCCGGCCCACACCGGTCAGCTGGAAGCGGTCGTCGAGATGTCCAGCCGCCCGCAGGGCGGTCAGTGCCGGCAGCAGGTACCGCGCGTTGAGGTCGCCGGTGGCGCCGAAGACGACGAGCCGGTTGATCATGCTGCTGTTCCCACTTTCGCTCGTGCTGCCGCAGCCTGGACAGGCACCGGTGTTCCGGCTGACGGACACCCGAGCAGCCGGCGCCCCTGTCGGCCGGTGGCTGGCCTACCCGATATCAACCTGAAGTAATCAAATCACTCCGCTAAGTCACCATATTTCCGTCAGTCAGGGCCACACGCGAGTCCAGGGCCGGATGCCCCTGTAGGGGTCGGGTAGCCGCCATTCGACTCCGCCGGTCCCCCAGGACCCGGCCGATGGGGTTGATCAGGGCGTCACGCCTGGCTCGCTCGCGCGAGTGTGACGCCGCTGGCGATGACCCCGATGTGGCTGAACGCCTGGGGGAAGTTGCCCATGAACGCGCCCGTCGCCGGGTCGATCTGCTCGGGGAGCAGCCCGAGCGGGCTGGCACGGGCACACAGCGACGCGTACAGTTCCTCGGCTTGCTCGACGCGGCCTTGCAGGACAAGGTTGTCGACCAGCCAGAAGCTGCACAGCAGGAAGCCGCCCTCGTCGCCGGGCAGGCCGTCGGGCGAGCGGTCATGCAGGTAGCGGTAGAGCAGGCCGTCGCCGGCGGACAGGCGTTCGGCGACGGCCGCGGTGGTGGCCACCATTCGGGGGTGGTCGGCTGGGACGACATGGCGCAGCGGGAGCGCCAGCAGGCTGGCGTCGAGGCCACCGCTGCCGTCGAGGTGTTCGCTCAGGGACTGGGTGTCCTCGTTCCACGACTGGTCGAGGATGAGCTGACGCAGTTTGTCGGCCGTGGCGCGCCACGTCGTGACCTGTCCGGGCAGGCCGAGCCGTTCGCCCATCGCGGCGGCCCGGTCGAGGGCCACCTGGCACATTCCGGCCGAGTAGGTGAAGACGCGGCCCGTGCTGCGGACCTCCCAGATGCCCTGGTCCGGTTGTCGCCATGCGCTAGCGGCGGCCTCGGCCAGTTCCGCCAGGCCCGACCACAGCGCGGGCTGGATCTCACCGCCGCTGCGCTGCCACTGGTCGGCGCAGTCCAGCACCTCACCGTAGACGTCGTGCTGCCGCTGGTCGGCGGCGCCGTTACCCCATCGCACGGGAGCGGAGCGCCGGTAGCCTTCGAGTTCGGCGTCCCGGATCTCCTCCGGTACGGGCTCGCCGCGCAGGCCGTACATGATCCGCGGATGGCGGCTCTGCTCGAAGGCATCCAGGACCCAGCCGAGGAAGGCGTCGGCCTCGCCGTCGAATCCGATGCGGCGCAGCGCGAACACGGTGTAGGCGGCATCCCGGATCCAGGTGTAGCGGTAGTCCCAGTTGCGTACGCCGCCGATCGGCGCGGGCAACGAGGACGTGGGGGCAGCGACCAGCGAGCCGTTGACCCAGTCGTCGCACAGCTTCAACGTGATCGCGGCGCGCCGGACCAGCGGTGACTCCGGGCCGCTGTAGCGGAAGCTCCTCATCCAGCGGCGCCATGCTTCGGCGGTCCCGCGCAGCATGGCCGGAGGGTCGAACCGGTGGTGGCGGTGAATGCGGCCCCAGGACAGTACGAGATCGAGGCGGTCGCCCTGTCGCAGATCGTGGATGGTGCGCAGGCCGGTCATGGGCAGGTTGGAGCGCAGATGCAGGCGCAGGTCCGGCCGCCGGGACGCCTGGACCTCCAGGCCGCTGGCCCGCATCTCGGCCTGGCCGCCGCCGCGGGGCAGCAGCTCCGCCCGCATGCGGACGCTTCCGTCCAGCACCCGGGCGGAACGGACGAGTTCTTCCCGGCTCGCACCCGCGTCGTCGCTGAGATCCGCGCCGGCGCGCACGGCCAGCGCGTCGGTGATCTCGACCAGGCCGGTCGAGCTGCGCAGTTCCGTCACCAGCACCGCGGTGTCGGGCACATAGCGTTGCCGGGCTTCTCGCAGGTCCTCCACCGTCAGCGTGAAGTGCCCGCCTCGTGCGTGGTCCAGCAAGCCGCACAGCAAAGGATCGCTGTCGAAGGAGGGCAGACACAGCCACGGGATCGAGCCGTCCAGGCCTACCAGTGCGGCGGTCGTGCCATCCCCGATCAGCCCGAGATCCTCCAACGGCAGGTAGCCGTCCCGGCGTCGGACTCGCCGGAATGGCGGATCTGGATCGAGCATGCGGATTCCTCTTGTCGTACGGCGCCCCGCCAGAGGCACCGCTCCTTACGGCGATGCGTACGCCTCAGAGGACTTCCAGCATCGCCCGAGCAGGCAGCACCGTGCTGCGCCGGCGAAAGCCCGACCCACGCTCAGCGGCCACGTTGCACCGGTCCTGGGCGAGCGCCCTGACGGCCGATGAGTGGCCTACCCGCGCGGCCTCATCACCTAAACGCCGCGGCAACCTGGCACCGATCAGGCGCCGGTGCTGCTTGTTCGGCACCGAGGCGTGGCCGGGTGCCGAACTCAGCGCGCCGCCCCTTTCCGCGGTCGGCGGGCGGCCAGCTCGACCCGGACGAACAGGACGGCCAGCACAGCCAGCACCGCCATCGGGGCGAGGAGCCACAGCCAGCGCTGGGCCCACCAACCGGCGGTCGGCTCGGCCGCCAGGGTGCCGCCCAGCCCTTCGAAGGCCCACAGCACCACCAGGTACGCGGTCATGTGCCAGAGGAAGACGGTCAACGCGCCCACGTTGACGACCACCACCGGCTTCCAGGCAGCCGGCCGGCGCAGCAGGCGCTCGGCGACCGGGGTGAGCAGAACGAGCAGCCCGAGTTGGAAGACGGCCAGAGCGGCGATGGCGGCGTTGGTCGGAAAGATGTTGGAGTCGGTGCCGGTCGTCGACACCATGGAGAGGGGGTAACCCGCTCCCACGGTCAGCCCGACCAGCCCGGCCAGTCCGACCCCCACGACCGCCAGCCGCTGCGCCGGCGGCCGCCGCCCCAGATCCCAGCTACGCCAGGCGTGGCCGAGCTGGTGGCAGAACAGCCACACCAGGGCGGCGGTCACCCAGGCTGCCCAGGCCAGACCGGCACCGCGGTGCGCCACGCTGCCGACAGCGATCAGCAGCACCAACGCTCCCAGGACCCAGGCTCCGTAGCGGGCGTTCAGGGTCGCGGTGATCGGCACCACGGCGATCAGCAGGCCGTACACGCCCAGGAACCACAGCGGCGTCAGGTAGCCGGGGAACCACTGCCACATCCACCGGTGCGGGCCGGGCAGTGCGGCCGCGATCAGCTCGCCGGCGAGCCAGACCAGGGCCCAGACGACAGTCGGCCAGAGCAACCGGCGCAGCCGGCCTCGGACGAACTGTCCTGCCGTCGTCCCTCGACCCTGAGCACGTTGCCAGCCGGCCAGGTTGGCGAACCCACCGACCAGGAAGAACACCGGCATGATCTGCAGCACCCAGGTGGCCAGCCAGCCCCCGGGCACGGCATGGATCGGGTTGGGCATGGTCAGGCTGCCGTCGGCGGTGCGGTGGGTGACCGACAACGTCCAGTGCCAGACGGTGACGACCACGATGCACAGCGCGCGGGCGGCGTCGACCACCCGGTCGCGGGACGCCGGCGTGGCCTCCACCAGCCGGTCCAGCGTCGAACGTCCGCCCGCGACGCGGCCGGACAGCCGGCCTTGGCGCTTGTCGCTCAGCGGTACAGCTCCTCGATGTCGGCCGCGAAGTCCTTGTGGACCAAGGCACGCTTGACCTTCATGGTCGGCGTCAGATATCCGTTCTCCTCGGTCAGGTCGACCGGAAGGATCCGGAACCTGCGAATCGACTCGGGCCGGCTCACCGCCGTGTTGGCCTCGTCCACGGCCGTCTGCAACTGGGCCAGCAGGTCCGGATCGTCGCGAAGCTCGGCAGGACCGGCATGCTCGGGCCTGCCGACAGCCCGCTTCCATGACGTCATCGCCTCGGCGTCCAGTGTGATCAGTGCGGCGGTGTACGGTCGCCGGTCGCCGACGACCACGGCTTGGCTGATGAGCGGGTGGGCGCGCAGGCGGTCCTCGATCGGCTCCGGGGCGAGGTTCTTGCCGCCGGCGGTGACGATGATCTCCTTCTTGCGGCCGGAGATGGTCAGGAACCCGTCTTCGTCCAGGGCGCCGAGGTCGCCGGTGCGCAGCCAACCGTCCGCGGTGTGGCTCTCCTCGGTCGCCTGCTCGTTGCGCCAGTATCCCTGGAACAGGATCGGGCCCCTGATCAGGATCTCGCCGTCGTCGGCGATCCTGATCTCCACCCCGGGGAGGGGCGGCCCCACCGTGCCGATCTTCAGCGCGTGGGGCAGGTTCACGGTCGCGGAGGCGCTGGTCTCGGTCATCCCGTAGCCTTCCAGCACGGTGATGCCGCTTCCTCTGAAGAAGTGCCCCAGCCGTACGCCCAGCGGCGCCCCGCCGGAGATCGCGTAGCCGACCCGGCCGCCGAGCGCGGCCCGCAACCGCCGATACACCAGCCGGTCGGACAGGCGGTGTGCCAGACGCAGGCGCAGGCCCGGCCGCCCGTTGTCCAGCGCCTGGCTGTAAGCCACGGCGATCCTGTCGGCCCAGTCGAAGATCCTGCCCTTGCCCCGCGCCCGGGCCCGCTGCTGAGCGCCGTTGTAGACCCGCTCGAACACCCTGGGCATCGCCAGCAGGAACGACGGTTTCAGTGCGGCCAGGTCCTCGGTCAGTCCGGCCTGGTCGGCGCTGTGCGCCAAGCGTATCCCCCGCTCCACGCAAGCCACCTGGATCACGCGCGCGAACACGTGCGCCAGCGGGAGGAACAGCAAGGTCGAGGAGTCCCGACCGAAGATCCGCTCCAGGCTGTCGATCGCGACCCGAGCCTCGTACAGCAGATTGCCGTGGCTCAGCATGCAGCCCTTCGGGCGGCCGGTGGTGCCCGAGGTGTAGATGATCGTGGCGAGGTCGTCGGCTGACACCGCTCTGCGGCGCTCACGCAGCTGGGCGTCGGTCACGTCCAGCCCGTCCTCGCGGAGCCGGTCCAGTCCACCGTCGTCGATCTGCCATACGCGCAGCGGCTTGGACAGGCCCTCGGCCACGTCCTCGACCAGGCGGCGATGCGTCTCGCGCCCGACCACCGCCGCGACCGGGCCGGCGTCCTCCAGCACCCAGCGGACCTGCTCCGCCGAGGAGGTCTCGTAGATGCGGACCGGCAGCGCCGCCACCGTCCACAGGGCGTAGTCCACCAGCGTCCACTCGTAGCTGGTGCCGGCCAGCAACGCGACCCGGTCGCCGGGCTGGATGCCGGCGGCGAGGAAGCCGGCGGCCAGGCTGCGAACGTCGGCCGCGAACTGCCCGGCCGTCACCGGATGCCATCCGCCGGCCGACCGGCGCTGGAACAGGACCATGTCGCCGTTCACCCGGTCGTCGGCGAAGACCACGTCGGCGAGCTGGGTGTCGGGTGCGACGACTGTCGGGGCGGGGTCCGCGTGGACACGCATCGTCCACCTCCCTGTGCGGAAATGCCGACCAGCGGCACGGGTGCCGCATGTACGGCGGCGAGAAGCAACCACCCAGCCTGCTTCCCCCCGTCACCGGGCGCACACTTGACGGGGGACGGCCGTAGAACGGCCCCGGCATCATGCCTCCATCTGCCCGCGCCAAGCTGGAGCCCGGCTCATGGGTGGCAGACCCTCGTCCTCGCCGGGGAAACGAGGGACAAGTGGAATGATGCCCGGGACCTGGGGAAATGTCTGGTCAGAACCCCGGGAACAGCGTGAGCACGACATCCTGCTGGATGGAGACTCTCGTGGCAACCACCAAGACCGAGCGCCGGACCGCCACCGTCGACCTGCTGGACCGGCTCGCCCACCCCACTGACGCCGACGTCGCCGCGGTCGACGCGTGGTGGCGCGCCAACAACTACCTGACCGTCGGCCAGATCTACCTGATGGCCAACCCGTTGCTGCGCGAGCCGCTGGCGGGCGAGCACATCAAGCCGCGGCTACTGGGCCACTGGGGCACCAGCCCTGGCCTGGCTCTGGTGTACGCGCACGCGTCCCGGCTGATCCGCCACACCGGGCAGCAGATGATCTACCTGGCCGGTCCTGGGCACGGCGGCCCGACCCTGGTCGGGGCCGCCTACCTGGAGGGCACGTACACCGAGATCTACCCGCACGTCACCATGGAGGAGCAGGGGCTGCTGCGGCTGTTCCGTCAGTTCTCCACGCCCGGCGGGATCCCGAGCCACGCGTCGGTGCAGACCCCTGGCTCGATCCACGAGGGCGGCGAGCTCGGTTACGTGCTGCTGCACGCGTTCGGCGCGGTGATGGACAACCCGGACCTCATCGCACTGGCGGTGGTCGGCGACGGGGAGGCGGAGACCGGTCCGTTGGAGGGGTCGTGGAACGGGGTCTCCTTCCTGAACCCGGTCCGCGACGGCGCGGTGCTGCCGGTTCTCCACCTGAACGGCGCGAAGATCGCCGGGCCGACCCTGCTGGCCCGCAAGGACCCGGACGAGGTCAGGTCCCTGCTGACCGGGCACGGATATGACGTGATCGAGGTCGGGGGTGACGACCTGCCCGGCATGCATCACCGGTTCGCCCACGCGCTGACGCGGGCGTGGGCGTCGATCAAGGCGATCCAGGCGGCCGCCCGCGGCGGCGACTGGGACGGCACCCGGCCTCGGTGGCCGATGATCGTGCTGCGGACGCCGAAGGGCTGGACCGGACCGGACGTGGTGGACGGGGTCCAGGTCTCGGGCACATGGCGTTCGCACCAGGTGCCGTTGGCCGGGATGAAGGACAACGAGGAGCACCTACGGATGCTTGAGGACTGGATGCGCTCCTACCGGCCCGAGGAGCTCTTCAACGTCCACGGCGCGCCCGAGGCGCGGACGCTGTCGATCAACCCCGAGGGAGAGCTGCGGATGAGCGGCAACCCGCACGCCAACGGGGGGCCGCTCACCGTCGACCTGGACCTGCCCGATTTCCGCGACTACGCGGTCGCGGTGAAGGCGCCGGGCCGGGACCGGCTGGAGTCGACCCGCAAGCTCGGGGAGCTCATGCGCGACACCTACCTACGCAACCCGGACCGGTTCCGGCTCTTCTGCCCGGACGAGACGAAGAGCAACCGGCTGCAGGCGGTGTTCGAGGCGTCCGACCGCGCGTTCGCGGAGCGCGTCACCGAGGACGACGTGGCGGTCTCGAGGGACGGCCGGGTGATGGAGGTGCTCTCGGAGCACGCCTGCCACGGCTGGCTGGAGGGGTACACGCTGACCGGCCGGCACGGCTGGTTCGCCACCTACGAGGCGTTCGCCATGGTGTCGGCCTCGCAGACGGTGCAGCACGCGAAGTGGCTGCAGGAGGCGCAGGATCTCGCCTGGCGAATGCCGGTGCCTAGCCTGAACATCCTGCTGACCTCGACCGCCTGGCGCCAGGACCACAACGGTTTCAGCCACCAGGGGCCCGGCCTGATCCAGAACGTGATCACCCACCGCGGCACGGTCAGCCGGGTCTACCTGCCGCCGGACGCCAACACGCTGCTGTCGGTGGCCGACCACTGCATGCGGTCGCGGTCGAGGGTCAATCTCGTCGTCATCGACAAGCAGCCGCAGCTGCAGTGGCTGACCATGGACGAGGCCGTGGTCCACTGCGGCCGCGGTGCCGGGGTGTGGGCGTGGGCAGGCACCGAGGACGGGCGGTCGGACCCGGACATCGTGCTCGCGTGCGCCGGGGACGTGGTCACCATGGAGACCGTCGCGGCGGCGAACATCCTGCGCGGGCGGCTGCCGCACTTCGCCACCCGGGTGGTCAACGTGGTGAACCTGATGACGTTGTCACCGCGCACGGTCCATCCGAACGGCATGGACGACATCCTGTTCCGCGAGCTGTTCACCGACCACGTCGACGTGGTGTTCGCCTTCCACGGTTACCCGGGCGCGATCCACCAGCTGGTGCACGGCCGGCCGGAGCCGGACAGGTTCCATGTGCGCGGATTCGTCGAAGAGGGCACGACCACGACCCCGTTCGACATGGTGGTGCGCAACCGGGCATCCCGGTACCACCTGGTGATCGACGCGCTGAACGCCGCGCGGCGGGTCCCGGCCGGGGCGAGCGAGCTCAAGGCATGGTGTGAGCGGCAGCTCCTCCGCCACGAGCGGTACGTCGTCGAACACCTGCAGGACATGCCGGAGGTACGGGACTGGTCGCTGGGCGACTGGGCTGAACAGGGCTGAGCAGCGTGGGCCGGGGACGAGCCGCCGGGGTGGGCCAGGGCAGTGTCGCGGTCTCTGCGGGCGCGAGCTCGTGCCGGCCCCTTCCTGGAGACGTCACCCCACCTCGCACCAGCCGACCGGTCGGGTAGCGGTCGTACACTCGGGGCATGGGACGAACCAGCGACGCCAAGGAGAAGATCCTCGACGCGGCGCGGTCGCTCATCGAGCTGCGCGGCTACTCCGCCCTCGGCGTGGCGGAGATCTGCAAGGCGGCGGGCGTGCCGAAGGGCAGTTTCTACTACTTCTTCCCCTCCAAAGAGGCGCTCGCCCTGGCCGTCATCGACGAGCACTGGGCCGCCCAGGAAGGCGACTGGAAGCGGATCCTGGGCGGTGCGGCGCCGCCGCTGGAGCGGCTGCGGCACCTGTTCGAGGCGACGGAGGCCACCCTGGCCGGCGGGCAGCAGGACTGCGGCAGCGTCGCGGGGTGCATGTTCGGCAACCTGACGCTGGAGCTGAGCAACCAGACCGAGGCGATCAGGGCGCGGCTGCAGGAGATCTTCGACGCGCACGTCGTCCTCATCGAGGCGGTCGTCGCCGAGGCCGTCGCGCGCGGCGAGGCGAGCGTGGCCGACACCCGCGAGGCCGCCCGGTCGGTGATGGCGCAGCTGGAGGGGCAGGTGCTGTTCGCCAAGCTCTACAACGACCCCCGTCGGCTCGGCCCTTCCTGGCTCAACTGCCTGGCCCTGCTCGGCGCGCGCGCTCCCGTCGCCTCCTGACACCGACCGCCCGTCCAGCGCGTCCCTATCGCGGCGCCAGGAAGCCGCCGAGCCGCTGTTCGAGCAGCTCGGCCAGCCGCAGTGGGGTGCGGTCCTCGAACATCGGGCCGACGATCTGCACTCCCACCGGCAGCCCCTCGGACGACCGGCCCGCCGGTACGGCGGTGGCGGGCAGGCCGGGCATGGTGGCCAGGCCGGCCCAGACGAGCTGGTCGAAGTACGGGTAGGCGGCGCCGTCGATGTCGATGCGCCGTTCCAGCGGGTTGGGGTGGTGGTCGTGCGGGAACGCCGGAGTGGGCGTGATCGGGCACACCACGGCGTCGAACTCGGCGAACAGCTGCCGCCAGAGGTGGCGGTGGAGCTCGCGGCGGTTGTCCGCCCGCATCCAGTCGCGGTGGCTGGACACCATGGCGCGCAGCCGCACGGCCTCAAGACTCCGGTCGTCCGCGCTCAGCCCGGCGACGCGGGCCCGCAGCTGCTCGTACGAGTCGATGGGGAAACGCGCGACGGAGCTCGAGATCAGCAGTTGCATGTAGAGCGTCGCGGCCTCGGTCAGGTCGGGCAGCAGCGGGCTGTGCCGTTCGACGCGGGCGCCGCCGTCGGCGAGCGCGGCGGCCACCCGGTGCACGCCCTCCCGCACGGCGGACCCGGTCGGCAGGAGCGGATGCTCGTCGAGGACCAGGACCCGGAAGTCGCACAGCCGCTCGTGGCGGGCGGGCGGCAGCACCAGGCGGTGCGCCACCCCGTACGTCAGCGGGTCCGGTCCGGCCATGACGTCGAGCAGGAGCGCGAGGTCGCGGGCGGTGCGCGCCATCGGGCCGACGACGGCGAGGTCGAGGTCGACGGGCCAGGCCGGCTCCGCGGGCGCGACCATGCCGCGGCTCGCCACCAGCCCGAGCGTCGGCTTGTGCGCGTAGACGCCGCAGAAATGCGCCGGGGTGCGCAGCGAACCGGCGAGGTCGGAGCCGATGGACAGCGCGCCGAACCCGGACGCCAGGGCCGCCGCCGAACCGCCGGAGGATCCGCCCGACGTGCGAGCGTGGTCCCACGGGTTGGTGGTGGTGCCGTAGAGCTCGTTGTAGCTCTGGATGTCCTGCAGCCCCAGCGGCACGTTCGTCTTGCCGAGCACCACCGCGCCCGCGGCCTTGAGCCGTGACACCTGCACGGCGTCCTCGGCCGGCAGGTGGCCGCGGTGCTGCGGCATGCCCCAGGTCGTGGGCAGCCCGGCGACGTCGTACGACTCCTTGACCGTCACCGGGATGCCGAGCAGCGGCCGGTCCTCGCCGCGGGCGCGGGCCGCGTCGGCGGCGCGCGCGGCGGCCCGCGCACGGTCGAAGTCGGGCACGCAGATCGCGTTGATCACCCTGTCGTCCCGTTCGACACGGGCGATCGCCTCGTCGGTCAGTTCCATCGAGCTCACTTCACCGGCACGCAATGCGGCAGCGAGTTCTTCGGCCGCATGAAAACTCCATTCCATGGCTGAGGACCTTAACGGCCCGCCGCAGACATTCCGCCCCACCCCAGTCGCGGGAAAAGCAGAAACGCCTGGCCGCTGACCCGCCGAAACCGCATCTCCCCAGTTCAGCGGGGTCGACACCACTGATAAGGGCATGAATTTCCCCTTCGCACAACGAGACACATATCTCTTTTCTCATGGAGCTCGAAATATCGGTTCAGCCGCAGGGCACGGCGCGCGGGAATTGTCCAGTGAACCAGGAAATTCATCTGAGCGGCCCCGCACCGGGCCGCGTCCGTCCCGGCTCACGAAGCGGCCACCTGCGGTAGGAGGTTCCGCCTCCTAGCTGGGAGGATTTCGGTCCCAGCCGAAGGGCCCTCCCGCGTTGACGCGCCTCGTGACGACCTCCTACGTTGGCTGCAAATAGACGACCGACCGTCTACTAACAGAGAGCAGACCATCATGAACGCACAGCAGCAGAAGGCAGTCATCGTCACCGGTGCGTCACAGGGCATCGGGGCCGCGCTCGTCGAGGGCTACCGCAAGCTCGGTCACGCCGTCGTCGCCGTATCGCGCACCATCGCCCCCTCCGCCGACCCCGACATCGTCACCGTCCAGGGCGACATCGCCGACCGCACCACCGCAGAGCGCGCCGTCGCCGTGGCCGTGGAGCGGTTCGGCCGCCTGGACACCCTGGTCAACAACGCGGGCATCTTCGTGGCCAAGCCGTACACCGACTACACCCTCGACGACTACGCCGCCGTGCGCGGGGTGAACCTCGACGGCTTCTTCCACATCACCCAGCTCGCCACCGCGCGCATGCTCACCCAGGGCGGCGGGCACGTGGTCACCATCACCACCAGCCTGGTCGACAACGCCGACGCCCGGGTGCCGTCCGTGCTGGCCTCGCTCACCAAGGGCGGCCTGCAGTCGGCCACCAAGTCGCTGGCGATCGAGTACGCCACGCGCGGCATCCGCGTCAACGCGGTCTCACCCGGCTCGATCAAGACGCCCATGCACCCCGAGGAGACCCATGAGACCCTGGCGGCGCTGCACCCGGTCCGCCGGATGGGCGAGCTCGGCGACGTCGTCGACGCCGTCCTGTACCTGGAGAACGCGCCCTTCGTCACCGGCGAGATCCTCCACGTCGACGGCGGCATGAGCGCCGGCCACTGACCCGCACCGAAGCGACCGGAGACTGCCATGAAGATCATCGAAGAGGTCCTCGACCGGTGGAAGGCGGGCATCGACGCTCATCAGCCGCAGCAGGTCGCCGCCCTGTTCACCGAGGACGCGATCTTCCAGGGGCTGCGTCCCTACAGCGTCGGACGGCCGGAGGTGGCCGCGTACTACGACTCCCAGCCCCTCGGGCTGACGGCCGAGTACCGCCTGGTGGAGACCAGGACCGTCGCCGACGACGTCGTCCTCGGCTACGCGGCCGTCGACTTCCGCTTCACCGACCGGCCGGACATCAGCGTCCATCTCGGCGTGCTGCTCAAGCGGACGGACGAGGGCTGGCGCATCGCCCACTACCAGGTCACGCGCCTCGACTGAGGACGTGACCCACCGCTAGACGTCGAGGCGGCACAGGCCCTCCGCGAGGGCCTTGGTGGTGAGCCGGGTACGGCTGTCGCAGCGCAGTTTGGCGAAGATGTGCTCCAGGTGGGTGGTCACCGTGCGCACGCTGAGCACGAGCGCGGCGGCGATCTGGGGGTTGGAGTCGCCGGCCGCCACCCGGGTGAGCACGTCGATCTCGCGGCCGGTCAGGTCGTACGGCAGCGAGCAGGGCCGCTCGGCGACGACGGCGCCCTGCAGCGTCCCCTGGTAGCCGACGCCCGCGCGGACCAGCCGCAGCTCGTGCCAGCCGCCGTCGGGCCCGAGCCACAGCCCGTGGCGGCTCAGCTCGCGGGAGTCGATGAACGCCCGCGCGTAGGCGGCCACGGCCCGGTCGTCCCAGAGCACGGGTGAGGCGTCGTGGCCCGGCACCCGGCGGCGGGCGCCCAGCCGGTCGAAGGCGACGGCGTGGAAGCCGGGCGGCAGCCCGACCGGGTCGATGACGCACCGGCTCAGGTCGGTCAGGTGGGCGAGGGTCGGGCTGATCGCGGCGAGCAGGGCCGCGGCGCGCTCGGGGAACGGCTCTTTGGCGGCGAGGTGCAGCAGCCCGGTGAAGCGGCCCCCGCTCAGGAACAGCGGCGTGGTCAGCCCCGCCCGCCAGCCGTAGGGGGCGAGGTGACGCCGGAAGTAGCGTTCGGTGCCCGGCTCGGGCATGGCGACCGGCGCGCGGGTGGCGAGGGCTCTGCGGTAGGCGTCGAGCCCGGCGTACTCCTCGGCGGCGTCGCTGTCGATGCGGGGGTGGCCGTCGGCGACGACGCTGTGGTGGCGGCCGGTGGCCGGGTCGAACGCGACGAACTCGTACGCGTCGAGCGGCACCACCCCGCGTAACGCGGCCATCGCCCCGTGGGCTCCGCCGCCGCCCGCGACCTGGTATCCGACCTCGGCGAACGCCCGCAGGTGGCGTACGTCCAGGAAGATCTCGGCCACGGAAGCTTTATATCATTTTCGGATTTCCAGCCGAGAACTTACCGAACAGGGCGGTACTCGGCAGGCGGAAATCCGCATGCCGGCACCCGCGGCCGGATGCTAGGGTGCTGTCCATGCAGCGCGCTTTCGTCACGACGACGCCGGACCTCGTCCCGGCGCGCTGAATCCATGCATCCCGGGCGGACGCCCGGGAGCTGCGGTCGTTCGCCCTTTCCCAGCAAAGGACGATCATGAACGACCACCGCAGACTCGGCCGCGAGCTCGGCATCTTCGACACCGACCCGCTGATCGGCTCCGGCCTGCCCTACTGGCTGCCCGCCGGGGCGGCCGTGCGCAAGGCCGTCGAGGACTACGTCCACGAACTGGAACGCCGCCACGGCTACCAGCACGTCAACTCGCCCGTCCTGGGCAAACGCGAGCTGTACGAGCGTTCCGGCCACTGGGCGCACTACGCCGAGGACATGTTCCCGCCCATGAAGGTGGGCGGCGAGGAGTTCGTGCTGCGGCCCAGCCTGTGCCCGCATCACGCGCTCGTCTACCGCTCGCGTGGGCGAATCCGCCGCGAGCTGCCGCTGCGCATCGCCGAATTGGGCGGGATGTACCGCTCGGAGCTGTCCGGGGTGCTGGGCGGGCTGACCAGGGTGCGGGCCATCCAGCTCAACGACGGGCACGTGTTCTGCGCGCCGGAGCAGGCCGCGTCCGAGGTGTCGCTGGCGCTCGACCTCATCGAGGCCGCGCACGCCCAGCTGGGCATCCGGGCCGCCCGCTACCGGCTCTCGCTGCGCGGCGACGGGGCGAAGTTCGTCGACGACCCCGACCTGTGGCGGCGGTCGGAGGCGGTCCTGCGCGAGGTGCTGGCCGAGCGCGGATGCGACGTCGAGGAGGAGCGCGGCGAGGGCGCCTTCTACGGGCCGAAGATCGACATCCAGATCGCCGACCCGGCCGGGCGCGAGACCACCCTGTCCACCGTGCAGGTCGACTTCTTCCAGCCAGAACGCTTCGACCTGCGCTATGCCGACAGCGACGGGGTAGGCCGGCCCGTCATGGTGCACCGCAGCGTCATCGGGGGCATCGAGCGGCTGGTCGCCCATCTCGTCGAGGTGCACGGCGGCGCGTTCCCGGCCTGGATGGCGCCCGTGCAGGCCGTGGTGCTGCCGGTGTCGGACGCCGAGGGCGCCGCCGCCGACGCGCTGCTGCGCCGGTGCCTGGCCGCCGGGCTGCGGGCGGAGTCGGCCCCTGCCGACCGGGGCAGTCTCGGGGCCAGGATCAGGGCGCACCGGCTGGTGCCGTACCAGCTGGTGGTGGGGGCGCGCGAGGCGGCGAGCGGCGGCGCGTCGGTGCGGATGCGGGACGGACGGCAGGTCGGCGACGTGCCCGTCGAGGCGCTGGCGGCCGAGGCCCGGCCGCGCTTCTGAAGAAAAACCCAAAAAACTGACCGGCTCTTCCCTGGCGCGGTAACCCGCTCGTAAAGTCCGTGCAAAATGCCGTGCCCGGGAGGAGTGTCTTGACCGAGCTGAGCAGCCGTGAGGCCGAACTCGTTTCCGCTCACGACCAAGAAAGACCGGCGCGGCAGCTCGGCGGACCCCTGCGGCTCGGCGTGTGGATCGCGGGCGGCCTGCTTTCCGCCTATTCGCTGGTGGTGGTGTTCAGACCGGTCGAGGCGCTCGAACATCGCATGACGTTCCTGGCGGTCGCGCTGCCGCTGCTGTTCCTGTGTTATCGCTCCGGAGTGTCGCGCCGCGAGCGGCCGGAGGGCGCGCCCGCCACGGAGTGGCCGAGCGTCGTCGACTGGCTGCTCGCCGCGGCCTCGCTGGTGGTGCTGGTCTACCCGCTGCTGGACATCGACGCGTTCCGCGACCGCGGTTCCGGCGCGGCGCTGACGGACCTCGACATCGTGGCGGGTCTGGTGCTGACGGCGCTCCTGCTGGAGGCGGTACGGCGCACTGTCGGATGGTCATTGACCATCATCTGCATACTTTTCCTGATTTACGCCTATTACGGCGCATATCTGCCTATTTCGTGGACGATCGGGCATCGCGGCTTCGACCTGAGTCAAATCGTCTCGCAGCTCTACACCGGCACCGAGGGATTCTTCGGCGTCCCCATGCAGGTGGCCGCCAGCTACATCATCCTTTTCACCATCTACGGCGCCGTCCTCAACTATTCGGGCGCCAGCCGCTTCTTCATCGATCTGAGCTTCGCCGCCTTCCGCAGGTCGCGCGCCGCCCCCGGCCGTACGGTGACGATGGCCGGCTTCCTGCTCGGCACGGTGTCGGGCTCGGGCGTGGCCACCACGGTCAGCCTCGGCAGCGTCGCCTGGCCGGTGCTGCGCCGGGCCGGCTACCCCAGGGAGCCGGCGGGCGGCATCCTCGCCGCCAGCGGCATCGGCGCCATCCTGTCGCCGCCCACGCTGGGCGCGGCGGCGTTCATCATCGCCGAATACCTGCGGGTCAGCTACCTGGAAGTGCTGCTGTACGCGACGATCCCCACGCTGCTGTACTACCTCGGCATCTTCCTGGCCATCGAGATCGACTCGCGGCGCTTCGGCACGCACGCCGTGGCGGTGGACGCGCCCAAGGCAGGCCGGCTGCTGCTGCGCTTCGGCTACCACTTCAGCTCGCTCCTCCTCATCGTCGTCCTGATGGCGCTCGACCGGTCAGCGTTCCAGGCGGTCACGATCGCCACGGCGGTGGCGTTCGTGCTGTCGTTCCTCGACCCGGCCAACCGCATGGGCCCGAAGCGCGTCGGCGAGGCACTGGCCAAGGGCACGCTGGAGGTGCTGCCTGTGACCGCGGTGTGCGCGGCGGCGGGCATCATCGTCGGCGTCATCACCCAGACCGGCCTCGGGCTCAACCTGGCCGACATCATCGTCGAGCTGGCCGCGGGCAACCTCGTGCTGACCACGGTGCTGGCCGCCGTCGCGGTGATGCTGCTCGGCCTCGCCGTGCCGGTCACCGCGAGCTTCATCATCGCCGCCGTGATCATCGGGCCGGCGCTGTTCGCCCTCGGCGTCTCGCAGGCCGAGGCGTACATGTTCGTCTTCTACTACGCGGTGCTGTCGGAGGTGAGCCCGCCGACGGCGCTGTCGGCCGTCGCGGCGGCGGCGATCACCGGCGGCAACACGTACCGGACGATGATGATGACCTGGCGCTACACGCTGCCGGCGTTCCTCGTGCCGTTCGCCTTCGTGCTGACGCCCAACGGGCAGTCGCTGCTCGGACAGGGCCCCATCGGCACCGTGCTGCTGATGACCGCGGTCTCGGCGGTCGCGGTGGCCGCGCTCGCCGCGGCGACCGGCGGGCTGAGCGGCCTGCCCGAGCGGCTACTCGCGGCGGTGGCCGCGGTGCTGCTGCTGTTCCTGGAGCCCGTCCCCATCGTGGCCGGTCTGGCTGTCCTGGCCGTGGCCGCCGCCGTGCACCTCGTCAGAAGAAGGAGAAGGAACTCACCGTGAAGCGAATTCTCACCATCGTCGCCGCGGCCGTCCTGGCCGCCGCGGGCTGCGGCGGCGGAGCCTCGGGCGGCGGCTCGGGCAACCGGCTGTCGATCGCCACGGGCGGCACGACGGGCGTCTACTACGTCTACGGCGGCGGCCTGGCCAAGCAGCTCTCGTCGAACATCGCCAACACCCAGGCCACGGCGTCGGTCACGTCGGCCTCCGTCGAGAACATCAAGCTGCTCGCCTCCGGCAAGGCCGACATCGCCTTCTCGCAGTCCGACACCGCCGCCGACGCGATCAACGGCAAGGACACCTTCACCTCCAAGCAGCCGATCAAGGCCATCGCCCGCATCTACGACAACTACGCGCACGTCGTGGTCGCCCCCGGCGTGGACGCGGGCACCGTCGCCGAGCTGAAGGGCAAGCGGGTCTCGCTCGGCCCGGCCAACTCCGGCACCCAGGTCGTGGCCCGCCGCATGCTGGAGGCGGCCGGGCTGAACCCCGACACCGACATCACCAAGCAGCAGCTGTCGATCAACGAGTCGGTGCAGGCCGCCAAGGACGGCATCATCGACGCGTTCTTCTGGGTCGGCGGGCTGCCCACGGCCGGCATCACCGACCTGGCCGCGAGCAAGCCGGACATGAAGATGCTCGACACCTCCGACGTGCTGCAGAAGATGCAGGAGACCTACGGCGAGCAGTACGTCTCGCTCGACGTCGACATGGGCGTCTACAAGCTGTCCGGCGCGATCAAGACCGTCGGCATCGCGAACGTGCTGCTGGTGCCCGACTCGATGGACGAGCAGCTCGCCTACGACATCACCAAGACGCTGTTCGCCAAGAAGGCCGAGCTGTCGGCCGTGCACCCCGAGGCGCAGAAGCTCGACCCGGCGCTCGGGCAGCAGGTGGCCCCCGTCCAGCTGCACCCGGGCGCCGCGCGCTACTACCAGGAGCAGGGCTGATCCGGCTGCTGGCGGCACTGGGCGCGGTCGCGGCGCTCTGCTCCGGCGGCGGCTCAGGAGCCCCGACCGTGAACGGGCTGCCGGTGACCAGCGGGACTTTCGCGATCGCGTACGTGCACTCGATCTACAAGGCGCCCTCCGCGGAGGTGTTCACCGTGGAGGGCCGCCGCTTCACCATGCGGACGGTCATCTCGCGTAACTCGAGCGTGCTCGACTACTACGCCCTGGACGGCGAGCGGTCCCGCACCCCCGACGGCCGGTGGCTGCTGCGCCTGGCAGAACCGGCGACGTACGAGGAGCTGTCGCTGCTCACCACCTCGATCGGCCGCAGGACGGTGGTCTCCGGCGGGCGCTGCCTGCCGCTCTACCCGGCGCGCGGCGCGGACGAGGTGCGCCTCGCCCTGCGGGCCACCCTCGACGTACGGGGAGAGCCCTGCCGCCCGCCCTTCGACACCATCACAACCAGTCGTTCCGCTTGAAGATCGAGTACAGCGACACCGACACCACCGCGACCAGCACCGTGGACACCCAGAACCCCCACGGCTCGCCGGAACCGGGGAACGGCAGGTTCTGGCCGTAGAAGCCGGTGATCAGGGTCGGCACCGCGATGATCGCGGCCCAGCTCGTGATGCGCTTCATGACCTCGTCGAGCCGGAACCCCTGCTGCGCCAGCCGCATCTCGCGGGCGCTCGCCAGCATCTCGCGGACCGCCTCGACCCCCTCGCCGACGCGCAGCACGTGGTCGCGCACGTCCGCGTAGTACGGCGCCAGCACGTGGTCGCCGACGATGTCCTGGTCACGGCGGATCAGCGTGCCGAGCACCTCCCGCATCGGGACGGCGACCTTGCGCAGCCGGGAGGTGTCCTTGCGCAGCGCGTACATCGCGCGCTGCATCTTCCTGCCGTCGCACACCTCGTCCCCGAACAGCGACTCCTCCAGCTCCTCGGCCCGCGCGTCGAGGTCCTGCACCAGGTCGAGGTGGGTGTCGACCACGTAGTCGAGCAGGCCGTGCAGCAGGAACGTCACGCCGTGCCCGGCCAGGCGGCGCTGGGTGTCCCAGCGGCGGGTCACCTCGCCGATGTCGAAGCGCTCGCTCGCCCGCACGGTGACCAGGGCGTTGCGGGTGACGAAGACGTCGACCTCGACCGGGACGACGCGGCCCGCGTCGCAGTGGACGCCGTAGACGGTGAGGAACAAGTGGTTGTCGTAGACGTCCACCTTGGGCCGCTGGTGGCCGGACAGGACGTCCTCGACGGCCAGCTCGTGCACGCCGAGCTCCTCGGCGAGCAGCCTGAGCTCGTCCGGCGAGGGCGAGCACAGGTCGAACCACACCGTGTTGCGGCGGTCGGCGACGTGCCCGGCGACCTCCTCGACCGGGAAGCCCTCCTTCGTGAGGACGCCGTCGCGGTACAGGCGGGTCTGCACTAGACCAGCCCGGTGAATCGTCGCGCGTTGCGCACTGCCGCGCCCCCTGGGTCGTTGTTGAAGTAGACGTAGGCGTCGCGCCAGCCCGCCTCACGCACCCGCCGGGCCCACGTCCGCAGCGCGGTCTCGCCGTAGGCGAAACCCGCCCGGCCCTCGTGCAGGCGGACGTAACCCCAGTCCGCCGTACGCCAGAACGGGCTCTGCGGCCTGCCGAGCCGGTCGGCCCAGCACAGCGCGGCGCCGCGGGCGCACAGGACGTCGCGGACCTCCGCCGTCCACCACGACTCGTGACGCGGCTCGACGGCCACCAGGACGTGCTCGGGGAAGCAGGCCAGGCAGCGGTCGAGTCGGTCGGGGGCGGCCCGCAGGGTCGGCGGCAGCTGCAGCAGGACCGGGCCCAGCTTGTCCTTCAGCTCGGAGGCGACCCCCACGAGACGCCGTACGGGCTCCTCCGGCTCCGCCAGCCGTCTGATGTGGGTGAGGAACCTGCTGGCCTTGACCGCCATCACGAACGCGGGCGGCGTGCGGTCGCGCCAGGACGCGAACGTCCCGGCGCTCGGCAGCCGGTAGAAGGCGTTGTTGTTCTCGACCGTGGGGAACTCGTCCGCGTACGTCTCCAGCCAGAGCCGCTGCGGAACGCCCTCCGGGTACAGCACTCCGCGCCAGTCCTTGTACTGCCACCCCGAGGTGCCGACCAGCAACGTCATGCGTTTGCGCCTACCCCGCGCGGCGGCGTGCAGTACTGTCCTCCTCGTACTGAGGAGGACCTGCACCCCATGGGCGCCCATCACTCTCACGGCCCCGCCGTGCCCATGTCGCGGCGCGCGGTGGTCGCCGTCCTGTCCGTCCTCGTGCCGCTCGCGGTCGTCACGCTGGGCGCGCTCGTGTGGCTGTGGCCGGACGGCGGACGGCAGGACGACACGGCGCAGGCCGGCGTCGAGCGCCGCACCGGCACGATCGTCGCCGTCGCGCTGAAACGCTGCGCCGCCGTCCCCGAGGGCTCGCCCCGCCCCGACCCCGCCACCTGCGGCCGGGCGACCGTCACGATCACCGCGGGCCCGGACGCCGGCCAGGACGTCGAGCTGCGCCTGCCGAGCGGGCCTGGCGCCCAGCGCTTCGCCGCGGGCGACGACGTGATCCTGCTGCACGCCGCCGACGGCGAGTACCAGATCTCCGACCACGACAGGGCCGTGCCGCTGTGGGTGTTCGGGGCGGCGTTCGCGCTCGCCGTCGTCGCGTTCGGGCGCTGGCGCGGGCTCACCGCGCTGGTGGGCCTCGCCATCACGTTCGTGCTGCTGCTGACGTTCGTCATCCCCGGGATCCTGGAGGGGCGGCCGCCCATGCTGGTGGCCGTCGTGGGGGCGGCGGCGATCATGCTGTCGGTGCTCTACCTGACCCACGGCTTCTCGCCGACCACCTCGGTGGCGGTGCTCGGCACGCTGGCCAGCCTGGCGCTGACGGGGCTGCTGTCGTACGGCGCGCTGGGGTTCGCCCGGCTGAACGGGGTCACCGACGACAGCGCGCTCGCGCTCGACATGAGCCTGCCGATCGACACCCAGGGGCTGCTGCTGGCGAGCATCATCATCGGCGCGCTCGGCGTGCTCGACGACGTCACGGTCACGCAGTCGGTGACGGTGGCCGAGCTGGCGCGCGCCAACCCTTCGTACGGGTTCGCCCGCCTCTACCGGGCGGGCGCGCGGGTCGGCCGGGCCCACATCGCCTCGGTGATCAACACGATCATCCTGGCGTACGCGGGGGCGTCGCTGCCGCTGCTGCTGCTGTTCAGCATCGGGCAGCAGCCGCTGGGCCAGGTGCTGACGACGCCGGTGATCGCCCAGGAGATCGTGCGCAGCGTCGTCGGCACCCTCGGGCTGATCGCCGCGGTGCCGGTCACCACGGCCCTGGCCGCCCTCATCGCCACCCGCCGCGCCGCGCCCGCGGGAGACGACACCCCGCCTGGGACGCCACAGCCGGACCGCCGGTGGACCCGGCCCACGGCCGCGACACCGCACGACGACGACCTCTTCGCCCCGCTCCCCGACGACGACTTCTTCTCGCCCAGGGAGCGGCGGGTCGACCCACCAGGAAACGCGCTGCCCGTGGCCGAACCGGATCGCCCAGCCCGGCACCGCCGCCGCGTGGACGGTTGATCCGCCTGTTTCGGCTCGCCGGGAGACCTTGTTCCGGACAGGCGGTGACCGGCGGCGGAAGGGTCGATGAACAAGGTCATCTGGAGTTGCCGAGCGCTGAGCGATCACTGCAGGGTTGGGAAACGACCGCCGTTCCCCTCCACGACGGAAGTGCTCTCCCGTGCGTCTCCTGGCGTTTCTCGCCGCCCTTGCCACCGCGTCCCTCGCCGCATTTCTCGCCGCCTTTCTCGCCGTGTTCCTCCTCGCCGCTCCGGCGCAGGCTCACGTGCGCGCGACCTCGGTCGCGGTCGACCTGCGCAGCCAGGGCGACGGCGTCGCCGCCGTCGTCGACGTCGAGTACGACGTCCTCGCCCGGCTGCTGAGCCTCGACGGCGCCCTGAGCCCGGACGCGGACCCCAACACCGCCGAGGTGCCGGCCGAGGTGCGGCGCCGCTCGCTGGACGCGCACGCGGGCGACGCGGCGGCCTACGTCGGCGAGCGGCTGCGGCTGAGCCGCGGCCTGATCGGGTGCACCGCCGAGGACGGCGCCCGCGTCGAACTCGCCGACTCCGGCGCGGTGCAGGTCGCGCTCGCCTACGAATGCCCGGCGTCCGGCGCGCTCACCGTCCGCAGCGACATCTTCCAGGCCTCCGACGGCGTCGTGGACGAGACCACGACGATGGTGGCCTACGCCATCGACGGACGCCGCGGTTCGACGCTGCTCGACACCGCCCGCACCAGCGTCACGGTGGGGCACACCGACCTGCTCAGCGAGATCCCGCGGTTCGTCAGGCTCGGGGCGGAGCACCTGCTCACCGGGCTCGACCACGTGCTGTTCCTGCTGGCGCTGCTGCTGGGCGCGAAGCGGCTGCGCGACGTCGTCCAGGTCGCCTCGGCCTTCACCATCGCGCACTCGGTGACCCTGGTGCTGGCCGCGATCGGCTGGGTCAGCGTGCCCGGGTGGATCGTCGAGCCGCTCATCGCGCTGTCTATCGCGTTCGTCGCGCTCGACAACCTGCTCTCGCCGACGGCTCGCCACCGGCTGCCCGTGGTGTTCGGCTTCGGGCTGCTGCACGGGCTCGGCTTCGCGGGCACGCTCACCGTCGACGGGCCGCTGTCGGCCTCGACGCTCGCCGACCTGGTCTTCTTCAACGTCGGCATCGAACTCGCCCAGCTGGCGATCATCGCGCTGTTCTTCCCTGCGCTGCTGTTCGTGCGCAGGGTGGCGACCACGCCGGTCGCCGCTCGCGCCCTCACGCTCGGCACCGTCGCGGCGACCGTAGCGGTCGCCGGTGCCGGTCTGGTCTGGTTCGTCGAACGCTCGCCGTTCCTGGCCTGACACCCACCCACCCACGCAAAAGGATTGTGATGTCCTCGTTAACCTGGACACGCGCGCGCCTGCGCGTCGTCCTGTACACCACCACGCTGGGGCTCGCCGCCGGCGTCGTGGGGGGCCCGCTCGCGTCGTACGCGGCGGCCGCCATAGACCCGCCGGAGGCCACCGTCAGCGGCGTCGTGTACGTCGACGCCAACGGCGACGGGCAGCGCAACCCCGGCGAGGCCGGCCTGGCCGGTGTGCGCGTCTCCGACGGCAAGGTCGCCACCACGACCGCCGCCGACGGCTCCTACTCGCTGACGATCTCCACCGACCGTCGCAGGACGGACATCGTGTGGGCCAGTCAGCCGCGCGGCTACCGGTTCGGCCTGGACCAGTACAAGGAGCCGAAGTTCTGGGCCAACCTCGGCGAGCTCGCCGACGACGCCACCGCGACCGCGGACTTCGGGCTCGTCCGTGACGAGCTCTCCGACGGCAACGCCTTCTCCTGGGCCAACATCGCCGACCCGCACGTCAACGCGCAGCTGCCCGACCAGATCCGCGAGATCAACTCCACGGGCACCGACCTGCGCTTCATCGCGGTCAGCGGCGACCTCACCAACGACGCCAGCCAGGGCCAGTTCGACACCTACCGTCGCGGCGCCCAGCAGTCGGCCGTCGGCGTGTGGCCCGCCGTCGGCAACCACGAGTACGGGAGCGGCTCGGCGTACGCGGAGCGGATCGAGAACTACCGCAGGAACGTCGGCCCCGAGTGGTACTCGTTCAACTACGGCAACCGGCACTTCGTGGTGCTGGAGAACAACGGCTCGGCCCCGTTCGAGGAGGAGCTCGCCTGGCTCCAGGACGACCTCGCCGCGAGCGTTCCGCTCGGCAAGGACCAGAAGGACAAGATCGAGCTGGTCGTCCTCACGCACCAGCCGATGAACGTCCCGTTCGGCTCGCCGTCGGAGTACGACGCCTTCGGTGACGTGCTCGAGAAGTACGACGCGCAGCTGATCCTGGTCGGCCACGAGCACTCCAACCACGTCGAGAAGAACTCGAAGTTCGCCTCGACCGCCAAGCACATCCAGACGGTGTCGAGCTCGTACACGATCGACAACGCGCCCCGCGGCTTCCGCTACATCCACATGGCGGGCCCCGGCTTCGACAACCCGTTCCGGATGTACGGCGAGAACGAGCACCTGACCATCGTCAGCCCCGCGCCCGGCTCGACGGTGCCGGCCGTGAAGTTCCCCGGCATCCAGGTCAACGCCTACGACACCGGCGACGAGGTCGTCTCGGCGAGCTACCGGCTCGACGGCGACCAGAAGTGGTCGCCGCTGCGGCACACCGGTGAGTTCACCTGGCAGGCCGACCTTCCCGCCAACCGGCAGAAGGCCGGTGACCACCGCGTCGACGTGCAGGTGGTCGACGCGGCGGGCAAGACCTGGACCAAGTCGGCGGACTTCACCCTCACCCACGGCCCGGGCCTCAAGCCGGTCGCCGGGGACGACTGGGACCAGCACCACGGCGACGCGGCGCACTCCGGCATCGCTCCGGCGCAGGAGGCAGGCCGCCGGCTGGCCTGGAGCTTCCGTACCGAGGGCACCTTCCTCACCGGGTCGCCGGTCATCCACGACGGCGTCGTCTACGCGGGCACCCGCGACGAGAACGGCGACGGCAACAGCCGCCTCCACGCCGTCCGGCTGAAGGACGGCAAGGAGCTGTGGAACTACGAGGTGCCGCAGTCGATCCACGGCAGCCTCGCCTACGGTGACGGCCTGGTCCTCGCACCGACCCTCGGCTCGGAGCTCTACGCCGTCGACGCCAAGAAGGGCGAGCTGCGCTGGAAGGCCGTGCCCGAGGAGGCACCGGCGCCGAACAACCAGCGCACCTACGGCTACTACTCGCCCGCCGTCTCCGGCCACACGGTGCTCTGGCCGTACCAGACCCGCTTCGGCATCGGCAGCCAGGGCGTACTCAAGGCGCTCGACACCAGGACCGGCAAGCAGATCTGGGCCTCGCCGATGTCCGGCAACCAGATGAGCGACGGCACCCCTGCCGTCATGGACGGCACCGTGTACGTCGGCAACCAGACCGCCGACCGCGTGCTCGCCTACGACCTGGCCACCGGCGCCCGCAAGTGGACCGGCACCGAGTCACTCGGCAGCTGGCAGGACGGCGTCCCGACCGCGGCCGATGGCAAGGTCTTCATCGGCGCCAACAACGGCATCGCCGCGCGTGACGCCAAGACCGGCGAGACGCTGTGGACGTACACGAGCCCGCGCTCCTCGCTCGTCTCGAGCGGCTCGACCCCGAGCGCCGCGGCCGTCAAGGACGGCGTCGTCTACATGGGCTTCCCGAGCGGCGCCGTCGTCGCCCTCGACGCCAGGACCGGCAACGTCTTCTGGGAGCGGGCGCTGCCCGGCGACATCTACCACGGCGGCGTCATGTCCAGCCCGGTCGTGGCCGGTGACACGCTCTTCGTCGGCGCGAACAACGGCAGGTTCTACGCCCTGGCCACCGACACCGGCCAGATCCTGTGGAGCCACGAGATCGGCACCTGGGTGGGCGCCGGCCCGGCCGTCAGCGGCAACACCGTCGTGACGGGCACCTGGGACGGCAACCTCTACGCCTACGTGCCCGGCGGCGAGTCCGCCCAGCGCTGGGCGACCGTGACCGGCACGGTCAGCGACCCGGAGACGGGCGCCGCGATCGCCGGCGCGAAGGTCACCGCCGTCGCCGACGGCCAGGACACCGCCGTCACCACCACCGACGCCAAGGGCCACTACCGGATCGGCCTGCCGGCGGCGACCTGGACCGTCACCGCGGCCAAGCGCGGCCTGATCGCCGACGAGCGCTCGACCGTCGCCGTCACGGTCCGCGCCACCGGCAGCGCGAAGGCCGACCTGAAGCTGATCAAGGTGAACCACCCGGTCGCCGGGAAGTCGACGTACGCGCCGGACTACGGCAACGGCAGCACGCGCACGGACGTCGTCAACGGCAAGGAGTACTTCTACCTGGCCAACGACAAGGTCCGGGCGTCGGTGACGCCGTACGCCGCCGGTGACAACGGCGTCGGCGGCAACAACGGCGCCGGCGGTCTGGGCCAGGGCGCGCTGTCGGACCTCATGCTGGGCGACGCCAACGGCGCCGAGACTCTCGACTGGGGCGAGATGTTGCTGCGTCCGAGCCTGACGCCGCCCGACTCGTGGGAGCGGCCGAACGACCAGCTCGACCTGCCCGGCCTCGCGGTCGACGGCGCCGCCGTGGTCGGCGACGGTCAGTACCGGGCCGACCCGTCGATCAAGGCGCGGGTGCGCTACGAGACCCTGCCCGACGCCCCGATCGTGAAGATGACGGTCAAGCTGACCAACACCGGCACGACGGCCTACCAGGGCTACTTCAACTACATGATCGACCCCGACAGCTCGGTCGACAACGCCAGGATCCCCGGGTTCGCCGGCGTCAACCCGGGTCTGAAGACCTCGGGCTGGACCGGGAACTACGTCTACGTCGGCGCCGACACGGCCACCACGAACGGCCAGGCCGCCCACGCTCTCGCGTGGGCGCAGGACACGCCGGCCGCGGTCGGCGGGTTCGGCTACGTCGACGGTCTCTACTACGACGCCTCGATGGCGCCCGGCGCCACCAAGGAGTTCAGCTTCTACCACCTGACCGACTACGCGACGTCCGGCGGCGACCCCACCGGCAACATCGCGCGGTGGGTCGACGAGATCGACCTGCACGACACGACCGTCCCGGACGCCGCCCGCGCGGCCGGCACGATCACCGCGGGCGGCTCGCCCGTCCCCGGCGCCCGGGTCGTCCTGGAGCAGGCCGGCACGGCGGTCGCGAGCACGGGCAGCGACGCCCAGGGCACGTACCTCGTCAAGGCCCCGGCCGGCGAGTACGACGTCCGGGTGTCCAAGGTCGGCTACCAGACGGCGACCGGCAAGGTCACCGTCCCGGCGGCCGGCAGCGGCGGCGCCGACGTCGAGCTCAGCCCGGTCACGGTCGAGGCGAGCTACGGCAAGCAGATCGGCTCGGGTCTGGTCGAGGCGGGCCCCGGTGACGTCATGCTCGAGAACGACAAGCTCTCGATGGCGATCGCCGACGCGTACAACGACTCGCAGCTGTCCGGCGGCACCCGCGGCAAGCCGGTCGACCTCGCCGTCCGCGGCATGGCCGACCAGTTCGACTGGATCAACCTGCCCTACGTGTCGGCTGCCCAGCCGACCGGCACCAGCGCGTGGGACATCCGGTCGGTGGCGGCCACCGACGTCAAGATCGTCCAGGCGACCGGTGACCAGGCCGTCGTTCAGGTGTCCGGGCCGGTCAAGGGCTTCACGGGCCTGACGGCGACGACGACGTACACGCTGAAGCCGGGCGACGACTTCGCCACGGTCTCGACGGAACTGAGCAACTCCGGCTCGGCCCCGCTCAACGTGTGGACCGGCGACGCGATGGACCACGACGCGGCCGGCCAGGCCAGCGTCATCCCGGGCGCCGGCATCGTGCCGGCGGGCGCGACGGCGGAGTACAAGCCGACCAAGCCGTACTTCGGCATGACCGGCACCGATCCGCAGGTCTTCGGCCTCGTGTACGGCACGCCGTCCGACGCCTTCGACGTGTACGCCGCGGGCAACTGGGTGATGAGCCGGTTCAACGTCGACGTGCCGGCGGGCGGCTCCTACACGCTCACCCGCAAGCTCGTCGTCACGCCGGGCAGCGACGCGGTGAGCGTCCTCGACGGGGTCACCGCGCCGTAACGCACCTCCACCGCACCCCCACAGAACCGGCCCGGACGCCATCCGGGCCGGTTCCGTTTTTCCAGGTCCGGGTGGCGCGCGGTCAGCAGGGGTCGACGCCGCCGTCGACGCGGAGCTTGCGGCGGGCGCGTTCGTAGAAGGTGGTGCCGAGCCGGACCACCTTGGCCGCGCCCGGCCAGGCCTTCACGGTGATGCGGTCGCCAGGTGACAGGTGGCCGACCACGTTGCCGTCGACCTCGACCGCCAGGCGCCCGTTCGTCGGCCCCACCTGGAGGGCGACCTCCTCGTCGGCGGGCAGCACCAGCGCCCGGTTGAACGCCGAGTGAGCGGCCGCGGCCACCACGAGCACCGCCTCGACGCGGGGCGAGACCAGCGGCCCGCCGGCCGAGAAGCTGTAGGCGGTGGACCCGGTGGAGGTGGCCACGATCACGGCGTCGGCGGCGTACCGGACGAAGGGGCTTCCTGCCGGGGTGACCGTCACCCCGGCGAGCCCCTCCCCCGGGATGCGGACGAGCGCGATGTCGTTGAACGCGGTCACCTCCGCGCCCCCGACGGTGGCGCGGATCGCCATGCGCGGCTCGATCGTGTACGCGTGGGCGTCGATGGCCGACAGCGTCTGCTCCAGCTCGTCGACGTCGATCTCGGCGAGGAACCCGAGCCGTCCGAGGTTGACCCCCAGGATGGGCGTCGGCCGCCCGGCGATCAGGCGCATGGTGCGCAGCATCGTGCCGTCGCCGCCGATGCCGACGAGCAGGTCGGCGCGCTCCACGAGCGTCGCGGCGTCGACCGCCACCGCCGTGCAGTCGATGCGCCCGACCTCGTCGTGCAGGCCCAGCACGGTGACCCGTTTCTCGACGGCCCACCGCAGGATGGTGTCGATCGCCTTCTTGGAGTCGCGGCGAGGGTGTAGCACCAGCCCGACCGTCCCGACCATGCCCATGCGCCCAAGCCTACGTGGCCCCCGCGGTGGCGATGGCCCCGGTATGTCCCGTGCGCGCGACGGGCGCGGGCTTCGATAGCGTCGGCGTCATGCGGCTTCATGTGGGATGCGCGATGTGGACGCACGCGCGCTGGCAGGGGCGTTTCCTGCCCGCCCGGCTCTCCCAGGGCGAGCGCCTGCGCGCCTACGCCTCCTGGTGCGACGCGGTCGAGGGCAACACGACGTTCTACGCGACCCCGGCGCGCGAGACCGTCGAGTCGTGGGCCCGGCAGACCGCCCCCGGCTTCCGTTTCGTGGTCAAGATCCCCAAACCCGTCACCCACGAGCACCGCCTGACCGGCGGTGACGACGTGCTGGGCACGTTCCTCGACGCGATGGAGCCGCTGGGGCCGCGCCTGCACGCCCTGTGGGTGCAGCTGCCCGGGTCGTTCGGCCCGTCCGACGTCGGCGCGCTGGCCGCGTTCCTGAACAGGCTGCCGCGCGGCCACCGCTACGCCGTGGAGGTGCGCCATCCTGCGTTCTTCGCCGACGAGCGCGCCGCGCACCTGCTCGAACGCGTGCTCGCCGGCGCGGGCGCGGAGTGGGTGCCGTTCGACACGACCGTGCTGTTCCGCAGCCCGCCGACGAGCGACGCCGAGCGTGACGCGTGGGTGAAGAAGCCCCGGGTGCCGCGGCGTACGCGGGCCCTGACCGGCCACCCGATCGTCCGCTACCTCGGGCGCGACGCCGAGGAGCTGACGGCCGAGGGCTGGCGGCCGTGGGTGGACACGGTCACGGAGTGGCTGCGCGAGGGCCGCTCCCCGACCGTGTTCGTGCACACGCCGGACAACGCCGACGCCCCCGCGCTCGCCCGCCGCTTCCACGACGAGGTGCGTGCCGGCCTGCCCGGGCTCGCCCCGCTCCCTGAGCCGGTCGCCGCGGCGGAGGAGCCGCCGCTGACCCTCTTCTGAGCAGGGCTCAGCGGACGAGGCAGGGCCGCTTCGGGTCGAACGTCCAGCCGGGGACGAGGTAGCTCATGGCCACGGCGTCGTCGCGGGCGCCGAGCCCGTGGGCGAGGTAGAGCTCGTGGGCCGCGGCGAGGGCGTCGCGGTCGAGCTCGACGCCCAGCCCAGGCGTGTCGGGCACGTCGATGCCGCCGCCGGTGATCCGGAACGGCCGCGTGGTGAGCGCCTGGCCTTCCTGCCAGATCCAGTGGGTGTCGAGCGCCGTGATCTCGCCCGGGGCGGCCGCGCCGACGTGCGTGAACATCGCCAGCGAGATGTCGAAGTGGTTGTTGGAGTGCGAGCCCCAGGTCAGCCCGAAGTCGTGGCAGAGCTGGGCGACGCGTACCGAGCCGGCCATCGTCCAGAAGTGCGGGTCGGCGAGCGGGATGTCCACGGCGTCCGACCGTACGGCGTGGGCCAGCTCGCGCCAGTCGGTGGCGATCATGTTGGTGGCGGTCGGCAGGCCGGTGGCCCGGCGGAACTCGGCCATCGTCTCGCGCCCGGAGAAGCGGCCCTCGGCCCCGCACGGGTCCTCGGCGTAGGCGAGCACGCCGCCGAGCCCGCGGCACAGCCTGATCGCCTCGCCCAGCGGCCAGCCGCCGTTCGGGTCGAGCGTGATCCTGGCCTCGGGGAAGCGGCTCGCGAGCGCCCGGACGGTCTCGACCTCGTCCTCACCGGCCAGCACGCCGCCCTTGAGCTTGAAGTCCGTGAAGCCGTACCGCTGCTGGGCGGCCACGGCCAGCGCCACCACGGCGTCGGGGGTGAGCGCCTCGGCGCGGCGCAGCCGCGACCAGCGGTCGTCAGGGAACACGTCGTCGACCACGTAAGGAAGGTCGGTCCTGCAGGGGTCGCCGACGTAGAACAGGTAGCCGAGCACGGGCACGCGGTCGCGCTGCCGGCCCTCGCCGAGCAGTTCGGCCACCGGCACGCCGAGGTGCTGGCCGTGCAGGTCGAGCAGGGTCGACTCGAGGCCGGCGACGGCGTGCACGGTGGTGCGCAGGTCGTACGTCTGCTGCCCGCGCCCGCCGGCGTCGCGGGAGGCGTACCGTTCGGCGACGGCGCGCAGCAGGCTGCGGCGGCGGGCCACGGGCCGGCCGATCAGCAGCTCGGCCGCCTCCTCGACGGTGCGCCGGATCGCCTCACCGCCGGGCGCCTCGCCGAGTCCGGTGCGGCCGTCGGAGTCGGTGGTGATGACGACGTTGCGGGTGAAGAACGGCGCGTGCGCGCCGCTGAGGTTGAGCAGCATGCTGTCGTGCCCGGCGACGGGGACGACCTCGACGCGCTCGATGGTGGGCGGCACCGGGGGCTCCTAGCTGATCTTGTGGATGAGGGCGGTGAGGTCGGCGAGCTCGCCCTCGGTGAGGTTCTGCAGCGGCGGCCGCACCGGTCCGGCCGGACGCCCGACGGCGGCCAGGCCCGCTTTGATGATCGAGACGGCGTAGCCCTTCATCCGGTCGCGGATGTCGAGGTAGGGAAGCACGAACTCCCTGATGCGGCGGTAGACCGCCGCGCGGTCCTGGGCCCGGACGTCGGCGTAGAAGTCGAGCGCGTACTGCGGCACGAAGTTGAAGATGGCCGAGGAGTACGTGCTCATGCCGAGCTGGAGGAGCGGCAGGGCGAACGTCTCGGCGGTGGGCAGGCCGCCGATGTAGGCCAGGCGGTCGCCGACGGTGGCGTAGATGCGGGTGAGGCTCTCGATGTTGCCGACGCCGTCCTTGAAGCCGATGAGCGTCGGGTTCCGCTCGGCCAGGATCTGCACCGAGCGGTCGGTGAGGATCGCGTTCGACCGGCTGTAGACGACGACGCCGAGGCCGGTGGCGCGGCACACCGCCGAGACATGCTCGACCAGCCCCGCCTGGCCCGCCTCGGTCAGGTAGGGCGGCATGAGCAGCAGGCCGTCCGCGCCGGCCTCCTCGGCCGCGCGGGCCTGCGCCACCGCGTTCGCGGTGCCGCCGGTGGCGGGGGCCATCACGGGCACCCGGCCGCCCACCTCGCTGACCGCCGCGCGGACGACCCGGTCGATCTCGGACGGCGTCAGCGAGAAGCCCTCACCCGTGCCTCCGGCCGCGAACAGGCCCGCCACCGGGTAGCCGCTCAGCCACGCCAGGTGCTCGCGGTAGCGGGGTTCGTCGAACTCGAGGTCGTCGGTGAAGTGCGTGACGGGGAAGGACAGCAGTCCGCTCCTGAGCTGCGCGGCGAGTTCCTGTGGGGTGTAGGCGGGCATGGCGGGCGCTCCTTGTCGTGACATGCGGGCTCGGGACTCCCCCACAGTGCCGGTAAGGTCTGACGATCGCCAGGCTAGGAAGCCGCGGCGATTCCTGTCCAAGTGCGATTCTGTATCCGGCGATGCCGCCTGAGCATCGTCAGGCCTCCCGGTCGGGCAGCAGTTCCAGCACGCGCGCGAGGGCCGGGTTGGTGGAGTTGCGATCCCAGATGACGTGCAGCTCGACGGGCTCCCCCGCGGCTCCCTCGTGGAGGGGGTCGCCGCCGCCGCGTACGAGGTCGCAGAACGCGATGCCCTCGATGCCGAGGGAGCGGGCGCTGGCGGGCACCAGCGCGACGCCTCGCCCGGCCGCCACGAGCAGCACGGCGGTGAGGATCTGGTGCACCTGCTGCTCGATCCTGGGGTGGGCGTTGGCGAGGAACCGGACGGTCAGCTCGTGGAAGTAGCGCGCCTGGCCGGGGTGGTAGCCGATCACGGGCAGGCCTGCGAAGTCGCCGGGCGTGAGGGGGCGGCCGAGCCGGGCCAGGGGGTGGCCCTCGGGCACCGCCGCGCACAGCGCCTCGCGGAAGACGACGCGGGAGTCGAGCGTGGCGACGTCGAACGGCGGGCGGGCGAGCCCCAGGTCGAGCTCCCCGCGCAGCAGGCCCTCGACCTGGCCGTCGGTCACCCGCTCGTGCAGGAGCACGTCGATGTCCGGCAGTTCCTCCGACAGCCGGCGCAGCAGCGCGCCGAGCATGCTGATGGCCGAGACGGCGGTGAACCCGAGCCGTACGGTGCCGGCCGCGCCGCCGGCGATCCGGCGGGCCCGGTCGCCGGCGGTGTCGACGAGCGACAGCATGCGGCGCGCGTCCTCCAGGAAGCCCCGGCCGGCGTCGGTGAGGACGACCCGGCGGTTGTCACGTTCCAGCAGGGTCACGCCCACCGCCCGCTCCAGCTTCTGGATGTGCCGGCTGAGCGGGGGCTGCGTCATGCGCAGCCGGGCGGCGGCGCGGCCGAAGTGGAGTTCCTCGGCCACCGCGACGAAAGCTCTGATCTGGTCAAGCGTCACCACGATGCGCAAACCGTATCACTTGACACCGAAATTGGGCTGGACAGGCATCGAGCGACGTCCCTGATGTCCGAGCGGACAGACGCCCCGCGGGCGAAGGAGAACCGCCGATGCCGACCTCCCGGCCACCCCACGACCTGCCAGGACGCGTCAGCCGGGTCGTCGTCACGCCCGTGGCCTTCCGCGACCCGCCGCTGCTCAACGTCGTGGGCGTGCACCAGCCGTACGTGCTGCGGGCCGTGGTCCAGGTGCACGCCGACGAGGGCCTGGTGGGCCTCGGGGAGACGTACGCCGACCAGGCGCATCTCGACCGGCTCGAAGCGGTCGCGGCGGCGCTGCCCGGCGCGGACGTGTTCGATCTGAACGGCCTGCGCCGCGTTGTGGTGGAGGCGCTGGGCGCGTCCACGGGCGGCGCGGGCGCGAGCTTCGGCGGCATGCTGGAGGTCTCCAGCGCCGTCGACACCGTGGCCGCGCCCTTCGAGGTCGCCCTGCTCGACCTGCAGGGCAAGGCGCTCGGCCGGCCGGTGAGCGACTTGCTGGGCGGGGCGGTGCGCGAGCGGGTGCCGTACTCGGCGTACCTGTTCTACAAGTGGGCCGGCCACCCCGGGCACGGCGAGGACGACTGGGGTGAGGGCCGCACGCCCGAGCAGCTGGTCGCCCAGGCGCGGCGCATGGTCACCGAGTACGGCTTCACCGCCGTCAAGCTCAAGGGCGGTGTGCACGAGCCCCGCCACGAGATCGAGACCGTCGAGGCGCTGGCGGCGGAGTTCCCCGGCCACGCGCTGCGCATCGACCCGAACGGCGCCTGGACGGTCGGCACCTCGATCGAGGTGGCCGGGCGGCTCGCGGACGTCCTCGAGTACCTGGAGGACCCGACGCCGGGCATCGAGGGCATGGCCCTGGTCGCCGAGCGCACCGAGCTGCCGCTGGCCACGAACATGTGCGTCATCGCGTTCGAGCATCTCAGGCCGGCGGTGGCCGCCGACGCCGTGCAGGTGGTCCTGTCCGACCACCACCTGTGGGGCGGGCTGCGGCGCTCGGCGCTGCTGGGCGGCATCTGCGAGACGTTCGGGCTCGGGCTGTCGATGCACTCCAACTCCCACCTGGGCATCAGCCTCGCGGCGATGACCCACCTGGCGGCGGCCACCCCCAACCTCACCTACGCCTGCGACACCCACGACCCGTGGAAGACCGAGGACGTGGTCAGGCCGGGCGTGCTGGAGTTCCGCGACGGGAGCGTGGCCGTGCCGACCGGGCCGGGGCTCGGGATCGAGCTGGACGAGGACGCCCTGGCCGCCCTGCACGAGCAGTACGTCACCTGCGGTCAGCGCGGACGCGAGGACACCGCGTACATGCGGTCGATCGTCCCCGGCTTCACGCCGAACACCGCCCGCTGGTGACTCAGGGGGCCTGCAGCCGCGCCCGCGAGTTGGACAGGTGCAGCCGCATCGCGGCGCGTGCCGCGGCGGGGTCACGGTCGGCGATGGCGCGGTAGACGTTCTCGTGCTCCAGCGCCACCCGCGTGCGGTGGGTGGCGTCGGAGACGGTGTAGGCGGGCCCGAGGCGGGTGCGCGGCAGCATGATCATCATGGGGCCGAGCGAGGCGAGCAGGTCGGAGTAGAGCCGGTTGCCCGAGGCCAGCGCGACCTTGAGGTGGAAGGCGAAGTCGGCCTCGACGTCGCGGCCCGGCTGCTCGCCGGAGCGGCCGAGGTCGGCCAGCGCCCGCTCGACGGCCTTGAGCTGCAGCTCCGTACGCCGTTCCGCGGCCAGCCCGGCGGCCTCGGACTCGACGCCGATGCGGAAGTCGATCATGTCGAGGACGTCACGGTGGGTGCGGACCCTGGACGTCTCCACGGCGAAGGCCGTCGAGGCGGGCACGTCGAGCACGAACGAGCCGCGCCCCTGGAACGTCTCGACGAGCCCCGCCGCCTGGAGCCGGGAGATGGCCTCGCGGACCACCGTGCGGCTCACGCCGAACTCCTGGATGAGCAGCGACTCGGTGGGCAGCTTCTGACCGGGCCGGATCTCGCCCGCCAGGATGCGCGCCTTGAGCCGCTCGACGAGCTCGTGGGCCAGCCCGCGCCCGGTGCCACGCTCGAGCTTCTCCCCTGATCGGGGCCCGGGTCTCAGATCGCGTGGCACGCCTGCCAATGTACCGGCCCAGGGTTCAGAGCTTGCCGAACTCGACGCCGTCCACGGCCCACCTGCGGCACTGCTCGCTCAGGGTGACGCCCAGCCCCGGCCGGCTCGGGACGAGCATGCGGCCGTCGCGGATCTCCAGCCGCTCCTCGAACAGCGGGTCGAGCCACTCGAAGTGCTCGACCCAGGGCTCGCGCGGGTAGGCGGCGGCGAGGTGGACGTGGATCTCCATGGCGAAGTGCGGCGCGAGCTGCAGCCCGGCGTGGTCGGCGAGGGCGGCGAGACGCAGGAACGGGGTGATGCCGCCGACGCGGGGGGCGTCGGGCTGGAGGATGTCGGCCGCGCCGGCCTCGATGAGCCTGACGTGCTCGGCGACGCTGGAGAGCATCTCGCCGGTGGCGATCGGGGTGTCGAGTGCGGCGGCGAGCCGGGCGTGGCCCTCGGCGTCGTAGGCGTCGAGGGGCTCCTCGATCCACACCAGCCCGAGCTCCTCCACGGCCCTGCCGAAGCGGAGCGCGCTCACCCGGTCCCACTGCTGGTTGGCGTCCACCATGAGCGGCGTGTCGGGGCCGATGTGGTCGCGCACGGCCGCGAGCCGCCGCAGGTCCTCCCGCATGTCGGGCTGGCCGATCTTGATCTTGATGCCGCCGATGCCGTCCGCCAGGGAGCGCGCGGCGCGCTCCTTGACCTCCTCGACCGGCGCGTGCAGGAAGCCGCCCGAGGTGTTGTACGTCCGCACGGAGTCGCGGTAGGAGCCGAGGAGCTTGGCCAGCGGCAGGCCGGCCCGCTTGGCCTTGAGGTCCCACAGGGCGATGTCGATCGCGGCCAGCGCCTGGGTGGCCACCCCTGACCGGCCCACGGACGCGCCCGCCCACAGCAGCGTGTCGTACACCTTGCCGATGTCGGACGGGTCCTGGCCGAGCAGGTTCTCGGCCACCTCCTTGGCGTGGGCGTACTGCGCCGGGCCGCCCGCCCGCTTGGAGTAGCTGAAGCCGACGCCGCCGTGGCCGTCCTCGGTGCACAGCTCGGCGAAGAGGAAGGCGATCTCCGTCATCGGCTGCTGCCGCCCGGTCAGCACCTTGGCGTCGCTGACGGGGACGTCGAGCGGCAGGGTGACGGACGACAGCGAGACGTGGCGGATGCGGTCGGAGGCCATGGCAGTCATCGTACGAGTGCCCAACTCATACGACAACAGTCCCATAGGGGGTCTACAAAGAGGCAAGGTTAGGCTAACCTAAGCCCATGACCGAGGAGATCGCCCTCCGCGGCGCCGAGCTGTGCCTCAGCTACCACGGCACCCCCGTGGTGACGGACGGGCACATCACGCTCCGCCCAGGGCACGTCACCGCCCTGGTGGGCCCGAACGGCAGCGGCAAGTCCACGCTGCTGCGCGCGCTGGCCCGGCTGCACCTGCCCGACAGCGGCGCCGTCACGCTGTCCGGCGGCGCCGACGCGGCCGTTCTCACGGCGCGCGACTTCGCCCGGCGCGTCACGCTGCTCACGCAGAGCCGCCCCACGCCGGGCGGCGTGCGGGTGTCCGACGTCGTCGGGTACGGCCGCCACCCCTACCGGCGGCGCTGGCGAGCCGGAGACCCCGACGGCGCCGCGGCGGTCGCCAGGGCGATGGCCCTGACCGGCGTGACGACGATGGTCGACCGGCCGGTCGACGAGCTGTCGGGCGGCGAGCTGCAACGCGTCTGGCTCGCCACCTGCCTGGCCCAGGACACCGGCGTGCTGCTCCTGGACGAGCCCACCACGTTCCTCGACCTGCGCTACCAGGTGGAGCTGCTGGATCTCGTCCGCGACCTCGCCGACGAGCACGGCGTGGCGATCGGCGTCGTCCTGCACGACCTCAACCAGGCCGCCGAGATCGCCGACCACGTCGTCCTGCTGCACGGGGGCCGGGTCCGCGCGGACGGGCCGCCCGCGCAGGTGCTCACCGAGAGCCTGCTCAGCGAGACGTACGGGATCCGCATCGAGGTCAGCCACGACGCAGCGACCGGAGCCTTGGCCACCCGGCCGGTCGGCCGGCACAGCAGAACCACCCCCGCGACGACATGACAGGAAACACCATGCGCACTGCCCTGACGGCCATCACCGCCGCCGTCCTCCTCGCCGCCTGCGGCACGACCGAGGCCCCCGTGACGGCCCCCGCGACGGAGCCGGCCGCGTCCGGCGGCGCGAGCCCGACGGCGGCGCCCGTGACCGTCACCGACAGCCGGGGCAAGCAGATCACCCTCGACCGCCCGGCCACCCGGGTCGTCACCCTGGAGTGGGGCGAGACCGAGATGCTCGCCGGGCTCGGCGTCATGCCGGTGGGCGCCGCCGACGTGAAGGGGTACGCCGTCTGGAACACCGCCGTCAAGCTCGACCCGTCCGTCAAGGACGTCGGCAACCGGCAGGAGCCCAGCGTCGACTCCATCAGCGCGCTGCAGCCCGACCTCGTGATCATGGAGGCCGAGCGCGACTCGGCGCTGGTCCCGCAGCTGGAGGCGTTCGTGCCGGTCCTGGTGACCAAGGGCAGCGACGCCTCGCGCAACCTCGCCCGCATGCGCGAGGACCTCAACATGATCGCGACCGCGGTCGGCAGGACGGACGAGGCGGCCGAGCAGCTGGCCGACTTCGACGCGGCACTGGCCGAGAGCAAGCAGAAGATCGCCGCCGCGGGCGCCGCCGGCAGCCCGTTCGTCATGGCCGACGGATGGAAGCAGGGCAGCACGATCTCGATCCGCCCGTTCGGCGAGGGCGCGCTCGTCTCCGACGTCGCCACCGAGCTCGGCCTGAAGAACGCCTGGACGGGCGAGGTCGACCCGCAGTGGGGGCTCGGCGCCACCGACGTCGAGGGCCTGACCGCGCTCAAGGACCCCGCGATCCGGCTGTTCTACAACGCCTCGGACGGCGTCGACGTCTTCGCCGACGGGCTGGCCGCGAACGCCATCTGGAAGTCGCTGCCGTTCGTGAAGAAGGGGCAGGTCACGAAGCTGCCCAACGGCATCTGGACCTTCGGCGGCCCCCTGTCGTGCCGCCAGTACGCCGACGCCCTCGTGAAGGCGTACACCGGGTGAGCACCGACGTCCTGACCCCGGCGCCGCCCGCCACGCCGCTGCGCCGGCTGGGCACGGCCGGGGTCTTCCTCGTCGCGCTGGCCGCCACCGTGCTGGTGTCCGCCGTGCACGTGACCCAGGGGACGTCGTCGGTCGGGGCGCTCGACCTGCTCGCGCTCCCGTTCGGCGGCGACGACGAGGCGGCCCGCGTGCTGCTCGCCTCCCGGCTGCCCCGCCTGCTGGCCGGCGTCTGCGTCGGCGTCGCGCTGGGCGCCGCCGGGGCGTTGCTGCAGGCCGTCGCCCGCAACGCGATGGCCTCCCCCGACACGCTGGCCGTCAGCTCCGGCGCCTACGCGGCGGTCGCCGCGGCGGCGGCGTTCGGCCTGACCCTGCCGGTGCCGCTGTCGGGCGGCCTCGCGCTGCTCGGCGGGCTGGCCGCAGCCGCTCTGGTGCTGGCGCTGTCGGCCGGCGGCCGGACGGGGACCACCCGGCTGATCCTGGCGGGCTCCGCGACCGCCCTCGCGCTCAGCTCGCTCACGAACCTGCTCATGATCCTGTTCGAGGAGGAGACCACCGGCCTGTTCGCCTGGGGCAGCGGCTCGCTCGTGCAGAGCGACCTCGACGCGGTCACGCAGCTCGGGCCGCTGATCGCGGTCGCGCTGGCGGCGGCCGTGCTCGCCGGGCCCCGCCTCGACATCCTCGGCCTGGGCGACGACACCGCGACGGTGCTCGGCGTGAAGGTGCGCCGGCTGCGGCTGTGGCTCACCCTCCTCGCGGTGCTGCTGTCGGCCGCCGCGGTGACGATCGCCGGGCCGATCGGGTTCGTCGGGCTGTGCGCCCCGGTGATCGTGCGGCTGCTGCCGTCGTCCGTCCCTGGGCTGCACCGGCACCGCGTCCTCGTGCCGCTGTCGGGGCTGGCCGGTGTGCTGGTGGTGCTGGGCTCCGACATCGCGCTGCGCGCGGTGCTGGGCGCGCAGGCGGGTGTCGAGGTGCCGCCGGGCGTGGTGACCACCGTGCTCGGCGCGGCGGTGATGATCTGGCTGGCCCGCCGCTACCGCGACGCGGGCCCGACCCGCCGCCCCCCGGCCGTCCGTACGGGCGCCACCCGGTCGCGGGCGGCGTTCCTCGTCGTGGTCGCCGTCCTCGCCGCGCTGCTGGCGGGCGCGATCGTCCTCGGCCTACTGGGCGGCGACAGGTGGCTGCTCATGGGCGACGTGGCCAACTGGCTGCAGGGACGCAGCGGGCGGGCCCTGACGTTCGTGCTGGACCAGCGCTGGCCCCGGGTCGGCGCGAGCGTCCTGGCCGGCGCCGCGCTGGCGGTCGCCGGGGCCGCCGTGCAGGCCGTCTGCCGCAACCCGCTGGCCGAGCCCGGCATGCTGGGCGTCACCGCCGGGGCGGGCGTCGCCGCCGTCTCGCTGCTCACCTTCGTGCCGCTGGCCGGCGTCTGGACGATGTCCGCGGTCGCCGGCGGCGGCGCGCTGGTCGCCTTCGCCGTGGTGTACGGGCTGGCCTGGCGCGGCGGGCTGAGCTCCGACCGGCTGGTGCTCATCGGCGTCGGCGTGCAGGCGGCCTGCACCTCGGCGACCGTGCTGGTCATCGTGCTGTCCGACCCCTGGAACACCGCCAAGGCGCTGACCTGGCTGTCGGGCTCGACGTACGGCCGCGTGCCCGTCCAGCTGATCCCCGTCGCGCTGGCGCTCGTGCTCACCGTGCCGCTGCTGACCTGGCTGCGCCGCGACCTCGACCTGCTGTCCCTGGACGAGGACACCCCCCGCGTCCTCGGCGTCCCGCTGGAGCCGGTACGGCTGGCCGCGCTCGCCTGCGCCGTGCTGCTCACCGCGACGGCGGTGTCGGCGGTCGGGGTGATCGGCTTCGTCGGCCTCGTGGCCCCGCACGCCGCCCGCGCCATGATCGGGGCCCACCACGTCCGGCTGATCCCGGTCGCCGCGCTGCTTGGCGCGGTGCTGGTGAGCCTCGCCGACACCCTGGGCCGTACCGTCATCGCACCGGCCCAGGTGCCCGCGGGCCTGGTGACGGCGCTGATCGGGACGCCGTACTTCGTCTGGCTGCTCTGGCGGGCCCGCGCCCGACGCGAGGCCTGACCGCCGGGCAGGCCTCGCCTGCCCGGCTTCACCGCCGGCTTGACATCGTTGTCAAGCCGGCTCAGGCGAGCGAGGCGACTCCACGGCCGACGTACGCCTCAGGGACGAGCACGAGGGCCGCGGCGCCGACCAGCCCGGCCGCGTTACCCAGACTGGCCGTCGTCACGGACAGGCCGCGCAGGAAGTCGAGTCTGCCGTGCTCGGTGAGGGCCTGCCGGAGCGGCGGGAAGAGCAGGTCGTGCGCGGCCGCGACGCCGCCGCCGATGAGCACCCGGGACAGGTCGCAGATGGCCGCCGTGGAGACGATGCCCGCCGCGAGCGCCCGTCCGGACCGCCGGAACGCCTCGCTCGCGTGCGGGTCGCCCGCGCGGGCGGCCTCGGCGAGCTCCACCCCGGTCGGGGCCGCCACCGGCGCCTGCCAGCCGGCCTTCAGCGCCCACTCCACCATGCTCGGGCCGCTGCTCATCGCCTCGACGCAGCCGCGCCCGCCGCAGGGGCAGGGGGCGCCGTCGAGGTCGACGACCACGTGGCCGAGGTGACCGGCGTTGCCGGTCGGGCCGGCGACCAGGCGTCCGGCCTGGATGAGTCCGCCGCCCACACCGGTGGACACCACGATGCCCAGCAGATCGTCCACACCCTGACCCGCACCGCGCCAGTGCTCTCCCGCCACGGCGCAGCTGCCGTCACCGGCCAGCCGTACGGGCACCCCGGGGACCAGCTCGGCCAGCCGCTCCAGCAGCGGGAAGCGACGCCAGGCGGGGATGTTCACCGGGCTGATCGAGCCCTCCGGCAGGTGGATCGGGCCCGCCGATCCGACGCCCACACCGATCACCCGAGCCGTACCGGCCGCCGCCCGCAGCTCGGCGACGAGCTCGGCCAGGGGCTGCCACACCGCCTCGGCGTCCATGGACACCGCAGTCGGCCGCACCCGGCGCTCGGTGATGCTCCCGTCGGGAGTGACGAGGGCAGCCGCGATCTTCGTTCCCCCGATGTCGAGGGCGAGGGCGAAATCAGACAAGGGGGCTCCTAGGGGAAGAGACAACGTTGTCAGATTAGCGCTACGCGTACGGAGTATGGTTCCGCTCATGGCTAGCGACGTCGGGCGAACAAAGCGACCTACCATGGCGGACGTGGCAGCTCGCGCCGGAGTGAGCCTGAAGACCGTCTCACGGGTCGTGAACAACGCGCCACACGTCCAGCCAGAACTCGCAGAACGCGTGCTCGCCGCGGTGGCCGAGCTGGGCTTCCGCCGCAACCTCCTGGCCAGTTCCCTGCGCTCGGGGCAGGCCACCGCCACCATCGGGCTGCTGATCGAGGAGATCGCCAACCCGTTCTACGCGACGATGGCCGAGGCCGCGGCCGAGATCGCCGGGCAGCACGACACGATGCTCGTCATCGCCAGCTCCGAGGAGGACCCGGCCCGCGAGCGGCAGCTGCTGCGCGACATGTGCGCCCGCCGGTTCGACGGCCTGCTCGTGGTGCCGGCCGGCGACGACCACTCGTTCCTGCGCGCCGAGGTCGAGCTCGGCACGCCCGTCGTCTTCCTCGACCGGCCGCCCGGCGGGCTGCTGGCCGACACGGTGCTGCTCGACAACCGGGGCGGCGCGCGGGCCGGGGTCGGCCGGCTCATCGAGGCGGGCCACCGCAGGATCGGCATCCTGCTCGACTCGATCGGCGTCTACACGATGCGCGAACGGCTCGACGGCGCGCAGGACGCGCTGGCCCCGGCCGGTGTGCCGTACGACAGCCGGCTGATCCGCGACGGCGTCGGCGACCCGGCCTCGGCCGCGCGGGCGGTCGCCGAGATGCTGGAGCGGCCCGACCCGCCGACGGCATTCTTCAGCCTGAACAACCGCATCACCCTCGGCGTGATCGAGGAGCTCTACCGGCGCGGCAGCGACGCCACGGTGCTCGCGTTCGACGACTTCGACCTGGCCCGGCTGCTGCCGTATCCGATGACGGTCATCGCCTACGACACCCGTGAGCTGGCCAGGACCGCGGCCGAGCTGCTGTTCCTGCGGATCGGCGGCGACCGGTCGTGGCCGCGTACAGTGGTGTTGCCCACCGAGCTGGTGTCGCGTGGCGTCACGCCGGGTGCGGCTCCGGCCGCCCTGGAGCCCACATGACGTGCGCGTTACGAAATGGCCACAGAGAAACGGGCCAAGTTGACACGATCGTCACGTCGGAGCAGTCTCTACCCGCTGCCTGATGATGACAACGATGTCACGACGCTCTAGGGGGGACCGTCATGATGGTTGGCCTCTCCCCCGGCGTGATCCCCGCCCGGCCGCGTGACGCGCGCAGGCGGGACGTCCGGCCCGCAGGAACGGGAGCTCGTACTCCCGGCGCCGTGGGACCCGGCGCACCCCCCTTCGTTCCCGAACCATGGATTCAGGCCATGACGTTGCCTGAGCCGACGACGACCCGGAGGCAACAGATGTCAAGGGTGACGTGGCGCCGAAGTGAGGCGAGCTCGTCATGAGCGACGCACCCGTCCTGCTGGAGATGCGTTCGATCACCAAGGAGTTCCCCGGGGTCAAGGCGCTCTCGGACGTCAACCTCGTGGTGCGGGCCGGTGAGATCCACGCGATCGCCGGCGAGAACGGCGCCGGCAAGTCCACCTTGATGAAGGTGCTGAGCGGCGTCTACCCGTACGGCTCCTACTCCGGCCAGATTCTCTACCAGGGCTCGGAGAGCCGGTTCTCCGACATCCGGGCCAGTGAGAACGCCGGAATCGTGATCATTCACCAGGAGCTCGCCCTGGTGCCCGGCCTGTCGATCACGGAGAACATCTTCCTCGGCAACGAGCCGCGCCGCGGCGGGGTGATCGACTGGAAGACCGCCAACCGCCGGGCGGCCGAGCTCATGGCCATGGTCGGGCTGGAGGAGGACCCCGACACGCTGATCGGAGACATCGGCGTCGGCAAGCAGCAGCTCGTCGAGATCGCCAAGGCGTTCGCCAAGAACGTGAAGCTGCTCATCCTCGACGAGCCCACCGCGGCCCTGAACGAGGACGACTCGCAGCACCTGCTCGGCCTCATGCGGGAGTTCAGGCAGCGGGGCATCACCTCGATCATCATCTCGCACAAGCTCAACGAGATCGCCGAGACCGCCGACTCCATCACCATCCTGCGGGACGGCCAGACGATCGAGACGCTCGACATCAAGGCCGACGGCGTCGACGAGGACCGGATCGTGCGCGGCATGGTCGGCCGCGAGCTGCACAGCCGGTTCCCCGACCACACGCCGAACATCGGCGAGGTCTTCTTCGAGGTCCGCGACTGGACGGTCCGGCACCCGATCGCCGCCGAGCGCCTGGTGTCCAAGAACGCCTCCTTCACCGTGCGCCGCGGCGAGATCGTCGGGTTCGCCGGCCTGATGGGCGCCGGGCGGACCGAGCTCGCGATGAGCATCTTCGGCCGCTCGTACGGCACCTACGTCTCCGGGCAGATCATCAAGGACGGCCAGGAGATCGTCATCAAGTCGGTGTCGGACGCGATCGCGCACGGCCTCGCGTACGTCAGCGAGGACCGCAAGTCGATCGGCCTCAACCTGCTCGACGACATCAAGACCTCGGTGGTGTCCGCCAAGCTGTCCAAGGTCATCAGCCACGGCGTGATCGACCAGGTGCGCGAGCACCGGGCGGCCGAGGACTACCGTAAGAGCCTTCGCGTCAAGGCCCCCTCGGTCGACGACCCGGTCACCACGCTCTCCGGCGGCAACCAGCAGAAGGTGGTGCTCGCCAAGTGGATGTTCACCGACCCTGACCTGCTGATCCTGGACGAGCCGACCCGTGGCATCGACGTGGGCGCCAAGTACGAGATCTACGGCATCATCCAGCGCCTCGCCGACCAGGGCAAGGGCGTCGTCGTCATCTCGTCGGAGCTCCCCGAGCTGATCGGCCTGTGCGACCGGATCTACACGGTGTTCGAGGGGACCATCACCGGCGACATCGCCCGCGCAGACGCCGACCCGGAACTCCTGCTGAAGCAGATGACCTCAGTGAAGAAGGCACAGCGATCATGAGCCGCGTGAAAGAACTCCAGAAGTCCCTGTTCGGAGGGACGACCTCCAACGCCCGGCAGTTCGGGATGATCTTCACTCTGGTGGCGATCGTCCTGCTGTTCGAGATCCTCACCAACGGCCTGACGCTGAACCCCGGCAACCTCATCTCGCTGGTGAGCCAGTACTCCTACATCCTGATCCTGGCCATCGGCATGCTGATGGTCATCGTGGCCGGGCACATCGACCTGTCGGTCGGCTCGATCGCCGCGTTCGTCGGCATCGTGGTCGCGAAGGTCATGCAGGACTACTCGCTCCCGTGGTTCGTCGCCATCCTCGTCGGCCTGGCGGTCGGCGCCCTCATCGGCGCCTGGCAGGGCTTCTGGGTGGCGTACGTCGGGGTGCCGGCGTTCATCGTGACGCTGGCCGGCATGATGCTCTTCCGGGGCGGCAACCAGTTCATCGGCAACGCCAACACCATCCCGGTGCCCGAGGGCTTCCGCGTCATCGGCGCCGGCTTCCTGCCGGAGATCGGCCCCGACACCGGCTACAACAACCCCACGCTTCTGCTCGGCCTGGTGGCCTGCGTGGCGATCGTGATCAGGGAGTGGCGGGGCCGCCGCACCCGCCGCGAGATGGGCGCCGACGTCGCCCCCATGTGGATCTCGGTGATCCGCGTGGCCGTGCCGCTCGTCGTGGTCGTCTTCGCCACCCTGCAGTTCGCCGGCGGCCGCGTCGGCACCAGCTTCCCGGTCTCGGGCATCATCCTCGCCGTCCTGGTCGTCATCTACTCGTTCATCACCCGCAACACGGCGGGCGGCCGGCACATCTACGCCGTCGGCGGCAACGCCCGCGCCGCGGAGCTGTCCGGCGTCAAGCTCAAGCGGGTCAACTTCATGGTGATGATGAACATGTCGATCCTGGCCGCCCTGGCCGGCATGATCTTCGTCGCCCGCTCGGCCGCCTCCGGCCCGCAGGACGGCATCGGCTGGGAACTGGACGCCATCGCCGCCGTGTTCATCGGTGGCGCGGCCGTCTCCGGCGGTCTCGGCACGATCAGCGGCTCCATCGTCGGCGGCCTGGTCATGGCCGTACTCAACAACGGCCTGCAGCTGCTCGGCGTGGGCTCCGACCGGGTGCAGATCATCAAGGGCCTGGTGCTGCTGCTGGCCGTCGCGTTCGACGTCTACAACAAGAAGCAGGGACGTTTCTCCGTCATCGAGTCGCTGATGCGTCCGTTCCGCCGTGACACCCCCGCGCCCGCCTCCCCCGCCGAGGCGGAGCAGGAACGCGGTAAGAGTCCGGTTGCCGGCTGACGGCCAACCGATCAGACGGGCGGTAAGCCTCCGTCCCGTCATATTTCCAAGAAGGGCATGTGTTGATGCGCAATTTCCTGATCAGGGGTGTGGCGGCCGGAGCCATCGCTCTGCTGTCTCTCACCGCCTGTTCCCAGCGGTCGGAAGAGGGCACCACGAGCGCCGGCACGACCGAGGCCGCCAAGGGCTTCCCCGCCGACTCGCTGATCGGCGTCGCGCTGCCGGCGAAGACCTCGGAGAACTGGGTGCTGGCCGGTGACCTGTTCACCGACGGCCTCAAGGAGGCCGGCTTCCAGTCGGACGTCCAGTACGCCGGTTCCTCCACCACGGTCGCCGACCAGCAGTCGCAGATCCAGGCCATGGTCACCAAGGGCGCCAAGGTCATCGTGATCGGCGCGACCGACGCCGCCCAGCTGAGCACCCAGGTCGAGGCCGCCAAGGCCGCCGGGGCGAGCGTCATCGCCTACGACCGCCTCATCAAGAACACCCAGGGCGTCGACTTCTACGTCGCCTACGACAACTTCAAGGTCGGCCAGCTCCAGGGCCAGGCCCTGCTGGACGGCATGAAGGCGAAGAAGCCCGAGGGCCCGTACACCATCGAGCTGTTCTCTGGTTCGTCCGACGACAACAACTCGGCGGTGTTCTTCGACGGCGCGATGAGCGTGCTCAAGCCGCAGATCGACAACGGCACCCTGGTGGTCGGCTCCGGCCAGACCGACATCAAGCAGACCGCCATCGACGCCTGGAAGCCGGAGAACGCCCAGCGGCGGATGGACTCCCTGCTGACCTCCACCTACACCAGCAAGACCCTGGACGGCGTGCTCTCCCCGAACGACACGCTGGCCCGCGCCATCCTCACCTCGATCAAGGGCGCCGGCAAGCCGCTCCCGATCGTCACCGGCCAGGACTCCGAGGTCGAGTCGATCAAGTCGATCATGGCTGGTGAGCAGTACTCCACGATCAACAAGGACACCCGCAACCTGGTCAAGCAGACCATCCAGATGGTGAAGGACCTGCAGGCCGGCAAGCAGCCGGAGATCAACGACACCAAGTCGTACGACAACGGGGTGAAGGTCGTCCCGTCGTACCTGCTCGAGCCGCAGATCGTCACCAAGGACAACGCGGCCGAGGCGTACGCCAACGACCCCAACCTGGCTCCGCTCACGAAGTAGTGCGGTGGGTCCCGTCCCCGGGACCCACACCTGTCGCCGTCACCCCCAGGTGTGACGGCGATTTTCTTTTGCCCGGGTTCCCGCCGGGCGGCCACATGCTGGACCACCCCTTCCTTGCCAAATCGGACATGTGATAGCAAATAGGCATAAAACTCGCGTGGGGAGTGTGGAAGGAGCCGTCCTTTCGTGGCAGCAGGCGAACAGGATGCACAGCGGCGGCAGACCCCCAGCCGCCGCGCCGCCGCACCCGTCCGCGAGTCGTCAGAGCTTCCTCCTGCCTCTGCCGAGCAGGAACACGGCTTCGTGGAGTACGCAGGGCATCGGGCGAGCAGCCGCATCGAGCAGCGACCGACGCGCCGCCCTCGCGCCTTCATCCAGGCGTCCGGAATCAGCAGATCCGCGACCTACCCATGCTGACGTGGATCAGCAGCATCCGAAAGGGAAACCGTTCATGCCGAGCAGAACCCGTGCCCGAAGCACGCTCGCCGCAGCCGTCAGGGTCGTCCTGGCGGCCGTGGTCACGATGGCGCTGAGCCTGGCCGTCGTGCCGCAGGCACAGGCCGCCGCCGCCAAGCCGAGCATCACCAAGAAGTACTTCGGCACCATGCCCGACGGCAAGAAGATCGACATCTACACCCTGCGGAACTCCCGGGGGATGCGGGTGAACATCCTCACCTACGGCGGCATCATCCAGTCGATCGACGTCCCCGACAAGCGCGGCAAGTTCGCCAACGTGGCGCTCGGCTTCAACAACCTGCCGGACTACGTCAACAAGAGCCTTTACTTCGGCGCCATCATCGGCCGGTACGCCAACCGCATCGCCAAGGGTCGCTTCAGCGTCGCCGGCAAGACGTACCAGCTGCCGGTCAACGACGGCCCCAACAGCCTGCACGGCGGCACCAAGGGCTTCGACAAGCGGGTCTGGGCCGCCCACCCGTTCAACCGGCACGGCAGCGTGGGTCTCGAGCTCACCTACACCAGCCCGAACGGCGAGGAGAACTACCCGGGCACGCTGCGGACCAAGGTCGTCTACACGCTGACGAACGACAACAAGATCCGCATGGACTACAGCGCCACCACCGACCGGACCACGGTCGTCAACCTCACCAACCACACGTACTTCAACCTGCACGGTGAGGGCGACGGCCGGATCCTCGACCAGCGGCTGCAGATCAACGCCTCCCGCTACACCCCGATCGACAAGACGCTCATCCCCACCGGGCAGATCGCCCGGCTGAGCGGCACGCCGCTCGACTTCCGCCGTCCCACCACCATCGGCGCGCGCATCAACCGCAAGAACCAGCAGCTCGAACGAGCCGGCGGGTACGACCACAACTACGTCCTCGACCGCCACGGGCGCGGACTGCAGCTCGCGGCCAAGGCCGTGGACCCGCGCAGCGGGCGCGTGCTCGAGGTCATCACCGACCAGCCGGGCCTGCAGTTCTACTCGGGCAACTTCCTCGACGGCACCCTGCGCGGCACCGGCGGCCACCTGTACCAGAAGCGGTCCGGCTTCACCCTGGAGTCGCAGCACTACCCCGACTCGCCCAACCACAAGAACTTCCCCTCGACCGTCCTACGCCCAGGAGACACCTACCGCACGACGACCATCTACGCCTTCTCCACAACCCGCTGACCCCACACCCACGCCCGGGCCGCCCAGCCGAAGCCGTTCCTGCCACGGCCAGGCCAGGCGGCCCGGGTCCCGCACGACGACAAGCCACCACCCATGCCGCATGCTGAGCCACGGCTCAGGTCGCATGATGAGCCACGACGTCGGTCGCCGCCCGCACGAAGGCGGCGACGGCCTCGCAGCAGGCCCCGGACGCGTAGCTCGCACCGGGGCCGGGGAACGCGCCGCCTGGGCCCGGGTCAGCCGCGGTCGCGGGCGGCGCCCTCCAGGACGTGGTCGATGCGGGCGGCCAGTTCGACGTCTCGCGCGGTGACCCCGCCCGCGCTGTGGGTGGCCAGCCGGAACCGGATGCCGTCCGGCGTGGACGCGATCTCGGGGTGGTGGTCGAGGACCTCGGCCTCGTTCATCACCGCCTCGCGCAGCCAGCCGTGGCTGTCCGGCGTCGCCGGGACGTCCTTCACCAGGGCCTCCCCGTCGTGGCGCCAGCCCTGCAGCGCCGCGAGCGCGGTGTCGATCTCCTCGTCGGTCAGGACCCCCTCGGCCATGCCGCCTCCCCTGTCGTCGTTCCAGGAGAAGGGGCTACCACCGTTCGGCGCCTTCACACCTGACCGGCCAGACCATGAGGAAGCGGACCGCTCAGCCCTCCTTGAGGCGGAGCGCCTCCTTGCGGTTCTCGGCCTGGACGGCCTGCTCGTGCTCCAGCCACGCCGGGTTCTCGGCCTTCAGCGCCTCGATCTCGGCCGTGGTGAGCGGCTCGGTGATGCCGGCCCTGCGCAGGCCGGAGATGGAGACCTTGAGCTTGGCGGCGACGACCTGCTTGGGGTGGGGGCCGTTGCGGCGCAGGTCGGTGAGCCACGTGGGCGGCTTGGCCTGCAACTCGTTCAGCTCGTCCCTGGAGACGACACCCGCCTGGAACTCGGCGGGAGTGGCCGAGAGGAGGACGCCCAGCTTCTTGGCCGCGGTCTCGGGCTTCATGGTCTGGACTGTCTTCGGTTTGGGCGAGGTCATGGCACCAAGGGTAGTCAGTCCGGACGGGTCCCCCTGCATCAGTACGCTGAGGGCGTGACTGACGAAAAGACCGGCACGACGTTCCGGCTGGCGTACGTACCCGGAGTGACACCCGCGAAGTGGGTCAACATCTGGACGGAGCGGCTGCCCGACGTGCCGATCACCCTGACCGCGGTCCCCACCGCCGACGCGGTCACGCTCCTGCGGGACGGCGGCGCCGACGCCGGTTTCGTCAGGCTCCCCATCGACCGCGACGGGCTCAGCGTGATCCCGCTCTACGTCGAGACCACGGTCGTCGTGGTGCCGAAGGACCACGACCTGGCCGCCGCCGACGAGGTGACCCTCGCCGACCTGGCCGAAGAGGAGGTGCTCCACCCGCTCGACGACACCATCGAGTGGACGGAACGGCCCGGTCTGCCCGCGTTCACCCGTCCCGACACGACGGCGCACGCCGTCGAGCTGGTCGCGGCCGGCACCGGCCTCCTCGTGGTCCCGCAGTCGCTGGCCCGCCTGCACCACCGCAAAGACCTCACCTACCGGACGGTGACGGACGCCCCGCAGTCGCAGGTCGCGCTCACCTGGCCGGCGGACGCCACCACCGACCTGATGGAGGACTTCATCGGCATCGTCCGCGGCCGCACGGCGAACAGCTCACGCGGCCGCACCACCGCGCCCGCCGAGAAGCCGGCGCCGAAGCCCAGGAAGTCCCCGCAGCAACGCACCGCCCGCCGGCCCACGCAGCCCGCCCGCAAGAAGAAGGGCAACCGCTCGCGTTGACCCCCGCGTCAGGCCAGGCGTTCCAGCTCGTCCGCTCGACGCAGGTCCTTGGGACGGCCCACCGCGCGGCGCATCCGGATCAGGTCCTGCCGGGTGAGGTAGTGGACCTCCAGGCCGCCGGGGCCGACCGCGGTCATCGCGCGGTCGAGAAACTCCCGGACCCGCAGGTCGCCCCAGGGAAGCGCCGGCGTGCAGCAGTCGCCGCCGACTCCGGGCGAGGTGAAGTCGACCTTGGGACGGAGAAAGGCGGCCGGCTCAAGGACGACGTCGTCGGCGAGCCGGGCACCGACGGACGCGAACGCCGCCGCGAGGGCCGGGGCCTGGGCCGGATCGCCGTCCCAGAGCAGGTCGAGATCACCGGTCAGCTCGGTGGATCCGTGCATGATGCCGGCGACCTGCCCGATCACCACGGCCCGCACGCCGTTCGCGTGCAGGGCTCTCAACAGGGGGAACGGGTCGAACCCGACGGCGCCGTCCGTGCCGATCGTGCCGACGTCGTCATCGGCGTCGTCGTGGCCGAGGCCGGTGGCGGCCCGCTCGCGGGCGAGTTCGCGCGTACGGCGTGCGGCGTCGTGGAGTCGTTCCAGCGGATCATCGAGCATCCGCTCATGCAACACCAAGCGCACTCGCGACGCACCCCGTTTTCCGGCGCGAGGCCGTCCGGTTCCTCACCGTTGCTTTGAGTCTCAAGGACTCTCAGCATCCCGGGCATTTCGGCCCGGGAGGTCCGTCCCTTCACCAGAGCGTCAAAGGCTCGGCTTGA
>NZ_FNFB01000004.1 GCF_900100395.1 Nonomuraea maritima | reverse complement strand
GCGGTGGCAGGACGTCGACGACATCCTGGCGGCGGGGATCGATGTCGTCTCGACGGTCAACATCCAGCATCTGGAGTCGGTCAACGACGTGGTGCGGGAGATCACCGGGGTGGTGCAGCGGGAGACGGTGCCGGATGAGGTGGTGCGGCGGGCGGATCAGATCGAGCTGGTGGACATGTCGGCCGAGGCGCTGCGCCGGCGGTTGGCGCACGGGAATGTGTATCCGCCGGAGAAGGTGGACGCGGCGCTGGCGAACTATTTCCGTGCCGGGAATCTGATCGCGTTGCGTGAGCTGGCGTTGTTGTGGGTGGCGGGCAAGGTGGACGACCAGCTCGACCGGTATCGGGCCGAGCACGGGATCGCGCGGACGTGGGAGACGCGCGAGCGGGTGGTGGTGGCGCTGACGGGTGGTCCGGAGGGGGAGACGCTGGTGCGCCGGGCGGCTCGGATCGCGGCGCGGACGAAGGGGGCGGATCTGCTGGCCGTTCATGTCACCAGCGCCGATGGGCCGGCGGGGGGCGATCCGGCGGGGTTGTCGCGTCAGCGGCTGCTGGTCGAGAGTCTGGGGGGCACGTATCACCAGGTCGTGGGGGAGGACATCCCGCGCGCGCTGCTCGACTTCGCCCGTGGCGTGAACGCCACCCAGTTGGTGCTGGGGGCGTCGCGGCGGCGGCGTTTCGCGCAGGTTCTCTCGCGTGGGGTCGGGGTGGAGACGATCGCGCGGTCCGGGTCGATCGACGTGCACATGGTGACGCACGACGAGGCACGTGCGGGCCGCCGGCCGCGCTCCCGCGCGGCGCTCACCAGGAAACGCCGGATCACCGGGTGGGTGCTCGCGGTCGCCGGGATGCCGTTGCTGACCGCCACGCTCGCGCCCTTTCGCGAGGTGCTGTCGCTGCCCAGCGAGATCCTGCTCTTCCTCTGCCTGACCGTCGGCGTCGCGCTGATCGGCGGCACCTGGCCGGCCATCACCACGGCCGTCGGCGGGTCGCTGATGCTCAACTGGTTCTTCACCCGGCCGATCGGCCGGTTCACCATCAACGACCCCGAGAACCTGTTCGCGCTGGTCGTGTTCGTCCTCGTCGCGGCCGCCGTCAGCGCCATCGTCGACCTCGCCGCCCGCCGTACCCGCGAGGCGGCCAGGGCGAGCGCGGACGCCGCACTGCTGTCCACGCTGGCCGGGCACGTGCTGCGCGGCGAGGCCGCCGTGCCGTCGCTGCTGGAACGGACGCGCGTGACGTTCGGGCTCACCTCGGTCACCCTGCTGGAACGCCGTCCCGAGGCCGCCCGTACCCCTGACCACCAGTCCGACCCCGACGCCTGGCGGATCGTGGCGACCTGCGGGGGCGCGCCGTCCACGTGCCCGGGGCTGTCCGACACCGACGTGCGGATCGACGACACGCTCGTGCTCGCCGCGACCGGAAGGCTGCTGGACGCCGCCGACCGTACGGTGCTGGAGGCGTTCGCCGCCGAGACCGCCGTCGCGCTGCGCCAGGAACGCCTGCAACAGGAGGCGGCGCGCGCCGAACCGCTGGCCGAGGCCGACAAGATGCGTACGGCGCTGCTCGCCGCCGTCAGCCACGACCTGCGCAGCCCGCTCGCGTCCGCGAAGGCCGCGATCGAGAGCCTCGCCAACACCGGCGTCGCCTGGAGCGACCACGACCGCGCCGAGCTGCTGGACACCGCGGCCGAGTCGCTGGCCAAACTGGACCGGCTCGTGGCGAACCTGCTCGACATGAGCCGCCTGCAGGCCGGCGTACTCGGCGTGACGACACAGCCGATCGCGCTGGAGGAGATCGTGCCCCGCGCCGTGGACGACCTCGGACCGCTGCGCGACCAGATCGAGGGTGACATCTCCGTCGAACTGCCCGAGATCGCCGCCGACCCGGCCCTGCTGGAACGGGTCCTGGTCAACCTCATGTCGAACGCCGTCCGGTACAGTCCGCCGGGCCGGAACGTGCTGGTCAGCGCGAGCCGGCACGGCGAGCAGGTGGAGATCCGCGTCATGGACCGCGGCCCCGGCATCCCGCCCGGGGCGCACGACCGTGTCTTCCAGCCGTTCCAGCGGCTCGGCGACCGCGACAACCACTCCGGCGTGGGTCTCGGCCTCGCCCTGTCACGCGGGCTCACCGAGGCGATGGGCGGCACGCTCGTACCGGACGAAACACCAGGGGGAGGCCTCACCATGATCCTGACGATGCCCATCGCGGTGCGAGGGGTGCCGGCGTGACCCGCATCCTCGTCGTCGACGACGAACCGCAGATCCTGCGGGCCCTGCGCATCAACCTCGTCGCCCGCCACTACGACGTGACCGTGGCGGCCGACGGCGCCGCCGCACTCCGCGCCGCCGTCGACCACACGCCCGACCTGGTCATCCTCGACCTCGGCCTGCCCGACCTGGACGGCGTGGACGTCATCCACGGCCTGCGCGGCTGGACCAGCGTCCCGATCATCGTGCTGTCAGGACGGGCCGGGAACCAGGACAAGATCGAGGCCCTGGACGCGGGCGCCGACGACTACGTGACCAAGCCGTTCGGCATCGACGAGTTGCTGGCGAGGGTGCGGGCGGTGACCCGGCGGGCCTCCATCCAGGAGACGGAGCTGGCGAACATCCAGGTCGGCGACCATGTGGTCGACCTGGCCAACAAGACGATCACCGGCGACGTGCGGCTGACGCCCACCGAGTGGCACATCCTCGAACTGATGCTGCGCCACCCGGGCAAGCTGATCAGCCAGCGCCAGATCCTCACCGAGGTGTGGGGCGCCAAGTTCGTCAAGGAGACGCACTACCTGCGCCAGTACATGGCCCAGCTTCGCCGCAAGCTCGAACGCGACCCGGCCCACCCCGTCCACCTGATCACCGAACCCGGCATGGGCTACCGCTTCAAGCCCTGACCGCCGCAGCCGGCGATGTTACGATCCCCCTATGGGGCCCGTTTCCGTCGTGTCGTTACTGTCGCTGCCGGTGATCGCCGTCCTGTTGATCTCTTTTCATGATGAGTCGGGAGCCGTGGACACCCGCAACCGGCTCTCCGGCCTGCGCACACGCGAGACGCTCGCCTCGCGCGAGGCGTGGGACGCGGCGCACGCCTGGATGAGGCGCCCCATGCGGATCCTGGCGGCCGTCCTGGCGGTGGCCGCCGGCCTCTCCGTCGCCGGCGACCTGGTTCTCGACCTGCCGGAGGCCGCGGTCCTGCCGATCTGCCTGCCCCAGACGGCGCTGCTGATCGGTGGTCTGCTGTTCGTCTGCCGGCGCGCCAACCGGGTGGCGGCTCAGGTCAACGAGCGGATCCGGGGCTGATCGGTACGGTCAGCGGCACTTGCTGCGCGGCCGGGAGAGGTGCCTGACCAGGCGGTCGAGCACCCCTCGGTTGCCCGGCAGCGCGAAGTGGCCGACGCCGCGGTTGTCGGTGAGGCTGAACCGGTGGCACCGCATCGCCCGCCACACCCGGACGGCGTTGTTGGTGATGTCCTCCTGGTTGCCGTCCCCGTCGCGCCGGACGAGCCCGGCCGGGTCTGCCACCTGGCCGGCGCTGAGGTCGCGCAGTCGCGCGCCGACCACCGTCGGCAGGCCGGAGCCCTTCTCGGCGTACACGTCGACCCTGGGGAACGCGCGTGGGCGGGCGAACCTGACGAAGCCGACGTAATGCTCGGCGAGGTGTCGCGCGAGCGGGAGGTTCGCGTCGGCGAGCAGGCGGCGGTAGTCGCGCGGCGTGTAGGAGCGGCCCGAGGAGGTGTCGCGGACGACGATCTCGCGGTCGCCGAAGACGGCCGGGTCGGCCGCGCTCATGTACGTCGAGGGGGTGCTCCGGTACCTGCGCGCGCTCGTCGCGGCCTGCTGCCTCGTGGTGGGGGTGCTGAAGTCCTGGACGTTCAGCCCGGTGAACAGCACCTGGTAGAGCAGCCCTTGGCCGGGGAAGTTGCCCGCGATCGGGGTGAAGCCGTGGATGTACTTCTTCCGCCAGTCCTTGCTCGTGTGGGTGAGCAGGTACTGCGCGTACAGCGGGCCGTTGGAGTGGCCGACGAGGTGCACCGGGCGGTCGCCGTTCACGCGGTAGGTGTACTCGATGAGGTCGCGGGTGCGGCGCAGGAAGTCGCCCATGTCGGGCGTGAGGCGGGAGTCGTAGCCCGCGACCACGATGTTCTTGTTCCGTACGTATCCGTCGGCCTCCAGCCGGCGGTACATCGGATCGTAGAACGGCGCGCTCTCGGTGCGGCCGAAGGACAGGATCCGCACGTCGACGCCGTTCTGCTCGGAGAAGCGCGCCCGCATGGGCGCCGATCGGTCGGGACGGTAGCGCAACGTCAGCAGGCTGTCCTGGCACTCCTGGCTGAAGATGGTGCTCGGCCGGTCGTTGCGGTACCAGAAGCCGAACGTGCCCGACCGTGGGCATCCGGGCGCCGCCGTCTGGTTCTTGACGGTCACGCGCAACTTGGTGAGGTGGTACGCGGGGAAGAGCACGACCGGCGTCTTGCGCCGCGGCGGCGGGTCGGGCGTCTCGGGCGGCGGGCCGGCCTGGTGCGGCGCGACGCCGTACGCCGCGGAGTGCTGCATCGGGGACAGCACCACCACCAGCGGCAGCGGCAGCAGCGCCGCGAGCGTGAGACGTATGCGGCTCATGGGCACGGTGCTACCCGGGGTGATGTGGGGTGAATCCTCCGCTATGTCGGTATATCCGCAGGTAGGGCGGCTTTATGCATGGCTGGGAGGTTTGCTGGTTACCGTCAAAAACCTATACAAATCGGATGAAACGCTCTAGTCTGGCAGCGCTCCAGTGGGGGCCTACTGGAGCACCAAAGCGTCGCGCCCTGGCCGCATGCCCCCGGTGGCCGGGGCGCGTCTACGTCCTCTGGCTGTCGGGCCACGGCGTGGTGCGCGACAGCGCTGCGGGACGCGCGGGTCGCCCTGATGCCGCTCGGGCCCGTCACGGACTGTGGGCGCGTAGGTGTGCTGATGCCGGGCGGATTCTGGGGCGCGGTGTGGGGTGCGCGGGGTGGGCTGAGGCCGGTTAGGATCGCGGGCGTCGGACTGGCCGATGTGGCATCCCGAATCTGTCGCCGCGCGGGCGGCCCTTGCGAGACGAGTGCCAGTATGAACGTCACCCCGGCGCAGTTGCGCCTCCTTGCCGGTCGCGCTGAGGCGCTGGCCGCCGAGATCCGCAGGCTCTGTGACGGCGTCCCCGCCGAGGCGCCCGAGTACGCGCGGCTGGCCGGCGCGCGGTCGGCCGCCGGGTTGCTCGACCGGGGCGGCGACGACCTGCGGCAGGCGGCGGGTGACCTCGACCGGTTCCTGACCGTACGGGAATGCGGCCTCCCGTGGGGCGTCTGCCCCGAGCACGGCAGGACGCTGTCGTCCGAGGCGGGGGCCGCCATGTGCCGGGTGTGCCGCAAGGCGTGGAAACACGACCGGCTCAACGGGCCGTGCGCCGAGCCGGTGGCGTGGAAGGTGACCGACGAGGCAGGGACGGTGACGTTGATGTGCGCCGGCCACGTCCTCGGCGCCCGCGCAGTGCTCAGAAACGCCACCTTCGCCCGCCTCGCCGCGCACTGAGCGCCCCCGCGTCGGCGGGGGCGCGTGCGGGCGTTCGCGTCCCCGGCCGCGCGGCTGATCACCGTACGTCAGCGTCTCGACAGCGGGGACTTCCGGGTGGAGGGGGGTTATGCGGTGGGGCGGCGGCGGCGTAGGGCGAGGGCGGCGGCCAGCCCGGCGGTGGCGAGCAGGGCGGTGAGGAGGAAGGCGCTGCCGAAGCCGGTGTAGGTCGTTTCTGAGGCCGCTGGAACGGCCATCTCGCCCTCGGAGGCGTCGGCCACCTCGGCTGTGGTGGATTCGGGCAGACGGCCCGCCGCTATGGCCGTCGCGCCGTCACTGGCGGCAGAGAAGCTCGAATGGTCAGGCGAGCTCGCGCCCGCAAGGCCCGCTGCTTCTGAACCGGTGCCGACACCGGCAGCCGGGTCGTTGCCGGGTCCTGTGTCGCCCGTGCCCGCAGTCGTGCCGGTGGATCCCTTGTCGCCTGTGCCCGCAGTCGGGTCGGGGTCGCCGGTGCCGGAGCCTGTGGTCGGGTGGTTGTCGGGCTTGTCCGTGGTGGGGATGGGCGGGGCGCTGTTCAGTTTCTGTTCGGCCGCGGCGAGGGTGGACTGCGTTACCTCGGGGGCCTTGCCCTGCTTGGTGGGTGGCAGGGCGGTCAGCTTGGCGCAGGACGAGGGGTAGCGGTCGCAGTAGCTGGTCGCGGAGCCGACCGTGTGGGCGTTCAGCATGGCGTGGCCGACGGCGCGGGTCAGGGTCTCGGCGGCGGCGTTGAAGATCTCGTTGAGCCGCCGTGAGTCGGCCGGGTTGTTGACCCGCAGCGGCGTCCCGGTGCCGGTCGAGACGCCGAAGATCGTGTCGCCGTCCCCGAGGGTGTGGATCGGGTTGATCGCACGGGCGAGACCGTCCTGCGAGTTGCCCGCCATCCGCGCCGCGGCGGCCTTCTCCAGGGGCGCGTTCGTGGCGACCACCGCGATCGTGGTGTTCATCGGCAGCGCGTCCGCCTGGGCGGGCGGACGGCACTCCTTGGCCTTCGGCGTCCTCAGCCCGCGGAACTCGCCGGCCAGCTCGTAGCGGGCGGCGAACAGCGAGCAGTCGCGCGGGTCGACCGGCGAGCCCGCCGCGTTCACCACCACGATGGCCCCGACCACGACGCCGTCGTCCAGCACGACGCTGGCGGTGCCGACGCCGCCCTTCAGCCCGCCCGCGCGGGCGCCCGTCCCGCCGCCCACGACGCCCTGCCGGACCGGGCCCTCCTGGGCCGCCTCCGCGGCCAGGTAGCCCCACGCGGGCGACGTACGGGCCTTGAAGTCGCCGCCCCTGCCGAGGTCGTAGATGTCGGCGGCGGGGACGATCGGCGCGACCCCGGAACCGACGGGGACGCCCTCCCCGCGCTCCTCCAGCCAGCGGATCACACCGTCGGCGGCGGACAGCCCGTACATGCTGCTGCCGCCGAGCATCACCGCGTTGACCCCCGGGTTGGAGTTGAGCGGGTCGAGCAGGTCGGTCTCCTTCGTGGCCGGTGCGCCGCCGCGCTGGTCGACGCCGGTCACGGACATCCGCGGGGTGTGGACCACGGTGGTGCCGGTCAGGTACGGAGCCCGGGTCGACTGCACCTGGCCGACCTGGACGCCGGGCACGTCGGTGATCGCGTTGTCGCGGCCCGGCAGTCCCGGCGTGTCGGCGGCGAGTGCGGGGGTGGGCGCGCCGAGCGCGGCTAACGCGAGGGCGCCGGCGAGGAGGGGGACGAGGCGTGACTTCATGGATCCTCATTCCGGTGGGGTGCCGGGGACGGCGCACGCCCCTGGCTCACGAACGGGAACATCAGTCGGCTGAGTGCACTGAGGCTACTGGTCCGACCAGTTGAGGTAAAGATCCCGAAATGTCGCGCGAGGTCAGGGCAGCAGCCGCCGCGTCAGGTCGGCGAGCCGGCGGCGGTGGTCCGCGTCGTACGCCTCCTCGGACGCCCGCGCCTCCTTCCCGCCCTCGAAGTAGCGCCCGGTGACGCCGTCCAGCTCGGGGGAGTCCACCAGCCGCCGGGTCGCCGCGACCCCCTGCTCCAGGCTCTCGACGACCTCCATGCCGGACCGCGCCGACATGGCCGTCGGCATGTACGTCGCCGGATGCACGCTGTTCACCGTGACCCCGCTGCCGTCCAGCTCCTCGGCCAGGTCGAAGGTGTGGGAGACGAGAGCCAGCTTGGACCGGCAGTACGCGGCCACGTCGGTGTAGTCGCGCTCCAGCTGCGGGTCGCCGAAGTCGATCGGCTGCTGCCCGATGGAGGCGACGTTCACGACCCGGGACGGCGCGCCCCGGCGCAGCAGCGGCAGCAGCTCCCGGGTCAGCAGCACGGGGGCGAGGTAGTTGACCGCGAGGCGCAGCTCGTGGCCGTCGGCGGACGTCCGCCGCGTGGTCCCCTCGACGTGGAAGCCGATCCCGGCGTTGTTGACGAGCACGTCGAGGTGGTCGTGCGACGCGGCGACGTGCGCGGCGAGCCGGCGGACCTCCTCCAGGGAGGACAGGTCGGCCCGGATCGGCTCGCCGCCGGTGGCCCGCGCGACCTCGGCGAGACGTCCCTCGTCGCGGCCGTGCAGGAGGAGCCGGTGCCGCCCGCCGGCGGCGAGGTCCTCGGCCAGCGCCCGGCCGAGCCCGTCCGAGGCTCCGGTGATGAGGATCAATGCCATGATGGTGCGCCTTTCTGGTGATTCATGGGATCGGACATCGCGGCCGTGGCCACGAGTGCGACGAGGGCGAGGGCCGCGCCGCCGAGCGCGAAGCAGGCGGTGAGGCGGCCTTCGGCGGGGACGGGGGCGGCGAGCAGCGTCGCCGTCAGGGCGCTCGCGAGCGAGCTGCCCACCGAACGTGCGACCGAGTTGACGCCGTTCGCGACGCCGGTCAGGCCGGGGGGCACCGCCCCGAGCAGCAGGGCGGGGAGGGTGGCGAAGCCGAAGCTCACGGCGACGCCGACGAGCGCGCTCGCCGCGACGACCTCCGCCACAGAGCCGTGCGCGAGGGCCAGCGCGGCGAACCCGGCGGCTCCGCAGGCCGCGCCTGCGGCGAGCGTCCTGCGCGGCCCCAGCCTGCGCACCAGCGCCCCGGCCACCTGCGCCGCCCCCAGCGAGGCCACCGCCGACGGCATGAGGAACACGAGGGACGTCTCCAGCACCGTGGCGCCGAAACCGTACCCGTGCGGCGGCGCGGGCAGCCGGGCCAGCGCCGAGACGCTGAGGAACTGCGCGAACATCGCGAAGCCGAGCAGCACCCCCGCCAGGTTGGCGAACAGGACGGGCCGCCGGACGAACATCCGCATGTCCACGAGCGGGTCGCGCGAGCGCCGCTCGACGCGCACCCATACGACGGACGCCGCCGCCGCGGCGGCGAGACACCCCAGCGTCGGCACCGACGCCCACCCCCACCGGGCCCCCTGTGACAGCGGCAGCAGAAGCAGAACGAGCATCGCCGCAAGCGCACCCGCCCCACCCCAGTCGGTACGCCCACCAGCCCCCGGCCGCACCGAGGACGCGACGGAGACCGCGTGCCCGTACGCCCCCGGCAGCGCGTGTGTCGCGCCGGAGGCCGTATGTCCGCCTGTCCCCGGCCGCGCTCGTGGTACGACGACGGCGACCGCGGCCAGGGTGAGTGCCGACACCCCGGCCGAGAGCCAGAACACGTCGTGGTGGTCGGCCGCGGTGCCGCGCGTGAGCAGTGCCGCTCCCGCGAGCGCGAGCCCGTTGCCGAGGGCCAGCGTCCCGCTGAGTGCCCCCATCGCGGCGGGGAGCCGTTCGCGTGGCAGTTCGGCGCGCAGCACCGACTGCGCGAGCGGGAAGACGGCGGTGGACGCGCCCTGCAACGCCCGCGCGGCGATCAGCCAGGGCAGCGAGTCCGTCACGGCGGCGAGCACGGACCCCGCGAGAGTGACCGCGAGGACGCCCACGAGGGTCGGCTTCGCGCCGTGCCGGTCACCGTGGCGGCCGAGCAGCGGCGTGCAGACGGCGGCGGACAGCAGCGTGGCCGTGGTGAGCCAGCCCGCGCCCGACGCCGTGGTGTGCAGATCACGCTGGACGAGGCCGAGGATCGGCACGACGAGTGTCTGCATCATCGACACGATCATGGCCCCGAGCCCGAGAACAGGGACGAGAAGCCTCGGGGCATGGGGGTGAGCGGTTCGGTGGTGAGCGCGGCCGACAACGGGGACGAGGAGTCGTCCCCTGGCCATCAGGCCAGGGCCTTGAGCAGTTCGGCGGCGAGCGCGGCCGAGGACGCGGGGTTCTGGCCGGTGTACAGGTTGCGGTCGGCCACCACGTACGGCGCCCACGGCTCGCCCGCCGAGTAGCTCGCGCCCAGGGCGGCGAGCCGGTCCTCGAGGACCCACTCGGCGCGCGCGGCGAGCCCGGTCTGCTCCTCCTCCGCCCTGCTGAACCCGGTGAGCCGGTATCCGGCGAAGGGGGCCGCAGCACCGGTCGGTGCGGTGGCGAGGAGCGCTGCCACGCCGTGGCACACCAGGCCCACGGTCCTGCCGCTCTCCAGGGCCTCGCCGAGGACGCGGGCGGAGTCGGCGTCGCGCGACAGGTCCTCCATCGGGCCGTGGCCGCCGGGGTAGAACACCGCGTCGTACGCGGACACGTCCACGCTCTCCAGCGTGATCGGGTGCCGCAGCTCGGCCGCCGCCTCCAGGGTCGCGGCCACCGCCCGCGCGCCTCCCAGGCCGCCGTTGACGTCGGGGGAGAGGCTCACCTGGTCGACGGGCGGCACGACCCCACCGGGCGTGGCGACGACGATCTCATGCCCCGCGTCCACGAACGCGCGGTACGGAGCCGCGAACTCCTCTGCCCAGAAGCCCGTCGGGTGCTCGGTGCCGTCCGCCAGCGTCCAGTGGCGGGAGGCGGTCATCACGAAAAGAATCCTGGCCATCAGTGGGTGCCTTCCATAGCTCTTCGACGGCGGCCGCAACGCCGCTCATCTGGGGGAACGGCCCGATCGTAGGTGGCCGGCACATAGGACAGCCAATAGCCTGAGCACTGTGACCCATAGTGATTCTGATACCTACGGGGTAGGCGGGCCGCTCGACCTCATGCACCTGCGGACGTTCCTCGCCGTCTACCGCGCCGGGTCGTTCACCGCGGCCGGGGCGCTGCTCGGCCTGTCGCAGCCGACCGTCACCAGCCAGATCCGGGCGCTGGAGACGCGACTCGACCGTCAGCTGTTCGAACGGCTGCCGCGCGGCGTCGCGCCCACGTCGGTCGCCGCCGAACTCGCCACGCGGATCGCCGGCCCCATGGACGAGCTCGCGGCGGTGACCGAACGGGCCCGCCCCGGCGACGACATCTCGGAGCCGGTGCACCTCGCGGGCCCCGCCGAGGTGCTGAGCACCCGCGCGCTGCCCGCCCTGGCACCGCTGGTCGAGCGCGGGCTGCGGCTGCGGGTCACCACCGGCCTGGCCGACGACCTGCTCGACGGACTGCGCGCGGGGCGGTTCGACCTCGTGATGTCGGCGATCCGGCCGCGCGGGCGCTCCGTGGTGGCCGTGCCGATGATGGACGAGGAGTTCGTGCTGGTCGCCGCGCCCGCGTGGGCCGTCAGGATCGGCCCGCTCACCTGCGACGACCCCGGCCCGCTGCAGGACGTCCCGCTGGTCGCCTACGCCGAGGACCTGCCCATCGTGCGCCGGTACTGGCGGCACGTCTTCCGTACGCGGCTCACGAGGTCGCCCGCCGTGGTCATGCCCGACCTGCGCGGGGTGAGGGCGGCCGTGGCGGCCGGCGCCGGGATCACCGTGCTGCCCCGGTACCTGTGCGCGGGCGAGCTGGCCGCCGGCGAGCTCGTGGCGCTCCTCGACCCCGACGACCCGCCCATCAACACCGGCTTCCTCGCCCAGCGCGCCGGCGTGCCGGAACGCCTGCACGTGACGCTCGTCCGCGAGCGGCTGCTGCGGGCGGCCCGTACGTGGTGACGCCGCCCGCGACTTGCCGGAGCGGCAAGAGAACATGCGACCCGGCCGGACGCTGAGCCAGTCTCGGGCCCGGCCGAGCACAGCCTTCCCAGGTCACGCCGGCCCTGTGGCACACCTACGAGGAAGGATTTCGTCATGCGGGATCTGTTCGACCCGGTCACCGTCGGCGCGTGGACGCTCGCCAACCGGATCGTCATGGCGCCGATGACACGCAACCGGGCGAGCGCGGCGGGGGTGCCCCGCGACATCACCGCGCTCTACTACCGGCAGCGGGCCACCGCGGGGCTCATCGTCACCGAGGGCGTCCAGCCCAGCGCGGCAGGGCAGGGCTACCCCAACACCCCCGGCCTGCACACGCCTGAGCAGATCGAGGGTTGGCGCGCGGTCGCCGACGCCGTGCACGCGGAAGGCGGACGCATCGTCGCCCAGATCATGCACACGGGACGCATCGCCCATCCGGCCAACAAGGACGGCAACGAGACCGTCGCCCCGAGCGCGGTCGCCGCCCCTGGAACGATCCATACCGCGGAAGGCGCCCGTCCGTACCCGATACCGAGAGCTCTGGGGACGGCGGAGGTGGCCGCCGTGGCGGAGGAGTACGCCGGCGCGGCCCGCGCGGCGGTGGCGGCAGGGCTGGACGGCGTCGAGCTGCACGCGGCCAACGGCTACCTGCCGCACCAGTTCCTCGCGCCCTCGACCAACCTGCGGGACGACGTCTACGGGGGGTCCGCCGCGGCCCGCGCCCGGTTCGTCATCGAGGTGACCGAGGCGACGGCCGCCGCGATCGGCGGCGAGCGGGTCGGCATCCGCCTCTCGCCGGGGGCGAACCTGCACGGCGCGATCGAGGACGATCCGGCCGGGACGGCCGCCACCTACCGGGCGCTCCTCGACGGGATCGCCCCGCTGGGCCTGGCCTACCTGCACACCATCGGCGACCCGGAAGAGCCACTGCTGCGGGAGCTCCGCCGCCGGTTCGACGGCCCGGTCGTCGTCAACGACGGGTGGTACCCCATGACCGACGAGCACACCGCCCGCCGGCGGGTGGCGAGCGGCCAGGCCGACCTCGTCGCCGTGGGCCGCGCCTTCATCGCCCAACCCGATCTGGTGCGAAGGTGGCGGGATCACGCTCCCGTCGCCGAGCCCGACCCCGCCACCTTCTACGGCGGAGGCGCCCTCGGCTACACCGAACACCCCGCCAGGTCGGAGTGATCATCGGTGCCGGGGGCGCCTCCGTGGCTCACACCACCTCGGTGTTGACCTCCGGGAAGTGGCAGGCGGACGGGTGCCCGGTGCCACGGTCCTTCAGTTCCGGTTCCTCGGTGGCGCAGATGTCCTGGGCCTTCCAGCAGCGGGTGCGGAACCTGCATCCGCTCGGCGGGTTCAGCGGGCTCGGCACCTCGCCCGTGAGGATGATCCGCCGGCGGCGGCGCTCCTCCTTGGGGTTGGCCATCGGGGCCGCCGACAGCAGCGCCTGGGTGTAGGGGTGGACGGGCCGCTCGTACACGTCGTCACGCGTGCCGGTCTCCACGACCTTGCCGAGGTACATGACCGCGACCCGGTCGGAGATGTGCCGGACGACCGACAGGTCGTGCGAGATGAAGATGTACGACAGCCCGAACTGGTCCTGCAGGTCCTCCAGCAGGTTGACCACGCCCGCCTGCACCGACACGTCGAGCGCCGACACCGGCTCGTCGAGGACGAGCAGCCTCGGCTCCAGGGCAAGCGCGCGGGCGATGCCGACGCGCTGCCGCTGGCCGCCGGAGAACTCGTGCGGGTAGCGGTTGCCGTGCTCGGGGTTGAGCCCGACGAGCTCGAGCAGCTCCGCCACCCGCTTCGGGCCGTCGTCCTTCCACTTGCCGTGGACCTTCAGCGGCTCGGCGATGATGTCGTTGACCGGCAGCTTCGGGTTGAGCGAGGCGTACGGGTCCTGGAAGACGATCTGCATGTCGCGCCGTACGGACCGCAGCCGCCGGGGCGCCATGGTGGTCAGCTCGTCGCCGTCGAACAGCACGGAGCCCGAGGTGGGCCGGTGCAGCTGGAGGATGGCCCGGCCGGTGGTGGACTTGCCGCATCCCGACTCGCCCACCACACCGAGGGTCTCCCCTGGATCGACGTGCATGGACACCCCGCTGACCGCCTGCACCTCGCCGACGGTCTTGCGCAGCAGGCCGGAGCCGCGGACGGGGAAGTGCATCACCAGGTCCTTGACCTCCAGCAGGTGCTCCTGCGCGGTCATGAGACGGCCTCGCTCTCGATGTGGAACAGTGCGGTGGGATCGGGTGCTTCGGCGACCGCGCGCCAGTGGTGACAGGCGGCGAGGTGACCGCCCTCACCGGCCTCGCCGAGCGCCGGCTCCTCGGCCGTGCACGTGGCGTCGGCCAGCGGGCAGCGCGGCGAGAACGGGCACCCGGGCGGCAGATTGATCAGCGACGGCGGAGCGCCGCCGATCGGCCGCAGCCGTCCGCCCGAGGTCTCCAGCGACGGCATCGACCCGAGCAGCCCGGCCGTGTACGGCATGCGCGGCCGGTAGAAGACCGAGTCGGTGTCGCCGATCTCGACCGGCTTGCCGGCGTACATGACCAGCACCCGGTGCGCGATGCCCGCGACCACGCCGAGGTCGTGCGTGATCAGCACGATCGCGGCGTTGACGGCGTCCTTCACCTCGAGGAGCTTCTCGAGGATCTGCGCCTGCACGGTCACGTCGAGAGCCGTGGTCGGCTCGTCGGCGATGATCACGTCCGGGTTGTTGATGACCGCCATGGCGATCATCGCGCGCTGCCGCATACCGCCGGAGAACTCGTGCGGGTAGCTGCGCAGCCGCTGCTCGGCCTGGGGGATGCCGACCAGGTCGAGCATCTCCTTGGCGCGGGCGAGCGCCTGCTTGCGCGGTATGAGGCCGTGCGCGAGCACCGCCTCGGCGAGCTGGTCGCCGATCGTGTGCACGGGGTTCAGTGCCGTCATCGGGTCCTGGAAGATCATCGCGATCTTCCCGCCGCGCAGCGCCCGCCGCCTGCGGGTGGGCAGCTTCAGTACGTCGTCACCGCGATAGAGGATCTTGCCGTGGACGCGGGCGCCCCGGGGGAGCAGCCCCATGACGGCGAGCGAGGACACCGACTTGCCGGATCCCGACTCGCCCACGATGCCGAGCACCTCGCGCTCGTGCAGCGCGTACGACACGCCACGGACCGCGTGGACCACGCCGTCCTCGGTGGGGAACTCCACGGTGAGGTCCTCGACGCGGAGGATCTCCTTGGGGGAAGTCGTCATCAGGCACGCACCCGGGTCTGTCGTGGGTCGAAGGCGTCGCGCAGGCCGTCACCGATGAAGTTGATGGACAGCGCGATCGCGATGATGAAGACGCCAGGCCACCAGAACAGCCACGGCCGGGTGGTCATGGCGCTGCGGTAGGTGTCGATGAGCTGGCCGAGCGAGACGTCGGGCGGTTGCACGCCGACGCCGAGGAAGGACAGCGCCGACTCCAGCAGCACCGCGTTGGCCACGGCCAGGGTGGCGCTGACGATGATGACGCCGACGGTGTTGGGCAGCACGTGCCGGAAGATGATCCGGCTCGCGGAGGTGCCCACCGCGCGCGCCGCCTCGACGAACTCCTTCTCGCGCAGCGACAGGAACTCGCCGCGTACCAGCCGGCCCAGCATGGGCCAGGTCACCAGGCCGATGCAGATGGCGAGGATGACGATGCCGGAGTCGCCGAACGTGCGTCCGACGATGGCCGCGATGATCAGAATCGGGATGGTGATCATCACGTCGGTGAGGCGCATGATGAACGACTCAGTCTTTTTCCTGAAATATCCGGCGAAAGCGCCGGCGAGCGTTCCCACCGACGTCGCCACGATGGCGACGATGAACGCCACGATGATCGACTGCTGCGCGCCGCGCATGGTCAGCGCGAAGTAGTCGATGCCGATGTTGTCCTGGCCGAACGGGTGCTCGCCGAGGTGGATGCCCTCCCCGCCGAGGAACTCCGGCACCACGCTGAGCGTCGGCCGGCCCTGGTTCACCAGGGACCCGGTGGTGAGGTACGTCTTGTCCCACCAGCCGGGGATGGGCCCGAACCCGATGGAACTGAACGCCAGCAGGATGACGAAGCCGAAGGCGAACATGCCGATGAGCGCCGCGCGGTGCCGGAAGAAACGCCGGCGGACCATCTGGCCCTGGGTGCGCGCGACGACGGTCATGCCCTGGGCGGCTCCTGATGCGGAGGCACTGATCGTCATGAGTGGTTCTCCTTCACGACAGCCTGATCCGCGGGTCGAGATAGGCGTAGACGATGTCGGCCAGCATGTTGAAGACGACGATCGCCGTCCCCGAGACGATGAAGAAGGCCATCACGGGAGCGGGATCGACCTGCTGCAGCCCCGTGGTGAACAGGGTGCCCATGCCCTGCCAGCCGAAGACGTTCTCGGTCACGACCGCGCCGCCGATCACGGAGGCGAAGTCGACGGCCATCAGCGTGGTGATCGGGATCATGCCGTTGCGGAAGGCGTGCTTGGTGATCACCGTGCGCTCCGGCAGTCCCTTGGCCCGCGCGGTGCGGACGTAGTCGAGGTTCATCACCTCGAGCATGCTGGAGCGGCTGTAACGGGTGTAGGTGGCCAGCGAGATGAGGACCAGGGCCATGCTCGGCAGCAGCAGGTGACCGGCGGAGTCCAGGTTGGTCTGCCAGAAGTCACCCTTGAAGTTGGGGGTGCCCGCGCCGATCGTGGAGATCGGCCTGCCGCGGACCATGTCGCTGTAGGAGGCGAACGACTGCAGCAGGCGGTCGACGAAGATCAGCCCGCCGGTGATGAGACCGGTGAGCACGGCGCCGGTGATCGCCTGCTGACGGAGCAGGCCGCCGAGCCCGTACCCGAGGGCGATGCAGATGATCACCGTCGCCAGGGCGAGGCCGAAGATCTCGGCCCAGCTGGGGTCGGCGAGGACGGGGGTGAGGATCTCCGACAGCAGCACGCCGAGCCCCGCGGCGGCCAGGGCCGCGTAGAGGGGGCCGCGGTACTGCAGCCCGGAGATGAGCATGCTCAGCCCGACCGCGGTGCCGCCCGCGAGGATCGCGAGGCCGATCAGGCCGATGCCCGGATCGGCGAACCAGCCGGTCACGGAGAGCAGCGTGAGTATCACGGCGGTGATGGCGGCCCCCGCGCCGAACGCGATGAGCTTGACCTTCCGGTCGCCGATGGCGATCGCGGCCCAGATGAGGCCGGCGATCAGTGCGAGCACGACGATGACGGTGGGCGGGATGGCGGGGTCGCGTAACCAGTCGTTGAACGAGATGGCGATGTACTGCTTGAGCATCACCGCGACCCAGAACAGGGGCAGCGAGAAGCAGACGAAGGCGGCGAGGGTGACCCCGTAGTCGAAGGAGCTGTACTGCCGCAGCGCCGAGATGATGCCCACGCAGACGCCGATGACGACGGCGAGCACGGTGGCGGCGAGCACGAGCTGGAGCGTGGCCGACAGGGCGTCGCCGAGCATGACGCCCACGTCCTGGCCGTCACGGTTGACGCCCAGGTAGCCGCGGAAGAGGCCGGTCAGCCAGTTCAGGTAGCGGAGCCAGACAGGATCGTCGAGGTGCATCCGCTCGATCCGGTCGGCCATCCTCCGCTCGCCGTCCGCGCCGGGCAGCTCGCGGAGGTCCGCCAGCGGGTCGCCGGCGATCGATGTCAGTCCGAAGATGACCATGGTGGCGGCCAGCAGGACGAAGAAGGAGGTGACCAGTCTTCTGACGATGAAGGCGATCACTCAGTACTCCCTAGGTTCATAGCAAAGGAGTCCTTTGCACACGGGCCGAGGAGCGGTGACTCCCCGGCCCATGCCGATGGTTCGATTTATCGGACGGCTATGACGCCAGGGTCCACTTGTCCATGTTCCACGTCACCGACGACTGGGCCGGGTTGGGAACGATGTTCTGCAGCTTCTCGTCCCACGCGAGCAGGTTCGGGTGGGCGAACAGCGGGATCGTGGCCACGTCGTCCCAGAGGACCTTCTCGATCTGGGCGATCAGGCCCGGGTGCTTGGTCGTGTCGACCTCGGCGTTCAGCTGCTTGATGAGGTCGTCGACCTCCTTGTTGGAGTAGCAGCCGTTGTTGTTCTCCTTGCCGTTCTCGGAGCACTCCTTCGGCGTGCTGTAGGTCGAGCTCCAGCCGGAGACCTCGGACGAGCCGGTCCAGGCGAACAGCGCCACGTCGTAGCCGTTGGTGCCGAGCGCGCCCCCGGCCTCGAAGAAGGTCTCGGCGCCGCCGTCGACGACCTTGAAGCCGGCCTTGCCGCAGGAGTCGGCGATCAGCTGCGTCTCCTGGGTACGACGCGGGTTGGGCTCGTTGTGGCCGAGCTTGACCTCCATGCCGACCTTGCCGGCCTCCTCGAGCAGCTTCTTGGCGCCCTCGATGTCCACGTCGGCGTACGCCTCGGCGCCGCTGCCCTGGACGACGGTGTTGTAGTCGGGCTGGAACGGCAGCACGTTGCGGACCTGCAGCACCTGGGCCTGCGGGGCCAGCGGCTTGATCAGGTTGTCCACGATGAGCTGCCTGGGCACGCACTTGGCGAACGCCTGGCGCAGCCGCTTGTCCTTGAACTCGCTGGAGTCGAAGTTGAAGTCCAGGTGCTCGTAGGTGTAGGCGTCACCGGTCTTCACGGTGACACCCTGCATGCCTTCGAGCTGGGCCAGCAGGTCGGGGTTGGGCTGCGGCTCGATGAGGTTGACCTCACGGTTCTGCAGCGCCTGCGCCTGCTCTTCCTGCGAGATGACGCGCAGCACGATGTTCGGCGTCGCGGCCGGGGTGCCCCACCACTTGTCGTTGGCGGCGAGCGTCAGCGACTGGCCGGGGGCCATCGAGGCGATCTTGTACGGGCCGGAGGCCGGGTAGAGCGACATGTCCTTCAGGCCGCCGTCGATGGTCCAGCCCTCGTTGTAGAACTTGATGACCCCCGCCAGCTTGTCGGCGTCCTGGGCCTTCACCGCGGCGATGAAGTCGGCCTCGCTCATGCCGGCGGCCTTGGTCGCGACGTGGGCCGGCAGCACGCTGGTGGCGCCGGGGCCGTTGCTCTGCCAGTCGGCGAACGGCTCGGAGTACTCGAGGACGAACTTCTTGTCCCCGGCGTTGCAGTCGGGCACCTTGGTCAGCTCGACGCCGGTGGTGCCGTCGACCTGGAAGCCCTTGATCTTGCCGGACTTCGCGGCCCAGTAGAGCATCGCGTCGTCACAGTCGATGGGGGTGCCGTCCGACCAGACGGCCTTGGCGTTGAACTCGTACTCGATGGTCAGCGGCGAGTCGGCGGTCTTCTGGTAGGTACCGAAGTCCTTGTCGGGGGTGACTTCCCCGTTCTCGCCGTAGTACCAGAACCCGGCCTGCACCCGCTGCATGGCCGCGCTGTTGACGAGGTTGTTCACCGAGATGCTGTTGTAGGAGTTGAACTCCTGCTCACCGGCGTACGTGATGGTCTGGGCCGTGCCGGCGGGAGAGGCGGAGCTTGAGGGTTCACTCGTCCCTCCGCCGCTCTGCGCGCAAGCCGACAGCAGGAGCGATCCTCCCGCTACCGCTGCGACTAATCTCCCAAGTCTCCGCCTGTGGGACACGACAGGTCTCCTTTGTCCGAACTAGCGTCGACGCTGCTAGTTAGTGCGGAATAGGATCATTGACCAATGTTTCGATTGAATAGACAGAACCCCGGTGTTACGGAGTTGGTATCGACAGCTGTCCGATCCGTAATGGCGAAATCGAGATAGATCCACTTGATGAGGGGTGACGGTAGACAGGGAGGGGGGTTTTGTGCCATGGTTTGCGGCAACCATCAGGTGGCCGAAACTCCGGGCCCCTTCTTCGGTGTGCGCGCCTTCCGGCTCTTTCTGCAGTTCCGGAACGTCATTCTTTTCAGTGGATCGTGCCATGTCGCGATAAATGGTGCATAGTTACGGCTATGTGTCCTTGAGGTCCCTTTTGGGGCATGCCGAAACCATTGGGCAATACGCCCGTAATGTCCGCGTCGCGTGTGGTCTGGCCCGGATGCCGGGCCTGGGCACCCCCTGTCGGCAGCTGCGGCGCCGTCCCGTTTCATGATCATTACGGGCGTCGGCGACCGCGGTGGTGACGCCCGCGCCCGCCGACCGGAGTGCTGCTGTGGGGTGTGCGCTCCGCTCGACCGCGAGCTTCCGGATTTCGCGCAGCGAAGCGCGGCAAAGTACGGATTCCGTAGGTTTCGAATGCGAATTCGGAGCGAATGCGCGCGGGCGCGAAAAGTTTCGCTCCGTTCCCCGAGTCCGACGCACAAAAGGCGTCGGGGGTCGGTGAGGGGCCTTCAAGATCCGATGGCGGGCCGACGTCGCGCGACGTTCTGGAACGTGCCGGGAATCGTCATCCAGGACCCGGCCGGTCCTTTCGTGCCGCATAGGTGAGAAGGCGTTCTCCGAGCAGGTCCTCGGTGGCGTCGAGAAGTTCCAGCAGCGCCCGGGCTGTCGCGTCCGGGCCTTCTCCCGCCGCGACGCGTCTGCCGATCTCCCTGAGGACCAGGGCGTGGACGGCGCCCAGCTGAGCGGCCGCCGCGCGGGGGAGGGGAGCGTCAGGCCCGGCGCCGGTCTCCTCGGCCAGGACGGCGGAGAGCGCGTCGGTCATCTGCTCGCCGAGCTCCTCCAGCCGGGCGGTCAGCGTGGGGGCGGCTCGCATCATCCGGTAGACCCGTCCGAACCCGTCGGTCAGGCCCAGCACGCGGTCGCGGCGGTGCACCTCGTCGCGGAGCCGCCCCAGGACGGCCCGGGCGGCCGACTCGCCGGGGCCGCGCCGCCGCACCATGTCGGCGAGCCGCTCGGGGGACGCCTGCTCCGGCGGCAGGACGAGGTCCTCCTTGGCCTGGAAGTAGTTGTAGACGGTGTTCACCGACACGTCCGCCGCCGCGGCGACCTCGGCGATCGTGACCTGCTCGAACCCGCGCTCCACGAACAGGGCGGTGGCCACCTCGCAGATGCGCCGGCGCGTCTGCCGCTTCTTGCGTTCCCGCAGCCCTTCGGTCATGCCGGAAATCTAACGAAATCGCACCTGTCGAAGTGCGGCCAGGCCGAAGCGTGGCTGGGCCGAACTGCGGCCGGGTGAGGGCCGTGGCCAGGCCGGGGCGTGGCTGGGTCAGCGTGTGGGCAGGTCGGGGCGTGGCCGCGGGTCAGGCGACCGCGTCGCCGATCGAGAGGCCAGGACCGGGACGGCGCGGGTCGAGGGAGGTGCCGAGCGCGCGGTAGCGGTGCAGCCGCCGGGCGAGCAGCTCCGAGCGGGGCGTGTGCAGCAGGGCAGCGAGCTCGCGGGCCACCTCGCGTCCGGCGCGCACGCAGAACGCCCGCGGCTCGTCCGCGGCGTCCGGGTGCTCGGCGACGACCCGGTCGGCGAGGCCGCCGGCGAGCAGGTCGGCCGAACGCACGCCCTGCAGCTCCGCCACCTGCGCGGCGTGCTCGACGTCCCGGTGCACGATCGCGCTGGCCCCCTCGGGCGGCAGCGGCGACAGCCACCCGTGCTGGGCGACGAGCACCCGGTCGCACGGGACGAGCGCAAGCGCGCCGCCCCCGCCGCCCTGCCCGAGCAGCAGGCAGAGCGTCGGCGTGTCCAGGGTGACCAGGTCGGCGAGGCACCGGGCGATCTCGCCTGCCAGCCCGCCCGTCTCCGCCTCGGGCGACAGGGCGGCGCCGGGCGTGTCGACGACGGTGACCAGCGGCAGCCCCAGCTCGCCGGCCAGCCGCATGCCGCGCCGGGCCGCGCGCAGCGCCCCCGGACCGAGCGGACCGGTGTCGGCCTGGGCACGGCGGTCCTGGCCGAGCAGCACGCACGACGCGCCGCCGAAGCGGGCCAGCGCCAGCAGCAGCGCCGGGTCCGCCTCCCCGGCCCCCGTGCCGTTCAGCCGTACGACGTCGGAGGCGGCGTGCCGCAGCAGCTCGCGGACACCCGGCCGGTCGGCCCGCCGCGAGATGGTGATCGACCGCCAGGCGGGGCCGTCCGGCAGCCGCTCCTGCGCAGGGGAGGCGCCAGGAGCGGCGGGCGGCGGCGCCAGCAGCACGCGCAACGCCCGGTCGGCGACCTCGGCCAGCTCCCCCGGCGGCACCACGGCGTCGACGATCCCGTGCCGCACGAGGCTCTCGGCGACCTGCACCCCTTCGGGGAACGGCCGGTCGTACAGCGCCTGGTAGACGCGCGGGCCGAGAAATCCGATCATCGCGCCCGGCTCGGCCGCCGTGAGGTGGCCGAGCGAGGCCCACGAGGCCAGCACGCCGCCGAACGTGGGGTGGCGCAGGTAGACGAGGTAGGGCAGCCCGGCCGCCTTGTGCCGGGCGACCGCAGCCGTGATCTTCACCATCTGCAGGAACGCCACGGTGCCCTCCTGCATCCTGGTGCCTCCCGAGGCGGGCGCGGCGAGCAGCGGCAGCCGCTCCGCGGTCGCCCGGTCGACGGCGGCCACCAATCGTTCGGCGGCGGCCACCCCGATCGAGCCCGCCAGGAACCCGAACTCGCAGGCGACGAACGCCACCCGGCGGCCGCGCAGCGTCCCCTCGCCGGTGATCACCGCCTCGTCCAGGCCGGTCCGCTGCCGGGCGGCGGCCAGCTCGGGATCGCCGGTGCCGCCCAGCGGGCGGTCCCAGCTGCGGCAGGAGCCGTCGTCGAGGACGAGATCGACCAGTTCGCGTGCGCTCAGCCTGTCAGCCACCTGCGGATCTCCTCTTCGTCGGCGTTCAGGACGGGAGGTGCGGCGTGCTCGGTCCTGGTGGTCTCGACCTCGCCGTCAGGCCCGGCCGGGTCGAAGAACCGCAGGGGCGGCCCGGGCAGCGTGAGCGGGCCGAGGCTCTCGTGCTCGACGTCGACGAGCAGCCCCTGCGAACGGGTCTGCGGCCAGTCGTACACCTCCTGCAGGTTTCGTACCCGCCCGGCGGGGACACCGGCCTCCGACAGCCGCTCCAGCAGGTCCTCGGCGGCGTACGCGGCGAAGACGGCCTCGATCCGCTCGACCAGGCGCGGCCCGGCCGCCACGCGATCGGCGTTCAGCGCCAGGCCGGGCTCCCGCGGGTCGAGCCCGAAGCCCGCGCAGAACCGCTGCCACAGGCTCTCGCTGCCGACCGCGATCTGCACGTGGCCGTCCTTGCAGCGGAACAGCCCGTACGGCGCGATGGACGGGTGGTGGTTGCCCTGCGCGCGGCCGACCTCGCCGGCGACGGTCCAGCGGGTGCCCTGGAAGGCGTGCACGCCGACGATGCCGGCCAGCAGCGAGGTGCGCACCACCTGCCCGCGGCCCGTCCGCTCGCGTTCCAGCAGCGCCGACACCACGCCGAACGCGCCGTACATGCCGGCCAGCAGGTCGCCGATCGGCACCCCGACCCGCTGCGGGTCGTCCGGTCCTGAGCCGGTCAGCGACATCAGCCCGGCCTCGCCCTGGGCGATCTGGTCGTAGCCGGCCCGCCCGCCCTCGGGCCCGTCGTGCCCGAACCCGGTGATGGACAGCACCACCAGCCGCGGGTTGAGCTCCCGCAGGCGCGCCGTGCTGAAGCCGAGCCGGTCGAGCACCCCGGCGCGGAAGTTCTCCAGCAGGACGTCGGCCCTGGCGACCAGCGCCTCGAACGTCTCGCGGTCCTGCCCGTCCTTCAGGTCGAGGGCGATGGACTGCTTGTTGCGGTTGCACGACAGGAAGTACGTCGACTCCGAGCCGACGAACGGCGGCCCCCACCCGCGGGTGTCGTCGCCCGTGCCGGGCTGCTCGACCTTGATGACGCGCGCCCCGAGATCGCCCAGCATCATCCCGGCGTGCGGCCCGGCGAGCGCCCTGGTCAGGTCGAGGACGACGTAACCGGCCAGCGGGCCCGTACCCGCGCTCACGACAGGCCGCCCGGCACGACCAGCACCAGCCAGCACACGAGGGGCGCGACGACCATGATCGTCATGCCCCAGGTCATCAGCCGCCGGAACACGTCGTCCCGGATGGCCACCTCGGAGTTGGCCACGATCAGGGCGCCGTTGGTGGAGAAGGGGCTGCAGTCGACCACCGAGGACGAGATCGCCAGCGCCGTGATCAGGCCGATCGTGCCGACCTGCCCGGTCTGCAGGAACGGCACCGCGAGCGGGATGAGCGCGCCGAGGATGCCGGTGGTCGAGGCGAACGCGGACACCACCGCGCCGATGAGGCAGATCAGGAACGCGGCCAGCAGCGGGGCGCCGACCTGGGCGACGCCGTCGCCGAGCCACTTCACCGTGCCCTGGTCCTGCAGCAGCGTGACGTACGTGACGATGCCGCCGACGAGCAGCACCGTACCCCAGCTGATCTTGTCCACGGCGCCGCGGGCGGCGGAGGGGAAGATCAGCGTCAGGACGACCGCCACCGCGAGGGCCAGGAAACCGATGTCGAGGTCGAAGACGAGCGCGCCCACCGCCAGCACCAGCAGGCCGACCAGCGTGAGCGTCCGCTGCGCGTCGAGGCGGAGCGCGCTCTCGTCCAGGACGTCGTCCTGGACGCCGCCACCGGCCGAGCCACCACCGCCGGACGCGGGCACGCCGGACGCGGGCACACCGGACGCGGGCACACCGGACGCGGGCACACCGGCCGCGACGGCGGCCCTCGCCGACTCGCGGTCGCGCTGCACGAGCTCGCGGCCGCCGAGGGAGACGAAGCTGACCAGGCCGATGAGCGCGCACGCGGCCAGCGCGCCGCCGAACAGCACGGCCGGGCTGCCCGCCAGGTGGTTCTGGTCGACGACGCCGTTGGTGATCGCGCCGAAGATGCCGATGGGGGAGAAGCTCCCGGCGGTCGCGCCCTGCACGACCATCATCCCCATCATCACGGGGTTGATCCGGTAACGGGCCGCGAAGCCCATCGCCACCGGGGCCACGATGGCCACCGCGGCCGGGCTGGCCGCGCCGATGGCGGTGATGGCCGCGCAGACCAGGAACATCACCCACGGCATCAGCGCGACGCGGCCGCGTACCGCGACCACCGCCCGGTGCACGATCCAGTCCACGGTGCCGTTCGTCTTGGCGAGCGCGAACAGGTACGTGACGCCCACCAGGATGACGAACAGGTTGCCGGGAAAGCCACCGATCACGTCTCCGACCTCGACGCCGAACACCGTGGTCCCCACGATGAAAGCGGCCACGAGCGCGAGCGCGCCCATGTTGATCGATCGGATCGTCGCTATCAGGAACACCAGTACGAGCACGATCAGCGCGATGACTTCCGCTGACATGGCAGCTCCTCGGGGGGGTATGTCGTTACCGTCCGGTTACGGATACATTCCCGGATTGGCCTAGCCTCTGCTCCTCTGGCAGGTCATGTCAATAGACTGACGGCCGTGACCAAGAAGCGCCCGCAGACCTCCGCGTTCCCCGAGCGCCTGCAGCGGCCCCGCCTTTACGTGCAGCTGGCCGACCACATCGCCCGGTTCATCGAGGCACAGGGGCTGTCGCCCGGCGACCGCCTGCCGCCGGAACGCCTGCTCGCCGCCGAGCTCGGGGTGAGCCGCTCCTCCCTCAGCCGCGCCCTCGTGGCGCTCGAGGTCCAGGGCAAGGTCGAGGTGCAGCACGGCAACGGGGCCGTGATCCTCGAGCCGATGACCGACGACGGCCCGTCGCCTGCCGCTTTATGGGCGGGCCGCGATCCCGTCGAGATCGCCCGCGCCCGCGAGGCCGTCATGGCCGGGCTCGCGCGCAGCGCGGCGCGACACCCCGACCGGAGCCTGCGGCTCGCCCTGCTCGACGCGGACGGCTCTCCGGTCCGCTTCTCCGACACCTGGCGATGCCTGCGCCGGCTGACCGGCCCCTGCCTGCTGGCGGAGCTCGACGACCTCCTCGCCGAGGCCGCCCCGCTGGAGGACGACCGCGTCCAGGCCGACCGCCTGGCGCTGCTCGCACGCGCCGTCGTCGCCGGGGACGCGGACGCCGCCGCCTCCGCCTGCTCCGGCCTGTTCCTGGTGTGAGCCGTCAGGGGCAGGCGGGGAAGAGCCTGCGGGTGCCGGTGGCGTACGCGGCCGGGTCGCTGAACCGGCAGCCGTAGGCCGGATCGGCCACGGTCGCGGCGTCGCGCACGTCGTCACCGGCCGGTCGCGGGCCGCCGCGCTGCCAGCGCACCAGGTCGTCCCAGGCGGCCCCGACCTCGGCGTCGCTGAACTCGCAGTGCCCGGCCGCGCGGATCGCCCGCTGCACGAGCAGCTTGTCGCGCCCGTGCCGGGAGACGTCCGCCCGGTAGTGCTGCTCCATGGAGAACGGCACGAAGTTGTCGCCCAGGTCGTGCAGCGTCAGCACGGGGACGTCGATCCGCCCGGTGACCGCGGGCACCTGCGTCAGCGCGTGCGACCTGCGCGCCGCCTGGGCCGCGGGCCGTACGCGGCGCACGCTCGCGTCGACGTTCACGGGGGAGTCGGGGCTGTAGTCGGTGCCGACGTTCGTCGCCACCCGGCTGGGCTCCTGCGCCAGCGTGCCGCCGCCGTCCGGCCCGGCGAGCCCGAACAGGAAGTCCTTCCAGTACGCGAAGGCGGCCTCGCCCCCCGGACGCGGGCCGCCGCTCAGGTTGACGACGACGTCACGGAACTGCGTCCCGAGCTCGTTGCCCGTCCCCGTGCCGGTCAGCCCGAGTCGCTCCTGGATGCGCGGCACCACGGCGGTCGCGTAGTCGTCCGGGATCGGGTAGGCGGGCACGTCCGCCAGGTCCTGGGCCACCAGCTGGAAGTCGAGGAAGAAGTCGAACAGCTGGTGGTCGCCGATCGCGCCGCACATCGGCAGGGCGGCGTCGTAATGGCCGGGGTACTCCTCGATCGAGCGGGCCGCGATGTGCCCGCCCATGGACACCCCCGCGAGGTACGTCCGCTTCGGCTTGCCGACCACGCGCCCGAACCGCTCGGTGAGGGCACGGGTGCTGAGCACCCCGGCCCGCACGTCGTAGTCGTTGGCGTAGTACGAGGACGCGGCCCACGCGTACCCCTGGTCGAGCAGCCGCTGCCGCAGCCCGTACCCGGGCGGGTCGACGGTGAGCACCCGCGTTTCGCCGCGGAACCCGTGCGCCCACATCACCAGGTCGCCGTTCCAGCGCGGCGGCACCTCGATGGTGTACGCGGCGTGCTCGTGAACCCCCTGCAGCACCCGGCTCTCCCGCCCGTCCACGACCGCCGGCGCCATCGGCGGATTGTCCACCGAGTACCCGGGTAACGGCCGATCCCCCCGCTTGTCGGCGACCGCCCCGGCGGACGTGGAGGCCCCCAACACGGCGGACAACGCGAGAACGGCCAGAACCACGCTCCGACGGCGCATCCACCATCACCTCCGAGATCACGGACGACTGCTTCGTTCATACGCCCGATCCCCCCGAAGGAAAAGCCCGTGATCGGCCGCCGGAAGTGGGCGGCATGTTCGGCCGGGAGGCGTTCGGGCAGGTCGGATGGGGTGGAGAGAGCAGTTGTCGTGGGGGTTGACGGGTCGGAGGCGGGTCGGGTCGCGCTGGGCTGGGCGGCTGAGGACGCCGCGCGCAGGAGGCTGCCGCTGCGTCTCGTCCACGTGCGTGAACCCTGGGCGGCCGAGACCGAGCCGACCGCGCGCAGCGGGCGGGTGACGATGGTGGAGTGGCGTGCGGAGCTGCTCGCCGAGTCGGCGGCGCGGGCGCGGGTGCTGGCGCCGGGCATCGACGTCTCCACCGCCGTGGCCACCGGCGCGGTGGTCGAGAGGCTGCGCACCGAGGGGGAGACGGCCGACACGCTGGTGGTGGGCGGCAGGGGGCTGGGACGGTTGCACGGGCTGGCGCTCGGCTCGGTCACGCTCGGGCTCGCCGGGCACACCGACAGCCCGCTGGTGGTCGTCCGGATGCTTCCCCAGAGGGAACGCGGTGAGGTCGTGGTCGGCTACGACGGCTCCCCGGACGCCGACACGGCGATGGCGTACGGGCAGCAGCAGGCGCTCGCCCGCTCCGCCCTGCTGCGCGTGCTCCACTGCAGCCGGTATCCCGCCCTCAGCCCGCATCCCGTCGGGTACGGCCCCGTCCCTGTCCCGCACCCGGACGACGTCGGGGCCCGCCTCGCGCTCTGGCAGGAGAAGGCCCCCGAGGTCGAGATGGTCGAGTCGCTCGTGCCGGGGAGCGCTGTGGGGGCGCTGATCGAGGCGTCCAGGGCGGCCGATCTCGTGGTGGTGGGCTCGCGCGGCCGCACCGGCGTCGCCTCCGCGGTGCTCGGCTCCGTCAGTCACGGGGTGCTGCGCCGCGCGCGCTGCCCGGTGGCGGTGGTACGGGCGCGACAGCGGACGTGATCGGGAGCTCCAAGATCTTAGGTCACGAATTCGGCGCGAGATGGTTCCGATTCGCCTACTTCACTCGTCTCAGGTAAGCAGACGTCACTCACGAACGTTCACGAACACTGTCCCTGATGACGAAGGATGGCGAACAGATGCATCCCCATGCGCTCTTCAGCCGCGCGCGTCGCCACGGCTGGGACGTCGAGACCGCACCCAGGCCGTCGGGCACCCTGGTCACCCTCTGGCGGGGCGCGTGGCGTCTCGAGGTCGCGTTCGCCGGACAGGCCCCCCGGCACGCGACCATCACCGGGCCAGGCCCGGTGACCGGCACGCCCGTCAACCTGCGCGCGATCAACAAATTAGTTCGCTGCGAGCCGGGCCGCATCCGGGTCGTCGCCGCGGCCGCGGCCGCCGGAGGCCCGCCCGCTCGCGAACGCGCGACCCAGGCCGGTTGACGCGCTCCCCGGCCTGAAGCCCGGCTCTCGCTGCGGACGATCCCGGAGGCGAGCGCCGTTTCCCGCTTGACCTGGACCGCACTCCAGCAACCAGACTCCGGTTCTGGCAGGGCAGTCCGTGGCCATGATGGGAGAGACGCCATGAAATACCGGACGATCGGCACCGATCCGGCGACGCGGCGCGAGGTGAGCGTCCTCGCCCTCGGTGCGATGTTGTTCGGCTCGGTGACGGATGAATCGACGGCTTTCGCCGTGCTCGACCGCTATGTCGAGGCGGGCGGGACGTTCATCGACACGTCCAACAACTACGCCTTCTGGATCGACGGCGGCCAGGGCGGGCAGAGCGAGGAGCTCCTCGGACGCTGGCTGCGCAGCCGGGGCGTGCGCGAGGAGGTCGTGATCGCCACCAAGCTGGGCGCGCGACCGCTCGCGCCGGGCACCGGCTACGTCGACAACCCCGAGGGGCTGTCGGCGAAGGTGATCCGCGAGTCCGCCGAACGCAGCATGGAGCGGCTCGGCGTGGACACGATCGACCTGCTCTACGCGCACATCGAGGACCACGCGACGCCGGCCGCCGAGACGGTCGGGGCGTTCGGCGAGCTCGTCGCGCAGGGCACGGTGGGGCTGCTCGGGGTGAGCAACCACGCGATCTGGCGGGTGGAACGCGCCCGCGCGCTGGCCTCCGCCGCCGGGGTCGCCGGGTACGAGGTGCTGCAGTACCAGCACAGCTACCTGCGGCCGCGCGCCGACGTGCCGAGCGCGCTCTTCCCCGACGGCAGCCTCGGGCACGCGGGCGCCGAACTGCTCGGCTATCTGCGGGCCGAGCCGGGCCTGACGCTGGTCGCGTACACGCCGCTGCTGTCCGGCGCGTACGTCAGGCAGGACAAGGAGCTGCCCCCCGACTACGTGCACCCCGGCACCCCGGCCAGGCTGGAGGTCCTGCGGGAGGTCGCGCGGGAGTGCGGGGCCACGCTCAACCAGGTGGTGCTGGCCTGGCAGATCGGCGGCGCTTTCCCGGTGATCCCGCTGGCCGGCGTCTCGTCGGTGGCGCAGCTGGAGGAGAACCTCGCCGCCGTGGATTTGGAGCTGACCGGCGACCAGCGCGCCCGCCTCGACTCCGCCGTCTGATCAGGCGTCGTCCGCGGGGGACGTGGCGAAGGCGCCGGCGGACGCGGCCAGGGCGGCGGCCCTGGCCGCGTGCTCGGGCAGGCCGGGGTCCGGTGGCATGCGGAGCAGGACGAGCTGGTGGTAGAGCGGGGCGGTCGCGGCGAGCAGCAGCCGCCGCGCGTCGGTGTTCGGCGGGAGCTCCCCGCGGCGGACGGCGCGGCTGACGATCACCTCGCAGCGCGCGTAGCGGTCCTCCCAGAGGCGCCGCAGGCCGCGGGCGGCCTCCTCGGAGCGGAACGAGGCGGCGATCAGGGCCGCGGCCGTCGACGGACGCGCGGTCATGGCCGCCTGGTTCTCGTGGTTGAGCGCCGCCAGGTCGCCCTGCAGGGAGCCGGTGTCCTGGGGCTGCCAGTCGTCGTCGCCCGTCGCCTCGAACAGGTCGGTGAGCAGGCCGCCGACATCGCGCCAGCGCCGGTAGACCGTGGCGCGATGGACGCCCGCACGGGCGGCGACGGCGTCCAGGGTGAGCCCGTCGTATCCGCGCTCGCCGAGTTCGGCGCGGACCGCGTCGAGCACCTGCGTACGGATGCGGCTGGTGCGGCCGCCCGGGCGGCGCCGGGGCGGCGGCGATGGAGGCTCGGAGGTCAACGTCTCGTCTCCGGTTTGCTCTGCGGGCGGCGTCCGTGACATCTTAATGTAGAACTTGTCGCATTAGCGGCGAGCAGGCGCCGTCGGCCGAGAGGAAACCGTCCGTGAAGCCCCTCGTCCCGGCCGACCCGACAGTGCTGCACCCCATGCCCGAGCACCCACGGGTGGTGCTGCTGCGGCCGCTGGTCACCTCGCCGTTGATCGAGGTCGGCGAGTACTCGTACTACGACGACCCCGACGACCCGACCGCGTTCGAGACGCGCAACGTGCTGTACCACTACGGGCCGGAGAAGCTGCGCATCGGCAGGTTCTGCGCGCTGGGCACAGGGGTGCGGTTCATCATGAACGGCGCCAACCACCGCATGGACGGCCCTTCGACCTTCCCCTTCCCCACCATGGGCGGGTCGTGGGCGGAGCACTTCGACCTGATCACCGGCCTGCCGAACCGCGGCGACACCGTGGTCGGCAACGACGTCTGGTTCGGTCACGGAGTGACGGTGATGCCGGGCGTGCGGATCGGGCACGGCGCGATCGTCGCCTCCGGCGCCGTGGTCACCTCCGACGTGCCCGACTACGGCATCGTCGGCGGCAACCCGGCCCGGCTCCTTCGCACCCGGTACGGCGCCGAGGACATCGCCCGGCTGCTGGCGGTGGCCTGGTGGGACTGGCCGATCGAACACGTCACCGAGCACGTACGGACCATCATGTCGGGCAGCGTCGCCGACCTGGAGGCCGCAGCCCCGCGTACGTGACGCGGTGGGGTCAGGCGAGCGCGGCCGCCGTGCGCGCCGCCATGCGGCGCTCGAACCACACCGAGGTGAACGGAGGCACGGCGCAGGCCAGGCCCAGCACCACGGTGCCGCGGCTCCACCCCGCCTCGCGTGCCGAAAGGATCACGCCGAGCGCGTACAGCACGAACAGCGCACCGTGGATCGGGCCGAACACCTTCACGCCCAGTTCGCCGGTCTCGGTCACGTACTTGAAGAACATCCCGACCAGCAGGCCCGCCCACGAGCACGCCTCGGCCACCGCCACAACCCGGAACCAGCGCAGCACCCTTCATCCCTTCGCCACGAAACCACTTGCTCTACGGGCTGTAGAGTACAGGTCCCGCGGGGGAGCGGGCGCCTTGGATCCGTGGCCTCCGGGAGGTTCGCCGCCATGGGCGCGGGTGCCGCTGGGTAAGGGATCAGTCATGATCTTCTTGAGGCGGGCAGCTAACGTCGCCGTACTCCTCCTCATGGCCATCCCGATCACCGCCGTCCTCGCCGCGCCGCCGTCGGCCGCCGACTCCCGCAAGCGATCGCAGTCCGCCGCCCTCGCCCAGCGCATGCTGAGCCGGCTGAAGGTCGCCAGAGCGTTATCCATCAACGGCTACAGCCGCGAGCGCTTCCAGCCCCGCTGGGCGCCGCACAAGGGGAGCTGCAACACCCGGGAGACCGTGCTGGCCCGCGACGCGCGCAAGGTGCGCAAGAACGCCGACTGTCATCCCGTCGAGGGGCTGTGGTACAGCCCGTACGACGGCAAGTGGTTCAAGAGCGTCAAGGACCTGGACGTCGACCACGTCGTGCCGCTCTCCTACGCCTGGCGGTCGGGAGCCAAACGGTGGAGCGAGGCCAGGAGGCGCGCGTTCGCCAACGACCTCACCCGCCCCGAACTGGTCACCGTCAGCCACTCGGCCAACATGGCCAAGGGCGGGAAGGGTCCGCAGAGCTGGCGTCCGCAACGGCGCGCCCACTGGTGCAGGTACGCCGTCTCGTGGATCACCGTGAAGCACCACTACCGGCTCTTCGTGACCCCCAAGGAGAAGGTGGCCCTGCTGAACATGCTCCGCACCTGCTGACCCTCACGGGCGCACACGCGGCTGGAGCCCGGGTCGCCCCGGACTCCAGCCGCCGCACCCGTCAGGCGCGCCTGAAGCGCAGCGTGACCAGCTCGAACGGGCGCAGCGTCAGGGAGACGGCACCGTCCGCGCCGTTCGCCTCGCCCGTCGGGCGCTCCAGCAGGTCGGTGGTGACGACCTCGGTGAACGGGAAGTCGGGCGTCAGCGTCGCCCGCGCCCGGCCGCCCCGCGACTCGTGGAAGCGCACGACCACGTCGCCGCTCTCGTCGTCGGCCAGCTTGACCGCCGTCACCACCACCGCGTCGTCGTCCACGCTGACCAGGGGCTCCACCGAGGCGGAACCCGGCACGCGGCGCTCGGGCAGGTTGATGAAGTAGCCCTCGCGGACCGCGTCGCCGATCGTCGCGCCCGGCACCAGCGCGTGCCGGAAGCGGTGGACGCCCTGGTCGGTCTCGGGGTCGGGGAAGCGCGGCGCGCGCAGCAGCGAGACGCGCACGACCGTGGTGGTGCCGTCCTCGCCCACGGTACGGGTGACGTCGTGGCCGTAGGTGGAGTCGTTGACCAGCGCGACGCCCCAGCCGGGCTCCTCCACGTGGACGAAGCGGTGGTTGCACGCCTCGAACTTGGCGGCCTCCCAGCTCGTGTTGGTGTGGGTGGCGCGGAAGGTGTGGCCGTACTGGCTCTCGGAGGCGTACCGGTCGGCGTGCACGGCGAGCGGGAACGCCAGCTTCAGGAACTTCTCCGTCTCGTGCCAGTCGACCTCCGTCGCGATCTCCAGCCGCCCGCCCGACAGGGTGAGCAGCTGCGTCACGCTCGACGCGCCGAACGACCGCGAGACCCGCACCGACGCGCCCTCGAGGCGCACCTCGTCGGCCGTCACCAGGTCGGTGACCGTGTTGCGGTAGAACGAGTCGACGTCCCAGGCGTCCCACTGGTTGGGCAGGTCGGGGTGGAGCTGCAGCAGGTTGGCCGCCCGGCCGCGCGGCAGCGTCTCGCGCCCGGCGGTCAGGTCGTAGGCCGAGACGACCAGGCCGCGAGCGTCGATCTCGACCCTGAGCAGCCCGTTGTCGAGCTCGTAGCCGCCCTCCTCGCGGGGGCGCACGGTCGTCGCCGCCTCGGGGACGGCCGGTCCTGCGGCGCCGGCCGCGACCCCGTGACGGGCGTGCGGGGCCCCGTTGAAGACCAGCTCGCCGCCGGTGGACTCGCCCGCGAGGGCCCGCTGGGCGGTGTCGATGACGGCGTTCAGCTCTTCGGCCACGGCCGCGTACGTGCGGCGCGCCTCACGGTGCACCCACGCGATCGACGAGCCGGGCAGGATGTCGTGGAACTGGTGCAGCAGCACCGTCTTCCAGATCCGGTCGAGCTCCGCGTACGGGTAGGGCGCCCCGGCGCGCACGGCGGCGGTGGCGGCCCACAGCTCGGCCTCGCGCAGCAGCGACTCGCTGCGGCGGTTGCCCTGCTTGGTCTGGGCCTGGCTGGTGAGGGTGGCGCGGTGCAGCTCCAGGTAGAGCTCGCCGACCCAGACCGGCGGGTTGGGGTGTTCGGCCTCGGCCTTGGCGAAGAAGGCCGACGGCGGCTCCCAGGTGACCTGGGGCGAGCCCTCCAGGTCGCGCACCCGCGCGGCCTTGGCGACCATCTCGCGCGTGGTGCCTCCGCCGCCGTCGCCCCATCCCGTCGGGGCGAGCGAGTGGCGCGCGACGCCCTTGTCCTTGAAGTTGCGCGCCGCGTGCGCGAGCTCGCGTCCGGTCATCGAGCAGTTGTACGTGTCGACCGGCGGGAAGTGCGTGAAGACGCGGGTGCCGTCGATGCCCTCCCACAGGAACGTGTGGTGCGGGAAGGTGTTGGTCTGGCTCCACGAGATCTTCTGGGTGAGCAGCCTGCTCGACCCGGCCGCCTTGATGATCTGCGGCAGGCCGGCCGCGAACCCGAACGTGTCGGGCAGCCACACCTCGTCGTTGTCGATGCCGAACTCGTCGATGAAGAACCGCTTGCCGTGCACGAACTGCCGGGCCATCGCCTCGGAGCCGGGCATGTTCGTGTCGGACTCGACCCACATGCCGCCCGCCGGGACGAACCGGCCACTGGCCACCGCCTTGGTGACCTTCGCCCACACCTCGGGGCGGTGCTCCTTGATCCAGGCCCACTGCTGCGCCTGCGACATCGCGAACACGAAGTCGGGCTCGTCGTCGAGGAGCGCCGTCATGTTGGCGGCGGTGCGGGCCACCTTGCGCACGGTTTCGCGCAGCGGCCACAGCCAGGCCGAGTCGATGTGCGCGTGGCCGACCGCGCTGACGCGGTGCGCCGACGCGTTCGCCGGGGCGGCGAGCACCCCGGCGAGCTCGGCGCGGGCGGCCGCCGCCGTCGCGTTGACGTCCTGCAGGTCGACCGCGTCGAGCGCGCGGTTGACCGCCCGCAGCAGCTCGGCGCGGCGGCCGCTGTCGGCGGGCAGCTCCACCATGAGCTCGCCCAGCACTTCGAGGTCCATCACGAGCTGCCAGACGGTCTCGTCGAAGACCGCGAGGTCCATGCGGGCGATGCGGTACTGCGGCTCGCTGCCCGCCGTCTCGGTGTCGCCGAGCTGCGTCGGCCGCCACGGGACCGGGCCGAAGATCTCCGGGTTGGAGGCGGCCTCGACGCGCAGCTCTACCTGCTCGCCACCGGCGGCGGGGGCTCCCACGCGCACCCACTGCGTGCGCGGGTTGAGGCCCTTCACCGGGGTGCCGTCGGGGAGGTAGACCAGCCCCTCGCACTGGAAACCCGGCTTTCTCTCGTCGAAGCCAAGGTCGAGCAGGGCTTCCACGGTCTTGCCCGCCCACTCGTGCGGCACCGTGCCGGTGACGGTGAACCAGCTCGTGCCCCACGGCGCGCCCCACGCGTCGCCCACCGCTATCGGCTCGGGCGTCGCCGCAAGACCCTCGGCAACCGGTACGGGCTCACCCAGCGCGTTCCACACACCGACCTTCAACGGCACGGACTCGGGGTAGACCGCCGGGCGGATGCGCTCGTCCAGCACCCGCCGGAGGCGGGCTTCCACGAGGTCGCGGTCGTCATGCATCAGGGCTCCTTGTCAAGGGTGGAGGGTCAGCCTTCGACGGCGCCTGACCCGGCGCCGTCGAAGAGGCAGAGCTGACACGATAACGACCGCCTCCGACGAGCCTTCGCTCCAGGCGGCCCCGCCGGGCCACGCTCCGGGGGTTTCGGTCATCGCCGCCGCGTGAGAACAGGCCGTGGGACCGGTTTCTGGGCGTATGGCGTGTTGACGCGTTGTCAATGGTCGGGTTCGTGGTTTTCATGCCGAGTGAAGGCGCGTGAACGCCTTCCGCTCTGCGCGGAGAGACGGCACCTCTGATGCCATCTGCGGAAAAGAAGGAGGGGTTCGTTAAAAGGCGCATGAATTGGGCGAAAAATCATCTGATGACTTAGTCTTTTACCACGCATCGGCCATGCAGTTGACTCATTGAATATCGCTTCTTATAAGGGTGAATTCGGCGTTATGGGTAGCTGTTTTCGGTGCCGATCTGCCCGGCCGTGCGAGGTTCGACCTGATCAACACCTATAGATGTCGTTCGCGTACACTAAGCTGCATTACGGGCCTATGGGGCGATATATCCGCTGATGTCCGGTCCTGTGGCTCGCCCGTGACCCGCGACCCGTCGCGGGTGCCGGGAGCCCCTGCCGACACGGGGTTCTTGCGCCGCCGCCGCACCCGTACCACTCGGCGAATCATCGGATGGATTTCGCATCGCCGGGGCCTGAGAGCCTCGCGACCGCGATAGTGCGAAGGCGTCGGCGACCGCGCGGGAAGATGCCGCGGAATTCCGCTGTTCTCCGAGGTCAGCAAGGTTGCCAAGGCGGCCGTCGCCTCGCCGGTCGGCGCGGTCACGCCGCCGGGCCCGCGAGCCGCGGAACGGTCCGCCAGGCCCCCTCGACCCGGCTTCTTCCCCTCGCCAGAACCCCTCGCGGTGCGCCGCCCGTCACGTCCGTACGGGACCGAGCGCCGATATTTGCGCTGATCGAACGATTTTCTTTATTGACGACAGAAACACCGGACCTCTACGGTTACGGGCACGTAAACCGGTCATGCCTGGTGTCAACATCCGAGGAGGGGCCCGATGAGTGCAGCGGTGGCGAGTCGACCCGCGAACGGTCGACCGCCGGGCCGATTCATCGGACTTCTCGTCGCCGCCCAGGACGGCACGACGTACAAGACCTAGGCGTCCATGTGGGCACGCGCGCGAGCGTGTGCCGCGCCGAGCCGGTGATCTGCGCATCAGCGAGGGCGTTGCCGCGACGCTCTCGCAGACGCTTCGGCGGGCGGGCCGCCGGGCGTCATCCATCCCGTAAGGAGCAGTGCGGACGATGCTTCCCACCCCCCACTCACGAGTCGGCCGCAGGGCCGACGACCTGGTCCTGTCCTGGCCCCGACCGGCCGGAAGCTGGTCCGAGGCGGCGGCGGTCGGCAACGGCCGGCTGGGCGCGATGGTGTTCGGCGGCGTCGACCGCAGCCGCTTCCAGGTCAACGACGCGACCGTCTGGTCGGGCACCCCGGACGGCCCGGCGGCCGGTCTGGCCGAGGTGCTCGCCGGTGGCGCGGGCCCCGACCGGCTCGCCGACCTGCGTACCGCGATCCGCGCGGGCGACCACCGGCGGGCCGAGGCCCTCGCGAAGTCGTTCCAGGGCCGCTACAGCCAGGAGTACCTACCGTTCGTCGACGTGTGGATGTCGCTGGACGCCGGCCCAGGGGCGGCCTACCGGGGCAGGACGCTGAACCTCGACACGGGCGTGGTGAGCGAGGAGATCACGCTCGGCGACCGCCGCGTCGAGCGGCACACCTGGGCGAGCAGGCCGGCGCAGGCGCTCTGCGTCTGGGTCACCGTCGAGGGCGGCACGGTCGACCTCGGTGTGGAGATGTCCTCGCAGCTGCGGGTCGTGCACCGCGCGGCCGACCGTGCCGGGCTCGTGCTGGGCGTCGAGGTTCCGGTCGACGGCGCGCCCCTGCACGAGAAGGACGTCGCCGAGCCGCTGCGCTACGCGCAGGGCGCGACCGGCGGCTACGACCCGTTCGCCGCGGCCGCCGTCCATGTCGACACCGACGGAGAGGTGACCGTCTCCGGCGAGGCCTGGCAGGTCAGCGGGGCGACGTACGCGCTGATGACCGTGTCGAGCGCCACCGGCGCGGCCGACGCGTGGGCGGGCCGCCCGGCATCCGCCGACCGGCAGGAGCGGCTCGACGCGGCCGCGCACCTGGCCGCCTCCGCCGCGTCCGCGGGCGCCGACAAGCTGCTGCCGGCGCACGAGGCCGACCTGCGCGCCCTGCTCGGCGCCACCCGCCTCGCGATCGGCGACCGCCGCGCCGGCACCGTGGACGTCCAGCGCGACCTGCTGAACGGCGCCGACGAGCGGCTCGTCGCGACGGTGATCTTCCAGCTCGGCCGCTACCTGCTCGCCTCCGCCTCCCGCCCCGGCGGCCCGCCCGCCAACCTGCAGGGCCTGTGGAACGACGACCTGCGCCCCGCGTGGTCGTCGAACTACACGGTCAACATCAACACCCAGATGAACTACTGGGGCGCCGAGAGCGCCGGCCTCAGCGAGTGCCACGAACCCCTGTTCGACCTGCTGGACCGGCTCGCCGACAACGGCCGTGAGGTGAGCCTGCGGCTCTACGGCACGCGAGGCTGGGTCACGCACCACAACACCGACGTATGGGGATGGGCGTTACCGGTCGGCATGGGGCACGGCAACCCGTCGTGGGCGAACTGGATGATGGGCGGCGTCTGGCTGACCCAGCACGTCTGGGACCGCTACCAGTACGACCAGGACCTCGGCTTCCTGCGCGAAAGAGGCTGGCCGCTGATGCGCGGCTGCGCGGAGTTCTGCCTCGACTGGCTGGTCGACATCGGCACCGGCCACCTCGAGACGATCCCGTCGACGTCGCCGGAGAACCTGTTCCTCACCGGCGAGGGCGCCACGGCCGCCCTGACGTACTCGACGGCCATGGACATCGCGCTCATCCGCGCGCTGTTCACGAACCTCCTCGACGCGGCCGAGCTCCTGGGAACGCAGGACGACCCCGTCTGCACGGAGATCCGGGCCGCGCTGCCGCGGCTGCGACCACCGGGGCTGACCCGCGACGGCCGCCTGCTGGAATGGGCCGAGGACCTCCCCGAGCAGGACCCCGCCCACCGTCACCTCTCCCACCTGGCGGGCCTCTACCCGCTCGACCAGATCGACCCAGAACGCACGCCCGAGCTCGCCGAGGCCGCGGCGCGCTCCCTCGACGGACGCGGCAACGGCGTCATGGGCTGGTCGTGGGCCTGGAAGATCGCGCTGCGGGCGCGGCTCGGCCACGCGGGAACGGCCCGTGACCTGCTGCTGGAGGCGACCCGCCCGTTCACACCCGACCCCGGCGGCCCCCAGTGGGGCGGGCTGCTGCCCAACCTCTTCAGCAGCGGCCCGCCGTTCCAGATGGACGGCAACTTCGGGCTCATGGCGGCCGTCCTGGAGATGGTCGTGCAGAGCCACGGCGGCGTCATCCGCCTGCTCCCCGCCCTCCCCGAGACGTGGCCCGACGGCTCCGTCCGAGGGGTCCGCTGCCGCGGCGGGTGGATCGTCGACCTCGCCTGGGAGCGCGGCCGGCTCACGTCGGCGACGGTGCGCGGCGCCCACACCTCCGGCGTCAGGACCGCGCGGGTCCGCTGGGGCGCGACGACCGTCGAGACGGCCGTCGCCGCCGGCGAGGAGGTCCGCCTGGAGGCGGCCCTGACCGCAGAGGTCCCGACCGAGAGGTCCCGCACGTCCCGAGGGAGCCGTACGTGAGCCAGGTGACGACCACGGAGCGCCCGAGCGCTCCGGTCCCGGCCGACGGGGACCGTCCCGCGCCCGCGGGGTTCTGGCGCGGCCGCTGGGACGAGGCGCGGCGGTCCTGGCGGCGGCACTGGCAGCTGTACCTGCTGGTGATCGTGCCGGTGGCGTACTTCGTCATCTTCAAGTACGTCCCGATCAGCAACGCCGTCATCGCGTTCAAGAACTACAACATCATCGACGGGCCGTGGGGCAGCGAGTGGGTCGGGTTCGAGCACTTCGAGCGGTTCTTCGCCAACCCGGTCTTCGGCACGCTGCTGAAGAACACCTTCATGCTGGCGTTCTACCTGGTGCTGGCGAGCTTCCCGATCCCGATCCTGCTGGCCCTCGCGCTGAACGAGATCCGGGGCGGCTGGTTCAAGCGCACGGTGCAGCTGGTCACGTACGCGCCGTACTTCATCTCCACCGTCGTGGTGGTCTCGATGACGATCCTCATCCTGTCGCCGCGGCTCGGCATCGTGAACGACGCGATCGGCCTGTTCGGGATCCCGGCGATCGACTTTCTCGGTGACCCCGACTACTTCCGGCACATCTACGTCTGGTCCGACGTGTGGCAGACGACGGGCTACTCCGCGGTCATCTACATGGCCGCCCTGGCCGGCATCGACCCGGCGCTGCACGAGGCCGCCAAGATCGACGGCGCCGGCCGGATGCAACGGATCTGGCACGTCGACCTGCCCGGGATCATGCCCACCGCGGTGATCATCCTGATCCTCGGGGTCGGGAACCTCATGGCGATCGGGTTCGAGAAGGCGTACCTGCTGCAGAACAACCTCAACCTGGAGCAGTCGGAGATCATCGCCACGTACGTCTACAAGACCGGCCTGGTCAACGCCGACTTCAGCATGGCGACCGCCGTGGGGCTGTTCAACTCGGTGGTCAACCTCTGCCTGCTGCTGTTCGTCAACTTCGCCGCCAAGCGGATCACCGGGAAGGGACTGTGGGGATGAGCGCCACGACGTTCTTCAAGTCGTCGCGACGCGGGAGGATCCGCGAACCGTTCGGCGACCGGGTGTTCCTCGTCATCGTCGTGATCATGCTGGCGATCGTGCTCGCGCTGGTGCTCCTGCCGTTGATCTACATCGTGGCGAGCTCGTTCAGCAGCGCGAGCGCGGTCTCCGCGGGCCAGGTGAGCTTCTGGCCGGTCGATTTCTCGCTGCGCGCGTACGAGGAGGCGCTGAGGAACCCGCAGCTCCTCATGGGGTACTACAACTCGCTCATCTACGCGGTCGCCGGCACCTTGATCAGCCTCACGCTGACGGTCGCCATCGCCTACCCGCTGTCGCGCAAGCGGTTCTTCGGCCGCAACGTGCTGATGACCGGCCTGCTCTTCACCATGCTCTTCTCGGGCGGCCTGATCCCGACGTACATGGTGGTGCAGGACCTCGGGCTGCTGAACACCCGCTGGTCGCTGCTGATCCCCAACGCGATCGGCGTCTGGCAGGTGATCATCGCCCGTACGTTCTTCGCGAACCTGCCCGATGAGCTGCACGAGGCGGCGACGCTCGACGGCGCCGGCGAGCTGCGCTACCTCTGGTCGGTGGTGCTGCCGCTGTCGAAGCCGCTGCTGGCCGTGCTCGCGCTGATGTACACGATCGCCCAGTGGAACACGTACTTCGACGCCCTGATCTACCTCAAGGACCCCGATCTCTACCCGCTGCAGATCGTCCTCAGGAACATGCTCATCCTGGGCCAGGGCAGCGGCGGCGCCGTGGACCTGGCGCAGCAGATGGAACAGCAGCAGCTCGCCAACGTCCTGAAATATGCGCTCATCGTGGTGTCGAGCCTGCCCGTCTTGATCATGTACCCGTTCGTTGCCCGCCACTTCACCAAGGGCGTGATGGTCGGCGCCGTCAAGGGCTGACCGCAACTCACGATGGAAGGAACCATGAGAATGCGCTCCACCAGGAAGAAGGTGGCCGCGCTGACGGTCGCCACGGCAATGGTCGTCGCGGGCTGCAGCTCCGGCACGAACGGCGAGGGCGCCGAGCCCGAGCTCACCGCCGACGGGAAGATCGTCATCGACACGTTCTCGCCGGCCGACCCCGACACGAACCTCGACACGAACACCGTCACCAAGTTCGTCAGCGACAAGTTCAAGATCCAGTTCCGCTGGCAGACCACCACGTACGACGCCGGACCGGCCAGGGAGAAGCGCCAGGTCGCGCTCGCCAGCGGCGACTACCCGGACATGTTCTTCCTGATCCCGTGGGTCGACTCCTTCAGCCAGGCCGAGGTGCTGAAGCTGGGCCAGCAGGGCGTCGCGGTGCCGCTGGAGACGCTGATCAAGGAGCACGCGCCGAACATCCAGAAGGCGCTCGACTCCATCCCGGCGCTGAAGGAGATGGCGACCGCGCCCGACGGTCACATCTACGCGCTGCCGCAGTGGGCCGACTGCTACCACTGCACCTATCCGGACAAGCTCTGGATCAACACCGCGTGGCTCAAGAAGCTCAACCTGGAGATGCCGAAGACCACCGAGGACCTGCGTACCGTCCTCAAGGCGTTCAAGACGCAGGACCCGAACGGCAACGGCGAGGCCGACGAGATCCCGATGACCACCGCCGTCGCGAACAGCACCCTGCTGCCGTACCTGATGAGCGCGTTCGCCTACAGCCCGGTCGGCACGAACAACGGCGTCAGAGGGTTACTGGTGCTGAACGGCGACAAGGTGGACACGCCGGTCGACAAGGACGCCTGGCGTGAGGGTCTCACGTACATCGCCTCCCTCTACAAGGACGGCCTGATCGACCCGGCCTCGTTCACCCAGAACGCGGACGCGCTGCAGGCCATCGGCGACAACCCGAAGGCCGTCACGATCGGCTCGTCACCTGTGCTGCACCCCGGCATCTTCGGCCACCTGGGCGCCGAGGACGGCCGTGACAAGCAGTACGACGCTGTGCCGCCGCTGACCGGGCCCGGCGGCAAGAGCTACACCGGCCTGCAGTACCCGAGCTCCGGCAACGGCTTCGCGTTCATGCTGACCAACAAGGCCGGCAAGGAGGCGCAGCTCGCCGCGATCAAGATGCTCGACTACATCTACACCGACGAGGGGCAGCTCCAGACGTGGGCCGGCCCCGAGGGCGTCGGCTGGAAGAAGCCCGAGAGCGGCGACATCGCGCTGGACGAGAACGCCACGCCCATGTACAAGACGGTCCCCGGCGCCGAGAAGCCGAAGAACACCTCCTGGGACGCGCTCGCGCAGTACAACAACACGCTCGCCTTCCGCAACGCGCAGGTCGTCCCCAAGGACGTCTACTCCGAGGCGGGCTACGAGCGGCGGCTGTTCGAGGCGACGAAGCTGTACGAGGGCCACGAGGACAAGGCGCAGGTCTTCCCGACGACGTCGGTCTGGACCGACCCGGCGAACGCCGCCGAGCTCGCGACCCTGAAGACCAACCTCGACAGCTACGTCACCCAGTACCAGCTGGGCTTCATCACCGGGTCGAAGAACATCGACACCGAGTGGGACGCCTTCGTCCAGGGGCTCGACGGCGTCGGCATGAAGCGCTACCTGGAACTGAACCAGCAGGCGTACGACAAGTACAAGGCCGGCAAGTGACGCGGCGCCCGGCCCCCGGGGCCGGGCGCCTCGCCAAGAGAGGACTTCCGTGGCCAGGCTGCTCGACGTCACCGACTTCGGGGTGCTCCCCGACCGGCCCGGCACCGACGCCGCGCCCGCGGTGCGGGCGGCGTTGCGCGCCGCCCGCGCCGATGCCGGGCCGGTGACGCTCCGCTTCCCGCCGGGCGACTACCACCTGTGGCCCGACGCGGCGCACCGGCGCGAGCTGTACGTCTCCAACACCACGGGGGACGACCCGCGGCACCGCGACAAGTCGATCGGGCTGCTCGTGGAGGCGGCCGCCGACCTCGTGATCTCGGGGGAGGGCGCCCGGCTCGTCCTGCACGGCCTGCAGACGACCTTCGCCGTCATCGACTCGCGGCGGATACGCGTCGAGGGGCTCGAGTTCGACCACGCCGTGCCGACGGTCGTCGACGCCACCGTGGTGGACGTGGGCGTCGAGGCGGGCCGGGCCTACCGCCTCCTCCGGGTGCCGGCGGCCACCCTGTTCTCCGTCGAGGGCACGTCGGTCCGCTGGCACGGGGAGACGCTCGGCTCCGGCGCGCTCGCCTGGTCCGGGCTGGACGCGCTGGAGTACACGCAGATCCACGACCCCGTCGCCGGACGGACGTGGCGCGGCCCGAACCCGCTGTTCGAGCGCGTCCACGCGATCAGGCGGGTGGGGGAGCGCGACCTGCGGATCGACTACGAGCACGCCGAGGAGCCCGCCGACCGGGGGCTCGTCTACGCCATGCGGCAGACCACCCGCGACCACCCCGGCGGGCTCGTCCTCGACAGCTCCGACGTGACCCTCTCGCGGGTACGGTTCCGCTACCTGCACGGATTCGGCGTGGTCGGGCAGAACAGCCGGGACGTCACCGTCGAGGAGTGCGAGTTCGTGACACCCCCGGGCACCGGACGGCACAGCGCCGGTTTCGCTGACTTCCTGCAGTTCTCCGGCTGTTCGGGGCTGGTGTCCGTCCGCGACTGCCTCTTCGACGGGCCGCACGACGACCCGATCAACGTGCACGGCTGCTACCTGCGGGTCACCGCCCAGCCGGACGACCGTACGCTCGCCCTCGAGTACCCGCACGCGGAGACGGCGGGCTTCCCGCAGTTCTCGCCCGGCGACCAGGTCGAGGTCGTCGACCGCGCCACCCTCCAGGTGATCGCCACGACCACGGTGGTGAGCGTGCGGCAGCCGAGCGGGCGCGACCACGACCTGCCGCTGCGCACGATGGCGGTGACGGTCGAGGACGCGCTGCCGTCCGGCCTCGCCGGCCGCGCCGCCGTGGAGAACGCCACCAGGACGCCGGCCGTGCGGATCGTGGGCAACGTCTTCCGCAACGTCCCCACGCGCGGCGTCCTGGTGACGACCCGGCGCCCGATCGAGATCGCGGGCAACCGGTTCGAACGCACCGGCATGGCCGGGGTCTACGTCTCGTGCGACGCCGCCGAGTGGTGGGAGTCGGGCCCGGTACGCGACCTGACGATCCGCGACAACGACTTCATCGAGCCGGGCGGCCCGGCGATCTTCCTCGACCCGCGCAACGCGGTCCGCGAGCAACCCGTACACAGCGGGGTGACCGTCCAGGCCAACCACTTCGTCCTGGACGACGTCCCCGCCCTCGACGCCCGAAGCACCAGCGGAATCCACTTCCACGACAACACCATCGTCCACCTCGGCAAGCAGACTTCGGACGTCGTCCTCCGCTCCTGCCCGGAGGCAGACATCGACACCGGCGCGGCCCTCTGATCCAGGGCCGCCATGACGACTCCCACCTGTCCAGCGCAAGGAGCAAACCTGATCTCCGTGCCACCCTCCTCCACACCCGCGCTGCTCACGGTGATCACGGCCACCGTCGCACTGCTCGCCGGTTGCGGCGGCGCCTCCGTCATGTGCGGGCCCTGCCCCGGGAACAGGGTGCAACTCACCGCGGACCAGTCAGTGGCGGCGGGGAGCACCTATGAGCTGTGCGACGGGCGGAGTCCATGCGAGGAAGGCGCCTGGGCGGCGCCGGTCTTCACCGTCTCGCTGCCGGGAAGCGCTGAAGACTATTCACGCGTGACGATGGAAGCCGCCGTCCGTGATCGGTCCGGGCGTGAGGTCGGGCGAGGAAAGGCGACCTTTCCCGAGTATCGGCCGATGACGGACGAGGGCTGTCAGTGTCGTGACGCCTGGGTGGAGTTGCAGGTGAAGGTGGTTGGCTGATCTTGCCTGCCTCAGGTCGCAGGGTTGCGCCTGGCTACAGGGCGATGAGGCCGGCGGGTGTCGGCTCGAAGCCGCAGGTGTCGAAGTAGGAGGGTTTCAGGTCTTTGTCGAAGTCGACGTGGAGCCATTCGCACCTGGCGGCGCGGGCCTCTCTGCTGGCGACGGCGATGAGTTCGGTGCCGATGCCGCGGTGCCGGGCGCTGTCGGCCACGAGGGTGTCGAGGATGAAGGCGTGGGCGGCGCCGTCCCACGCCACGTTGACGAAGCCGACGAGTTCGCCGTTCTCGGTGGCGCAGACCCAGCCGAGGCTGTGCCGGTTGACCTGGGCCCACCAGTCGTCCTTCAAGGGCGCATGGCCGAAGCCCTCCGCGTGCAGGGCGTTGATCGCCGCGTTGTCGAAGTGGCCTCGCCACTCGTAGGTAACTGTCACGGAAGCGACCGTAGGAAGAGGCCCGCAGCAACGGCAACGTGTTATCGGCTGCCGCGCGTGGGCGGGGCGAAGCCCGGCGCGGTGTCATGATTTATGCCTGGTTAGTATCTTCCGGGTGGAATCTACAGACACGTTGCTTGCCGCGCACCGCGCGTACCTTCTTGGCTGGGACGTCGGCAGCGGCGCGGCCGGCGACCTGGTGACCTACCGCAGCGAGGTGCCGCACGCGTCGCTCAACGGGGTGCTGCGGCTGAGCGGGCGCGACCCGCGGGACGCGCTCGCCGAGGCCCGCGACCGCCTCGACGGCCTGCCCCGGATCTGGTGGGCGGGCCCCGACAGCGACGCCGGCACCGCGGACGCGCTCGTGTCGCTCGGCGCCGTCCGAGTCGCCCGCATGCCGATCATGGCGGTGGCGGTCGAGGAGACGGCCACCCCGCCGACGCCAGCCGGGCTGCGCGTCGAGGAGACCACCGACCTGGAGGAGTTCGTCCCTGCCTACGCCCGGGTGTCGGGCGTCGTCCCTGACGGCGTGGCCGCCGTGCTCGAACGGGAGAAGGCCTTCGCGGCAGACGGCACGGTCGTCAGGCTGGCCGGCCGCCTCGACGACGGCCGCGTCGCCGGCACGGCCGTCGCCTGGTTCAGCCGCGAGGTGCTCACGCTGTACTTCGTCGGCACGCAGCCCGAGCACCGCCGTCGCGGCATCGGCGCCGCCATGACCGCCGCCGCGCTCGACCTGGCCCGCGCCCGGGGCGTGCGCACGGCCGCTCTCACCTCGACGCCCGCGGGTGAGTCGCTCTACCGCCGCATCGGCTTCCGCCCGGTCGGCGCTTTCGAACTGCTGTCGTTCTGAACCCGCACCCGCCGGGACGCCGCCTCGAACCCCGGCACCGCCATCGCTCACCGTATCGGCGGGAGGGACATGCGCAGCCTCACTCCACGTTCCAGCGGCTCGGCGGCGACGGTGCCGCCGTGGGTCTCGGCGACCTGGCGGACGATCGCGAGCCCCAACCCGGAGCCGGGCATGGAGCGGGCGGCCGGAGAGCGATAGAAGCGGTCGAAGATGTAGGGCAGATCCGCGGCGGGGATGCCGGGCCCCTGGTCGGTCACCGAGACGGTGCCGCCCGCCTCCACCCGGACGTGGATGCGGCCGCCGGCCGGGCTCCACTTCACCGCGTTGTCCACCAGATTGCCCACCGCCCGTTCCACCGCGTCCGGGTCGGCGTGCACCAGGCATGGAGCCAGCTCGGCGGAGAAACGTACGTGTGAGGCCCGGCGGTCGGCGCGGGCGAGGACGCCTTCGGCCAGCAGATCGAGCCGGGTGTCCTCGGTGTGGGTCGCGGTGTGGCCGTATCTGCCGAGGTCGATGAGGTCGTTGACCAGTCCTTTCAGCTCCTCTGCCTGCCGGCGTGCGTCGTCGACCAGCGCGGGGGCATCGGGGTCGGTCAGCCCGTCCTTCTCGTTGAGCAACTCCAGGTTGGTGTTGAGGCTGGTCAGCGGGGTTCGCAGCTCATGGGAGGCGTCGGCGACCAGTTGCCGCTGCGTACGGACCGACTCCTCGACCGCGGCCATCATCGAGGAGAACGACCGTGCCAGGCGAGCGATCTCGTCCTTTCCGTCGGCCTTGACCCGTGCGGAAAGGTCCTGTGTCGTGGTGACGTGCTCCACGGCCTCGGTCAGCCGACGCACCGGCCGGAGCACCGCACCCGCCGCGAGACGTGCGCCGGTCGCCGCCAGCACGCCACCGGCGACAGTGATCATGCTGAGGAGGGTCCACAGCCGGTCCAGGGCCGCGTCGATCACCGAGACGGGTACGGCCGCCCGCACCAGCGAGCCGTCCGGCCCCGGATACGGGGCGGTGTAGACGCGGTAACGAACCCCGTCGTGCTCGACATCCTGAAGATAGGGCGGCGTCTTTCTCGCCGCCACCGCGACATCGCGGCTGGAAACCGGGATGAAACCGCTGCTGTTTCCCTCGACGCCCTTCAGCGGAAGCTGCAGCCAGATGGCGCCGACGCTCACCACCGCGGAAGGAGGATAGCGCTTCTGCTTGAACGCCTTCAGGAGTTCCGGTGTCTGCGCGACGGCGGCGACCAGATCACTGTCATGCTGGCTCCTCAGGTTGGCCCCCTGCCACAGGTACAGCACCATCGAGGCGATGAAGAGCGTGCTGAACACCACCGCACCGCCGGCCAGAGCTACTCGGTTGCGCAGGCTCATTCGTGTTCCCGCAGGACATATCCCAGCCCGCGCACAGTCTGGATCAGCCGGGCATCTCCTCCGCTTTCCAGCTTGGAACGCAGATAACTGATATAGACCCACAGGGCGTTGGAAGAGGGGCCGAAATCGTAGCCCCAGACCGAGTCGAAGATCAGCGTCCGGCTCAGTACCCTCCTGGGGTTGCGCAGGAACAGCTCCAGCAGCGCGTACTCGGTCTTGGTGAGGTCGAGGGTTCGCCCGCCGCGGCGGGCGCGGCACGCCGCGGTGTCCAACTCCAGATCGGCGAAATGCAGGACGTCCTCGACGGCGCCGCTGCGTCGTAGCAGGGCGCGCATGCGAGCCCGCAACTCCGCCAGCTCGAACGGCTTGACGAGATAGTCGTCGGCGCCCGCGTCCAGACCGGCGACCCGGTCGGCCACCAGGTCGCGTGCCGTCAGCATGAGGATCGGGGTGCGGTCGCCGCGCTCGCGGACCCGGCGGCACACCTCCAGACCGTTGGGCTCCGGCATCAGGATGTCGAGGATCACCGCGTCATGGCGGGATCCGGCGAGCAGCTGTAATGCCGAACCCCCGTCGGAGACGGCGGACACCTCGTAACCGTCCCGCGTCAACGCATGGGCCAAGGAGCGGCGCACCGCGTCGTCATCGTCGACAACAAGCAATCGCATGTCTCGGCGTGCCTTACTGGATGTGGGGTAAGGATGGCCAGTATCCGTCGCCCGTTGTATCGAAAGTGTGAAGTGGGCTGATGCGCCAGGTCGCCCCCGTCCATGTCGCCTGCAACGGTCAACGGCCCCGGCCCGGTTGGAAACCGGGCCGGGAACGGCGTGTTCGACGGCCCTGGCGGGGCCGGTGCCGGTTTCGCTCAAGGCGGGCGGCCCCGCCTGCCGGGCTTCGCTCGGCCTGCTATCGCGTGGCTTCCCTGAGGAGCTTCACGTCCTCGAGCTCGGCGGCCAGCCGTTTCGGCGATACGTGCAGTTTCCTGGCCCAGCCGACGCACTTGGGGTCGTGCGGGTTGATGTCGGTGATCCTCCCGTCAGGCTTCGTCGCCCAGTCGAGCACGCGTTCCGCCTCGACCAGCGTCACCCCCAGCTTCTCGGCGAACCGCTTGCCTTCGGCCGGGTCGGCGGGCGGGAGGTGCCGACAAGGCTTGGCGTTACTGCCGAACACCTTCTTGAGATTCGCGCCGGTCTCGGCGGGGCTGACACCCAGCCTCCGGGCGAGCCGCCTGACCTCAGCGGGGCTGATCTCCCCGAGCCGCACGTCCTGCTCGAAGTCGACCAGGGCCTCCTTCAGCCGCCTCTCGGAGACCCCCATTTTCTTGGCGAAGATCGAGAAGCGCTTGTCGAGCTTGGCCGTGCAGCCCGGCTTGTCCGCCCACGCGGCGGCCACGGCGGGCGCGCCGCCTGCCAGGCTCGCGGCCGATGCCGAGGCGGCGGTCGTTCCACTGACGCCCACAACCACGCCGATCGCCAGTCCGGTGGTGAGCAGTCCAGTCCTGAAGCGCATCCGTGCTCCATTCCTGTCGAGGGCCGGCCCTGTACCGGCCCTTCCGCGCAGCAGGACATCAGGCGTAACTCAGCACAACTGTCGGAAAACCTTAGAATTACCGTAGATCCGGCGTTCTGCGCCCTCACCCGCCGGGACGTGAGACGTAGGGCAGCAGTGCCATCTCGCGGGCGTTCTTGACGGCACATGCGATCCGGCGTTGCTGCTGGACGGTGACGCCGGTGACCCGGCGGCTGCGGATCTTGCCGCGGTCGGAGATGAACGTGCGCAGCAGGTCGACGTCCTTGTAGTCGACGTGGTCGACCCCATGGAGCCGGTTGCGCTTCCTGCGCGGGGCACGGCGGATCTTCATGCGGTCTCCTTCAGGTCGAGAACGGCTGCGAACGGGTCGTGACGGCCGAGCTGTTCGCCGTCGGCCAGCAGGCAGGAGTCGAGCAGGCGGTGCAGCCGGTCGGCGTCGAGGCCAGGACCGGTGAGGACGAGGTGCTGGACGCGGTCGCCGCAGTCGCCGTCCCAGTCGAGCGAGGCGGCCAGGCGGCGGGCGGGAGAGACCAGGTCCCAGGCCGCTTCGGGGAGCGCGGCCAGCCACGGCCCCACGTCCTCGACGGAGATGACGCCCGCCACGGCGTCCCAGGCCAGCATCCGGTCGGGGCGGCCGGCCAGCCAGAAGCGGCCACGCGAGCGTACGGACTCGGTGACCAGCTCGTCCACGGCCTCGAACAGGCGGCCGGGGTGCAGCGGGCGGCGGCTGCGCCACACGGTGGTGACGATGTCGTCGGTACGGGCGTCGCAGGGCAGCTGCGCGGTGGCGGGGTCGACCCGTTCGCCGAGCTCGGCCGTGCACAGCGCGGCGCCGGTGACCGGGGGCAGGACGGCGGTGTGGACCGGGGTGAGCGGGGCGAGATGGGAGAGCACCGCCCGCGCCAGGTCGCGGTCGTCCTCGTCGCCGCCGTGCAGCACCAGGTCGGTGGCGTACTCGAGCTGCCGGGCCAGCACCTCGGCCAGGAAGCGCTGGTCGCCCGCGGCCGCGGGCTTGCCGACCTCGCGCAGGCGTTCGCCGCGGGTGATGTCCTCGGGCAGTGCGGCGGAGTCGAGCGCGGTGAGCACCGCCGTGAGCCGCAGAAGGTCACGGGCTTCGTCGCAGTCGAGGGCCTCGGCGACCGAACGCGGCTCCACCGAGTCCCACAGGTCCACGACCAGCGCCGAGTACGCGGGCGCCAGCCTGACCAGCTCGGGGAGCAGGTCCTCGCGCACGGTGCAGGTGACGCAGCCGTGCGCGAGCCGGACGTCGGTCGTCGACAGGACACCCGTCGCGTCACGAACAGTGCGCAGCACCCGGCCGCTGCGGACCTCGCTCAGGTCATGGTGGACGGCCACGGATCGGGGATGCGCGGCCAGCAGCCGATCGACGGCGGCGGCGCGGGCCGTGCCGTGCAGGCCCGCGACAAGGACGACAGGAGTGGACACCTAGCCTCCAGGTTCGAGAATGAAAATCGTTGTCGTTATCATGGCACAGTATGCCTGATGGAAAGGAACCGCTGTGCCCAGGAATGAGGTGCGCGCCGTGATCAAGATCCGTTCGACGGCCGGCACCGGATACACCTACGTGACCAGGAAGAACCGCCGGAACACTCCAGACCGGCTGACTCTTCGCAAGTACGACCCCGTCGTCCGCCGGCACGTGCTCTTCAGGGAGGAACGATGAAGAAGGGCATCCACCCCGACTACCGCCCGGTCGTCTTCCGCGACCCGGGCGCCGGCTTCGCCTTCCTCACCCGGTCCACGATGACCAGCGACAAGACGATCGAATGGACCGACGGCAACACCTACCCGGTGGTCGACGTCGACGTGTCCGCGGCGAGCCACCCCTTCTACACCGGACGCAACCGCGTCCTCGACACCGCCGGCCGGGTCGAGCGGTTCAACCGGCGTTACGGGAGGCCGTGATGCGCTGCCAGCTCACCGGGGTGGGGCCGGTCTTCGGCAACCGCGTCTCCCACTCGCACCGCCGCACCCGCCGGCGATGGAACCCCAACATCCAGCAGCGTCGCTACTGGCTGCCGAGCGAGGGACGCTTCGTCCGCCTCACGCTCAGCGCCCGCGCGATCAAGACCGTCGACAAGATCGGAATCGAGACGGCCGTCGTCCGGATCCGCGCCAGAGGAGAGAAGGTCTGATGGCCAAGAAGAGCAAGATCGCGGCGAACGAGCGCCGTAAGGTCGTGGTCGCCCGCCACGCGCGGCGCCGCGCCGAGCTGAAGGAGATCATCCGCACCGGCGCTCCCGCGGAGCGGGCCGCCGCCGTCCGCGAGCTCGCCCGGCAGCCGCGCGACGCCAGCGCCACCCGGGTACGCAACCGCGACTCCGTCGACGGCCGGCCTCGCGGGCACCTCACCAAGTTCGGCCTCTCGCGGGTGCGCTTCCGCGAGATGGCCCTGCGGGGCGAGCTGCCCGGCGTGAGGAAGGCGAGCTGGTGATGGCCGTACCCAAGCGCAAGACCTCGCGCAGCAACACCCGCCACCGCCGCAGCCAGTGGAAGGCCGCCGCACCCGACCTCGTCCCGATCACGGTGAACGGCCGCCGGCTCCTGGTGCCCCGCCGCCTTGTCCGCGCCTACCAACGCGGCCTGATCACCTGAAGCCCCGGCCACCGGGGGGCTACCCCCGGTGGCCATCCGGCGCCGGCGCGGCACAAGTCATCCATGCCGCGTTGCGCGCGGGGTGTGGTCATCCGGGTCGAGGGCCTCGCGGCGTGCGGCACGGTCATGTGGGTCGCGTTGCGCGCGGGGGTGCAGCACGGTGACCCTGGCCGCACCCCGCGGGCGGCTCACGTGCGGCCGACGTACTCGGCCAGCGCCCTGACCCGGTCGGCGTGGTCGTCGTGCCCGACGATCACCGGCGGCTCGTTGTACGGCATCGCGTCCGACGACCGCCGCAGCTTGATGTACTGGCCGCAGGCGTCGATCGCGTACGGCTCCATGTCGTCCTGCAGCGCCCCGATCACCGTGACCCCGTACGTCTCGCCGATCCGCCGGAACAGCGCCACCGCCTCCCTGCGGTGCTCCTTGCCCAGGTTGCGGCCCAGCTCGTCGAGCACCAGGCACAGGTGGCCGCCTCCGGAGGAGGCGATGGCCGCGGCGCACACCAGCTTGACGGCCTTCTCGTCCATCAGCGCCGTGTTGGCCCGCCGGTTGTAGGGGACGAACCCCTGCCCCTCGCCGCGCCGCCACTTCGGCGTCACCCGCCACTGCCAGCGCTGCTCCGGGTCGGCGGGCGCGGGCGGCACCGGGAACTCCAGCGTCGCGCCGTAACCGCCGTACGAGGTGTCGAGCTTGTCGAACTCCTCGGCCACCCGCGTCAGCCGCGCCTTGATCGCCGCGCTGAGCGCCGCCCGGTGCACGGCCGTCGACTGCGCCGCCTCCTCCGCGCCGCGCGCCGCCGCCGCCAGATCGCGCTGCCGTGAGACGACCTGCGCCTCGATCTGCCGGCGCTGGTGGCGTTCGTACTCCTCCTGGCCCCGCAGGTAGGACGCCAGCGACCCGCACACCGCCGCGAACGTCGCCTGCTCCCGCGCCGAGCTGCCCTCGCGCTCGCTCAGCAGGAACCGCAGCTCCTCCGGCAGCTCCGCCTCCTCCTCGGAGAACGTGTCGCGCACCGCCTGGTCGAGGTGACGTTCGGCGATGCGCCACCACTCGTCGGCAGTCCTCGACCGGTCGTCGTCGGTCAGCGCAGCGAGCCACTCGCGGGCCGTCTCGACCGTCCCGCCCCAGTCGGCGGCGAGCGCGTCGATCCGCAGCGCCGTGCGTTCCGCGGTGACCTTCGCCTCCAGGTCACGGGCCTGTGCCAGCTCGGCCTCGTGCCGCTGCCTGCGGCCCTCCAGGCGTTCGATCTCCATGTCACGTGTACGGGCCCGGAAGTCGAGCGCGGACGCCAGCCGCTCGGCCTCGGCGACCTTCGGCGCGAGCTCCTCGACCGCCGCGTGGAGCTCGGCCAGCTTCGCGCGCCGCTCGGCCAGCCTGGCCTGCAGCTCGGCCAGCCGCACGCCGGCCCGCGCCCCTTCGAGCCGCCGCTGCGCCTCCGCGACCGCCTCCTCGGCGTCGCGGACGGCCTGCGCGGCCGTCTCCTGCGCGTCCTTGGCGCGGTGGAGCCGCTGCTCGGCCGCCTTGATGCGGGCCTCGCGCCCGGTCGCCACCCCGTCGAACGCCCCTACGACGCTCACCCCTGCCGCGCTGACCAGCACGGACCCTGGCAGCCCTGTCAGCGCCGCGGCGGCGGCGTCGAGCTGGGACGCGTCGACGATCACGGCGTGCTCGTCGGGCCAGCCCCGCAGTTCCCCGAACGCGAAGCGCTGCCCCTGCGCCGCCTTCCCGTAGCGCGCCTTGAGCACCTCCCCCAACGCCCGCCCGGCCACGCCACCCGCGCCCCCACCGGCAGCGGACCCGCCACCGAGGGCAGCGCTTCCGCGCCCGGAGCCGCCCGCGTCCCCGTCGGCCGCGGACTCGCGTCCTGGTTCTCCGGGGGCGGCGGCGATGTGGGCGGCGTCGCGGGCCTGTTCGGCCACGTCGAGAGCGTCGAGCAGGCCCGTCGCGCCGATGCCCGCCGCCGCCAGCGCGCTGAGCTGGGCCGCGGCAGGACCGCCCTCGGCGTCGTCGAGCGCCGCCTGCGCCGACGACACCTCCTGGTCGGCCACCCCGAGCGCCTTGAGCGCCTCGTTGAGCCGCCCGCGTTCGGCGGCGAGCTCCTGCTCTGCCGCCGGCACGTCGCGCCCGTCGGCGAAACGGCGGGTCTCCTCCAGAGCGGGGATGAGGCCGCGCAGCTCGTCGGCGGAGTTCTCGGCCACCGCGCGGTCGGCATCGAGCTTGGCCGCCCGCGCCTGCAGCGCCGCCAGCTCCTTGCGCGCCTCGCCCACCTGCCGGTCGAGCGTGTCCTCCCGCAGGGTGGCGATCTCGGCGCGGACCATGGCGACCGCCTCGACCGCCGTCTCACCCGCCGCGCGGTGCCGTTCGACGTCGGCGGCCAGCGACTCGTCACGGGACGCGGCGTCGGCCAGCTTGCGGGTCTGCCGCCCCCGCCAGCAGCGCAGCGCCTCGGCCAGCCGTTCCCTGGCCTGGTCACGGCGGTCGAACGTGGTCAGCAGCGCCTTCGACTCGGCCTCGAACTCGGCCAGCCGGTCGGCGGCCTGCGCCGCGCGCACCCGCTTGGCGTGCTCGTCGCGGCGGGCCTCGCGCTCCTGCTCGAGCTCGGCGTCGAGCCCGGTGAGCGCCGCGATGGCCTCGAAGACGCGTTCGGGGGAGATCTCGTTGAGCGGCTGGGAGAGCAGGTTGGTGGCGACCTTGCTGCGTACGGACGTCGACAGGAACGACACGCACCTGACCCGGTCGCCGTAGAGGACCTTGGTCAGGTCGCGGGCCACCACGTCACGCTTGCCGGCCGACCTGGGCAGCGACGCCCAGATCTCGTCGGCCCGCGCCACCCGTTCGGCCTCCGACGGGGACGCCGCCAGGTGGACGCCCTCGCGCCAGCGGATCTCCAGGTGGGGCGCCTCCTGGTTGACCCTCAGCCACACGGTGAGCGCGCCGCCCGAGGTGTCGGGCACCTCGAACAGCTCCCCGCCCTCACCTGGCGCCGTCTCACTGATCAGCACCCCGCCCTCAGACTCCGAGGACGGGCCAGAGCCCCCGTACGGACGCTCGGAGGCGCCCGCGCCCGCAGGGGCGACGGCGTCCGCACCCCGGGAAGTGACGGAGCCCGCGCCCGTGGAAGCGCCCAGGGAGGCGACGACATTCACGCCCGAGCGAGTGGCCGGGTCCGTACCCAGGGAGGCGCCGGGGGCGGTGCCCGGGGAGCCGTCGAGGGAGGCGTTGGCGTTCGGGCCCGGGGAGGCGAAGGCGTCCATTCCCGGGGGAGCGAAGACACCCACGATGTAGCCGTGGTCAGCGCTCGCCCACTGGCGGCCGCCCGCCCCGCTGGCGAGCTCGGCGTTGAACAGCAGCTCCGACACCGCCTTGGCGCCCGAGGCGAAACGCCACTGCTCGTCGCCGAGCAGCGCCGTGATCGAGGCGATGAACGACGACTTGCCCGCCCCGTTGGAGTCCTTCGGCCCCGCGCCCGCCACCACGATCAGCGTGCCGGGGACCGTCGGCACCGGATGCGTCGACAACCGCGAGATGTTGACCGCCTGCACGGCGATCAGCACCCGGTCTCCGACGACGTTCTCCACTTGTGACACCTTGGCCCCCCGTAACCCTTCCTTCGTCGCGCCGCCCCACCCCACCGGTTGGCGGGGTCGTGTTGTGTCCCCGCCGCCCCACCGGTTGGCCGGGCCGTGTCGTGTGTGTTGCCCCGCCGGTTGGCGGGGGTCATGTTGTGTTGCACCCCCGCTGGTGGGCGGGGGTTGTGTTGCTTTTCGCCCCCGCCGGTCGGGTGGGGGTCAGGTTGTGGCTCCACCCTGCCGGTCGGGTGGGGGTCATGTTGTGTGCTCCAGCCCGCCGGTCGGCGGGGGTTGTGTTGTTTGCCCACCCCCACGGTCGGCAGGGGTGGTGTGGGGTTCCGCCCTGCGGTCGGCGAGGGTCATCGGGCCGATCTGCGGGCGAGTACCGCCGCTGCGAGCGGGGTGTTCGGGCCTGCGGCCAGGATGAGTTCCTCCTGAAGGCGGCGGCGGGCCGCGGGCGTGAGCCGGTGGAACTGCGGCCCAGGTACGTAGCCGCCCGCCTCCTCGCCGGCCTTCACCTGGCCGAGCAGCCCCGCGTGGCGCAGCGTGCGCAGCGCGGCCTCCAGCTCGCCGATCGGCAACTGGGTGTGGCGGCGCAGCTCCTCGACCGGCGTCGGGTGCGGCGACAGCCACGAGTCTTCGGGCAGCAGGCCCTCGGCTCTCGGGATGGCCACGGAGTGCACGAGCACGAGCGCCAGCACCGCACGCTCGCTCACCGACAGCCGCTCCTCGCCGCTCGCGTACGCCGCCCGCGCCACGTCGTCGTCGTAGCCGGACGTCCAGCGGTCGCGATGCTGGATCAGCGTACGGCCGCGCCTGGACAGCATCTCGGCCAGCGTGCGGCGCAGCGCCGGGTCGCGCAGGGCGGCAAAGCGGACCTCCTGCACCGGCTCGGCGGCGTGCTCCACCACCATGAACGCCGCGACGAGTTCGGCCCGGCGCCGCTCGTCGTGACCGGCCAGCAGGTCGTCGAACTCGCCCGCGGCCGCCTCGACCCGCCCGCCGCCGTCCGCACCCGCGCCGGGTGCCGGTTCGGCGGGGCGCGCGGCCGCGACGATGTCGGCGTCGCGTACGACCGTCAGCTCAGGACGCTGCGGCTCGGGCAGGCGGCGCACCAGCTCGCGCAGCTGCGCGTGCGACTCCTCCGGCCACAGGGCGCAGCGCGGGCCGAGCGAGACGACCCCGTCGCCGAGCACCACCCACGCCGAGTCGTGCAGGCGGCGCAGCGCGCCGATCGCCCAGTTGCGCATGAGGTCGTCGGTACGGCCGATCAGCGCGCGGTAGGTGTCGAGCACCAGCTCGACCGGCGCCGGGTCGCCCGGCCACGGATCGGCCTGCTGATCGCTCCAGCAGCACTTGAGCGCCGCCGCCAGCACGCGCCGCGTCTCGCCGGAACGCTCCACCGTGACGGGCGCCACCTGGTGCTCCTCCAGCAGGGACGGCGTCACCCCGTCGGGCCACACCGGCAGCGCCTCACCGGTGGAGTCGGGCCGGGTCAGCCGCACCATCCCGCCGGGGGCCGCCACCCCGGCCCCCAGCCGCACCGGCCCCGCAGCACGCGCCCACACATGAGCCACCGCCACCTCAGCCGCCGCCAACGGCCCCCGCGCACCGATGATCGCCCCACCTGCGGCGGCGATCGCCCCACCTGCGGTGGCCGTCGCCCTGCCCTCAGCGGTGACCGCCCCGCCCGCGCTGGTGTTCGCGTCACCCACGGCGGTGCTCGTCCCGCCCGCAGCGCTGGTCGCCGCGCCCGTGGCGGTGGGTTCGGGGTGGCTCGACCGGTGGGGGCCGTTCGCGGGGGCCATCAGGTGCGCTCCAGGTAGCCGTGGGAGAGCCAGGCGGGCTCGCGGTCGGGGTCGATCGACAGCTCGTCGGACCAGGCCAGCCGGTAGGGCAGCTCGGGCCGCAGGTCGACGGTCGTCAGGTCGGCGAGCATGCGGCGCGCCGACGGCCAGTCGCGGCCCAGCACGTCGGCCAGCGCCACCCGCGACGCCTCGCCCAGCAGCGACTCGGCGACCGCCGTCAGCCGTTCGAGCGCGGCGTCGGCCGAGCCGTCGAGCGAGGAGCCGGGCCCCGGGTCGGGGAGCGCGGAGCGCGGGGGAGTGGGCTGGGCGGGCACGGGACGAGGGGCCTCGTCGACCGCCCGGGCGATGGCGGCCGGGTCGTGCCACGGCGCGGGCGCGTCGAAGACGAACCCGTCGAGCACCGCGGCCAGCCGCTCGGGGGAGGCCGTCTGGGTGAACGTCCGCCACGTCTCGGTGGGCAGCAGCGTCAGGTTGCGGGTCGTGCCCGCCGAGTCGGCGAGGCGCCCGGCCGCCCGCCGGGAGGCGTCGCTGTAGGCGTAGATCGCCGCCCGCAGGTCGGTGCAGACCCGGTCGAGCTCGGGCCAGCGGGTCAGGATCGTGGCGTGCAGGCCCTGCGCCCGCCGCGCGATCTCCTCGGTGCCCCACAGCTTGGGCGCCTGCTCGCGCAGTTCCTCGATGGTGCCGGTGGTGAGCGTGACAAGTTCGAGCGCCCACAGCCGGAACGCGCGCGCCATGTTGGCCGCGCTCTGCCTGGCCTCCTCCATCGTGGTGCGCGGGTCGGCGACGTTGAGGTCTTCGAGCGCGAGCAGCCGGTGCATCTCGGACTGGCCGCCGTCGTCCATCATCCGCCGGATGAACATCAGCCCGACGACGCTGGTGAACGACGCGCGGTAGCGCAGCTGGTTGGGCTTGGGGAACACCTCGCGGATCGCGCCGAGCCCCTTCAGCACCCGCAGCCGGTTGTCGAACTGGTCGGCGGGGTAGGTGCGGCAGGCGAAGCGCATCTGCTCGTGGGTCAGCCACTCCTCGCCCGCCTCCGCGAACGCCGCGAACAGCGTCTCGGCGATGTCGACCAGCGCGGGGTCGTCGACCACGGCGCCGCTGTCGCGGGCCAGCGCGGCGAACATGCGGCGATAGGTCGACAGGACCGCCTCGTCGGTGAGGGCGGCGTCGAGCGTCAGAGGCTGATCGGACACGCGCTCTAAGTTAAGGCTTCCCACCGACACTCTGGTCCCGTCCGCGCCAATGCCCCCACGGTCACCAGCGCGAACGCCTCGTGATCGTCCAAAGCGAACACCCCCGGCCCCGAAGGGGTCTTGGTAATATAACCCCATGGGGTTATGCTCGGGGTTATGCCGAAGATCAACGTGTATCTCCCCGACGAGCTCGCCGAGGCCGTCAAGAGCGCGGGGGTGCCCGTGTCCGCGGTCTGCCAGCGCGCCCTGGAGCAGGCCGTACGCCGGGTCACCATGATCCGTGAGACCGTCCTGACCGATCTCGACCTGGAGCAGCCGACCGGGGCCCTGGCCCACCTGACGGCGAGGACCCGTACGGTCCTCCAGCTCGCCACGCGGCGGGCGCGCGAGGACGGCGCCTCGGCCGTGGGCACCGAGCACCTGCTCACCGGCATCCTCGACGAGGGCGGCAACCTGGCCATACGCCTGCTGGACGCCCTGGAGATCCCCCAGAACCGGCTGCGGCTCGCCCTCGACCGCCACCGCCCCGCCGAAGCCGGGCAAGGAGCGCCCGAGACGTTCGGGCCGCACGCCGCCGCCGCGCTCGAACTCGCGGTCACCGAGGCCACCGCTCTGGGCCACAACTACGTGGGCTGCGAGCACCTGCTCGTCGGGCTCGTCGCCGAGCCCGACGGCACGGCCGGGGCGATCCTGCGCGAGCTCGGCGCCGACCTGCGCGTCACCCGCCGCGCCGTCACCTCGGCCCTGGCCGGCTACGTCCACATCCGCGCCCAGGCGGCGCAGAGCGCGCCGCCTGCCGAGGCCCTCGCGGAGATGGTCACCGCGGTCGTGCGCCGGGAACTCCACCCCTTCGCCGAACGCCTCGACCGGCTCGAATCGCGCCTGGGCGACACGTGACGCGGCCGCGCCTGCTCGCCTACCTGATCCCGATGATCCTCATCGGCGTGATCATCGCCGCGTCCTGGTGACCGTCAGAGCCAGTCACGGCGCTTGAAGACGGTGTGGAGGACGAGGCAGACCGCGGCCATCAGCAGCAGCGAGAACGGATAGCCGAAGATCCAGTGCGTCTCGGGCATGTGGTCGAAGTTCATCCCGTAGATGGTGCCGACCAGCGTGGGCGCGAACAGGATCGCCGCCCACGCCGAGATCTTCTTGACCTCCTCGCCCTGCCGGATGCTGGCCTCGGTCATCCGGGCCATCTCCGCGTTCTGCGCCTGCGTCACCAGCGTCGAGTTGACGATCAGGATGTCCTGCAGCATCTGGCGGAACGCCGAGACCCGCTCGGTCACCGTGATCGAGTGGTCGGCCACGTCGCGCAGGTAACTCTGCAGCTCCTCGTTCAGCCCGTACTTCGGCGCCCCCGCGATGAAGCTGTGGATCATGCCCACCAGCGGCTCCACCGCGCGCTGGAAGTCGATCACCTCGCCCGACAGCTCGTAGACGCGCCTCGACACCGAGGGGTCGCCGCCGAACACCTGGACCTCGATCTCGTCGATGTCCTTCTGCAGCCCGGCCACCACCGGCGCGTAGCCGTCGACCACCGCGTCGAGGATCGCGTACAGCACGGCCTGCGGGCCCTGCTGCAGCAGCTCAGGATCGGACTCCATGCGCCTGCGCACGCTCTGGAGGTCGGGCGACTCGGCGTGCCGTACGGTGATCACGAAGTTGGGGCCGACGAAGACGTGCACCTCGCCGAACGCGACCTCCTCCACGTCGTCGAGGTAGCGTGCGGGCCGCAGCACCACGAACAGCGTGTCGCCGTAGCGCTCGGCCTTCGGCCGCTGGGAGCCGACCACGGCGTCCTCGAGGGCCAGCGCGTGCAGCTGGAACTCCTCGCCGAGCTTGGCCAGCTCCCATTCCTGCGGCCGGTAGAGCCCGATCCAGGCCATGCTGTCGGGCGTCTCCTTCAGGCGCGCGAACGCGTCACCGAGCGAACCGGGACTGTCGATCCGCGCGCCGTCGCGGTAGATCGCGTTGTCGATCATCGTGGGCCGGTCGGACGGCTCCTCCGTCGCCCGGGGGTCCATCGAGTGCTCGGGCGCCTCCTCGCGTACCGCGCCGTTGCGCCTGAACCCTCTGACCCTGGCCATCGGCCCTCCTGATCGACTACGAAGGCTGCAACTCCTCGAGCTGGCGCGCCGCACGGTCCCTGATGTACTGGCGCCAGGACGGCGTCCACCCGAACAGCAACCCGTGCGGTTTGCCCAGAGCCATCTTCGACCATCGCCGGAAGTCGAAGTCGTCGTGGTGGCGCACGATGAGGCCGTCCTCGAACCTGAACAACGTCTCGATCCGGTCGGCGACCCTGCGCCCGGTGCCGGCCACCACGTAGTCGACCGACCAGCGGGCGGTGCCGGAATGGTCGTCGGCCCAGACGTCACGGTAGGCGAGATTCAGGTCGGTACGCATGCGGAGTTGGACCCGCCACATTCTCATCACCCTGTCACGCCCCTCGACCTCCTGGAAGATGGGGTCGCCGAAACTGACCTCAGGGTGGTAGCAACGCTCGACGGTCGCGAGATCACCGTGACCGAGAGCGTCGAACAAAGCGCCGATGAGCGCAACATGCCGGTCGTTCACCCCTCCATCAGACCATGGCCGCACCATTGGTCCAGCAGACGGCCCTCAACCAGGCGTCGCCGAGGTCGAGCCGGTCCAGCGCTTCCAGCTGGTGGGCGTACGGGTACGGGATGGTCGGGAAGTCGCTGCCGAGCACCACCTTCCCCGCGAGACCGAGGTCGAGCAGCGCGGGCCGCAACCGGTCGGGGAACGGCATGCCGCGCTCGGAGAAGTCGGTGAACGCCATCGTGGTGTCGAGCGCGACCCGCTCGTAGCGCGCGGCCAGCTCGAAGAACGGGTCGTACTCCGGCATCCCGAGATGCGCGATCACCACCCGCAGCCGCGGATGCCGCCGCAGCACCCCGCTGATCGGCTCCTCGCCGACGTAGCCCCCGGGCACCGGCACCGAGCTGGCGTGCACGACCACCGGCACCCCCGCCTCGGCCAGCAGCCCCCAGACCTCGCCGAGCTCGGGCACACGGGGGTCGAAGTCGCCCACCTGCAGGTGCACCTTGAAGATCTTGGCGCCGTCGTCGAGCGCGGCCCGGACGTACTTGCCGGCCTCCGGCTCGGGATAGAAGGTCGCCGACGGCAGGCAGCCCGGCGTGCGCCGGGCGAAGCCGAGCGTCCACTCGTTGAGGTCGGCCGCCATACCGGGCCGATGGGCGTACGCCAGCGCGGGGAAGGTCCGCACCCCCAGCTCGCGCAGCCGCGCCACCCGCCGCTCGACCGGCCACTCGTACGTGATCGGCCACCCCTCACCCATGAGCGGGCCACCGTGGTGGAAGTGATGCCAGACCCGGCGTTCCATGCGTTCGGGAAGGAAGTGGACGTGCAGGTCGATCAGCCCTGGCAGGCCGAGCGCCCGCCACCAGCCTGGCACCCCCGCGTCAGAAAGCTGTTCCGAGGCCACGGGAAAGACTTTACCTGGATAGTGTTTCTCCTCGATGGACAAGCTCTTGGCCCACCTGATCGAGGTCCAGCCCGATCCCGACCCCTGGGTCGTCGCGGTCTCGGCGCTGGCCGCACTCGTGATCGTCGGCTTCCGCATGCCCTGGCAGATCTCCAGGGGGTTGATCACGATCGCCCACGAGGGCGGCCACGCGCTCATGGCGCTGCTCACCCGCCGCAAGCTCGAAGGCATCCGGCTCCACTCCGACACCTCCGGCGTGACGCTGACCAGAGGCAGGCCCACCGGGCCAGGAATGGTGCTGACGGCGATGGCCGGCTACCTGGCGCCGCCGCTGCTCGGGCTGGCCGCCGCCTGGCTGACCGAGCAGGGCCGCATCACGCTGCTGATCTGGACGGTGCTGCTGTTCCTGGTCTGCATGCTGCTGCTGATCCGCAACCTCTACGGCGCGCTCATCCTGCTCGTCACGGGCGGCGCGGTGTTCGCCCTGAGCATGTACGCGCCCGCCGAGGCGCAGCAGGTCGTCGCCATGGTGGCGGCGTGGTTCCTGCTGTTCGGCGGCATCCGGCCGATCATCGAGCTGCAGCGCAAGCGGCGCCGGAGGCAGGCCCGTGACTCCGACGCCGACCAGCTCGCCCGGCTGACGTTCCTGCCGGGCGGCTTCTACGTGTCGTTCTTCCTGCTGGTGTCGCTGGCGTCCGTGGCGTTCGGCGGTTACCTGATGAACCCGCTGTAAGAGGTCAGCCGAGCAGCTTGCGGGCCGCCTGCTCGATCTCGTCCTCCGTCAGCAGCACGTGGTCGGCCGCCGCGCCGAGCGGGACGAAGCTGTCGCACGAGGTCACCCGCGCGATCCTCCCGGTGAACCCGGCGTCGATCAGCTCCGTCATGACGCCCTCCGAGACGCCGCCGGTGCGGCGGGTCTCGTCGGCGATGAGCACGCTGCCGGTCAGCTCGGCGGCCCGCAGCAGGTCCTCGATCGGCAGCGGCGCCAGCCAGCGCAGATCGAGCACCCGGCAGCCGTACCCCTCCTGGGTCAGTCGCACCGCGGCCCGCAGGCTCATCCGCACCCCGTTGCCGAACGTCACGATCGTCAGGTCGCGCCCGTCGCCGTAGGAGCGCGCCCGCCCGATGGGCACATGCGTCTCCGACCAGCGCCCGGGCGGCGCGTACGGGGCCAGCCAGCCGCCGTCGCCCTCCTCGAACAGGTCGCGCGTGTTGTAGAGCGCGATCGGCTCCATGAACACGCACACCGCCCCCGACGTACGGGCGGCGGCCAGGCACGTGCGCAGCATCGCCGACGCGTCGTCGGGACGCGCCGGGGAGGCGATCACCACCCCCGGGATGTCGCGCAGCGCCGTCACCGAGTTGTCGTTGTGGAAGTGGCCGCCGAACCCCTTCTGGTAGGAGTATCCGGCCACCCGCACGACCATCGGGTTGGTGTAGGCGCCCTGCGAGAAGAACGACAGCGTCGCAGCCTCGCCGCGGATCTGGTCGAGCGCGTTGTGCACGTACGCGAGGTACTGGATCTCGGGCACCGGCAGCATGCCCGACACGCCCGCGCCGAGCGCGAGCCCGAAGACGGCCTGCTCGTCGAGCAGCGTGTCGAACACCCGGCCTGGGCCGAAGCGCTTCTGCAGCCCCCGCGTCACGCCGTAGACGCCGCCCTTCTTGGCGACGTCCTCGCCGAAGACGGTCATCTCGGGGTAGACGGCGAGCGCGTCGGCGAGGGTGCGGTTGATGGCCTGCGAGAGCGTCATGGGCTTGTCGTTCTCGGGCAGCGTGCCGGCGAACGCCCGCTCTCTGACCTGCGCGGAGGCCGCCATCGGGCTGATCTTCGCGATGAGCTCGGGGTTGCGTGGCGCGATCGGCGCCATGACCTCCTTGGCCGAGCCGAGGCGCGGCCGGCGCGAGGTCTCCTGGGCCACCCGCAGGACGTGCTCGCGGGCCGACTCGTACATCGTGAGGAGGTTTTCGGGGTTCTCCAGCCCGGCCTCGACGAGCAGCTTCGCCGTACGCAGCAGCGGGTCGCGCTCGATGTCGGCGCGGATCTCGCGCTGGGTGCGGTACGCCAGCTCGACGTCGGACCCGGCGTGCCCCATGAGCCGCACCGTGGACAGGTGGAGGAAGGCGGGGGAGCGGTGCTCGCGCACGTGCTCGGCGGCCCGCACCGCGACGTCGTACGCCTCGGCCAGGTCGCCGCCGTCGGCGGAGAAGTACTCGATGCCCGGACGCCGCGCCGCGGCCTCGACCCACCCCTTCGGGGTGCGGACGCTGATGCCGATGCCGTTGTCCTCGCACACGAACAGCAGCGGCATCGACTGCCCCTGGTAGGTGGCGTAGGCCGCGGTGTTGAAGCCGGACAGGGCGCTCGCGTGGTTGGTGGAGGCGTCGCCGAAGCTGCACACCACGACCGCGTCCGCCGGCCACTTCGTCTGGACGTCGAGCGCCCGCGCCCGCTCGACGGCGAACGCGACGCCCACCGCCCTCGGCAGGTGGCTCGCGATCGTGGACGTCTGCGGGATGACCGCCAGGTCGGGATGGCCGAAGACCTTGTGCCGGCCGCCCGCGATCGGGTCGTCGGCCGCCGTCGTCAGGCCCAGCAGCACGTCGCGGATGCCCTGCTCGGGCAGCCGCCCGGCCTGCTCGGACCGGGTCAGGTAGAAGGCCCCTGAGCGGTAGTGGAGCAGGGCGGGGTCGGTGGGCCGCAGGGCGGCGGCCACGGCGGCGTTGCCCTCGTGGCCGGCCGAGCCGATCGTGTAGAAGCCCTCGTCCTTCTCGCGCAGCCAGCGGGCCGCGATGTCGAGGAGGCGGCTGTCGAGCTGTCGGCGGAACAGCGTCCTGCACCGCTCACCGGTCAGCGTCGTGCCCTCGCGGACCGGTTCGCCCGGATCTCGTGCGGGGCCCGCCTTCAGATTCGCGATCGCCTCGGTGAAATGTGTCTCAACAGTGTCGCGCGCCACACCCTTGATTATGTCCGTCATCGAGCCCGACGTCTGCTGGACCGGGAGGAGATGTTTGCGACGGCATGAGGACGACCTATAACCGTTCGTCAGATTTCTCAACCTTACCGACCGCGTGACCGTCTACTGAGGGACACGCGTGGCACCCTCAAGCCGCGTTGGACCACTGGGTCTCCAGAAAGGAACCCGCATGTTACAACGCATCCGTGTGGCCGCCCTCGCCGTCGTCCTCGGCGCCGGGACGCTCGCTCTGGCCTCGCCCCCCGCGACGGCTTCTGCGACGGCGGCCTCCGCTCCCACCATCACCCCGGTCACCCTCGCTCCCGCCGCGCCGGTGGTCGTCTTCGACGCCGACGTGCCCGTCACGTTCACCTTCACCACGAGGAACGCCGCCACGGCTTCGCTCAAGGTCGACGGCGCCACCGTGCCGGTCACGTCCACGCCGGCGGGCGGCGGCCTGAAGTGGACGGGCACCAAGGCGTTCGGCCCCGCCGCGGTGGGCCGGCACACCGTCGTCGCGGCCACCGGCCCGGCGTCCACCAGCGGCTCGTTCGACGTCGTACGGGCGCTCACCACCGCCTTCCCCGACTTCGACGCGAGCCCCGACTCCGTCGAGCGCGGCGACACCGTCCGGCTGTCGGGCCGGCTCGTGGCCGACCGCGAGGGCTACGCAGGACAGACCGTCGCGATCACCTTCCGTGAGCGCGGCACCGACGCCTACCGCGAGGTCGCCAAGGTGACCACCGGCCGCGGCGGCTGGTTCCGCACCCGCGTGCGCGCGGAGGCCACCGGCTGGTGGCGCGCCGAGTTCGCGGCCACCGCCACCGCGCGGGCCGCCGTCGCCGACGCCGACCGCGTGGACGTCCGCCGCGACCTCGACAGCCGGATCGTCGGGTTCGACGCCCGGCCGCAGCGGGTGGAGCGGGGCGACCGGCTCACCTTCACCGGCGCGCTGCTGGTCGAGCGGCGCGGCGGCGTTCCCGGCCGGCGCGTGAGCATCGAGTTCAAGGCCGACGGGTCACGGCGCTGGGAGCACGTCACCGACGTCGTGACCGGTCGCGACGGCCGCTTCCGGGCCTTGGCGCAGGCCCGGGTGTCCGGCTGGTGGCGCGCCGACTACCAGGGAGGACGCGGCGTCGACGGCTCGGTCAGCGCCGCCGACCGGGTGCGCGTCGACCCGGCGCGGGCCGAGTCCCGGCTGGTCGCGTTCGACGCCCGTCCTGAGCCGGTCAGGCGCGGCCGGTCCCTGACCATGACGGGCCTGCTGCAGGCCGGCTCCGACGGCTGGTGGCGCGGACACCGCGGGAAGGTCGCGCTGCTGTTCAAGCCGCTGGGCGGCACGAAGTGGCAGCACGTGAAGTGGGTCTGGTCGAACGGCGGCGGCCGGCTCACCACGACGACCAGGGCGTGGTCCTCGGGCCACTGGAAGTTCGCGTTCGCGGGTGACGCGCGAACCCGCGGCGACGACAGCCGTACCGACTACGTGCGCGTGCGCCGCTGAACCAGGCGCTGAACCAGGCACTGAACCAGGCGCTGATCACAGGCGCTGAAACGGGGCCCGGGCGGGATGCCGTCCGGGCCCCGCACCGTGCAGAACGTTAATAACCGTTAACAGCGGCGGCGACGGCGGCGCGGGCCATGGCGTGCAGCAGCGGCCGCATGTCCTGGTCGGGCAGCTCGCCCGCGCTGTGCGGCGTCGAGTTGAGCAGTCCGAACACCGCGTGCGTGGCCGCCCGCAGCCGGGCCGCCGGGCACGCCGGGTGGAGCTCGGCCAGCACGGTCACCCACTCCTCGACGTAGAGCCGCTGCAGCCGCCTGATCTGCCGCCGCTCCCGCTCGGGCACGTTGCCCAGCTCCCGGTCGTGCACGGTGATCAGCGCCGGCTGCTCCAGCGCGAACGCGATCTGCGCGGCCAGCAGCGCGTCCAGCGCCTCGGCCGGCCCGGAGGCGGAGGTGACGACCGCGACGGCCGACTCGCGCAGCCGCGAGCTGATGTCGAGCAGCATCTCCGACAGCAGCGCGTCCTTGCCGCTGAAGTGGCGGTAGATGGCCGGGCCCGAGACGCCGACCGCGGCGCCGATGTCCTCGATCGAGACGCCGTGGAAGCCGCGCACCGCGAACAGCCGGGCGGCCGCCTCCAGGATCTCCGCGCGCCTGTTGGGTCGTTTGCGGGTAGGTGAGGCGGAGGCGGTGGTCACGGGCACATACTAGACGATTCATGTTAATGATGACTAACATCCGTGCCATGAGAGGGGACGCATGAGCAGCGACTGGCCGGTGCTGAGGTCGGCCGCCGATCCGGGCGGCGCGGCGCACAAGCGCAACGCCGAACTCAACGAGCGGCTCGCCGCCGAGCTGGCCGAACGCCTCGCGGCCACGGCACTCGGCGGGCCGGAACGGTCGCGGCAGCGGCACGTCGAGCGCGGCAAGCTGCTGCCGCGCGACCGCGTCGACGGCCTGCTCGACCCCGGCTCCCGCTTCCTCGAGCTGTCGCCGCTGGCCGCGAACGGCCTCTACGACGAGCAGGCCCCGGCCGCCGGCATCATCACCGGGGTCGGCCGGATCTCCGGGCGTGAGTGCGTCGTCGTGGCCAACGACGCCACCGTCAAGGGCGGCACGTACTACCCGATGACCGTCAAGAAGCACCTGCGCGCGCAGGAGGTGGCCCTGCACAACCACCTGCCCTGCGTCTACCTCGTCGACTCCGGGGGAGCGTTCCTGCCCAAGCAGGACGAGGTCTTCCCCGACCGCGACCACTTCGGCCGCATCTTCTACAACCAGGCCACGATGTCGGCGCGTGGCATCCCGCAGATCGCCGCCGTGCTCGGCTCGTGCACCGCGGGCGGCGCGTACGTGCCCGCGATGAGCGACGAGGCCGTCATCGTACGCGGCCAGGGCACGATCTTCCTGGGCGGTCCGCCTCTGGTGAAGGCCGCCACCGGTGAAGAGGTCACCGCCGAGGAGCTCGGCGGCGGCGAACTGCACGCCAGGGTCAGCGGCGTCACCGACCACCTCGCGGAGGACGACGCCCACGCCCTGGCCATCGTCCGCGACATCGTCTCCACCCTCGCCCCGCGCGCGCCCCGCCCCTGGGACACGATCGCGCCGGAGCCGCCCCGTCACGACCCCCGCGACCTGTACGGCGTCATCCCCGCCGACACCCGCCGGCCGTACGACGTCCACGAGGTCATCGCACGCATCGTCGACGGCTCCCGCTTCCTCGAGTTCAAGGCCGAGTACGGCTCCACGCTCGTCACCGGCTTCGCCCACATCCACGGCCACCCGGTCGGCGTCATCGCCAACAACGGCATCCTGTTCGCCGAGTCGGCACTGAAGGGCGCCCACTTCATCGAGCTGTGCGACCAGCGCCGTATCCCGCTCGTCTTCCTGCAGAACATCAGCGGCTTCATGGTCGGCAAGGCGTACGAGGCGGGCGGCATCGCCAAGCACGGCGCCAAGATGGTCACGGCCGTCTCGTGCGCCCGCGTGCCCAAGTTCACCGTCGTGATCGGCGGGTCGTTCGGGGCGGGCAACTACGCCATGGCCGGGCGGGCGTACGCTCCCCGCTTCCTGTGGATGTGGCCGAACGCCCGCATCTCGGTCATGGGTGGCGAACAGGCCGCCAACGTCCTCACCACCGTCGGCACCGCCGACGCCGACGCGATCAGGGCCCAGTACGAGCACCAGGGCAACCCGTACTACTCCACGGCCAGGCTGTGGGACGACGGCGTGATCGACCCGGTCGACACCCGCACCGTCCTCGGCCTGGCGCTGTCCGCGGCGGCCAACGCCCCGCTCGAACCCGCCGGTTACGGCGTCTTCCGGATGTGACGCATGCTGTTCGACCGTGTCCTCATCGCCAACAGGGGCGAGATCGCCGTACGGATCGCCCGCACCCTCCGCGCGCTCGGCGTCGAGTCGGTGGCCGTGCACACGCCGTCCGACGCCGGCGCCAGGCACGTGCGTGACGCCGACCTCGCCGTCCAGATCCCGGGTTACCTCGACATCGAGGCCGTCGTGGCGGCGGCGCTGGAGACGGGGGCGCAGGCCGTCCACCCCGGCTACGGGTTCCTCGCCGAGAACGCCGCCTTCGCGCGGCGCTGCGCGCAGGCGGGGCTCGTGTTCGCCGGGCCGCCGCCCGAGGCGATCGACGCGATGGGCGACAAGATCAGGGCCAAGGCCACGGTGTCGGCCGCCGGTGTCCCGGTGGTGCCCGGCGGGGCCGAGCCCGCCGACGCGCTGGAGGAATGGCGCGACTTCCCCGCGCTCATCAAGCCGTCCGCCGGGGGCGGGGGCAAGGGCATGATGCTCGTACGGTCGGCCGCCGAGCTGCCCGACGCGCTGGAGTCGGCCCGGCGCACGGCGCGCGCCGCCTTCGGCGACGGCACGCTGCTGATCGAGCGCTACGTCGAGAGCCCCCGGCACATCGAGATCCAGGTACTCGCCGACGGCCACGGCAACGTCGTCCACCTGGGCGAGCGCGAGTGCAGCCTGCAGCGCCGGCATCAGAAGATCGTCGAGGAGGCGCCCTCGCCGTTCCTCACGCCGGAGACGCGCGCCGCCATGGGCGCGGCGGCGGTGGAGGCCGCCCGAGCCGTCGGTTACGTGGGAGCGGGAACCGTCGAGTTCATCGTCGACGGCTCGACCGGCGCCTACCACTTCATGGAGATGAACACGCGCCTGCAGGTCGAGCACCCCGTCACCGAGCTGGTGACCGGGCTCGACCTGGTGGAGCTGCAGCTGCGGGTAGCGGCCGGCGAGCCGCTGCCGTTCACCCAGGACGACGTCCGCCTCGACGGCCACGCGGTCGAGGCCCGCGTGTACGCCGAGGACCCGGCCCGCGGCTTCCTGCCCACCGGCGGTCGGGTCCTGCTGCTCCGCGAGCCCGGATCCGTGCGGGTCGACTCAGGGCTGGTCGAGGGCGGGGTCGTGGGCAGCGAGTTCGACCCGATGCTGTCCAAGGTCGTCGCCTGGGGTCCCGACCGGGCCGCCGCGCTGCGCGCGCTCGACCGGGCGCTCGCCCGCACGGCCGTGCTCGGCGTGGTCACCAACATCCCGTTCCTGCGCGCCCTGGTCACGCACCCGGCCGTCGCGGCGGGTGAGCTCGACACCGGCCTGGTGGAGCGCGTCCTGCCCGAGCTGGTGCCCGCCGACGCGGCGCCGCCGGACGACGTGCTCGCCGCCGCGGCGCTCGTCGTCCACACCCTGCCGCAGGGGGACGACCCCTGGCAGGTCACCGACGGCTGGCGGGTCGGCGGGCGGGCGTGGACCACGTGGCGGCTGGAGTCGCGCGCCGGCGTCCACGCGGTGGAGGTGCGCGGGCTGCCCGAGGAGTCGGCCGAGGTCCGGCTCGACGGGCAGGCGGTCCCGGCGCACGTCCGCCGCGACGGCTCAGGCCTCGCCGTCACGCTCGCCGACCGTACTCAGCACTACCTGCACGTACGCCAGGGCGACACGCTCTGGCTCGGCCGCGACGGCGAGGCGTGGTCGTTCACCCGGCACCTGATCGGCGACCCAGGCGACCGCGCCGGCGCGGCGGGCGCGGGCGACGGCGTGGTCAGGAGCCCCATGCCGGGCACCGTCATGGTGGTCAAGGCGCAGGTCGGCGACCGGGTGAACGCCGGACAACCGCTGGTCGTCGTCGAGGCCATGAAGATGGAGCACACGGTCACCGCCCCGTGCGACGGCGTGCTGTCCGAACTGCCCGCCCAGCCCGGCCGTCCGGTCGACATGGACGCCGTGCTCGCCGTGGTCACCGCCGAGGAGATGTGATGCCGTACCGGATGCAGGGGCTGCCGCGACAGGTCACGATCTACGAGGTCGGGCCGCGCGACGGGCTGCAGAACGAGTCCGCGGTCGTGCCGGTCGAGGTCAAGGCCGAGTTCATCGGCCGGCTGGCCGACGCGGGACACAAGGTCATCGAGGCGACCAGCTTCGTCCACCCCAGGTGGGTGCCGCAGCTCGCCGACGCCGAGGAACTGCTCACCGGGCTGCGCAGGCGGCCGGGCGTCCGCTATCCCGTCCTGGTGCCGAACGAGCGCGGCCTCGACCGGGCGCTCGCCCAGGGCGTCGACGAGATCGCGATCTTCGCCAGCGCCACCGAGACGTTCGCCGCCAAGAACCTCAACCGCGGCCTGGAGAGCCAGTTCGACATGTTCGAGCCGGTCGTCGCCAGGGCCCTCGAGAACGGGGTCAGGGTGCGCGCCTACGTGTCGATGTGCTTCGGCGACCCGTGGGAGGGGCCCACCCCGGTCGCGCAGGTCGTCGAGGTCGGCGAACGCCTGCTCGGGCTCGGCTGCTACCAGCTGTCGCTCGGCGACACCATCGGCGTGGGCACACCGGGACACGTCACCGCGCTGATCGAGGCGTTCGGCTCGCCTGAGCGGCTCGCCGTGCACTTCCACGACACCTATGGCCAGGCGCTCGGCAACACCCTCGCCGCGCTCCAGGCCGGCGTCACCACCATCGACGCCTCCACGGGCGGCATCGGCGGCTGCCCGTACACCGAATCCGCGACCGGCAACCTGGCCACAGAAGACCTGGTCTGGATGCTGCGCGGACTCGGCATCGAGACCGGGCTCGACCTGGGCAAGCTCGTGTCCACCAGCGTCTGGCTGGCGGAGCTGCTCGGCCGGCCCAGCCCATCCCGCGTCGTACAGGCGCTGTCGAAAGGCTGACATGCTCAAGGACGAGTACGCAGAGTTGCGCAAGACGGTCGAGGCGTTCGCCCGCGACGTCGTCGCCCCCGTGATCGGCGACTACTACGAGCGCGAGGAGTTCCCCTACGACATCGTCCGCCAGATGGGCGCGATGGGCCTGTTCGGGCTGCCGTTCCCGGAGGAGTACGGCGGCATGGGCGGCGACTACTTCGCGCTGTGCCTGGCGCTGGAGGAGCTGGCCCGGGTCGACTCCAGCGTGGCGATCACCCTGGAGGCGGGCGTGTCGCTGGGCGCCATGCCGGTTCACCGGTTCGGCACCGAGGAGCAGCGCAGAACCTGGCTGCCGAAGCTGGCCTCGGGCGAGATGCTGGGCGCGTTCGGCCTGACCGAGCCGGGCGGCGGCTCCGACGTGCCGGGCGGCATGCGCACCACCGCGGTGCTCGACGGCGGCGAATGGGTGATCAACGGGACGAAGGCGTTCATCACCAACTCCGGCACCGACATCACCGGCGTCGTCGGCGTGGCCGCGCTCACCGGCGAGCGGGAGATCTCCACGATCCTCGTCCCGAGCGGCACGCCGGGGTTCACGGTCTCGAAGAAGTACTCCAAGGTCGGCTGGAACGCCTCCGACACGCGCGAGCTCGCCTTCACCGACTGCCGGGTGCCCGCCGCGAACCTCCTCGGCGAGCGCGGCCGCGGCTACGCCCAGTTCCTGCAGATCCTCGATGAGGGCCGGATCGCGATCGCCGCCCTCAGCGTGGGGCTGGCCCAGGGCTGCGTCGACGAGTGCGTGAAGTACGTCAGGGAACGCCGCGCGTTCGGCCACCCGATCGGCCACTACCAGGCCATCCAGTTCAAGATCGCCGACATGGAGGCCCGCGTGCACACCGCCCGCCTGGCCTACTACCACGCGGCCGAGCGCATGCTGGCCGGGCTGCCGTTCAAGAAGGAGGCAGCCATCGCCAAGCTCGTCTCCTCCAACGCGGCCATGGACAACTCCCGCGACGCCACCCAGGTCTTCGGCGGGTACGGCTTCATGAACGAGTTCCCCGTCGGCCGCTTCTACCGCGACGCGAAGATCCTGGAGATCGGCGAGGGCACGAGCGAGGTGCAGCGCATGCTCATCGCCCGGCAACTGGGCCTCGGCGACCTCTGACCCTTGTTGGCCGCGCCTCCTGCGGGGCGCGGCCGATAAGTGACGGCTGTCGGTGATGCGGGGCGAGGTTTGCGTCTCCGACTAGGGACGATCTAGTGTCATCAATCATGACGGGTGATGATCTGCTCATCAGAAGGGCGGAGAAGTCGGACGCCGACGCGGTGTTCGCGCTCGCCCGCGACTTCGGCCTGACGTTCCGGCCCGAGCGCGACGCCTTCGACGCCGCGCTGCCCATTCTGCTCGCCGACGACGACGCCCTGCTGCTCGCGGCCGTCGTGGGCGGGCGCGTCCACGGCTACCTGCTGGGGTTCGTCCACCTGACGCTGTTCGCCAACGGCCCGGTCGCCTGGGTCGAGGAGGCCCTCGTCCAGTCAGGCTCCCGGCGCCAGGGCATGGGACGGGCGCTGCTGGAGGAGTTCGAACGCTGGGCCCGCTCGCGCGACGCCCGCTACGTGGCGATGGCGACCCGCCGGGCGCCGGAGTTCTACCACGCCCTCGGCTACGAGGCCTCCGCCACCTTCTACCGCAAGGTCCTGCGCTAGGACGCCAGGGGCGTTCGTGTCGGCGGCCGATGGCATGCTGTTGGCGTGACGATCCACGCTGTGAGCCCCCTGTTCGTCGGGCGTGACACGGAACTCGCCGTGCTCGGCGACGCGCTCGGCAGAGCCCGCGCCGGAACGTCGTCGACCGTGCTCGTGGGCGGCGAGGCCGGGGTCGGCAAGACGCGGCTGCTCAAAGAGTTCACCGGGCGGGCGGATGACGCGCTCGTGCTGGTCGGCGGGTGCCTCGAGCTCGGCACCGAGGGCCTGCCGTTCGCGCCGTTCACCGCCGTGCTGCGCGGTCTCGTCAGAAGGCTCGGCCGCGACGGCGTCGCCGGGCTCGTGCCCGGCCGCGACGCGCGGGCGCTCGGGCGGCTGCTGCCGGAGTTCGACGCGTCCGGCGGCGAGGGCCACAGTGACGGCGGCGACGCTCGGGCCCGGCTGTTCGAGCAGATTCTCGGCCTGCTGGAGCGGCTGGCCGACGAGCGTCCCGTGGTGCTCGTGGTGGAGGACGCCCACTGGGCCGACCGGTCCACCCGCGATCTGCTGACGTTCCTGGTCCGCTGCCAGCCCACCGCCGCGCGGCTGCTTGTCGTGGTGACCTACCGCACCGACGAGCTGCACCGCAGCCATCCGCTGCGCCCGCTGCTCGCGGAGCTCGGCCGGGTCGAGTGGGTCAGCAGGGTCACGCTGAACCGGCTCACCCGTGCGGAGGCCGTCGCGCTGGCCGAGAGCATCCTGCGGAGTGCGCCGTCCGCCGCCGACATGGACCTGATCTACGCGCGCAGCGAGGGCAACCCGCTGTTCGTCGAGGCGCTGCTGAGCGAGGCCGACGGCGCCGACGCGCTGCCCGAGTCGCTGCGCGACCTGCTGCTGGCCGGCGTCGAACGGCTCCCCGACGAGACCCAGGAGCTGCTGCGCGTGGCCGGCGTCGGCGGTCAGCGCATCGAGCACGGCCTGCTCAGCGCCGTCGCCGGGCTCGACGAGCAGGCCCTGGCCCGGGCGTTGCGGCCGGCGGTGGCAAGCAACGTGCTGGTGGTCGACGGCGAGGGTTACTCCTTCCGTCACGCGCTCATCCGCGAGGCCGTCCACGACGACCTGCTGCCCGGCGAGCACACACGCCTGCACACCCGCTACGCCGAGGCACTCGAACGCGACCTGTCGCTCCTTCCCGCCCCGCGCGGCGCGATCGCGCTCGCCCACCACTGGCACAGCGCCCACGACTCCACCTGGGCGCTGGTCAGCGCCTGGGGCGCGGCCGCCGCCGCCCGCCGGTCGGCCGCGTACGGCGAGCAGTTCAGGATGCTGTCCAGAGTGCTGGAGCTGTGGGACCTCGTGCCCGACGCCGCCGAGCGCATCGGGGCCGACCGCATCGACGTGCTCCGCCGGACCGCCGTCGTCGCGCACTCCGCCGGCGAGTACGAACGTTGCGTCGCCCTGGCCGGCGCCGCCCTCGCCCTGATCGACCACGACGCCGACCCGGTCAGGGCGGCGAAGGTGCTGAGGCTGCGCGGTATGGCCGGCTACGACCTCGGCCGGCCCGGTTACGTCGACGACCTGCGCAGAGCCGCCGAGCTCACCCCCGCCGACCGGCCGAAGCTCCGCGCCGAGGTGCTGGAGCTGCTCGCACGGATGCTCAACAGGCCGGAGGAGATGCCGGAGAAACTCGCCACGGCCCGGCTCGCGATGGAGATCGCCCGCGAAGTGGGCGAAGCCGGCGTGGAGGCCCACGCGTTGATCAGCCTGGCGTGCGTCGGCTCGCCCTACGCGACGCTGCAACAGCTGGAGGTGTACGCCGAGGCGCGCCGCACGGCCGAGCGCGGTGCTGCCTACAGCGCGTTGATGCGGTGCGCGATCGCCGAGTCCGACGCCCTCGAGGGCGCGGGCCGGCACGAGCGGGCCGCGCAGGTCGCCCGCGAGGGCATCGAGGAGGCCGCCCGCCACGGATCGGCGCGCACGTCCGGCACGTTCCTCGCGATCAACCTGGCCGAGCCGCTGGTGTCGCTCGGGCGCTGGGACGAAGCGCTGCGGGTGATCGAGCAGGCGGTCTCCCTCGCGCCTCCCGCGCCCTACCGGGCCAGCCTTGAGGGTTTCGCGACGGACATCGCCCTCGCGCGCGGGCAGTACGACCGGGCGGAGGCGCTGCTCGCGTCCTCACGCGGCGTGGTCTCCCGCGCGACGTCCCGCGAACAGCACCTGTTCCCCTACCTGTGCAGAGAGGTCCGGCTGCTGGCGGCCCGCGGGCTGCTGACCGAGGCGGTGCGGGCGGCGGAACGCGTCCTCGACGATCCCCGCGCGACCGTCGACGCGCGGTACGCCTGGCCGGTGCTGGTGATGTGCGCCCGCCTGGCTGCGACCGGCGGGCCGGAGGCCGCGTCGCTGCTGCGGCGGGTGCGGGAGGTCCGGCGCGAGCTCGCCGCCGACGGAGATCTGCAGCGGGCGTACGAGCTCACGTTCACCGCGCTCATCGGCCCCGGCACTCCCGAGGAGGTCGCCGACCCCGCCGCGTGGCAGGTCAAGGCGTTGGACGTCGCGGCGGAGGCATGGGCTGCGCTGCGGCAGCCGTACGCGGAGGCGCAGTGCCAGGAGGGCGCGGCCGAGGCGGCCCTCGCGGCCGGTGACCGTCATGGAGCGGGGGAGCGGCTCACGCGGGCCCGCGAGCTCGCGGCCGACCTGGGCGCCGCGCCGATGCTGGAACGGCTCGACGGGTTCGGACGGCGGGCGGGCATCGGCGCGACCGGGATCGGCGCGGCCGGCGAGCCGGGCGGCGGGCAGCCGCTCGGCCTGACCAACCGTGAGCTCCAGGTGCTGCGCGAGGTCGCCGACGGGCGCAGCAACCGCGAGATCGCCGCCCGGCTGTTCATCTCGGCCAAGACGGTGAGCGTGCACGTCTCCAACATCCTGGCCAAACTCGGTGTCGCCACCCGAGGCGAAGCCGCCGCGACCGCCTACCGCCTCGGCCTGTTCACCCGCGCCACCTGACGACGGCCGCCCGGCCGGCTGCCTCGCCAAGCTCCGAGACGGGCGACAGGCCCGGCTGCGGGGTGGGGGGCTGGGGTCAGCCGGTCAGTTGGGCTTCGAGGCGGTAGCCGTCGACGGTGACGTACACCTGGTCGCCCGGGCGGGCGTTGAGGCGCATGAGCACGGGCTGCAGCGAGTCGAAGACCGGCTGGTGCCCCTGCCAGACCAGGACGATCGCGTTGTCGCCCGGGCCGGTGACCGACAGCAGGGTGCCGGGACGCATGCCGAGCTGGGCGGCGTACCCCTCGGGGACCGGCACCGGGCCGCCCCGCAGATGTTCGGGCGTGACCTCGATGCGCTGCCACCTGCGCGGGTCGGACGAGGGGCTCGGCGGCGGTGGCGGCGGCGTGGACGGAGTGCCCGCGAGGCCGCCGTTCAGCATCGGCGAACGCCCGCCCGACAGCGCCGACAGCGCGGCCAGCGCGGCGGACGGGTCGATCGACCCGGCCGGGGCCGGCGGGATGGGCTGGCCGCCGCGGTGGTGGTGGCCGTTGGCCCCCGGCGTACGGCGCGGCAGGGGCTGCTGGGCCGCGGCCGTCTGCGCTGCCACGCGCTCGGGCGCGGCGCTCTCCGGCGGCAGGGCCTCCAGCCAGGCCTTGGCCGAGTGTGCGCGGATGCCGAGCTCCGCCATCAGCTCGACCATGTCGGCGTCGGCCGGGGCGGAGGCGATGACCTGCCGGGTGCGTGCCTGAAGGGAGTGCAGGTCGCCCACGACGAGCCAGCCGTCCTGGAGGCGGCGGTCGGGCATGAGCGTCACCAGCACGCGCCACAGCGGCGTGCGCAGCGTGGGCACCATCACCGGGTGGGCCGGGTCGGCGCCGACCAGCTGCTCCTCGGTGGCCGCCGCTCCGAGCCATTCGGTCAGGCGGAACATGTGGCCGGTGACGGGCGCCGACTCGGACGAGCGCAGCCAGTGCAGGACGCGTTCCTCGGCGGTGCGCTGGGCCTGCGAGAGTGCGTCCCGCTCGACCAGCAGTTTGTGGGCGAGGGTGCGGAGGCTGATCGGGTCCTCGGCGAACAGCCGGTGGACGGCCACCGCCAGCTCCAGCTTGTCCAGGCTGCGGAACAGGCCGTCCACGACCCGGACCATCGCGTGGTCGGTCTCGGACGGGACCGCCGGGATGGACCCGGTGCTCGGGCCGCCCGACGGGACGCGCGGGATGTTGCCGGTGCCGGGGCCGCCTGACGGGATGCGTGGGATGTTGCCGGTGCCGGGGCCGCCTGACGGGACGCGCGGGATGTTGCCGGTGCTCGGCCCGTCGGAGCCCGCGTCCTGGCGTCCGGGCTGCTGGCCGGTGGGACGCTGCGGCAGGCGTTCTGGCTGACCGGACTGCCCGGGGACGGGACGCTGGGGCAGACTCCCGCCGGGCGCCTGCGCCGGAAAGGACCCCGTCTGGCGGGGCTGGTCGACGGCGGGGAAGGAGCCGGTGTGCCGCTGCTGGCCGTCCACTGCGGGGAACGAACCGGTCTGGCGCGGCTGGCCGTCCACGGCCGGGAAGGAACCCGTCTGGCGCGGTTGGTCGACGGCGGGGAAGGAGCCGGTGTGCCGCTGCTGGCCGTTGACGGCCGGGAAGGAACCGGTCTGGCGCGGGTTCTGTCCGGGCGGGAAGGCGCCCTGTTGCCGGGGCTGACCCTCCTGCGGGAACGCAGGACGCTGGGACTCGCCCTGGTCAGGGCGGGCGGACGGCCCGCTCTGCGCGGCGAACCAGCCGCTCTCGGTGCCGACGGGGGGCTGCGGCCGGGGCTCCGGCGCCGCCGCCGGGAACGGGCCGGTGCCGCGAGGCACGCCGTCGCCGGCCACGCCGTTCTGCTCGGCGGGACGCCCTGCCTCGGAAGCCTGCGCCGCGGCGGGCGCGGGAACAGCGGGCGCCGGCGCGGCGGGAACCGGAGGCACCTGTGCGGCCGTAACCGGCCTCCCCGGCGCTGCGGGAACTTGGTTCCCCGGCGTTGCGGGTATCTGGCTCCCCAGCGCTCCGGGGACTTGGCTTCCCGGACCTGCCGGGACCTGGGGGCCCGGGGCTGCGGGGACCTGGCTGCCCGGAACTGCCGGGGCCTGGGGGCCCGGGGCCTGGCTTCTCTGGCCTGCGGGAAGGGGGGAAGCGGAGCCTGGTGTCGGGGACGCCGTCCCTGATGGGGTGGAGGAAGGCGCGGCAGCGGCGGCGGGCAGTTCGGACGCGGGGGCCTCGCGCTGCGCCGGGATGCGGCCGAGCACCTCGCGGAAGACCGCGCCCATCACCACCTCGGGCGTCGCCGACGGAGTGGTGAGGTCACCGGGGCACAGGCGGCGCAGCCGCTGCCAGCCGCCCAGACCGGTGACCGCCGTACGGGTCGAGTCGGGCCAGCCGGGCAGCGCGGGGTCGATGTGGTGCACCGTCAGCGCGGGCAGCAGGTCGCACAGCGGGAGGTGATCCCATTGGGAGAAGGCCAGGTGGGCCAGGCGGTCGCACAACCAGTCGAGACCGGCCGCGCCGACGGCCTTCGACAGCGCCAGGGAACTCCACCAGCCCGCCGGCAGACGGGGGTCGCCGAGAGCGTCGGCCACGTGCTGTGGGCGGCTCCAGCGCAACGCAGGGACCAGGTCGCTCAGGCAGATCGATGACTCGACTTCCATCGGCGGACCCTTATCCTCCCCAGTGAGCCGCGTGGGCTCCCCGTAACGCATGTGGCTAATGGTGCAGCCTACGCGGCAAGCTATCAATCAGTGTGAATAGGGTAAAGACGGTTCAGATCCAAACCGTATCGTGGACGGCCGCCCACCTGGGCCACACATTCTGCACCAGCACGGCAGCCCGCCTCCAGAGCGGCAGCCTCGCCGGCACCCTGCAGGGCCGCGGTGAGGAAGCCGGCGGCGAAGGCGTCGCCGGCCCCGGTCGAGTCTACGACCTCGGCGGTCAGGCCCGCTGCCGTCGCGACCACAGAGCCGTCGACCGCCGCCAGCGCGCCGTCGGCCCCCATCTTGACGACGGCCGTGCCGTACATCTCGCTGAGGACCACGGCGGCGCGCTCCGCCGTGGTGGCGCCAGTGAGGAGCAGGGCCTCGTCCAGGTTCGGGATGATCAAGCCGGCCGGGGCGGTCTCCCTGAGGAAGCGCTCGACGCCGAACTCGCGCAGCGGCCCCGTCGATGACGGGTCCACGCTGATCGGGACGCCCGCCGCCGCCGCGTCGGCCATCGCCCGCCGGGCGAGCTCCAGCCCGCGAGGGGCGAACAGGACGTATCCCGACAGGTGGAGGAGACCCGCGCCGTCGAGCACGCGCGGGTCCCAGTCGGCCTCCGAGATGAGGCCGCCGGCGCCGCGGTGGGTGAGCATCGTGCGCTCGCCGCTCTTGTCGACCATCGCGATCACCACGGCCGTCGGCTCGTCGGTGTCCACCGCGACGTGCGGGTGTACGCCCGACCTGACCAGCTCGCCGAGATGCCACTCGCTGCTGTCGTAGCCGAGCCGCGACAGCAGGCGCACCTCGGCGCCGAGGCGGGCCGCCCAGGCGGCGGTGTTCGCGCCGGAGCCGCCGGGGCGGAGCACGATCTCGGCGGCCGCGTCGCTGCCGGGCATGACCGGCGAGCCGTGCAGCGCCACCATGTCGGTGACGACGTCACCCACCACCACGAGGGCGCCGCCGCCGGTCACGACCCGGACCACGCCAGGGCGATCCGGGCCGCGAGGGCCGTGTTGCCGCGCACGGCGGCGAGGTTGGCCTCCAGCGAGGCGCCGCCGGTGGCGTCCACCAGGTAGCCGAGCAGGAACGGCGTGATCGCCTGCCCCTTGACGCCTTCGCGCTCGGCCGCCGCGAGCGCCTCCGCGAGGACGCGGTCGTGCAGCTCCGGGTCGAGCTGGAGATCTTCCGGGACGGGGTTGGCCACGATGAGCGCGGTCCGCGGGCCGTCCAGCGCGTCCTGGCCGCGCATGACGGCCGCGGCCTCCTGCGGCGACTCGATCCGCCAGTCGACCGGCAGGCCCGAGGAGGTCAGGTAGAAGCCGGGGAAGGTGTCGGTACGGTAGCCGACCACGCTGACGCCGCGGGTCTCGAGGCGCTGCAGCGTCGCCGGCACGTCGAGGATCGACTTGACGCCCGCGCACACCACGGTGATGCGGGTGCGCGCGAGGGTGTCGAGGTCGGCGGACTCGTCCTGGTCCTCGGTCCAGCCGCGGTGCACGCCGCCGAGCCCGCCGGTGGCGAAGACCCGGATGCCCGCGCGGGCGGCCAGGAACGACGTGGCCGACACGGTGGTCGCCCCGCTCGCCTTCACCGCCGCCGCCACCGGCAGGTCGCGCTGGCTCAGCTTGCGCAGCCCCGGCTCGGTCGCGATGCGCTCCAGCTCGGCCTCGTCCAGCCCGATCCGCGGCACGCCGTCCAGCACGGCGATCGTGGCAGGGACCGCGCCCGCGGCCCGCACGACGCCTTCGAGTTCCCTGGCCACCTCGAGATTGCGCGGCTGCGGCAGCCCGTGGGAGATGATCGTGGACTCCAGCGCCACGACGGGGGCGCCGTTCGCCAGGGCCTCGGCTACTTCGTCGGAGGGCCGGAGAACGAGGTCGGTACTGCTGCGCATGGTGAGTGTGACGCTCCTTGCGTGGTGGCGTATCCCTGGACGGAACAGAGGTATTTGCGAACTTTGTTCCGAATGACGCAGGGTACGGGGCCCTGGCGCGCCCGTCCACCCGAGGATCACACGAGGAGCAGCACACCGGCCAGCGACGTGGCCCCGATGATGGCCGTGGCGATCCCGCCGAGCAGCACCACCCGGCCGCCCTTGGCCAGCCGCCGCACGTCGATGCCCGTCCCGAGGCCGAACAGGGCCGCGGCCATGAGCACGTTCGTCACACCGGGCGCCGCGTCCGTCACCGCCGTGGGCACCCACCCGGTGGCGCGCAGGGCGACCATCGCGAGGAACGCCCCCACGAACAGCGGCAGGATCGGCGGACGGCTGCCCGTCCCGCCCGGCCGGCGGCCCCGGTAGGAGGTGAGCGCGACGATCGGGGCCAGCAGCACGACCCGGCCCAGCTTGACCGTCACCGCGGCGGCCAGCACCCCCGAGGCCGCGCCGATCGCCGCCACCTGCGCGACCTCGTGCACGGCGGCGCCCGTCCAGACGCCGAGCTGCGCGGACGTCAGCCCCGCGAGCGAGGCGAGAAGGGGGACGACGGCGAGCGAGGCGGTGCCGTACAGGACGACGACGCCGAGCGCTCCGGCCGCGTCCTCGTCGTCGGCGACGTCGGTGCTCTCGCGCATGGCGGCGATCGCCGCCGCGCCGCAGACGGACACGCCCGTCGCCACGAGGAGCGACGTGCCGGGGGACAGGCCGAGCCGGCGGCCGATCGCCGGGGTCACGGCGAAGGTCAGCCCCGTCGCGGCCACCACGATCGCGATCGTCTGCCAGCCGAGGGCGAGCAGCTGCGGCATCGCGATCTGCAGGCCGAGCAACGCCACGGCGACCCGGAGCACCCGCCGCGACACGAACGCGAGCCCCGGCCTCCAGCGTTCAGGCACGCGCGCCAGGCTCGCCAGCGCGGCCCCGGCCACGACCGCGACGACGGCCGCGCTCACCGCGGGGACGTACCGGTTGACCAGCAGTGCGACCACCACCGCCACCGCCGCGGCGCAGAGGCCGGGCCACAGGGTGCCCGCGGCGGACGCGAGGCTTCTGGTACGGGAGGACGGGCGGCGCAGGAGCATGATCCCAGTCTTCTGAGCGCCGGAAACACCCGGTAGACACGCATTGTCTGGGAGGTCATAGCCTGTGGCTCTGACTTTGCCCTCCCCTTACCCGGGGAAAGGGCCCAGCTGTAGCCGGTCGGCCGTCCCGCGTCACCGCCGGTCGCCCGCCGAGAGGACGCTCGTTGAGGTTCCACCCCACCCTCGCCGGTCGAGGCGGCCGATGAGCGCGCTGCCCGACCTCGACTCGCTGCGGCTGCTGGTGGACGTGGGCGAGCTCGGCAGTCTGGGACAGGCGGCGCGGGCGTCCGGCATCGCGCAACCTTCCGCCAGCAAGCGGATGGCCCAGCTCGAACGCCGCCTCGGGCTGCCCCTCCTCGAACGCACGCCGCGCGGCTCCACACTCACCGCCGAGGGGAAGATGGTGGCGGGGTGGGCCGCGCAGGTGCTGGCCGCCGCCGAGGAGCTGGTGCGCGCGGCCGAGGCCGTACGCCACGGGGCGGCCGCGCACCTGCGGGTGGCGGCGAGCATGACGGTCGCCGAGTACCTGGTGCCGCGCTGGCTCGGCGAGTTCCAGGACCGTCAGCCCGGCGTGCCGGTCGGCCTGGACGTGGTCAACTCCGCCGACGTGGCCGCCCGCGTGCTGGCGGGCGAGGTGGAGCTCGGGTTCGTCGAGGGGCCGAGCGTGCCCGCCGGCCTCGACAGCCGGGTCGTGGGGACGGACCGGCTCGTCGTGGTGGTCGCGCCGGGACACCCGTGGACGCGGCGGCGTACCGCGCTGCGGGGCGCCGAGCTGGCCGCGACGCCGCTCGTGGTGCGCGAACCGGGGTCGGGCACGCGGGAGACGCTCGACGTGGCCTTCGCCGGTCTGTACCAGGCCAGCCCGCTGCTGGAGCTGGGGTCGAACTCGGCGGTGAAGGGCGCGGCCCAGGCGGGCGCGGCTCCGGCGGTGCTCAGCCGGTACGCGGTGGAGGCCGAGGTGGCGACGGGCCGGCTTCTGGAGGTGCCGCTCGCGGGCGTGAACCTGGTACGCAACCTCCGCGCGGTCTGGCGCCGCGGCCGCCCCCTGACCCCACCCGCCGCAACCCTCCTGTCGGTGGCCACCCGCCCCTGACTCACGGCGGGTGCGGGAGTTTGTCGGTGGCTGCCCGTCTTTGGGTCTTTGGCGTACTTCGGTGCTGGTGGGGGAATTGTTCAGGAGTGAGGCGTTGACGGGGACATGGGATCTGGTCATAGGGTGCGGGAATGACGTACGACGTGGTCGTGGCCGGAGGCGGGCACAACGGATTGGTCGCGGCCGCTTACCTGGCGAAAGCGGGACGGCGGGTCCTCGTCCTTGAGCGGTACGACCACGTGGGCGGCCTGGCGATCTCGGCGAGGCCGTTCCCCGGCGTCGACGTGCGCCTGTCGCGCTACTCGTACCTGGTCAGCCTGCTGCCCGGCGCGATCGTCCGCGACCTCGGCCTCGACCTCGAGCTGCGCCGCCGCCGGTACGCCTCCTACACCCCCAAGGGCGACACCGGCCTGCTGGTCGACAACGGGGACGAGCTGCGTACCGCGGCGTCGTTCCGTGGCGTCACCGGCGACGAGGCCGACCTGCGAGCGTGGAAGCGCTTCTACAACATGGTGTCGCAGGTGGCCGAGACCCTGGCTCCGACGCTGCTCCACCCGCTGCGCCAGGAGGCCGAGATCGAGCGCCTCGTCGGTCCTGAGGCGTGGCGCGACCTGTTCGCCCAGCCGATCGGCGAGACGGTCGACCAGTACTTCGGCGACGACACCGTACGCGGCGTCGTGCTCACCGACGCGCTGATCGGCACGTTCGCCGACCCGGCCACCGACCTGCTGGCCAACCGCTGCTTCCTCTACCACGTGATCGGGAACGGCACCGGCGAGTGGAACGTCCCGGTCGGCGGCATGGGAGCGGTCTCCGGCGCCCTCGAGGCGGCGGCCAGGAGCGCGGGAGCCGAGATCAGGACGGGCGCCGAGATCGTCGGCATCTCCCCGTCGGGCGAGGTGACCTTCAGGACGGACGACGGCGAGCACACCGTGAACGGCCGGCACGTGCTGGTCAACCTGCCGCCCGCCGTGCTCGACCGGGTGATGGGCCGTACGCCGGAGGAGCCCGAGGGGGCGCAGCTCAAGGTCAACATGGTGCTCTCCCGGCTGCCCCGGTTGAAGGACACGTCGGTGGACCCCCGGGCGGCCTTCAGCGGGACGTTCCACATCAACGAGGGACGCGACCAGCTCGCCACCGCGTACGCGCAGGCGGCCCGCGGCGAGATCCCCGGCCTGCCGCCCGCCGAGGTCTACTGCCACTCCCTGACCGACCCGTCCATCCTCGGGCCGGAGCTGCGGGGGAAGGCGGAGACGATGACGCTGTTCGGCCTCCACATGCCCGCCCGCCTTTTCCGGAAAAATCCGGAGAAGGCGAGGAAGATGGCACTGGACGCCACCTTCGCCTCCATGAACGCCGTTCTCGCCGAGCCCATCCAGGACTGCCTGCTGACCGCCGCCGACGGCACGCCGTGCGTCGAGGTGAAGACGCCCGTCGACCTGGAGCAGGACGCCGGCCTGCCCGGCGGCCACATCTTCCACACCGACCTCAGCTGGCCGTACGCCGACGCGGGCGGATGGGGCGTGGAGACCGAGCACGAGCGCATCCTGCTGTGCGGCGCGGGGGCCCGGCGCGGCGGCGGCGTCAGCGGGATCGGCGGCCACAACGCCGCCATGGCCCTGCTGACGCCCTGAGGACGGACACGAAACACCCGCCTGACCCTTGGCCCGTTCATCGCCTTCTCATGATGAGCCCTTAACGTTGGGGCATGAGTGAGGCCGTACGGTTGCTGGTGGTGGACGACGAGCCCGCGCTGCGTGAGGCGTTGCAGTCGAGCCTCGAGTTCGAGGGCTACAAGGTCGTGACGGCCGCCGACGGGCATCAGGCGCTGGAGGCGCTGGCCGCGGAGAGCTACGACGCGGTGCTGCTCGACGTCATGATGCCGCGGCTCGACGGGCTGACCGCCTGCCGCAGGCTGCGTTCGGCGGGCAACAACGTCCCCGTCCTCATGCTCACGGCCCGTGACGCGGTCGGCGACCGGGTGTCGGGGCTCGACGCCGGCGCCGACGACTATCTCGTCAAGCCGTTCGAGCTCGACGAGCTGCTGGCCAGGGTGCGGGCCCTGCTGCGCAGGGGCGCGCTCAGCGCCACGGGCGGCGCCCGCCCGGGCGACACGCTGGCGTACGCCGACCTGAGCATGGACCAGGCGACCCGCGAGGTCACCCGCGGCGACCGGCGGCTCGACCTGACCCGTACCGAATACCTGCTGATGGAGCTCTTCCTGTCCCACCCGCGTCAGGTGCTGACGCGCGACCAGATCCTCAGCGAGGTGTGGGGCTTCGACTTCGAGCCGACGTCCAACTCGCTCGACGTCTACGTCATGTACCTGCGCCGCAAGACCGAGGCCGGGGGCGAGCCGCGGGTGATCCACACCGTGCGCGGCGTGGGATACGTGCTGAGAGACGGTCAATGAGGCTCGGCAGCCTGCGCACCCGCCTGACCGTGCTGGTGACGGCCGCGGTGGCGATCGCCGTCGCGGGCTGTGCGGTGCTGTCGTACTTCATCGTGGACACGCTGGTCATCCGGCAGCTCGACCACACCATCTACGAGTCGGAGGACCAGGGCGACAAGGACTACCTCAAGCGCGAGTGCACGCCGGACGGCACGGAGAGCATGTTCGACGGCATGGCGACGCTGCTGTACGCCGACGGCACGACGTGCTCGATCGGTCCGCCGATCGTGCCGACGCGCGCGGACATGTCCGCGACCCAGGAGTGGCACGACCCGATCTACCGCTACGGCGTCACGCGCAACGGCAAACGGGTGCGGGTGGTGACCATCAACTTCGACAAGGGCGTGGCGGTCCTGGAGGCGCGTTCGCTCGGCCACATCCAGCAGACGCTGAACCTCGCGATGCTGGCGCTCGGCGGCGTCGCGGTGATGGGCGTGCTGGCAGCGGCGTGCGCGGGCCTCGTCATCTCGCGCGCCTCGCTGCGTCCGGTGGGGCGGCTCACGGAGGCGGTCGAGCACATCGCGCAGACCGAGGACCTCGGCACCCGCATCCCGGTCACCGGCACCGACGAGATCGCCCGGCTGTCGTCGTCGTTCAACGCGATGACCAGTGCCCTCGCCGGCTCGCGCGACCGGCAGAAGCAGCTCGTCGCCGACGCAGGGCACGAGTTGCGCACGCCTCTCACGACCCTGCGGACCAACATCGACCTGCTGCTGCGCAGCGAGCAGACCGGCCGCAGCCTCGACCCCGCCGCGAAGGAGCGGTTGCTGGTCAACGTGAAGGCGCAGTTCGCCGAGCTGTCGACGCTGGTCGCCGACCTGCTCCAGCTCGCCAGAGGCGACAGCGACCACGAGCCGCACGTCGAGCTGGGCTTCCACGAGGTGGTCACGGCGGCCGTCGAGCGGGCCCGGCTGCGCGGCGCGGAGGTCTCGACCGCGCTCAGCCCCTGGTACGTGGTCGGCAGCGCGGCCTCTCTCGAACGCGCGGTGCTCAACCTCATCGACAACGCCGCGAAGTTCAGCCCCGGCGGGCAGGTGGAGGTGCGGCTCAGCCACGGCCGGCTGACCGTGCGCGACCACGGCCCGGGGCTCGACGAGGAGGAGCTGCCGCACGTGTTCGAGCGGTTCTGGCGTTCGCCTTCGGCGCGCAGCCTGCCCGGCTCGGGTCTGGGGCTGGCGATCGTGGCTCAGGCCGTGGCGGAGACGGGCGGCACCGTGAGTCTGAGGAACGCGCCGGACGGCGGGGCGGTCGCCACCATGGAGCTGCCCGGCACTCCGCACCGCGCCTCGGGCGATCAGCTGTGAAGTGTCACGCCGGCAGGGCCGCGAGCAGGAAGGCGAGGCGGGCGGCGGCCGACTCGACGTCGTCGGTCGTGCCGAGGCGGTAGCCCCACGAGGTGATGAACGCGCCCTCGTCGGAGCACGTCACGGTCTCGGCCAGGGTGGTCGAGAAGCGGTTGCGCACCGCCACATAGGCGGGGTCGCTGGCCAGAGCCAGGCTCTGGATGGACAGGTCAGCGTGACGGCGCGCATGCCAAGCGAACCGCTCGAGGCTGACCGCGGTATCAAGCATCATCGCCACCTCCGCAACGTCTCGCGACAGAATTGCACGATCTTGCGTGGGGTGGCAAGCAATTGCTGTGGTTAATGTGAGCTTCGTTGCTGGAAATCGGTAAGAATTCTCATAATGACCTGCCGTCCGGATTCGCCGAACTTGGCCACTTCTGCGAAGTCGTCGAACGCGCGCGCGTAGAAGGCAATGTCGTCCGAATCGCGCAGATTGAGGTCTTTCGTCATGGTTGCCAGGCCGACCATCGAGTCGTCGTAGATCCAGAAGCCGTGGATCGGGCTGGCCGGCAGCTCGGCGTCGAACGGCAGCACGCCGAAGTCGACGTTGGGCAGCGTGCTGACGGCGAGCAGCCGGTCGAGCTGGCCCCGCATCACCTCCGGCGGCGCCATGAGGGTGCGCAGCGCGCTCTCGGCCACGACGAACCGGAACGTCCGCGCCCGGTCGTAGAGGATCTCCTGGCGCTGCATGCGCACGCGGACCGCGGCGTCGATCTCGTCGTCGGCGCTGTAGAGGCGCTTGACCTTGCGGAAGATGTGACGCGCGTACTCGGTGGTCTGCAGCAGGCCCACGATGATGCCGGGCTCGAAGACGCGGAAGAGCGTCGTGCGGGCCTCCAGGTCGCGGATGTCCTCCTGGATCGCGGCGAGGCCGCTGCGGTGGCGCTGCTTCCAGTCGTCGTGCCGGTCGAGCAGCGAGACGGCCCGCCGTACGAGGTCGTCGGCGGTGTCGGGCGCGGCGCCGACGACCCGCGCCCACGCCGTCACGTCGTCGGCGGTGGCCGTCTGGCGGGCGTTCTCCAGGCGTGAGATCTTGGACGGCTGCCATCGCAGCCGCTCGGCGAGGTCCTTGCCCGAGAGCTGGGCGGCCTCGCGCAACTGGCGCAATCTGTGGCCGAGGTCGATGCGCGCCTGCTGGAACGACGTCACGCGGCTAGACAGTAGTCCTGCCGGTGGCGACCGGGCCAGCGTTCACCCTCGATCGTGATCAACCGGTGTTCGAGCCGTCCGGGGGCGGCGTGCCGGGCAGGACGCGGCGGGCGATCTCGGTGAGAAGTTCGCGGGGCACCTCGACCGCGGCCTCGCCGTCGAGCACGTCCCGCAGGTCGGCGAGCGCCTCGGCGTCCGTCACGTGCAGGCCCTGCACGACGATGGTGCCGCGGTCGGTCTCGTACAGGGTGGGGCAGGCGCCCGCCTCCGAGGTGGAGCCGAGGAACCGCAAACGCATGACGATCCTTCCCCGAACCAGATGCAATTGCGCGCAATTGTATATCTTCAGCCCGGGTTTGTGATCGTTGCTGAAAATCCTGATATGTCGTGTTTAGTCCAGGGCGCCCCCCATGAACTCGCGCGCCCGATCGAAGAGTCCCAATGTGGTCGCGTGCAGCAGGTCGCCGATGTCCTTCGGGGCCTTGCCGGCGAACGCGCGCGCGTGCGTGCCCTCCAGCACGATGCCGAGCTTGAAGCAGGCCATGACCGCGTACCAGTCGACGGCCGACAGGTCGCGCTCCGACAGCGCCGCGTAGTACGCGACCAGCTCCTTCGGCTGCGCCAGCCCCGGCACGTGGGCGTTGCCCGAGGGCCACATGGCCACCATCCAGCCGAGGTCGAGCAGCGGATCGCCGATCGTGGACATCTCCCAGTCGACGATCGCGGCCACCCGCGGGCCGTCGCAGGCGAACATCAGGTTGCCGAAGTGGTAGTCGCCGTGCATGATCCCCGGCGTGAACGACCTCGGCACGTGCCGGGACAGCCAGCCGGCCGTCTCCTCCAGCCCGGGGATGTCGGGGCCCGGATAGCCGTCCAGCTCGCCGTAGGAGTCGAGCTCCTTCAGCCAGCGCGGCACCTGGCGTTCCAGGAAGCCGTCGGGACGGCCGAACCCCGGCAGCACCGCCGGGTCGACCCGGCCCAGCTCGGCCAGCGCCGCCGCGGCCTCCAGCCCCATCCGGTGCCTGATCGCCGGGTCGGACGCGTGCGGCTCGGGCAACCCCGTCGAGGGGTTGAACCCGTCGACCGGCTCCATGAGGTAGAAGACCGGCTCCTCGGCGGTCTGCGCGGCCACCAGCCGGGGCGCCGGCACGGACGTGTCGCGCAGCGCCGCCAGCACCCTCGCCTCACGGCGCAGCACCTCGTTGCTCTTGGCGCGGGCGTGCAGGGGAGGGCGGCGCAGGATGTACGGACGGCCGCCGCGCTCGAAGCGCACCATGACGTTCTGCGTGCCGCCGAGGACGGGCGCGGCGGACGTGATCGGCCCGGCGGGCAGCCCCTCGCCGTCCATCCACGCACCGAGGGCGTCGAAATCGATGGCGCCGACGTCGATATGGGTGGTGGTCATGAACCAGCCCCTTCGACAGAAGGATGTTCTGTCGGCTGACCTTACGAGAGCCCGCCTACCCGGTCAACCACGCGCCGGTCACGCCTGCGGCGGCACCCACGACGGCGCGCGCTTCTCCCTGAACGCCGCGATGCCCTCCTGGCCCTCCGGCGAGGTGAACCGTTCGGCCGACAGCTCGGTCATCCGCCGCAGCCCTTCCTGGAACGACAGCTGCGGCACCTCCCTGACCAGGCGCTTGGTGATCGCCAGAGCTTCGGGGCCGCCCTTCATCAGCATCGCGGCGTAACGGGCGACGGTCGCGTCGAGCTCGTCCTGCGGCACGGCCCGCGACAGCAGGCCGATCTCGGCCGCCCGCGCGGCGTCGAACACCTCACCGGTGAGGAAGTAGTCGGCCGCCGCACGGGCGTTCACCCGCCGCAGCACCGGCACGGAGATCATCGCGGGTACGACGCCGAGCCGTACCTCGGTGAAGGCGAACGACGCCGTCAGCGGCGCGATCGCGAAGTCGCACGCCGCCACCAGCCCCACGCCGCCCGCCCGCGCGGTGCCGTTGAGCCGGCACACGACCGGCTTCCGGCTCTCCCAGAGCGTCCGCAGGACGTCCGGGAGCGAGGCCGTGACGGGCGCCCCGTCGCGCTGCTCCTTGAGGTCGGCCCCGGAGCAGAACACCGTGCCCGTGGCCGTCAGCACGATCACCCGGGCCTCCGGCTCGGCCAGCGCCCAGGCGAGCCGGTCAGCCAGGTCGGCGACCAGGCGTACCGACAGCGCGTTGCGGTTGTGCGGCGAGTCGAGCGTGATGGTCGCCACGCCCGCCGTCAGCTCCTTGTGGACCAGGCTCATCAGACACCTCCGAGAAAGCCCCCGCCTCCGGGCGGACGCGGCGAGGGGACAGCACGCTACCCGGTGATGATCTCAGAGCGCCCGCACGGGCCGGTCAGGAGCAGTGGCTCCAGCCGGACTTCCAGCTCTGGCTGCCCCACGAACCGCCCCAGATCACGCACTTCTTCGCCGCGGACAGCGACACCGGCCCCGCGTACGAGGTGAACGAGCCGGGGTCGCTCGCGCTGGCGCCGCCCTGGACCTGGAGGATCGCGTTCATCGACACCTTGGACGGGTGCACGAGCCGCGAGATCGTCACCACGCAGTTCTTCGCCGCGCCGGCGTTGTACAGCAAATAGATGGTGGCGTCCGAGCCCAGCGCGTGCGAGTTGAGGACGCTGTAGCCCGAGCCGCAGACGCTGGTGGGCGTGGTCGTGTTGGGCTCCGCCGGTTGCGAGGTGGCCGTGGGCCTGGCGGTGGCCGTCGGCTTGGGCGTGACCTTCACGGTCGGGGTGGGCCTGGCCGTGGTCGGTTTCGAGGTGGGGGCCTTGGTCGGCGCCGTGGTCGACGGCTTCACCGTGGGCTCGACGCTCTTCGTGCGGGTCCGCGTCGGGGTCGGGACGGTCCGCGACCGGGTGGCGACCGGGTGGCGGGGCGTGCTGGTGATCGTCGCGGGGACGGTCGGCTTCCTCGTCTTCTTGTCCGGCACCTCGATCTCGAGGGTGGGGGTGCCGTCCGCGTCGGAGACGTCGGGGGCGGGGGTCGCGGGCGGCTCCGGCTGTCCGCCGCCTGACCCGCCGGAAGGACCGTCGGACGCGTTGTCCACGGCCACGATCGGGACCTCGCCGCCCTTGCTGTTCGCCTGGACGACGACGGCGCCCGCGACCACGAGCAGCGCCGCGGCGGCGGCCCCTGACAGGGCGAGCGTCACCGTCCGCCGCTGCCTGGGCGGCACGTCGTCGCCCGCCGGGTCGTGGCCGGAGCCGAGCCGCGTGCGCTGCGCCTGTCCCGCGTCCTGCGGGCCGCCGTGCCCGGCGGGCCGGGGACGACCTCCGCTGTGCGGTGCGCCGTGCGGCGGCAGGCCCTGCGGGCCGCCGGGCATGCCGTGCCGCTGCGGGCCGCCCATCGGGCCGGCCGCAGACCCCATCGGGCCGCTCATCGGTCCGCTCTGCGGTCCGCTCTGCGGTCCGCTCTGTGGGCCGCCCTGCTGTGCCGCGAACGGCCCGGACGCGGGCCCCGGCGGCATCCCGCCCTGCGGCCGGCCGCCGTGCGGCGCCGCCGGCCACGGCTGGCCGTGCGGCGGGCCCGCGGGGCCCGGGTGGTGCTGCGCGGGAGCGTTCTGGGCGCCGGGGTGCTGCGCGCCGGGGTGCTGGGCGGGGGGCTGAGCCGCCCCCGCACCGGTGACCTGCGGGCCACCCGCCATGGGGAGGCCGCCCGTGGTGTACGGGGTGGGCTGGCCGGTGAGGTGGGCGATGAGGCCGTCGGCGGTCGGGCGCTGCGCCGGGTTCTTGGACAGGCAGAGGGACACCAGGTCCGCCAGCATGCCCTCCATGCCCCCGAGGTTGGGCTCCTCGTTGAGGATCCGGTTCATCACGACGGGGATGGAGTCGGCGCCGAACGCGGGCTTGCCGGTGGCGGCGTACACCATCGTGACGCCCCACGCGAACACGTCGGCCGCCTCGGAGACCGGGGCCCCGCTCAGCTGCTCGGGCGCCAGGTACGACGGCGTCCCCATGGCCATCCCCGTGGCGGTCGCGCCCGGGGAGTCGAGCGCGCGGGCGATGCCGAAGTCGATCACGACCGGCCCCTCAGGGCCCATCAGCACGTTGGCGGGCTTGAAGTCGCGGTGCAGGATGCCGGCGCGGTGGATGGCCGCCAGCGCCGTCGCCGTGCTGATCGCCAGCCGGTCGAGCGCCGCGCCCCGCCGCGGCCCCTCGTTGATGACGAGCTCCCGCAGCGACGGGCCGGGGACGTACTCGCTGACGATGTACGGGCGGCTCCCGTCGAGGTCGGCGTGCAGCACGGGCGCGGTGCAGAACCGGGCCACCCGCTGGGCCACGGCGACCTCGCGCAGGAACCGGGTGCGGGCGTCGGCGTCGGCCACCAGGGCGTGGTGCAGCAGCTTGACCGCCACCTGCTCGCCGGAGTCGCTCCTGCCCAGGTAGACAACGCCCTGGCCGCCCTCGCCGAGCCGGGTGACGAGCTCGTACGCCCCCAGCCGCCGCGGGTCGTCCGCCGCCAACGGCTGGTGCTGATTCACGTCGGACCCCCATTGCACACCTAACAGATGAGGCAAAACGCTACCAGTGAAGCCTGACGGACGTAGGAGAAGTTTCACGTTCCGCACAAAACGGCTCGCGCGCTGCAGCAGGTGAGCGGCCGTTCACCGGACAGGGCCCGGCACGGTCAAGGTACGGGTCCGAGGATCAGATGGCCTTGCCCGGGTTCAGGATGTCGAGCGGGTCGAAGACCGCCTTGATGCCGCGCTGCACCTCGCTCGCCACCGGTCCCGCCTCCAGCGCCAGCCAGCGCCGCTTCAGCGTGCCCACCCCGTGCTCGCCGGTGAGGGTGCCGCCGAGCCGCAGCGCGGTGGTGAACACCTCGTCGGCAGCGGCCCACACGTTCGCGGGCGGCTCGACGGTGCCGTGGTCGAAGATGAAGACGGGGTGCAGGTTGCCGTCGCCGGCATGGGCCACCGTGCCGATCAGGACGTCGTGCCGCGCCGCCGCCTCCTCGATCGCGCTGATCATGGCAGGGAGCGCCGACCGGGGCACGCAGACGTCCTCGACCAGGCACGCGCCCAGCCGCTCCTTGGCGCCGTACGCCAGCCGCCTGATCCCGATCAGCTCCTCGGCCTCGGCAGGGGTGGACGACACGGCCACGAACGACGCGCCGTTGTCCTCGCAGATCCGCTGCATGCGCTCGGCCACCGCCTGCCCGTCGGAGGCATCCGACTGGCCGATCAGCATGGCCTGGGTCGTGCTCTCCAGCCCGATGTTGCGCCAGTCGTCGATGGCCTGCAGCGTGGTGCGGTCGAGCAGCTCCATGAGGGACGGCTGGCAGCCGGCGGCCATGATCGCCGCCACCGCGGCCCCGGCGTCGCGCAGCGAGCCGAACTCGGCGGCGAACGTCGCGGGCGGCACGGTTGGCGCGCGGCGCAGCCGTACCGTCGCCGAGGTGATCACGCCGAGGGTGCCCTCCGAGCCGACGAACAGGCCGGTCAGGTCGTATCCGGTGACGCCCTTCATCGTGCGCCGGCCGGTGTCGAGCACCCGGCCGTCGGCCAGCACCACCTCGAGGCCGAGCGCGGAGTCGCGGGTCACTCCGTACTTGACGCACCGCAGCCCGCCCGCGTTGGTGGCCAGGTTGCCGCCGATCGTGGAGATCTCGTACGACGACGGGTCTGGCGCGTACATGAGACCGTGCTCCCGCGCGGCCCGGTCGAGGTCGGCGGTGATGACGCCGGGCTCGACGACGGCGATCTCGTCGGCGGGGGAGATCTCCCTGATAGCGGTCATCTTCGCCAGCGACAGCACGATCGAGCCGTCGCCGGCGACCGCCCCGCCGGCCAGCCCGGTGCCGGAGCCGCGCGGCACCACCGGCACACGGTGCTCGCTCGCCCACCGCATCGTGGTCACCACGTCGTCACGGGAGGTGGCGAGCACGACACCGAGCGGCTTGCCAGGCTCCACGAACGTGCGGTCGCGGGCGTAGGAGTCGATCACGTCGGGGTCGGTCACGACGCGCGCAGCGGACAATGCGTTCACCAGGGAATCAATCGGTCTCACGCCATGCACTCTACGGTTTGCACAGCGTAGGGGTTACCGCCAAACTGCCCGAATGGATGTCAGCTGCCCGGTGTGTACGCAGACCGACCAGGTCATCGCGGTGCCCGGCGTGGTCGCCGCCGGCACCGCCTACACCATCGGACGCGTCCGCTTACCCGGCGCGCGCGAGGTCGCCGACCTGCCGATGGCGGCGACGCTCGGCGCGTCCCGGCACGTGATGAGCCGCACCCAGCTCGCGGTCTGGCTGTCGTTCCCCAGCCGCCACTACACGCCCTGGACCAGGAACCAGGGGTACGTACTGCTGCTCGTCGCCGCACTGGTGCACCTGGTCGTCTCGCTGGTGATCGCGATGGGGCAGGACCCCAACTGGGGCGAGGTGCTGCTCGCGCCGTTCTGCCTGACGGGCCTGTTCTGGCTGGTGGGCCTGATCAACGTGCTCGGCGCGCACGGCGCCCGCAGACGGGACGCGGCCGAGGCCCCGGCCAGGGAGCAGGCGCTGGCCGTGTGGGAACGGCTGCGCTACTGCCCCCGCGACAACGTGGCCTTCGAGCCGGGGGTCGGCGTCGCGTTCCACCCGAGCGAGACGCGCGAATACCTCTTCGGCTTCCGGCCGGGCACCGCCGGCCACCGCGCCGGCGTCGCCTCCTGACCGGACCAGAGCCGCCGCACCGGCGGCTCGTGCTGACCGGGTCAGGCGCCGCCGATCAGGCGTGTTCCTCGGCCACCAGCCTCACGCACACGGCCAGGCCCTCGATCGCCTGCTCGAGCTCGTCCAGCTCGGGGAAGGTGGGGGCGATGCGGATCGTCCGGTCGTCGGGGTCGGTGCCGTACGGGTGGGTCGCGCCCGCCGGGGTCAGCGCGATGCCGGCCGCCTTGGCCTTGGCGACCACCTCGGCGGCGTGCGGCACCTCGAGGCTGATGAAGTAGCCGCCCTTCGGGCTCGTCCAGCTCACCAGGTCGCCGAGCCGCTCGGTGAGCACCTTGTCGACCAGCTCGAACTTCGGCCCGATGAGCTCGGCGTGCCGGCGCATGTGGGCGGCCACGCCCTCGGCGTCGCGCAGGAACTCGACGTGCCGCAGCTGGTTGATCTTGTCGGGGCCGATGGACTGCTTGGCGGTGTTGCGCAGGAACCACTCGACGTTCGCGGGGGAGGAGCCGAAGAACGACACCCCGGAGCCGGCGAAGGTGACCTTGGAGGTGGAGGCGTACACGAACACCCGGTCGGGGTTGCCGTGCTCGGCGCTCAGCGCGAGCACGTCGGCCAGCTCGGCCGGGGTGTCGGTGAGGTGGTGGACGGCGTAGGCGTTGTCCCAGAAGATGCGGAAGTCGGGCGCCGCGGTGGGCATGGCGGCCAGCCCGCGGACCGTCTCGTCGCTGTAGACGACGCCGGTCGGGTTGCTGTACTTCGGCACGCACCACATGCCCTTGACGCTCGCGTCGGAGGCGACCAGGCGCTCGACGACGTCCATGTCGGGGCCGTCGGCGGTCATCGGGACGGCGACCATCGTGATGCCCAGCTGCTCGCAGATCGTGAAATGCCGGTCGTAGCCGGGCACCGGGCACAGGAACGTGATCTGCGGCTCCTCGATCCACCGGCGCTCGGCGCCCGGCAGCGGGCTCAGCAGGGCGTGCACCACGGTGTCGTGCATGAGGGCGAGGCTGGCGTTGCCGCCCACGACGAGCTGGCCGGCGGGCACCTGCAGCAGCGGCGCGAACAGCTCGCGCAGCTCGGGCAGGCCCTGCAGGCCGCCGTAGTTGCGGGCGTCGCTGCCGTCGGCGGCCCGGTGGGACGACGGCAGCCGCAGCAGGTCGTCGGAGAGGTCGAGCTGGCGCGGCGACGGCTTGCCCCTGGTGAGGTCGAGCGAGAGCCCACGCTGGACGAGGGCGGCGTAGTCACGCTGAGCGGTCACGATCTTCTCCTCCGAGTCCGGTCCGGTCTGCAGGATAGAAGATGTCAGGCCGTGAACCGGTGGCCATCCGCCATGTGGACGGTGGCAAAAGTGTCCGCCGTGGATGTCAAAGAACGACTTCCGCCGCGTCGCAGGCCGGCGTGGCATGGGTAGACCGGGGCGAGCACAACTCCGCAGCGAGGGAGCAGCCGTGACGACCGTTCGCGAGACCGCGAGGGAACAGGTCAGGCGCCGCCGTACGGGGACGGTCCTGGCCTCCTGGTTGCCGACCACCGACCACAAGGTCATCGGGCACCTCTACCTGATCACCTCGTTCGGCTTCTTCCTCGTCGCCGGCCTCATGGCCATGGTCATCCGGGCCGAGCTCGCCGAGCCCGGCATGCAGCTGGTCAACCAGCTGCAGTACAACCAGCTGTTCACCGTGCACGGCACGCTGATGCTGCTGCTGTTCGCGACCCCGCTGTTCGCCGGGTTCGCCAACGTGATCATGCCGCTGCAGATCGGCGCGCCGGACGTGGCCTTCCCGCGGCTGAACGCGGTGTCGTACTGGCTGTTCGTGTTCGGCGGGCTCATGGTGGTGGCCGGGCTCCTCACGCCCGGCGGCGCGGCCGACTTCGGGTGGTTCGCGTACACGCCGCTGTCGTCGTCGATCTACTCGCCGCAGGTCGGTGGAGACCTGTGGGTCATGGGTCTCGCGCTGTCGGGGCTCGGGACGATCCTCGGCTCGGTCAACTTCATCACCACGATCATCGGCATGCGGGCGCCCGGCATGACGATGTTCCGGATGCCGATCTTCACCTGGAACGTGCTGCTGACGAGCACCATGGTGCTGATGGCGTTCCCGGTGCTGGCCGCCGCGCTGCTGGTGCTGGAGGCCGACCGCAAGCTCGGCACGCAGGTGTTCCAGGCCGAGAACGGCGGGCCGCTGATCTGGCAGCACCTGTTCTGGTTCTTCGGCCATCCCGAGGTCTACATCATCGCGCTGCCGTTCTTCGGGATCATCACCGAGGTCATCCCGGTCTTCAGCCGCAAGCCGATCTTCGGCTACCTGGGGCTGGTGGGCGCCACGATCGCGATCGCGGGACTGTCGATGACGGTGTGGGCGCACCACATGTTCGCGACCGGGCAGGTGCTGCTGCCGTTCTTCTCGTTCATGACGTTCCTCATCGCGGTGCCGACCGGGGTGAAGTTCTTCAACTGGATCGGCACCATGTGGCGGGGCCATCTGAGCTTCGAGTCGCCGATGCTGTTCGCCGTGGGCTTCCTGGTGACGTTCCTGCTCGGCGGGTTGACCGGGGTGATCCTGGCCTCGCCGCCGCTCGACTTCCACATCAGCGACACCTACTTCGTCGTCGCCCACTTCCACTACGTCGTCTTCGGCACGGTGGTGTTCGCGATGTTCTCCGGCTTCTACTTCTGGTGGCCGAAGATGACCGGACGGATGCTCGACGACCGCCTCGGCAAGGTGCACTTCTGGACGTTGTTCGTCGGCTTCCACACCACGTTCCTCGTCCAGCACTGGCTGGGCCAGCTCGGCATGCCGCGCCGCTATGCCGACTACAGCGCCTCCGACGGCTTCACCTTCCTCAACCAGGTCTCGTCGGTGGGCGCGTTCCTGCTGGGCGCCTCGACGCTGCCGTTCCTCTACAACGTCTTCAAGACCGCGCGGCGGGCGCCCAAGGTCCGGGTGGACGATCCGTGGGGTTACGGAAACTCGCTGGAGTGGGCGACGAGCTGCCCGCCGCCCCGGCACAACTTCACCAGCATGCCGCCCATCCGCTCCGAGCGGCCCGCCTTCGACCTGCACTACCCTCGCGAACCGCAGGAGATCGCCGGTGGCCGGCCGCCCCGCCCCGGCCTGGAGGAAAGGCGCTCCTGACGTGCGCGTCCGCGAGGAGCGGAGTTCTCGTCCGGCAGATCGGCCGCTGTGAGCATGATGATCGGTATGTCGTAGTTTGATCACGTTTCAACAACTTGCTTTACGCTGTCTTTACTCACCCTCTAACGTCCGGCATTGCACTATTCATGGCCAATTGCCGGATACATCTGGGCAGAGAGGGTTCCTGGTGCACAGCACGAAGCGCCTTTTAGCAGCCTTACCGGTGGCGGCCCTCCTGGGCGCCGCCCTGTCCGTGCCCGCCGCGGAGGCGGAGTCCGTCGCGCACTACGAGCCGACGGCCGCGGACTACTACATCAACTACGCCCCTCCCGCCGTGGAGCGGACCCCGCAGGAACCCACGCTCGTCAACGACACGGCCAGGAAGATGACCCGGGCCGAGAAGTTCGACCGCAAGTTCACCAGCGGCAACCCCGCGGCCGGCCGCGTCCTCGCCGCCCGCGAGAACGAGGCCATCAGGACCGGCCGCAACCCCGCCGAGTGGATCTTCAAGAAGTCCAAGCAGGCACGCACGGCCAAGCTCCTCACGATCCTCGTCGAGTTCGACGAGCAGGCCAACGACGACTTCTCCGGCTTCAACCGCCAGCGTGCGGTCGGCGGCGCGCCCGACGACTGCGTCGTCGAGCCGCCGGGCACGGTCATCAACGGCCCGCTGCACAACAGCATCCCCGACCCGGCCACGCTCCCGGCGAAGGACAACAACACCTTCTGGGTCAAGGACTTCAGCACCACGCACTTCAACAAGATGCTCTACACCGACAAGGGCATCACCGAGCGCGTCCGTACCGACCTGAAGGACCCGCGCGACGGCAAGCGCGGCATCGACATCTCCGGCTACACGCTGAAGAAGATGTACGAGGAGATGTCCAAGGGCGCCTACTCCGTCACCGGCGAGGCGGTCGGCTGGATCAAGGTCCCGCACTCCGAGGCCTGGTACGGAGCCGCGGCCTGCGGCGCCGCGCCGCAGGACATGTCGGGCCACCCCGACAACCCGCTCGGCGCCCAGCAGCTGCCGATCGACACGATCGAGGCCCTGGCCAAGGCCCGGCCCGACTTCCCGTGGGCCGACTACGACGTCGAGGACATCTCCGACGCCGACGGTGACGGCAACTTCGCCGAGCCCGACGGAGTGATCGACCACCTCGTGCTGGTGCACGCGGGCAAGGACAAGTCGGCCGACGGCGGCGCCGAGGGCCCGTACGCGATCTGGGCGCACTCCAGCGCGGTCGCCGGCGGTTACCGGATCCCCGGCAGCGACAAGAAGATCGCCAACTACATCGTGCAGCCGGAGGACGCCGGCGTCGGCGTCTTCGCCCACGAGTACGGCCACGACCTCGGCCTGCCCGACCTGTACGACACCTCCGGCCAGGCCAGCTCCGCGGTGGACTTCTGGGACCTCATGTCCAGCGGCTCCCACGCCGGCCCGATCTACCAGTCGATGCCGAGCCACATGGGCCTGTGGGACAAGTGGGTGCTCGGCTGGGCGAACCCGAAGGTGTTCGAGCCGGGCGACAAGTCGAAGATCGTCACGGTCGGCCAGACCTCGCGCACGCCCAAGCTCACCGAGGACGGCGTCCGGGTGAACCTGGAGTCGGAGCCGGAGAAGATGGTCGACGTGCACAGCGGCACGAACGCCTGGTGGAGCAACCTCGACCAGGAGTGGGGCAACGTGTCGCTGACCCGCGAGGTGGCCGTGCCCGCCGGCGACGACCTGAAGTTCTGGATGTGGAACAACTACCAGATCGAGCAGGACTGGGACTTCGGCTTCGTGGAGGTCTCCACCGACGGCGGCCAGACGTGGACGCAGCAGAAGCTCCACGACGAGACCGGCGCCGAGGTCACCACCGCCGACGACTACGCCGACCCGAACGGGAACCTCGCGACCTTCGGCTTCAAGAAGTACGGCATCACCGGCAGCACCGGCGGCGCCTGGCGGCACGACTACGTGGACCTGACCCCGTACGCCGGTAAGACGATCAAGCTGCGGCTGACGTACGACACCGACGCCGCCTACCAGGAGCGCGGCTGGCACGTCGACGACTTCGAGCTCACCGCGGGCGGCACGGCCGTGTGGAGCGACGACGCCGAGAGCGACACCGGCTGGCTCCACGCCGGCGGCACGTTCACCAACACCAGCGGCCAGGGCTGGACGCGCAACAACGGCGAGCGCGAGATCTCCCGCTTCTACCTCGCCGAGTGGCGCAACTTCGACGGCTTCGACGAGGGCCTGAAGTACACCTACGACACCGACTACCTGCGTGACGGCGCGTGGAAGGTGCAGAAGCTGCAGTACAACGCGCCCGGCCTGCTGGTCTGGTACCGCGACTCGACGCTGAGCAACAACAACGTCGCCGAGAACATCCAGGCGCAGCCCAGCATCGGCTCCAAGGGCAGCCTGCTGGTCGTGGACTCCCACTACGAGCCGCTGCGCCGCACCGGCGCCGCGGCCACGAAGGACCCGCAGCTCAACAAGAACCTCGAGGGACGCGTCCAGTCGTCCAACGCCGCGTTCGGGTTCGGCAAGACGTACCCGTTCACGGAGTGCCTTGAGGCGGCGGGTGAGCCGCTGAGCGCGTACTGCACGAAGATCCCCGCGCAGAAGGGCGTGAAGGCCTTCACCGACGCGAAGACGTGGTACCCGGGCCTCGAGGTGATCGACGGCGGTCTGTACTACCGCGACTTCGACGCCTCCGTGGTCGTGCCGTCGAAGGGCGACCAGGCGTACTCGACCCGCGTCGTGCACCAGGACGGCACCCCCGCCCGTGAGCTGTACGGCCAGCAGATCGCCGGCACGGTGCTCGGCTCCGGCAACCCCGGCGACGAGCGCAAGGCGCTGGGCGTGCAGTTCAAGCTGGTGGCGCCGCTGCCGGGCAACCTGGGCGCCCTCGTCCAGGTGGTCCCGCCGGCCCGCGGCTCGAAGAAGTAGCAGGTTCAGGCAGGTGGAGGCCGGTCGCGTCCAGCGGCCGGCCTCGGCCGTGTCAGGGGGCGGTTCGCGAGCCGGGCGCCCTCCTCGTGAGCGATCATCGTCAGGCGGCGCCCCGTGGACCTACGATTGATGACCATGAGCCAACTGCGCACCAAAGCCGAGCACACCGAGGCGATCCGGAGGGATCGCCGGGTGGCGGTCGTGGTGAACACGCGCTCGCGCCGCGGCCGTCGCCACTACTTCGAGGTGATCGAGCAGATCCACAACCTCGGGTTCGAGCCGCTGGCCGAGCTGTCGGTGTACAACCCCAAGAGGCTGCGCGACCTGCTCGACACGGCCCTGGCCACCGAGCCGGACCTGCTCGTCGTGGGCGGCGGCGACGGCACGCTGTCGTCGGCCGTCCGTCATGTCGCCCACCGCGACGTCGCGCTCGGTGTGCTGCCGCTCGGCACCACCAACAACTTCGCCCGCAGCCTCGGCCTGCCGCTCGACCTGGCGGGCGCGATCAAGGTGTTCGACACCGGCAAGGTCGCCGACATCGACCTCGGCATGGCCGACGACCGGCCGTTCGCCAACCTCGCCAGCTTCGGCGTGTCGGTCGAGGTGGCGGGCACGGTCAAGCCGTGGCTCAAGCGCATCCTTGGCCGTCCCGCCTACCCGCTCACGGCCCTGACGATCCTGCCCGGCCACCGGCCGTTCCGCGCCTACATCACCGTCGAGGGACGGCGCCACGAGCTGCTCACCCACCAGCTCAACATCGCCAACGGCCGCTTCCACGGCGGCTGGCAGGTGGCGAAAGACATCAGCATCGACAACGGCATGCTGGTGGCCTACCAGCTGGGCTCGGGCAAGAAGCTGCGGCTGCTCGGCGAGACGCTGCTGCGCGCCACCACCGGCCGCTGGCGCAGCCTCGCGGGAGGCCCGTTCGTGGTGGGCCGCGAGATGCTGCTGGAGACCGACCCGCCCATGGCCGCCGACGTCGACGGCGAGGTGCGGCTGCGCACCCCGATCCGGCTGCGCGTGGTGCCCAACGGCGTGCGCGTCATGGTCCCGGCCTCCTTCGAGGACCGCTGAGCGTCCTTCACGCGTCCGCCAGCCGTTCGTAGGCGGGAGCGAGGGTGGAGGCCAGGCCGGCGGGCGGCGGGAAGACGCGCAGCAGCAGCCCGGTCGCCGCGGCCGGCCGGCGTTCCTGACGGTGGGCGGTCGCGCCGGGGCTGTAGAAGTCGGCCAGCCGGTCGGCGAAGGGCACGTCCGGCACGTGCAGCGGGTCGTCCGCCGGCTCGCCGGCGAGCGAGCCGAGCAGCTGCGCGCGGGTGCGGCCCCGCCAGGCCAGCACCAGGAACGGGTCGTCGTCGAACGACTCGGCCAGCAGGTAGAGCACGGCGGAGAGGTGCTTGCACGGGAAGCCCCAGTCGGGGCAGGAGCACTCCATGTCGAGGTCGCGCGGGAACAGGTCGAGACCCATCGCCGCGAACACCTCCTCGATCTCCGGCGGCATCTCGCCGGCCAGCAGCTTGGCCCGGTGCACGGCCTGCTGCGCGATGGACTCCTCGACGGCGGCCCAGCGCTTCTCGCCGTACGCCTCGATCCGGATGACCACCTCGTACGGGTCGGGCCGCGACCCCTGGACGGAGGCCACGACCTCGCCGGGGGAGAGGTCGATGGTGCGGACCTGCCCCTGGCGGGCGTAGGAGCGGCCGCGCGAGAGGCGGCCCCTGTCGCAGACGCGTTCGAGGATGTCGACGAAGCGGCGCGACCACCAGGTGGAGCCGATGCTGCCGCGCTGGGTGCGGGCTCTCAGGCCGCCCTCGACGCGGATGGGGCCGGGGCTGTCGTACCAGTCGGGCATGCCTCAGCGCACCCCCTCGGCCGTCAGCCGGAAGACCTCACGCAGCTCGTCGGTGGACAGGTCGGTCAGCCACTCCTCGCCGGTGCCGACGACCCGCTCGGCCAGGGCCTTCTTGCGTTCGATCATCTCGTCGACGCGCTCCTCCAGGGTGCCGGCGCAGATGAGCTTGCGCACCTGCACGTTCTTGCGCTGGCCGATCCGGTACGCGCGGTCGGTGGCCTGGTCCTCGACGGCGGGGTTCCACCAGCGGTCGACGTGGACGACGTGGCTCGCCGCGGTGAGGTTGAGCCCGACCCCGGCGGCCTTGAGCGACAGGACGAACAGCATGGGCTCGGGGTCGTTCTGGAACCGGTCGACCAGGCGGTCACGGGTCTTCTTGGGCAGGCCGCCGTGCAGCCAGAGGACCGGCCGGTCGAGCCGTTCGGCGAGGTAGGGCTGGAGCATGGCCCCGAACTCTGCATACTGCGTGAAAAGTAGGGCTTTTTCGCCTTCTGCCAGGATTTCTTCGGACAGTTGCTCCAATCGGGCGAGCTTGCCGGACCTTCCGGCCAGGCGGGAGCCGTCCTTGAGCAGGTGGGCGGGGTGGTTGCAGACCTGCTTGAGCCGGGCCATGGCCGAGAGCACCAGGCCGCGCCGCTCGATGCCCTCGCTGCTGTCGATCTTCGCCAGCATGTCGTCCACGACCGCCTGGTAGAGCGTGGCCTGCTCGGGGGTGAGCGGGCACCACTCCTTGATCTCCAGCTTCTCCGGCAGGTCGGAGATCACGGACTTGTCGGTCTTGACGCGGCGGAGGATGAACGGTCCCGTCGCCCTGCGCAGGGCCGCGGCCGCCTGCTCGTCCTGACGGGCCTCGATCGGCTCCTGGAAGCGGGACCGGAACCGGGCGCGCGGCCCGAGCAGGCCCGGGTTGGCGAACTCCATGATCGACCACAGCTCGGCCAGGTGGTTCTCGACCGGGGTGCCCGTCAGCGCGAGCCTCGTCCCGGCCTGGATCGACCTGACCGCCCTGGCCTGGAGGGTGCCGCTGTTCTTGATCGCCTGGGCCTCGTCGCACACGACCCTGCGCCAGGCGTGCCGGCTCAGCGTCTCGAGGTCGCGCTGGGCGGTGCCGTACGTGGTGATCACCAGGTCGGCGCGCTCGATCTCGGCGGCGTCGCGCCCGCTGCCATGGTGGACGTACACGCGCAGCCCCGGCGCGAACCGCGCCGCCTCGCGCTGCCAGTTGCCGACCAGCGACATCGGGCACACCAGCAGCGTCGGCGCGTCGGCCCGCTCGTGGACGAGCAGCGCCAGCGTGGTCACCGTCTTGCCCAGCCCCATGTCGTCGGCCAGCACCCCGCCGAGCCCGAGCTCCGACAGGAAGCTCAGCCACGCCAGCCCCCGCTCCTGGTACGGCCGCAGCGTCGCGTCCAGGCCGGAGGGTGTGGGCAGCGGCGTCAGGCGGCGTTCTGCCTGGCCGGACAGCAGGTCGCCGAGCACGCCGTCGGCGTCGACCTCCAGCAGCGGCAGCTCGTCGTCGTCGCCGGAGCCGACCACGGCGCGCAGCAGGTCGCCGGCGGCCGCCTGGCCCACGCGGCCCGACTCCACCGCCCGCAGCGCCGCCTTGAGCTGCCGGTCTTCCAGCTCGACCCACTGACCGCGCACCCGGACCAGCGGGACCTTCAGCCGGGCCAGCTCCGCCAGCTCCTCCTCGCTGATCGTCTCGTCGCCCACCGCCAGGTCGACCCGGAAATCGACCAGCTCGCGCAGGCCGAAGCCCTGGCTCGCCGCCGCCTGCGACTGAGTCCTCGTCCGGGTGGTGAGTTTCAGGCCCAGCCGCGTACGCCCGGCCCAGCGCGGCAGCTGCACCCCGAACCCGGCCGCCTGCAGCAGCGGTGCGGACTGACGCAGGAACGCGAACGCGCCCGCGGTGTCGAGCGTCAGCTCGCTCGGCCGCGCGGTGCGCAGGGCCCGGTCGAGCTCCGGGTACAGCCGCACCGCCCGCCCCAGCCCGGCCAGCAGGTCGCGTTCGGGGCTGCCCGGCAGCACCGCCGGCGCTTCACCGCTCCAGATGGTGGCGGCGGGCACGTACAGGCTGGGATCGTCAGCGGCCTGCAACGCCAACTCGACCCGCCAGCCGTCGCCCCCGGAGTCGGAGTCGGCGTCGGCGTCGGCGTCGGTGTCGGTGGGTTCGAGCAGCCGCAGGCACAGCCGGGTCGCCCCCTCGGAGGCGGCCACCGCGGCGTACCACTCCTCGAGCTGCCGGCGCAGCTCCGGCACGTCGGGACAGGCGGGGGCGTCGCCGGTGAGCGCCGCGAGCCAGCGGTCGGCCGTCGTGCGGGGCCGTGCGACCAACGGCTCGGTCAGCGTCCGGCGGACGTAGGCGTCGGCGAACGCCTCCAACGCCGCGCGCAGCACCTCGCCCGAGGGGCGCTCGCCACCGCAGGCCCGGCAGGCAGGCGGCATGGCGAGCGCCAACTCCCTGAAGTACGCGGCATCGACCCCCGTGACCACCGGCCGCCACACCGCCCACATGCCCGCCCCGCGCTCCGTCGGCGCGGGCGGCAGAGCGGGGACGAGCTGCGGGACGACGCGGCCCCGGCGTACCAGGTCGTGGGCGAAGGCGGAGACGGCGGCCCAGTGGCGCATCGTCGCGGTGCCCGGGTGCGCGGCAGGGACGGTCAGCGCCGCCACGGGCGCTACCACCACGGCCGGCACCCGCCACGGCCGCAGCCGCGGCCGGGTGGTGTCGGCGGCCCGCCCGGTCTCCGGCGAGGGCACAGGCTGCCGAGGAGATCCGGGCAGCAGCAGCTCCAGCTCGCGCGCCGGCGCGTCGTCGAGTCCGAGCACCGCCGCGACCTCCGCCGCGTCGACCGCGAACGGATGCACAGGCACCGAACGGCCGGCCCTTCCGGCCCGCTTCCCAGCCGCCGGTTTCACCTCTCTCCGGACGGCCGCCTTCTCCGCCCCCTCCTCGAAAGCCGCCGGCCCCGGCCTTGTCCCGAGGGCCGTGGACTCCGGACCCTCCTCGGCGGTCGCCCGCTCAGGGCTTTCTTCGGAGGACGGCAGTTCCGGGAATCGCGTGATCGCTGTCGGGCCGGGGGTGTTCCGGGTGGTTGGTGAGGGGCCGCTGACTTCGGCCCAGAAGGCGAGCCCGTCCTCCGTCCACACCCCGTGTACCAGCACCCCCGCAGGCTACCCGTACCGGACTGATCGACGACCCCGATCGCCCGGGGCCGCGCATAGGGGCCTGGCGTCAGGGGCGGCGGGCCGCCCAGACGGTGCGCTCGGTGCGTACGGCGAGATCATCGCGGCGCAGAAGGGCGTTCGGGCTGTCGGTGTCCAGGAGGTCGTCGAGTGCCGCGAGGTCTTCCTGGCTGAGTGCGGGGGCGGCGACGCCGCGGATGCGCTGCAGGCCCGCGTAGGCGTAGCGGCCGACCGCTTCGTCGCGCCCACCATGGATGTCGACCGTGATGGTGCGCTCGTCCTCGACGGTGAAGCCGGCGGCTGCCAGCATCGGCCCCCAGTCGGCACCGCGGTGCGGAACGTGCTGGGCGTGGAAGTCGTCCGCCGCGGCGTGGGCGCGCTCCTCGAGGCCGGGCCGGTTCTCCGGGGCGTCGGCAGGCAGGAAGCGGGGGAAGCCCGCGAGCTCTACGACGGCGAACAGGCCGCCGGGGGCCAGCAGTTCGCGGACGTTCCGCAGGGCGCGGACGGGGTCGGACATGTGGTGCATCGACGCCGAGGCCCACACCAGGTCCGGCGTGCCCAGGTCGGGCCAGCGGTCGGTGTCGAGGTCGGCCTGCACGGTCCGTACGCGGCTGTCGACACCGCGAGCGCATGCCTTCTCGCGCAGGAGCCGGAGGTGCCCGACGGAGGTGTCGACGGCGGTGACGTGCGCGTCGGGGAAGCGTCGCAGGAGCGCGAAGGTTCCCGCGCCGGTGCCGCTGCCCAGGTCGACGATCTGGTGCGGCTCGCTCTTCAGTGGCAGCCAGGCGGTGATGGAGGCCATGTGCTCGGCGAGCACCTCGGCGTCCAGCTCGAGGATCTCCGCCTGACCGCCGTCGCCGTCGTCGTCGTGGTGGCCGGGGTGGTGGCCGGGGTGGTGGCCGCTTTGGCCGTGGTGAGGGGTGTGCTGGTGTGTTCGTGACATGGCATCACCGTAAGCACGGTGATGCGCATGCCGCACGACTGCTTGCCGGATACGCAAGACATTGGCTCGGTGTGCTGCCCGGATCGCAATATCGCCACCTGTGGCCCCCTATGCGTCCGGGCCCTGTGCGCCTTCGCCGTCGGCTTCGGCACCCGCCTCCTTCTGGTGGCCGCGGCGGGCGTCGCGGTCGAAGATGCCCAGGATCTCGCAGGGCCCGCGCTCGGCGCCGATGGCGTGCGGCATCATCGTGGGGAACTCCGCGGCCTGGTTGGTCTCGATGCGAAAGCGCCGGTGGCCGAGCAGGAGGACGGCGGTGCCCGACAGCACCACCAGCCATTCGCGGCCGGGGTGGGCGCGCATCTTCGAGGGGTTGTCGGGCGGCGGGCCGGTCATGCGCTGACGCATCACGCTCATACCGGGGTCGCCCTTGATGGGCCAGCGCATCGACCCGTGGGCGGCGTCGATCATCGGGCTGATGACGATGTCGTCGGCGGCGCTCTCCACGAGCTGGTCCAAGGTGGTGTCCAGGGCGCGGGCGAGGGTGACCAGCTGGTCCAGGGCAAGGCGGCGCTGACCGTTCTCGATGCGGCTCAGTGACGACTGGCTGAGGTTGGCGCGGGCGGCCAGCTCCTCCAGCGACCAGCCCTGCGCGACGCGCAGCGCGCGGATCCGTTTGCGTACGAGGCTGTCCAGCTGTTCATCTTCTTGCGTCATGAGCAAGATGGTATGCCCGTGATGCAAGCAAGGCTTACCGTCGCCTACAGACGGCCCGCCTCGACCTCACCGCCCAGGTCGGCGCCGCAGCCGGTGCTCACATCTGCTCGCCCCCGCACAGGAGAACACCGGCTGACGCGTACGCCGCTCAGTTGAGGATCCGCGCGACCGTCATCCAGCGGTCCGCGCGGGTGAGCACGTCCCTGTCCCACCGGCCTGGCGCCTGTCCCGGCGCTGATCCCGCACGCCCTTTACGGAAGGAAACCATGACCACCCATAGGCCTCCTCAGGCGACCGCGCCGGACGCGCGTCAGCTGCGCGCGATCCTGATCACCGTCTCGATCGCGCTGATGGCCGTCATCGCCTCGGTGTCCGGGCTGAACGTCGCCCAGACCCACATGGCCGTCGAGTTCGGCGCCTCGCAGACCACCGTCCTGTGGATCATCAACGTCTACACCCTCGCCCTGGCCGCGCTGCTGCTGCCGTTCGGCGCGATCGGTGACCGGCTGGGTCGCAAGCCCATGCTGATCACTGGACTCGTCGTCTTCGGCGCCGCCGGCGTCGTCGCGGGGCTGGCCCCGTCGGCCGGGGTGATGATCGCCGCCCGGGTGGCGGCCGGCGCCGGCGCCGCGATGATCATGCCGGTCACCCTCGCCGTCATCACCTCCACCTTCCCCGAGCAGGAGCGCGGGAAGGCGATCGGAGTGTGGACGGGTGTCGCCGGAGGCGGCGGCATCCTGGGGATGTTCCTCTCCGCCCTGCTGGTCGACGTCGCCGACTGGCGCCGGCTGTTCGTGCTGCCCATGGTGCTGGTCGTCGCAGCGCTGGTGATGACAGTGAAGTCGGTGCCCAACTCCCGCGAACGCGCCACACACTCCTTCGACACCGTCGGTGCGCTGCTCTCCGCCATCGCCGTGATCGGTCTCATCTTCGTCCTGCAGGAAGGCCCCGAACGCGGTTGGACCGCCCCCGTCACGTTGATCAGCCTGGCCGCCGGCGTCGTCGCCGCCCTCGCCTTCGTGCTCTGGGAGCTCCGCCGTCGCGACGCGTCCCTCCTGGATGTACGCCTTTTCCGTGAGCGCGGCCTGGCCTCCGGCTCGATCACCCTCCTCGTCGTCTTCGGCGTCCAGGCCGGTATCGCCGTCGTCCTCTTCCCGTTCTTCCAGGCCGTGCTCGGCTGGTCCGGACTGTTGTCGACCCTGGCGATGATGCCCATGGCCGTCGTGATGATGACGACCTCGGGCCTGGCCCCGAAGCTGGCCGCCAGGATCGGCGCCCGCTCCACCATGACCGTGGGCGTCGCCCTGGCCGCCCTCGGCCTGGTGCTGATGGCGCTGCTCGTGTCCGTCGACGGGGGCTATCCGTCCGTCCTGGCCGGCATGCTCGCCATGGGCGCCGGCATGGGTCTGTCGATGACGCCCTCCACCGAGGCCATCACCGGCTCACTGCCCCACGCCCAGCAGGGCGTCGCCTCCGCCCTCAACGACGTCACCCGTGAGTTCGGCACCGCTCTGGGCGTCGCCATGCTCGGCGCGCTCCTGGCCGACGGCTACCGCAGCGCCATCGACGGCGAACTCGACAACATCCCTCACGGGGCCGCGGACACCGCCCGCGAGGGCATCGCCAACGCCATCGAGGCCGCACCCGCCGCCGGCGGGCACGCCCCGGACCTGATCCTCGCCGCGCAGCACTCCTTCGTCGACGGCTGGCAGCAGGCCATGTGGATCGGCGCCGCCGTCATGGCGGCACTGCTCCTCCACGTCGCCGTACGCGGCCCGAGGAACACCGCACCCCTGCATGCCGACGACCGGCCGGCCGCGGAGAGCGCCGCCGCTCGTTGACCCCGATGGGTAGGGTGAAAGGTATGAATCCTCCCGGATCGTGGTGTGAGCGGCCGGAGCCGCAGGCTCCCTCGTGTGAGCTTCCCTCGCCGTGGAGCAAGCCGGAGCAGCCCGCCGGCTGGTGTGAGACCGGCGAGGACGCACTGCTGTCGTTCCTCGGCGGGCCGGCGCGGCGCTAGCGGCGGTCGCCGCAGGTGGGGGGTTGATAGAACCTCCGCCCCGTGGGTAGTCGCCTTCCCCAGTGGAGGAGGCGAACGGTGAACGACACCCACAAGCTGGTCAACGATCTCTCCGAGCAGGTTTCCCGGCTCGTGCGGGACGAGCTCCGTCTCGCCCGGCTGGAGCTCACGCAGAAGGGCAAGCGAGCGGGAGTCGGCGCCGGCCTGGTCGGCGCGGCGGGAATGGCCGCGTTCTTCGGCGGCGCGACCCTCGTGGCGGCCGTCGTCATGCTCCTCGCTCTGGTCATGCCGGGGTGGCTGGCCGCCGCCATCGTGGCGGTCGTGCTGTTCATCGCGGCCGCGTTGCTCGGGCTGACCGGGAAGAAGCAGGTCAAACGCGTCGGCCCGCCGGTTCCTTCGGAGACCATCGCGAGCGTCAGGGCCGACATCGACATGGTCAAGGAGAAGGCACGCCGATGAGCGAGACCGACCCCGGTCGCAGTGACCAGCACGCCGGCAACCTCGGGGCCCGCCGAGCGACCGTGGGCACGCCGACCGAGCGTGAGTCGATCAACGTCCCCCCGACAAGGCCGGGCGCGGCCGAGAACGCGCGCCGGTTCGAGGCCGCCCAGAAGGCCCACGAGACCTTCGTTCCACAGCCCCCCATTCCGGACGAGCGGACGGAGGCCGTGGAGAGCCGGCGTCCCGAGGAGGAGTCCCTGGAGGGGACCAGAACGAGGACGCGCGGCAACGGCCCCAAGGGACGGCGAAGCAGGGGACACGACCACACCGACGACGAGGAGGACGACGTGCGCAGGGATATCGAGGAGACCCGCAGGGAGCTGGGTGAGACCGTCAGCGCCCTGGCGGCCAAGACGGACGTGAAGGCCAGGGCGGGGCACGCCGCCGGCATGGCCAGGGACATGGCCAGGAGCAAGGCCCACGACGCGGCCGAGACCGTCAGAGGCAGGGCCTCCAAGGTGGCGGACAGGGTGCGCGAGGGCACGCCCGGCCAGGTCGGCGGCGGGAAGCGTCCGGTGATGCTCCTCGTGGTTGGCGCGGTGACCGCCGTCGTGGTGCGTCGCATGCTGTCGAACCGCCACGCGACCAAGACCCCCCGCCTGCGGATGGGTGGCGCGTCCACCAGAGCTCCTGGTCTGCGGATGGGCGGCGCCTCGACCCAGGTTCCTCGGCTGCGGATGCGAGGTGGGGGGACTTCTCGGATGGGCGGCACGACGACCAAGGCTCCTCGGGTGCGCACGCACGGCGCGGCCACCAGGGTTCCCCGGATGAGGATGGGTGGCGCGGCCACCCCGATTCCCCGGCTCAGCATGCACGGTGCGGCGAGCAAGGCTCCTCGCCGGCGGACCGGGCGTCCGATGATGGAGCGGATGGGCATCAGGCCCCGCATGTCGATGGGCCGCCGGCTGATGGGCCGCTTCCCGATGGCCCGCCAGCGGACCGGCACGCTGTCCGGCCTGATGGCGCGCCTCATGCCCATGAAGGCGCGGCGCCGCTCCCTCATGGAACGCATGGGGATGGGCCGCCGTTCGAAGTCAGGACGACTCAGCATGCCGGGCCACCGCACGGCGTCGGCGCGTCCCGCCGGGGCCCTGCGCCGCTGGATCCTCCAGTGAGACCCGCGACGCCGTGTCCCGGCAGCGGGCGGTGCGCCGCCAGGAGGGCCGCCCCGGCCCGATAACCTGCCGGAATGATGCGTCCAACCGCCGCCGTCCTGCTCGCCCTGCTCCTGGCGGGTTGTGGCGGCGGCACCGCGGTCAGCCACTTCGGCACGGTCGTCAAGGGTCGTGAGGGCGCCACCGCGCAGGTGGAACTGGAGCCGGGGCAGCGGTTCTCGCTGGCCGTGCCCGACACCCCTGCCCCGGGCGACGACTGGCGGCTCGTGGAGGTGCCCGACCCGAAGGTGGCCTCGTTCATCAGCGAGGAGCAGCCCGACGAGGGCGGCACCGCGTACTTCGTCTTCAACGCCAAGCGGCCGGGCGTGACCGAGGTCCGGCTGCGCCCGGCGCCGCCCGCCAAGGAGGACGCGGTCTTCAGCGTGACCGTCCGCGAGCGGGGACGGACCGTCCCCTGACGGTTAGGCTGCGGGACGTGGACTTCATCCGGGTACGCGCGTCCACGGACGGCGCCGAGACCTTCTCGTACTGGACCGGCGACGTCTACGGCTGGCAGGACGACGGCGGGCCGCACCACCTGTTCGGGTTCGAGGGCGTCAACGTGGCCCGCGCCGTACGCTCCGACGACGGCTGGCGGCTGCTCACCAGGGAGGTCGCCCTCTACCTCGACCCCGCCACCCGCGAGGTGGCCGACTCCTGGGACAACCCGCTGACCGGCCGCAGGGTCGAGGTGCAGCACGTCTACAACGACCCGGTCAACCAGCGGCTGGGCGACCACGCGGTGCCGGTCACGCGCCTCGGCGACCAGGTCGTCTACAACGTGGACGTCCGGCTCGCCTACCCCTCGCCGCTCAAGGTCGCCGACTACCCCGACAACTCCGCGAGCGACACCTACCGGGCGCTGGAGCTGTTCCAGTTCTTCGTCTCGGCGCGCGACCTGGACGCGGGGCCGCCCGGGGTGCCCGCCGCGTTCTCGTGGTGCCGGGTGTCGCCGTGGCTGCCGTGGATGGCGATGGGGCAGCGCGGCGGCGGGCTGGTGTACCACTGCAGGGGGGCCAAGTTCGCGCGGGCCGCCGAGCTGCCCGTACGGCTGCGCGAGCGCGCCGGCGAGCACTTCCTGCACGCCCCGGAGACGTGGACGGCGCCCAACATGACGAGCTGGACGGCGTTCGCGGCCCGGCAGCGCCCGGATGGGGCGGGCACGTGAACGCCGACCTGTTCTGCGAGATCATCGCCGGCGAGCGGCCCGCCCACGTGGTGGGCGCGGACGCGGTGGCGGTGTCCTTCCTCGACGTCCGGCCGGTCTTCAAGGGCCACGTGCTCGTGGTGCCGCGCGCCCACGTCGAGACGCTGTCCGACCTCCCGGTGGCCGACGTGGGGCCGTTCTTCGAGCGGGTGCAGGCCATGGCGAGGGCCGTGGAGGAGGGGCTGAAGGCCGGCGGCACGTTCGTGGCGATGAACAACCGCGTCAGCCAGAGCGTCCCGCACCTGCACGTGCACGTGGTGCCCCGGGTCAGGAAGGACGGCCTGCGCGGCTTCTTCTGGCCGCGCACGACGTACGAGTCCGACGACGAGGCCGCCGCGTACGCCGACCTCGTCGCCAAAGCCCTGTAAGTCGAAGCCCTGCGAGTCAAAGCCCTGCGAGTCAAAGCCCTGTGGGTCGAAGCCCCGTGAGTCAAGGCGCTGTGGGTCGAGGCGCTGTGAGTTGAGGGGCCTGCGCGGCGCGGCCCGCGCGGGCTAAGCTCCCCGCGTGGAGTACCTCGTCGGGTCCGCCGTGGTCGCGGTGGTCGTCGGCGTGCCCTCGTTCGTGCTGTGGCGCGTCATGCGGGGTCGCCGCGAGCTCGGCACCAGCCCGGCCGAGCGCGCCACGTTCGAGACCCTGCACACCGCGTCCCTGGCCGGGCCGCCGCTGCGGGCCGGGCTGACCGCCGACGGCGCCGAGCGGGCCTCCCGCCACCTGCGCGCCCTGCTCGGTTCGGCGGCGCTCGCCATCACCGACGGCGAACGGCTGCTCGTCTACGACGGCGCCGGCGAGCACCACGCCGCCGAGGCGTACGAGCACGCGGCGGCCACCCTCAAGGACGGCCGCACGCAGGTGCTCACCATCGACTGCGACCTGCTCGAATGCCCCGTACGGCAGGCCGTCGTCGTCCCGCTCACCACCGACGACCGCGTGGTGGGCGCGCTGGCCGCCTACGGGCAGAGCGCCTCGGCCGGGCTGGTCAGGGCCGCCGAGGAGGTGGCCGGCTGGGTCGACTCGCAGCTCGAGTTGGCCGAGCTCGACCGTTCGCGCACGCTGCTCATGGAGGCCGAGGTGCGCGCGTTACGGGCGCAGATCTCGCCGCACTTCATCTACAACTCGCTGACCACGATCGCCTCGTTCGTCCGCACCGATCCCGAACGGGCGCGAGAGCTGCTGCTGGAGTTCGCCGACTTCACCCGCTACTCCTTCCGGCGGCACGGCGAGTTCACCACGCTGGCCGAGGAGCTGCGCTCGATCGACCGCTACCTCATCCTCGAGCGTGCGAGGTTCGGCGACCAGCTTCAGATGACGCTGCGCATCGCGCCCGAGGTGCTGCCGGTCGCGGTGCCGTTCCTGTGCCTGCAGCCGCTGGTCGAGAACGCCGTACGGCACGGCCTTGAGAGCAAGAACGGCGTCGGGCGCATCGCGATCATCGCCGAGGACGCGGGGGCGGAATGCCGCATCAGCGTCGAGGACGACGGCCTCGGGATGGATCCGGAGCGGCTGCGCCGCATCCTCGCAGGTGAGATCCCCTCCGCGGGCGGCGTCGGCCTGGCCAACGTGGACGAACGGCTCCGCCAGGTGTACGGCGACGAGTACGGCCTCGTCGTCGAGACGGCCCCCGGCGCGGGCACCAAGGTCAACGTCAGGTTGCCGAAGTATCACCCAGGTGTATCCGCCCGTTGACCCCGTTGTTCGTTGTCGGTTTCATCACTGTCTATGGCGCTACTCCGGGTCCTCGCGGTCGACGACGAGCTACCCGCCCTCGAAGACCTGTCGTACCTCCTGCGTGCCGACCCCCGTATCGGCGAGGTGAGCACGGCCCGGGACGGCGCGTCGGCGTTGCGGCTGCTCGACCGCTCCATCGCCGAGGGACGGCCGATCGACGCCGTCTTCCTCGACATCAGGATGCGCGGGCTCGACGGGGTGGTGCTCGGGCGGTTGCTGTCGCGCTTCGCGAACCCGCCCCGGGTCGTGTTCGTCACCGCGTACGAGGAGCACGCGGTGGACGCGTTCGAGATCAAGGCGGAGGACTACCTGCTCAAGCCCGTACGGCCCGAGCGGCTGGCGGAGGCGATCAGGCGGGTGGCGGTCTCGGCCGAGGTGCCGGTGGAGGGCGGCGAGAGCGACACGATCCCGGTCGAGCTGGGCGGGGTGACCCGCTTCGTCTCCAGCTCCGACGTGGTCTACGTGGAGGCGCAGGGCGACTACGCCCGCCTGCACACGGCCTCGGGCAGCCACCTGGTGCGCATCCCGCTCGCCTCCCTGGAGGAGCGGTGGTCGTCGGCGGGGTTCGTCCGTGTGCACCGCAGCCACCTGGTGGCCGTCAAACACATCGAGGAGTTGCACATCGACTCCGGCAGGTGCACGGTGCGGGTGGGCGACACCGAGATCCCGGTGAGCCGCCGGCACACCCGCGAGCTGCGCGACATGCTGGTCCGCCGCGCCAGGAAGGGCAGGCAGGAATGAGCGCACGAAGGGCCGGCGAAGGAGCGGGCGCGGAGCAGCGCCAGGCGCGCCGCTCGCCGCTGCCGCGCGCCGAGACGCCGCGCCGCGTCCCCGTGACGAGCCCGCGCACGGCGGCCGCCCGGCGTCCCCGCTACCCGGCCACCCGCGAGATCGACGAGCAGACGCGGGTGGGCGAGGTCTACATGCGCTCGCTGCTGCGCACCCAGTTCCGGCTGGCGCTGTTCGTCTGCACGGTGCTGGCCGGCGTCGTCGGCGGGCTGCCGGTGCTGTTCCTGCTGATCCCCGAGCTGCGCGAGGCCGACCTGCTGGGCGTGCCGGTGCCGTGGGCGGTGCTCGCCGGGCTCATCTACCCGGGCTTCGTCCTCGGGGCCTGGTTCTACGTGCGGCAGGCCGAGCGCAACGAGCGCCACTTCGCCGAACTGGTCGAACGCCGGTGAGCCTGACCGCGGTGCTGGTCGTCGTGGTGGCGGCCGTGCTCATCGGGGCGTTCGGGATCCGTTTCTCCCGCACGACCTCCGACTTCTACGTGGCCTCCCGTACGGTCAGCCCGCTGTGGAACGCCTCCGCCATCGGCGGCGAGTACCTGTCGGCGGCGTCGTTCCTCGGCGTGGCGGGGCTCGTCCTGTCGTTCGGCGTCGACATGCTGTGGCTCCCGGTCGGCTGGACCGGCGGCTACCTGGTGCTGCTGGTGCTGGTGTCGGCGCCGCTGCGCCGCTCGGGGGCCTACACGCTGCCCGACTTCGCCGAGGCGCGGCTCGAGTCGATGACCGTGCGCCGCACCGCGAGCGTGCTCGTCGTGCTGATCGGCTGGCTCTACCTCATGCCGCAGTTCCAGAGCGCGGGGCTGGTGCTGCGCACCATCACGGGCGCGCCCGTGTGGGTGGGCGGGCTGCTCGTCGCGGTCGTCGTGGCGGTGAACGTGCTGTCGGGCGGCATGCGGTCGATCACGTTCGTGCAGGCGTTCCAGTACTGGCTCAAGCTGACCGCGCTGGCGGTGCCGCTGGTGTTCCTGCTGATGGCCTGGCAGTCCGACGGCGCGCCCGCGCTGAGCGCGGAGGACGCGGCCACCTGGCAGGTCCCGCTGACCGGCGGCCGCGACTACGCGCTGTACTCGACGTACTCGCTGATCCTGGCCACGTTCCTCGGCACGATGGGGCTGCCGCACGTGCTGGTGCGCTTCTACACCAACCCCGACGGGCGGGCGGCGCGCCGTACCACGCTGGTGGTGCTGTCGCTGCTCGGCGCGTTCTACCTGCTGCCCGCCGTGTACGGCTGGCTGGGCCGGATCTACGCCCCCGACCTGGTGCGGACCGACACGGTGGTGCTGACGCTGCCGTCGCGGATGATCGGCGGCACCCTGGGCGACGTGCTGACCGCCCTGGTCACCGCGGGGGCGTTCGCGGCGTTCCTGTCGACGTCGTCCGGGCTGACGGTGTCCGTCGCCGGGGTGATCGCGCAGGACCTGCTGAAGGGCGGGGTGCGCTCGTTCCGGTGGGCGACCCTGATGGCGGTGGTGGTGCCGCTGGCCCTGGCGCTGTGGGCGCGGGCGCTGCCGGTGGCCGACGTGGTGGGGCTGGCGTTCGCGGTGGCGGCCTCGTCGTTCTGCCCGCTGCTGGTGCTGGGCATCTGGTGGCGGCGGCTGTCGACGACGGGGGCGCTCGCGGGGCTGCTCGTCGGCGGCGGGCTGGCCTGCGCCGCGGTGCTCGTCACGATCACCGGCGGGCCGTACGAGGGGGTGACGGGGGCGCTGCTGGCCCAGCCTGCGGCCTGGACGGTGCCGATCGCGTTCGCCGTGATGGTGGCGGTGTCGTTCCTGACGCCCGACCGGGTGCCGGCGGGCGTGGCGCGGACCATGGTACGGCTGCACACCCCGGAGAACCTCGACCTCGACCGCGGCGACTGGCGTCCCCGCTCGTCCTGATCAGGGTTGTTGTCCCACTCTGTCGTAGTCTGCCCCCATGCATGATGACGACTGGATCTGTGGCCGGTTGGGTGAGGACGAGCCCTGGATCCTGGGGGCGGTCAACCCGCCGGTTTTCGAGAACTCGCTGTTCACGTTCGACTCGGCCGAGGAGCTCGGCGCGGCTATCAGGAACGAGGACGAGCGCTACGTCTACTGGCGGGGCACCAACCCGACGGTCGACCTCGTCCAGCGCAAGCTCGCGGCGCTGGAACGCGGTGAGCGGGCCAAGTGCTTCGGGTCGGGCATGGGGGCCATCTCGGCGACGATCTCCTCGCTCGTGTCGGCCGGCGACCACGTGCTCGTGCTCGGCGCGATCTACGGACCCACCACGCAGTTCCTGCGCTACCTGGAGAAGTACGGCGTCACGCACACGCACGTCGACGACCTCGCGGGCTGCGCCGAGGCCGTCCGGCCGAACACCCGCCTGCTGTACTTCGAGTCGCCGTCGTACATGGCGTACGGGGTGGTGGACATCGCCGAGGTGACCGCGTGGGCGCGGGAGCGGGGCCTGGTGACCGCGATGGACAACACGTGGTCCACGCCGCTGTTCCAGAAGCCGCTGACGATGGGCGTCGACCTCGTGGTGCACTCGCTGTCGAAGTACATCGGCGGGCACAGCGACCTGGTGGGCGGCGTGGTCGTGGGTCCGGAGCGGCTGATCCGGCCGCTGGCGCTGACCGAGTACCAGCTGTACGGGGCCGCCATGTCGCCGCACGACGCGGCCAAGGTGATCAAGGGGCTGCGCACGCTGCCCGTGCGGATGGCCGCGCACCAGGAGCGGGGGCTGGCCGTGGCCGCGTACCTGGAGAATCATCCCTCGGTGCGCGGGGTGAACCACCCGGGGCTTCCCTCGCACCCGGGGCACGCGGTCGCGGTGCGGCAGATGACCGGGTTCTCCAGCCTGTTCAGCTTCGAGCTGGACACCGACTCGGCGGACCGGGTCGGCGCCTTCCTCACCAAGCTGCGACATTTCAGGATCGGGGTGTCGTGGGGTGGATTCGAGAGCCTGGTGAACGCGCCCGCGCTGACCGTGGAGGAGAGCGTCCGGGCCACCATGGGCGTCCCCGTCGGCCTCGTCCGCCTCTCGGTCGGCCTGGAGCCCGCGGATACTCTGATCAAGGACCTCGACCTGGCCCTGGAGGAGCTGGCCTAGGCGGCCGCGCGGGCCGGGAGAGGGCTGGAGGGCGGGTGGGAAAAACGAACCGTTCGTCGCGCAATACAGACCTTTCATCGCAGGCCACCTCCAACTAATCGCCCGGCCGCTGCGGCTCGCCGAACAACGCCGTCACCGGCCTCCACGACGGGTAGGTTGCGCTCTTACGTTGGGCGTGATCCGCATCACAGTGGAGGTCCCGTGACGACCAAAGAACATGACGCATCCGTCTATGAACACATGCAGGAGAGCAGCGAGTTCCAGGATCTGAAGCGGCGTTTCCGCCGCTGGACGTTCCCGATGACCGTGGCGTTCCTGGCGTGGTACCTGCTGTACGTGTTGCTGTCCGGCTGGGCGCGCGGCTTCATGGCCGTCGAGCTCGTCGGCCACATCAACATCGGCCTCGTCCTCGGCCTGTTGCAGTTCGTGTCGACCTTCCTCATCGCCTGGGCGTACTCCAGGCACGCCGAGAAGAAGCTTGACCCGATCGCCGACAAGCTCCGCCACCAGGTCGAGGAGAAGACCAAGTGAGCTCCACCACTCTGGGGATGATCCTCTTCCTCACCTTCGTGGCCGCCACGCTGGGGATCACCTACTGGGCCAGCCGCCAGACCAAGACGGCGGCCGACTACTACGCGGGCGGCCGGTCGTTCAGCGGTGTGCAGAACGGCCTGGCGATCGGCGGCGACTACATGTCGGCCGCCTCCTTCCTCGGCATCGCGGGCATCATCGCGCTGTCGGGTTACGACGGGTTCCTGTACTCGATCGGCTTCCTGGTGGCGTGGCTGGTCGCGCTGCTGCTGGTCGCCGAGCTGATGCGGAACTCCGGCAAGTTCACCATGGCCGACGTGCTGGCGTTCCGGATGAGCCCCCGCCCGGTGCGCACGGCGGCCGGCGTGTCCACCATCGTGGTCAGCATCTTCTACCTGCTCGCCCAGATGGTCGGCGCGGGAGCCCTGGTCGGCCTGCTGCTCGGCATCACCGGTGAGGCGGCCAAGGCCTGGACCATCGTCGGCGTGGGCGCACTGATGATCGTCTACGTGGTGTTCGGCGGCATGAAGGGCACCACCTGGGTCCAGATCGTCAAGGCCGTCCTGCTCATGGGCGGCGCCGCTCTGGTGACGGTGCTCGTGCTGGGCAAGTTCGGCTTCAACCTCTCGGCCCTGCTCGGGCAGGCGGCGTCGGTCAGCGGCCCCGAGGCCAACCCGCAGAGCTTCCTCAGCCCCGGCCTGAAGTACGGCACCGAGGCGCAGGGACTGGCGGGCAAGATCGACCTCATCAGCCTCGGTCTCGCGCTGGTGCTCGGTACGGCGGGTCTGCCGCACATCCTCATCCGCTTCTACACCGTGCCCACCGCCAAGGACGCCCGCAAGTCCGTCCTGTGGGGCATCGGCATCATCGGCGTCTTCTACCTGCTCACCCTGGTCCTCGGCTTCGGCGCGGCGGCCCTGGTCGGCAGGGAGGCGATCGCCGCGGGCGACGCGGCAGGCAACACGGCGGCGCCGATGCTGGCCCAGGCGATCGGCCAGGAGATCTTCGGCGACGTCGGCGGCACGCTGCTGCTCGCCCTCATCGGTTCGGTCGCCTTCGCGACCATCCTCGCCGTGGTCGCCGGACTCACGCTGGCCTCCTCCTCCAGCTTCGCCCACGACCTGTACGCGCACGTCTTCAAGCGCGGCCAGGCGAGCGAGCGGCAGGAGGTCGTCGTGGCCCGGATCTCGGCCCTGGTCATCGGCGCCGTGGCGATCGGACTCGGCATCCTCGCCCAGGGGCAGAACGTGGCGTTCCTGGTGGCGCTGGCGTTCGCGGTGGCGGCCTCGGGCAACCTGCCCGCGATCCTCTACAGCCTGTTCTGGAAGCGGTTCAACACGGCGGGCGCGGTGGCGGCCATCTACGGCGGCCTGGTCTCCGCCCTGCTGCTGGTGATCTTCTCGCCGGTGGTGTCCGGCGGGCCGACCGCACTGTTCAAGACCGCCGACTTCGCCTGGTTCCCGCTGAGCAACCCCGGCATCGTCTCGATCCCGCTCGGCTTCCTGTGCGGCTGGATCGGCACGGTGCTCAGCAAGGAGTACAACGCCGCCAAGTACGCCGAGATCGAGGTGCGCTCGCTCACCGGCGTCGGCGCCGAGAAGGCCTCGGAGCACTGATCCAAGGACGGTTCTCACAGCGAGGCGCCCATCCGCTGCCCCGGGGGCGCCCGCACACGGAGGGCCCGGCCGCCCCAGGCCGGGCCCTCCCCTTTTGTCGCTTTTTGTACGATATGGGCACCTTCTTTCCGAACGGTTGCCCATGCGGATCACCACCACCGACGCCGCCTACTTCCTGGACAGCGGCTCCTACCACCTGACGGTCTCGCGTACCGACCCCAGCGCCGAGCTCGAAGGCTGGACGACCCTCAGCCTGATCGCCTCGGTGCACCCCCACGGCGGGCGTGACGAGACCTACGAGACGCTGCCGCCCGTGCTCGCGCTGCGCGGCGACACCGCGGTCTTCGACGTCCAGCAGCGCAGCACCGCGTGGGAGACCAAGACGGTCCGTCTCACCTGCACGCCGGAGACGATCGCGCTGGAGGTGCGGGTCGAGGGCGCCGGCGTGCTCGGCGACGTGACGCTGCTCGGCGGCCGGGCCGTGCTCCGCACCGGCGCGGCGGGCACGTTCCGCTCGGGCGTGCACGCGCTCGGCGTCTTCAGCCCCGCTCCCGCCCACCCCGTGCAGGTGGTGCGGCCCGCGGCGGCGGCCGTCGCGCTCACCGCCGTCGGCGACGCCTCGCCCGGCCGCCTGCACGCGGTCTTCTCCCCGCCGCCGTTGGTGCTCGCCTTCTGCAAGGAGCAGCCGGACGGCGCCACGGCCGTGCCAGGCGGCCCCTGGCTGGGCGCGTCCGTACGGGCCGGGATCCCCGATCTGACCTTCACCGAGGTCACGTACGAGCCGCTGGACGGAGGGGCGCTGCTGCGCCTCGACTACGAGGGCCACACCGAGGTGCGCGGCGCCTGGACGTCACCGGCCGTGGTGCTGCGGGCGGCCGGGTCGCCCTGGGAGGCGATCTCGCACCACCGGGCCGACCTGGTCGCGCACGGCCTCGCCCCCGAGGGCCCGGTGGGGGAGCGGCACGCGTGGTGGAGCGAGCCGATCTTCTGCGGCTGGGGCGCCCAGTGCGCGCGTGCCGACGGGGTCTCCCCGGTGGAGCTGTCCCGCCAGGACCTGTACGACGGCTGGCTCGCCCGGCTGGAGGAGCACGGCATCGTGCCCGGCACGATCGTGATCGACGACCGCTGGCAGCTCGCGTACGGCGACCCGTGGCCCGACGAGGCCAAGTGGCCCGACCTGCGCGCCTGGATCGCCGGCCGGCACGCGCGCGGTCAGCGCGTCCTGCTGTGGTGGCGGGCCTGGTCGGCCGAGGGGCTGCCGGCGGAGGAGTGCGTGACCGACGCGGGCGGGCGCGCCGTGGCCGCCGACCCGTCGAACCCGGCCTACCGGCGCAGGATCACCGCCGTCATGGAACGGCTGCTCGGCGACCTCGGGGCCGACGGCTTCAAGATCGACTTCACCCAGCGCTCCCCGAGCGGCTCCCACCTGAAGTCGTACGGCTCCACCTGGGGCCTCGCCCTCCTGCACGAGCTGCTCGCCGCCCTGTACGGCGCCGCCAAGCGCGTCAGGCCCGACGCCCTCATGGTCACCCACACGCCGCATCCCGCCTTCGCCGACGTCAGCGACATGGTCAGGCTCAACGACGTGCTGGAGCTCGACGCAAGAGGCGAGCCCGTGCCGGTCGTCGACCAGCTCCGCTACCGCCACGAGGTCGTCCGCCGCGCCCTGCCGCACCACCTCGTCGACACCGACCAGTGGCCCATGCCCGGCCGGGCCGAGTGGCTCGCCTACGCCGAGGCGCAGCCGGCGTACGGCGTGCCCGCGCTCTACTACGCCGAGGCCGTCGACAACTCCGGAGAGGAGATCACCGCCGCAGACCTTAATAGCGTGGCGTCGTGGTGGTGGCCCGCGCGATGATGGCCCGATGACCGAATCCCCCGCAAAGTCCGACCTGCACCACTACCTGACCAGGGCCCGTGAGGCGATGCTGTGGAAGCTCGACGGGCTCTCCGAGTACGACCTTCGCCGCCCCCTGACCCCCACCGGCACCAACCTGCTGGGGCTCGTCAAGCACATGGCCGGCGTCGAGGCCGGCTACCTCGGCGAGTGCTTCGCGCGGCCGTTCCCCGAGCCCCTGCCGTGGATGGAGGAGGACGCCGAGGACAACGCCGACATGTGGGCGACCGCCGAGGAGTCGCGCGACTCCGTCGTCGCGCTCTACCGCAGGGTGTGGGCGCACGGAGACGCCACGATCGCCGCGCTGCCGCTGGAGGAGACCGGCGAGGTGCCGTGGTGGCCGGAGGAGGTCCGGCATCCGACGCTGCACCGGATCCTCATCCACCTGATCGCCGAGACCAACCGGCACGCCGGGCACGCCGACATCGTCCGGGAGCTCATCGACGGCGCCGTCGGGATGCGCAAGGGCAGCGAGAACCTGCCGGGCGGCGACCAGGCGTGGTGGGACGGCTACCGCGCCCGGCTGCAGAAGGTCGCGGAGGACGCCCGCCACGCCTGAGCCGAACCCCCGACTCAGCTGCCGACGGGTTCGGCGCGCAGCCGGGCGGAGTGCTTGACCAGGGTGACGAGCACCTCCCGGCTGGAGTCGCGCTTGCGCGCGTCGCACATCACGATCGGCACCGACGGGTCGAGCTGCAGCGCCAGGCGCACCTCGTCCAGCTCGAACGTGGGCGAGCCCTCGAAGCAGTTGACCGCCACCACGAACGGCGTGCCGCGCCGCTCGAAGTAGTCGACCGACGGGAAGCAGTCGGCCAGGCGCCGGGTGTCGGCGAGGATGACCGCGCCCAGCGCGCCCTCGGCAAGCTCGTCCCACACGAACCAGAACCGCTCCTGCCCGGGCGTGCCGAACAGGTACAGGACGTAGTCGGCGCCCAGGGTGATGCGGCCGAAGTCCATCGCCACGGTGGTGGTGCGCTTGGCCTCCACCGACGTGATGTCGTCCACGCCGATGCCTCGGTCGGTCAGCACCTCCTCGGTGCGCAGCGGCCGGGTCTCGGAGACCGCGCCGACCATCGTCGTCTTGCCCGCCCCGAAGCCGCCGGCGACCAGAATCTTGATCGCCGTCGGCAGGCGCGGGCGTTCAGAGCGAGCGAAGGCCATCGAGCACCGCCCGGTACATCTTGATGTCGTGCATGTCCACCTCGGATCGTGGTTCCTGGGCAGAGACGAGTTCGCGGTCGAACAGGTCGCCGAGCAGCACCCGGATCGTGCCGGCCGGCAGATCGAGGTAGGCGGCGATCTCGGCCACGGACTTGGGTTCGCGGCAGATCTGGAGGATCCGCAGATGTTCGGGATCGAGGCCGGCGTCCGGGCCCGGCAGGGGCCCGACCGCCAGCGCCATCGAGATCAGGTCGAACTTGCCGTGCGCGGGCTGGGTGCGCCCGCGGGTCACGACGTAGGGGCGGATGATCTCCGGATCGACCCAGTTCTCGTCGGTGGGCTCGCCGGCGCCCCTCATCGCTCGTCCCGGGAGGCGGCCTCGGCGGCGGCGTTGCGGGCACCGGAGGTCAGATACTGGCCCACCCGCGTCACCAGCATCTCCATCTCGTACGCGACCAGCCCGATGTCGGAGTTTCTCGGGCACAGCACCGCCAGGCAGGCCCGCTCGCCGGCCGTGGTGACGATGAGGAACTGGTGCTTCCACTCCACCACCGTCTGGCGCACGGCCCCACCGGCGATCTGGTCGGACACGCCCTTGGCCAGGCTCTGCAGCCCCGACGCGACGGCCGACAGGTGCTCGCCGTCGGTGCGGTGCAGGCCGGCAGAGGAGGCCATCAGCAGGCCGTCCGACGACAGCACGATGGCGTGGTCGGCGTCCTTGACACGGCGTACGAGGTCGTCGAGCAGCCAGTTGAGGTCGGTTCCCGACGTGGGCGTCATGCTCCACCTCCCGGCTGGTCGTCCATGGGCTTGTCGTCGATCAACTCGGCCGCTCGCGTCCGGCCGAGACGGGTTCCTGACTGGAGGGATCCCATCATCGCGCGGATCTCCTCCGGCGAGCGATCGTCATCGTCCTCCTCGTGGTCGGGCTGCGCGGGAGCGTCGTCGCGCAGCGCGGGGGCCAGGTTGGCCTGGGGCACCCGCAAGGGGAGCCCCGACGGGGTGAACTCGGCCACAGGCTGCTGCTCCGGTTCGGCCGGCGTTTCTGACTGGGCTGGGCGGGAGCCGGGCTCCCGGCGTACGACGCGTTCGGGCCGCGTCACAGGGTCGGGCACGGGTGCAGGGGGCGGCGCGGGGTTTCCTGACGTGTCCGCCGTCGGGACGGGGTTCACCCGCCGCAGCGAGCGCACGTTCCCGGCCGGCGCGGACCTGCCCGCCACGGAGGCGGCGGGCTGCCGGCGCGGCAGTCGATCCTGCTCGTCGGAGCCGCGCGACTCCGGCGACGGGTCGAGCTGGACGAGCTCCTGCGGCAGCAGCACCACGACGGTCGTGCCGCCGTACGGCGACGACTTGAGCACCACCTGGATGTCGTGCCGCTTGGCCAGCTGGCTGACGACGTAGAGGCCGAGCCGGGCGGTGCCGGTGATGCGGAACTCGGGCGGGTCGGCGATCCGCGCGTTGGCGGCGTCCAGGTCCTCGGGCTTCATGCCGAGCCCGCGGTCCTCGATCTCGAGCACGTAGCCGTTGGCCACGAGCTGCCCGCCGACCTGGACGTTCGTGTACGGCGGCGAGAACGACACGGCGTTCTCGATCAGCTCGGCGAGCAGGTGGATGACGTCGCCGACGGCGCGGCCGACGAGCACCACGTCGCCCATCGGCATGAGCGAGACGCGCGTGTAGTCCTCGACCTCGGCCAGCGCGCCGCGCACCACGTCGACCATCGGCACCGAACGCCGCCACGTACGGGCGGGGGAGGAGCCGGACAGCACGATGAGGTTCTCCGCGTTGCGGCGCATGCGGATGGCGAGGTGGTCGAGCCGGAAGAGCTCCTTCAGCTCCTCGGGGTCGGTCTCGCGGCGCTCCATCACGTCGAGGACGGTGAGCTGCCGGTGCACCAGGCCCTGCGTCCTGCGGGCCAGGCTGAGCAGGATGTCGCGGATGCCGCGGCGCAGCTCCGCCTGCTCGGCGGCGACGCTGATCGCGGTGCGCTGCACGGCGTTGAACGCCTGGCCCACCTGCCCGATCTCGTCGTCGCCGAAGTCGAGCGCGGGGGCCTCCTTGGCGACGTCGACGTCCTCGCCGTGGCCGATGCGCTCGACCACGCTCGGCAGCCGCCGGTCGGACAGCTCGTGGGCGGCGTTCCGCAGCTTCTTGAGCTGGGCGAGCAGCTGGCGGCTGGTGGTGATCGACAGCACGATCGAGGCGATGACGGCGAACAGCCCCAGACCACCCGCGAGGATCAGCCGGACGATGACGCCAACGGCGAGGGGCGTGATGCGTTCGAGGAGCCGGTCACCGCCCTCCACCGTCACCGCTTGCATGCTGCCGAGCAAGGCCTCGGCCGACTTGCGCCACTCCTCGCCGGTCACCGGCAGCGCGTCGGAGACGGGGTCGTGCCGGAGCAGCTGCGTCTCCATGGCCTGCACCCGGGTGACGGGAGTGGTCTTGAGCCAGGCGTCGAATGCGGCCCGGTCCTCGGCCGGCAGCTCCGGCAGCTGCTCGTTCAGCGCGTAGTCGAAGACGCCCGCGACCTCGACGAACTCGGTGTGCTCGGCTGGCGTGAAACCTCCCTTGGCGAAGACGCCGGCGAGCAGGGCGTCCTCGCGGGCGAACATCTCCCGCGCCCGGTAGATCTCGTTCAGCGTGCGGCCGGCCTTGGCGACTTCCTTGTCGTCGAACTCGGCCACGGAGTCGTACATGCGGTAGAACGAGTCGATCAGGGCGTTGTACCGTCCGGCGGCCTGCGAGAGGTCGGGCCTCCCGTCGTCGACCCACGCGCGCACCGCGCTCAGCTGGGCGAGCTGGGCCCGCACCTCCGTCACGCGGCGGGCGAGCGAGGCGTCCATGGCGAAGTCGGCCGCGGTGCCCGAGACGGAGGTCTCGAACTCCGCCCGCAGGGCGTCGGTCGTGGCCCGCTGCTCGCGCAGCCGCTCGTCCTCCTCGGACGCGCCCGTACCCAGGTGGGAGAGGGTCAGGCGGCGCTCGCGCTGCAGCTCGACCACGAGTGGCTCGCTCGGCTCGATCACGCTGCTGTTCACCGTCGCGGCCCACAGCAGGTTGGCGCCCTCGCGCAGCGTGACCCAGGCCGCGAACGCCCACAGGCAGGCGAGTGAGACGATGAGTGCCGTGATCTTCGCCCGGACACTGGCGTTACGGAAGCGCATCGAGCCCACCCATAGAGGAAACAGCGCGGTCAACGTGCCGTGTCAAGAAAAAGCAATAGACATCCCAGCAACCTGACACCCGGGTCACCCTAGCAATGCAGCATTACTCCCTCAACACGAAACACCATGATTAGACGGCTATGTCCTATTTTTTCCCAGTAAATTCCCCCTGAATGTGGGACCGCGCCACATGCATGGCCGCGAGGAGGGCGGCGCGCACAATTGCCGTCGGGCTGTAAAGGTCCTTGTCATGCCAGAGCGGTTCATAATCTGATAAATCGCCCATTTTGGTGAGGTACTCGTACCCGCGCCCCGCCGCCGCCACGGCCCGCTCGTCCGGCTCCGGCCCGCACAGCAGCAGCGCCTGCACGGCGTACGCCGTCTCCTCGGGCCTGCCCGTCCACCGGCCCCACGAGCCGTCGGCCCGCTGCGTGGACAGCACCCACTCCCGGGCCGCCAGCACCGCTCCGGCGTACCGCGGGCCGCCGAACTCGCCGAGTGCCAGCACACAGCTCAGCGTCGCGTAGTACGGCGAGGCGTGCCACCGGTCGTTCCAGCTCCCGTCGGCCTCCTGGCGGGCCGCCAGCCAGCCCGCCACCCGCGCCATCACCGGCTCGTACGTGGCCGCTGCGGCGGGCCTGCCCCGCACGTACGCGCCGAGGGCGTCGAGCACGTGGGCGTTCACGCTGACCGAGAAGCCGTCCTCGCCCTGCCACGTGCAGAAGTGCTCCCCGGAGTCGAACGCCAGCAGCGACGCGGGCTCGCACGGCATCCCGAGCAGCGCCAGGGCGTAGAGCGCCACGCTGGTCGTGTCGGCGTCCGCGGGCAGGCCGGCGCCGGCGGGGGTGCCCGCCGGGCCGATCGCGGTCCGCAGGTCGGCCGCCATCTCCGCCGGCACCTCCACCGGGACCCCGGCCCTGACCAGCCAGCTCAGCACCCATCCGCGCTCGAACACGGTGATCGGCAGACCGACGGGCACCGGGCCGCCGTAGCGGGTGGCCACGGCCTCCAGGTGCCGCCGGGCGCTGTCGGCGGAGTCGTGCGGCGCCGGGGCCCTCAGCCAAGCAGCCGTCGCGGCAGGGGAGGCGCCGACCGTGCCGATCGAGGTCGGGCTGACGGCCCCTGCCCCGGCGCCCGCCACCTCCAGCACGTGCAGCAGCTTCTGCGGCGGCTCGCCGCCCGACTCCAGCAGCCGCCTGACCATGGCGAGGCGGGTGATGTCCATGCCGGGCGGCAGCGGCAGCGGGTCTGCGCAGCCGTGCTCGTTGATGAGGTCGATCAGGTGCGGCACGATCAGCTCGATCGCCGGCGTGTCAGGGAGTTCGGGCGGGTCGTGCAGCATCTTGCGCAGCGCGTCCAGCCCGGCCCGCGCGGCCGGCATGAGGACGGCCGGGTCGCCGTCGTCGCCCTCGGCCGCGGTCAGCAGCGCCTCGGTGGCGCTCAGCGTGGGTACCAGCCCGTAGCCGTCGGGCGCGCCCCAGCTGCCGTCGCCGCGCTGCTCCTCCAGCAGGTACGCCACCCGTTCCTGCTGCCCCACCAGCCAGGGCGCGAGCGTGACCAGTCGGCCCGTCTCGTATACCGAGGGCGACACCTGGCCCCAGGGCTTGGCCATGAGCTCGGCGACGAGGTCGTTCGCCCGCCGGGTGAGATCGTTCACGACGCGGCCCAGAAGTCGGACAGACCATAGAAACCGGCGCTGTAGTGGATCTGCCAGGTCAGGTACTCGGCGGCCCGCGGATGGGCCGCCCGGATCGGTTCGATCAGTTCGGCGGCCTCCTGGGCCAGCCCGGCCATGCGGTCGTTCACGGCGTCCGGTTCCCATCCCAGAGTGAAGACGTTGACGTCGCCCGAGCCGGACTCGCGCTGCCGGGTGGCGACGTCGTTGAGCAGCCGCAGGTAGCGCTGCACCGCCTCGCCCGCGGGACGCAGGCGGTGCAGGTCGGCGGGTGAGGCGGCCACACCGGTGCGGATCCAGTGCGAGACGGCGACGAACAGGGCGCCGCAGCTGTCGGCGTTGGCCAGGTACTCGTCGGGTCCCGGCCCGTGCTCGGCCCGGCTCCACTCCCACTCACGTGACATGGCGATCAGCAGGCGTTCGAGCTGGTCCTGCCAGGCCGCCTCCATGGCGGGCGAGGCGCCGAGCTCGGCCCGCAGGTCGGCGGCGAAGGCGGCGAGCGGCGAGGCCGCGCGCTCCCCACCCAGGCACGCGGCGACCACGGCGGTCACCTGGTCCTGGGAGTCCGCCTCCTCGTCGATCAGCCGGTCCACCGCGAACAGCAGCAGCGAGGCCCGGTTGATCACGCGCAGCTCCTCCGGCGTGGACCAGGGCGACCCGAACGCGCCGGCCATCGCCAGCGAGCCGTAAAGGCCGGCGTCGAAGGACTTCTCCGGGAAGAGCCCGTCGTAGCGGGCCGCGACGCGGGTGAGGTCGCGGCCGCCGGCCACCGCCAGCGCGCACGTCCGGCCGATCCCGAAGGGACCGGTTCCGGCGGGGCCGCTCATGCCGGGACCAGCGTCATCGTGAGGCCAGCGGCGGCGCGCAGCGAGGAGGCCAGGCGAGGGGTGAGCTGACCGTTGTGGTGCACGATCGGCCGGTACTTGCGCAGGATGCCGGCGATCAGCAGCGGCGCCTCCATCATGAACAGGTGCTGCCCGAAGCAGACATGCGGACCCGCGCCGAACGGCCAGTACGCGTACCGGTGGCGCTTGGCCTCCCCGCCGGGCGCGAACCGTTCGGGGTCGAACTCCAGCGGCCGGTCCCAGAACCGCGGCAGCCGGTGCGTCAGGTACGGGCTCAGCAGCACCGTCGAACCGGCCTCGATGGTGACCCCGCCCACGACGTCGGTCGCGACGGCCCTGCGGGGCAGGATCCAGCCCGGCGGGTAGAGCCGCAGCAACTCGTTGACGAACATCCTGAGGTAGACCAGGTCGGGCAGGTGGCGGGTGCTGAGCGGCTCGTCGCCGACCACCCGCTCCACCTCCTCGTACACCTTGGCGGCGACCTCCGGATACGCCTGGAGCACCGGCCAGACCCAGGTCAGCGCGGTCGCCGAGGTCTCCGTCGAGGCGCCGTGCATGGCCACCAGGTCGTCCCTGATCCGCCGCTCGCCCTCCTGGCCCGCGATGTCGCGGCGCGCCCGGACCAGCCGCGAGACGACGTCATCGCCCTCCTGGTCCTCCGCCCTGGCCTGCCGGATGGGGGGGTAGACCACGTCGTCGATGGTCCTGATCGCCCGCCTGAACGCCTGGTCGCCCGGCATGGGGAAGGCCGCGGGCATGAACGGCATCACCAGGCGGATGGCCTTGGCGGTCACGGCCACGTCGTAGGCGGGCACCAGTCGCTGGATGTCGGTCGCCGAGATCTTCGCCCCGAAGAACAGCCGCACGATCGTCGGGTGCACGATGGCGGAGATCCCCTCGGCCACGTCGAACGGGCGGCCCGGGACGACGGTCTCCTCGATGAGCTCGTGGATGAGCTCCGCCATGCGTTCGGCCAGCGAGTTCACGTATTTCGCGGTGAACAGCGGCTGTAAGATCCGGCGGCTCTCGGCCCAGCTCTCGCCGTCTGAGAAGATGCCCTCGCCGAGCAGCGGGGCGAGCGGATCCCAGAACATCCCCTCACGTACGTAGTTCGGCTGGTTGCGGACCAGCACGTGCTGCACGTGGTCGGGGTGCGTCACCAGGTAGGGCCGGAACGGCCCCATGCTCAGCCGGACGAGCTCGCCGTCGGCCTGCGTGCCCGCCTCCTCGAAGGCGTTGACGGGGATGCGCGCGTGTCTGGTCAGTTTCCGGAGGAAGGGCAGTGTTCTGGTGGGGGCGGCGTCGATCGCCATGGTCTTTCCTCCATCGCCGACGTTGCCTGACCGTGTTGCGGACATTTACTGACATATGTCAGGCAGTGGGTGGAGTATCACATGGTTCTCCCGGTACATTCAAGATCGTACTCGGGTAGGAGCACCTGGTGACTCTCAGGCATCCCTTAGACGGTGGAGCAGTGGAGCGATTCCGCCACCTGCTGGAACCGGCCCTCCGCGAGGCCGTCTCGGCCCTGCATCCATGGGGGGCCAAGATGGCAGCGTTCGCGATGGGCTGGTCGGACGTCGACGGCCGTCCACAGGGCGGTGACGGCGGCAAGGGCCTGCGGCCCGCCATCGCCATGCTCAGCGCCGAGGCCGTCGGGGCCCCGGCGCGTTCCGCGCTGCCCGGAGCCGTCGCGGTGGAGCTCGTGCACGTGTTCTCGCTCGTGCACGACGACATCATCGACAACGACGAGCGGCGCAGGCACCGCGACGCGCTGTGGAAGGCGTACGGCGTGGGTCCCGCGCTGCTCGCCGGCGACGGCCTGCTCGCGCTGGCCGTGAGCCGGCTCGCCGGTCAGCCCGAGGCGTCGCGCTACCTGTCGCGGGCCCTGGTGGAGCTGGTCCAGGGGCAGATGGCCGACATGGTCAACGAGAACCGGCCCTGGCGCGGAACCGACCGGGTCGGCGCGGCGGAGTACGCCGAGATGGCGGCGGGCAAGACCGGCGCGCTGCTCGCCGCGTCCGCGGCGACCGGCGTGGTGCTCGGCGGAGCGCCCGAGCTGGGCGAGCGCATGTGGGCCGCGGGCCGCGACCTCGGCGTGGCGTTCCAGATCGCCGACGACATCCTCGGCATCTGGGGCGAGCCGCAGATCACCGGCAAGCCGGTGCACAGCGACCTGCAACGCGAGAAGAAGACCCTGCCGGTGCTCGCGGCCCTCGACGCGGGCAACACCGCGGCCAGGGAACTGTCGGCCGTGCTGGCCGCCGGCATCACCGACGAGCAGGCCGCCCGGCACGCCGCCGAACTGGTGGAGGCGGCCGGCGGGCGGGCCGCGGCCAGGTCTGCGGCCGACCGTTATCTCGCCCGCGCGCTGGAGGTCATCGACGACTGCCTGCCGGACGCGGCCGAGCTACGGGCCCTGTGCAAGTCACTCGTCAATCGCGTCACCTGAGGTGCGGATCGGATTTCGGGTGCGCTCATAATGGCCGCATGAGAACGATACCCAGAACCAGTCTGTCCGTCTTCCCTCTTGCGCTCGGCGCCAACGTCTTCGGCTGGACGGCCGACAAAGAGACGTCCTTCGCCGTCCTCGACGCGTTCGTGGCGGGCGGTGGGAACCTCATCGACACGGCGGACGTGTACCCGGTCTGGGCGACCGGCGAGTCCACCTCCGAGATCATCATCGGCGAGTGGCTGGCCTCGCGCGGCAACCGTGAATCCGTCCTGATCGCCACCAAGGTGGGCGCGCTGGAGGGGCTGTCGGGGCTGGCCCCGGCGACCATCCGCACCGGGGTGGAGAACTCGCTGCGGCGGCTGCGTACCGACTACATCGACCTCTACTGGGCGCACCGCGACGACCGTGACACGCCGCTGGCGGACACGCTCGCCACGTTCGACGAGCTCGTCCGCGAGGGCAAGGTCCGCCACATCGGCGCGTCCAACTACGACGCCGCGCGGCTGGGCGAAGCCCTCAAGATCTCCGACGAGCAGGGCCTGGCCCGCTATGTCGCGCTGCAGCAGCACTACAACCTGGTCGACCGCACCTACGAGGGCGAGCTGCGGGACGTCGTGTCCAGGGAGGGGCTCGGCAGCACGCCGTACTTCGGGCTGGCGCGCGGCTTCCTGACCGGCAAGTACCGTCCTGGCGTCACCGTGGACAGCCCCCGGGCGGGGCAGGCGGCCGAGTACCTGAACACCGAGCACGGGCCCCGGACGCTGGAGGCGCTGGAGAAGGTCGCCGCCGAGCGGCAGGTCGCCCCGGCCGCGGTGGCGCTGGCCTGGCTCGCCGCTCAGCCGACGGTCACGGCTCCGCTGGCCAGCGCCCGCAGCCTTGAGCAGCTTGAGCCGCTCATGGTCGCCGGCACGCTGACGCTGACCGCCGAGGAGCTCGACCTCCTCGACAAGGCCTCCCACGTCTGATCCGCTCGACCTCTCCCGACCGGGCCCGGCCCTGCGCTGAGGGCCCCGGTCGGGTCACGAGTGGCGGGTCACGAGTGGCGCCGGTTCCCGCCTGTGGTGTCAGGCCACGCCGTGCGCGCGGCGCCACTCGTCGATGCCGCCCGCCTCGCGCTCGGCCGCGGCGGCCCAGTGCGGCTCGGCGTCGATCGCCTCGGCGATCGACCCGTGGCACGGGAACACGGCGGTGAGCCCGGTGATCCGGAAGATCCGCACGATGCGGTCCGTGGTCATGACGAGCCCCAGCGACCCGCCCGCCGTACGCAGCCGCTTGAGCGCGCCCACGAGCACCCCGAGCCCGGTCGAGTCGAGGAACTCCACCTCGCTCAGGTCGGCGACGATGTGCACGACGCCGTCGCCGGCGAGCGCGACGATCTGCTCGCGCAGTTTGGGAGCCGTGTAGACGTCGACCTCGCCACCGACCTTGACCACGGCGCAGGCGCCGACCGGTCCGATCACTTCCAGGTGGATGCCCTGCATGTCGCGCCTCACCCTCCGCCGTGTCATCGGCTACATTGACGAGGAAATGTAGAGATTTACACTAGGCAGCTTGCGCGCAATCTGTCAATAGTAGGATGTCGGCGTCATCGTGCAGCATGACAATTGGAAAGGGAGGCGGCCGATGCGAGTGGAAGAGGCCATCGGCAGGCAGATCGCGCGCCTGCGCGCCGAACGCCGCCTGTCGCTGACCGAGCTGGGCGAGGCCGTCGGCCGTCACCTCGACAAGCCGTGGAGCCGCCAGGCCGTCCACCAGGCCGAACGCGGCCAGCGGTCCTTCACCGCCGCCGAACTGACCGCGCTCGCGCTGGCCCTCGACACCTCGATCCCCGTCCTGTTCCGCGTCGACGACGACCGCATCGAGCTGCCCGGCGGGGCCGTCTCGCCCGAGGACTACCGCGGCGTCCTGCTCAACCGCGAGCCCGACATGCCGCTCGACGGCGTCGAGGAGCTGATCATCGCGCTGCACGACATCGGCGAGGTGCTCTCGCGTCCCACCCTGGCCCGCCTGGCCCGCATCGGCCGCGTGGCCGACCAGGTCGCCGGGATCTAGCCGGCCTCGTACGTCCCCGCCGGCGAACACTCCCGCGTCCCCGATCTGGCGATGAAGTCGCAGGTGGCGCTATGGTTCGAGCCGTGGTGATCCGTGACGTGCGCACGCGCATCCTGGATGCGGCGGAAGAACTGTTCGCCGGCCGCGGCTTCGAGGGCACCCCGACCGCGGTCATCGCCAAACTGGCGAAAGTACGCAGAGATTCGATTGTCGACTACTTCCCCCACAAGATCGATGTGCTGGTCGCTCTGGTCGACGAACGCACCCACATCGAGGAGAGCCGTGGGGTCGACGCGGTGCCCGGCGACCTGACCGCCACGCTGCGCCGGCTGGCGCGCGGGCTGCCGCTGCGCGCCTCACCGTCGATGCGGCGCATCCTGTTCCGCGAGGCCGACACCCACGGCTCGGTGAAGGAACGACTCACCCGGCTCAACGGCGAACTCGTCAGCAGGGCCCGCTTCGCGCTCGGCCTCGCCCTGCCCGGGGCGCGCGGCGACGCGGCCAGGCTGGAGGTGGCGGCGGCCACGTTCGCCGCGATCCTGCTCTACCAGGAGAACCTCTGCCAGCTAACCGGCCACCAGATCGACCCCGACGCCGTCGCGGAACTCATCGCCCACTCGCTCGTCTAGCACCTCGTCGAGCGCAGCCCGCAGGTGGCCGATCAGGCTCCACACGTCGTCCACCCGCTCGGGGCAGGCCACCAGGCCGAAGTCGATCATGCCGTCGTACGAGAAGCAGGTGATGCTCAGACCGCCGCTCATGTCGGTCACCACCGACAGCGGGTAGTACGACAGCAGCCGCCCCCCGCACAGGTAGAGCGGGAACTGCGGCCCCGGCACGTTGCTGATGATCAGATTGATGGGCGGGAACGCGACCCCGGCCAACCGGAACACCGCCGGGGTCGCGAGGGTCGCCAGCGGGGCGGGCAGCACCGAGCACAGCTCGCTCGGCCACGTCGCGGGCGCGAGCGCGAAGCGCCGCTTCGCCTGCGCCATGGCGGCGCCGACCGCCCGCAGGCGCTCCTTGGGATCGGCGACGTTCGTGGGCAGCGGCGTCACCATGGCGGAGATCTGGTTGCCGACCACCTCCTTGGCCGACCCCGTGCGTACCGCCACCGGGACCGCCACGACCAGCGGCGCCTCCGGCAGCGCGTCGTGTTCGCTCAACCACGACCGCAGGGCCGACGTGCACAGCGTCATGATGACGTCGTTGACGCTGATGCCGTGCGCCTTGGCGACGTTCTTGACGTCCTTGAGCGACAGCGACCCGAACGACAGGTGCCGTTGCGCGGTGATCGGGCCGTTGAACGGCGTGCGGGGCGCGGTGAGAGGCGGCATCCCCGGACGGTCGCGCCGCTCACCGGCCACCACGCGGGCCGCCTCGGCGATCCGCTTCGCGCCGGGCACGTTCGCGATCACCGGGATGGCGTCGAGGTCGCCGGCCGCCCTGACGACGGATCGCATGGCGGTGAAAGGATGCGTCATCGTGCGTACCGCCGCGCCCGCCAGCATCCCGAACAGGCCGGGAGCCTGCTGGCCGCCGGAGGAACCACCGTGCGCCTTGTCGGCGAGATCGTGCTGCCCGCCTGGCGTGCTCTCCGTCGTCGCCGGGACGTGCGGAGCCGCTTCGGCGGTGAGCGGGCCGGGCGCACCGCTTGCCGTCGGATCGAGGCATGCGACCGGCTGGCCGTTCGGTAGGTCGACCGCGCCCTGGAGGCCCGCTGTGACGACCGGCGGTTGGATCGCCGCGACGACCGGCGCGGAAGGGGCGCTGTCGGTCGCGGGAGGAAGGTCCGCGGGTGGGGGAGCCGTCGGGGGAGAGGCGGTCCGGCGGAGGGACGAGGTGCGGGCGGCGGACCGGGTCGGCGTCGCACCTGCACCGCCACGGCGGCGCAGGTGGCCGTCAGGGGTGAGGTCGAGCAGGGCGGCGAGGGTCTCCGCGCCCGACACGCCGTCGATGGCGGCGTGGTGCACCTTGGTGTAGACGGCCACCCGCCCGCCCGCGAGCCCCGTGATCAGGTGCATCTCCCACAGGGGATGCGCCCGGTCGAGCCGCCGGGAGTGGATGTCGGCCACCGCGTCGGCCAGTTGCTGGTCGTCGCCCGGCAGCGGCAGCGCGGTCTCGAACAGATGGTTGCCGATGTCGAAGTGGGGATCGGACACCCAGTACGGGTGGTCGAGCCCGAACGGCACCTCGGCGACCCGCAGGTAGAGCGCGGGCGACAGGTGGAGCCGGGCGAGCAGGAGGTCGGCGAGCGCGTCTTTCGTCACCGTGCCGTCGGCCGAGTCGAGGATCGCCAGCCCGGCGACGTGAGCCGTGGTCGTCGCCGTCTCCACACGGAGGAACTGCGCGTCGAGTGCGGTCAGCTGGCGCATCGGTTCTCCTTTTCCCTAGGCATGAGCAGCTTCACATCGAGGGATTTCGAGAAGGTTTCTGCGCGAGTCTTTCAGATGAAGTTGGATGCGCCGGACGGCCGTTTCGGGAATCACCAGCTCAGCCGAGCGAAGTGACAATTTCCTATCCGCTGACCACACGAACGGGATGGCGTACGACTGCGTCAAAATGATAACCCAACGGGTGGCGGGCGGTGACAGAGGGTTGCGTGGTGCCCGTTTCGTCGGTGGCGCGGGCCATCAGGACGTGTGGCCCGGTGTGTCGCGGCGCCCAGTTGACGTGCCACGGCAACCAGGCCTTGACCAGGTGCGCTCCGTGATGCAGGGCCTCCCGCCAGGTCGTTCCGCCGTCGAGGCTGACCTCCACCCGGACGATCCTGCCCCGCCCCGACCACGACCGCCCGCGCACCACGTGCGGGCCGGGAAGCGGCACGGTCGCATTCCAGGGAAGTTCGAAAGCGCTCTTCACCGGTTGCGTCGTGACCTCGGGGTAAAAAAGCGTGTTCCACGGAGTAAAAAGCTTGGTCGTCGCGACCTCGAGATCGCCGAGCCATTTGATGGACGCTATTCCCACCCAGCCCGGCACCACCAGGCGTACCGGGAATCCATGGTCGGGAGGCAGCGGGACGCCGTTCATCTCGTAGGCGACGAGGACGTCGTCCATCGCCTTGCTCACGGGAAGCGGCCTGCGGACGTGGCCGTGGTCCTCGAACGGCGCGTCGAGGCCGGTGGGCAGCACGTCCACCGCCTCAGGGAGCAGGCCGGCCTCCTTGAGGAGGTGCCTCAGCGGCACGCCGCGCCAGCGCGCCACGCCGATCCCGCCGAGACCCCACTGCGTGCCCGGCGCGCCGTTCTCCTGCTGCGTGCGGTAGAAGCGGCGTCCGTTGCCCGCGCACTCGATCGCCAGGTCGTACGTACGCGACGGCATGGCCCGCAGGTCGTCGTACCCGAACGCGCGCTCCCGGCGTACTCCGTCCCCATGGACGCGGAGACTCCAGGTGGTGGCGTCGATGAGAGGCGTGGAGGTGTGGTTGCGGACGAAGAAGCGGTCGTTGGGGGTGTGGTAGCCCATGCCCGACATGGCCTCCCACCGCATCTCGGCACTGTTGCCGTGGACTCTGAACAGGTGCTCGGGGAGCGGCTTCACGATCGCCGTCCGCGTCGTCTGCTTCATGGGCCTCACCTCGTGGTGCCGCAGTATTTGTCAATTCCCTACCTGAAAACCATCTAATAAAGAGAACGCCCGCGCAAGCCACCATCACTCACGGCCTGACCACCGAGCAGCAAGCGCCGGAGCCGTACAACACGAAGACGCCCCGCCGAAGGAGATGTGCGGCTTCGAGCGCAGGGCGGGGGACCCCGTGAACCTGGATGCCCTGTGGCGGTGGCGACCGCCACAGGGCATCCAGGCAGTGGTCCCTGCCGCTATATCTCAGTGAGGCAGTCCCGGATCATTGTCCGGGACGGCTTTCGTCGCGGGGTTGAACAGGTCTACCGTGCGAAGGCGCACTGGGCGTACACGATTGCGCTGGTCACCGCGGAGTCTGCTGGATTCCTCACCGTGAGCTGCCACACGGTGCCGTTCGCTATGGGCCGGTTGACCGTGACGATGGGCTCGCTGCCCAGGCCCACCGATGGCCAGGCGTAGCCTCCGCCGAGAACCCTCTTCCCGGCAGGGCAGCGGGCGCTGCCGCCGGCAAAGGCGTTGGGGCGCAGAGCGAACGTCGACTCGACGATTTCGTACCCGGCGATCGGCTGGGCGTGCCTGTAGGGCTTGTAGCGCTCCGGATCGTTGTGAGCGAACGCCGGCGCCTGGAACGAGGCGGCCAGCATGGCTCCGGCCAGCGTCGTCGTGGCCAAGGCGGCCACGCGCTTCAGTGAGATCATCTTGCTTCCTTGTCTGTGCATGCCGTGATCACGGCATACAGCAGATACCCATGTGACAAATGAGGCTGATCTGACGCAATCGATGGCCTGGCAAACACTCGGCACGCCCGGTTGGCGAGAGCACCTCGCAGACGCACGACGTCGCTCGCGGAAGCCAGGAACGACCTTGACGGATTTCGGCGCACCTCGACCATGCAGGCCACCGTGCCAGGGCAACTCGGGACGGTGCGGAAGGTAGCGCATTGGTCAAGTAAGTGCCTGTATGCCACTAAATATGGACTTCAGCGGAGTGAAATCCCTTTGGGGTGAGCATGGTGCAATGCGGACACACGCTCAGTCGGAAGGGACTTCATGGGAGGCGTAACCCGCACCCTCACCTGCGTCGGTCTTGTGACGACCGCCGCGCTCCTCCTCACCAACCTCACCCCGGACGGTACCCCGACCTCACTTCTCGGCCCTGCCCAGGTGTTCTTCACGTCGGCGTCGGCCACCCATGCCGACCGCGCCGCCCTGTTGAGTGCCGCGGACGCGGCCCTGTCGCCTGGCCCGGCGAGCCACGACCGCACCTGCCGGCCTGCTGCTGACACCGCCACCACCGACCCGATCGTGCTCGTGAAGTCGAGTTCGCGCACGGGTCACGTGACGCACGTCGGCCCGACGCGCTCGGCCGGACCGCTCACGAGTGCCTGCATCGGCGCCAGGTCGGCCCGCTGGAGGCAACCCGGCACCGCCGAGTACGCAAGCCTGCGGCTATGGCATCACCTCCACCCACGCACCACCCCGGAACGTCTGTAAGGCGCCCGCTTGGGGGCGTCGGCGAGTGACGAGATCGCGCGAATCCTGATGGTTGCCGTCTCGGCAACTGGTTGTCGAGACGGCCATCATGATGAAGCGTGATGCGGCAGCGGCACTCGCTCATGCGGACGCGCTGGAGGCGGAGGTCCGCCGGCACTCGCAGTGGTACGCGCGGTTTCTCGTCCTCTACAGCGTCGCCGCGCTGCTCGTGGTGCTCGTGATCGGGGTGAATCCCGGTCCCGTGGGCGCCATCGCCTCGATGGCCGTCTGGGTCTCCGCGCTCACCGGGCTGTTGATCTATGCGTTCAAGCAGCCGGTGACCAGGGCCGGCTTCGCCCGGCGCCATGTGTTGATCATCGGTAGCTGGGGAGCGCTCTACCTCGCTGTCCTGCTCCCCGGAAGCGCATGGTTCGAGGGCGACCTCGCCTGGTGGCTGCCCGGCGCGTTCGTGGTGGCCCTGCCCGGGCTCATCGGCGCCTACGCCGAGGTCCGTCGATGAGCCATCCGCGTCACGAGCTTGACGACGTCATCCACTCACCCGTCCGTTTCGCGATCGTCGCGGCCCTCGCCGCGGCGGAGAAGGCCGAGTTCCGCTACATCCGCGACCTCGTCGAGATCGAGACGTCCGCGCTCTCGAAACAGGTCTCCATCCTGGAGGCCGCCGGCTACGTGAAAGCCACCAAAGGGTACGTAGGCAAACGCCCCCGCACCTGGCTCAGCATCACCGGCGAAGGACGGGCAGCCTTCGCCACCCACTGCGCAGCACTCCGCAAGATAGTCGAAGGCGTGTAGCCGAGCCTCCAGACGCTGCTGCATCTCACCGGCACCCAGGCCGATCAGCCACGAGACGCCGTCGCCGTGGCTCGTGAAACTGACACGTCTGACGGTACGGGGGGTCAGCGGCCCAGGAAGGCCAGCAAGCGGTCGAGGGGCCAGGTGTTGATGACGTCGTCGGTGGTGAGCCAGGCGCGTTGCGCGATGCCGACCCCGAAGCGCTGGTGGGCGAGGTGGGGGATGGCGTGTGAGTCGCTGTCGATGGAGAACTTCACCCCGTGGTGCTTGGCCCGGCGGACGAGGTCGGCGGGCAGGTCGGAGCGGTCGGGGTAGGAGTCGATCTCCATGGCGGTGCCCGTGCGGGCCGCCGCGCGGAACACGGCGTCCCAGTCGGCGTCGACGGGCCCCCGCTTGCCGATCTTGCGGGTCGTCGGATGGCCGATGATGTCGACGTACGGGTTCTCGCAGGCGGCGATGAAGCGGCGGGTCATCTCGTCACGCGACATGCCGAAGTGGGAGTGGACCGACGCCACGCACACGTCGAACTCGCGCAGGATCTCGCCCGGCCAGTCGACCGAGCCGTCGGGCGCGATGTTGAGCTCGGTGCCGTGCAGCAGCCGCATGCCGGGAAAGCTCTCCTGCAGCTTGGCCAATCGGCCGCGCTGCTCGAGCGCCTTGTCGAGGGTCATGCGTTGCATCGCGAGGTCGGGCGCGTGGTCGGTGACCGCGTAGTAGGCGTAGCCGCGGGCGTGACCGGCCGCCACCATGTCGTCGAGCGAGGCGATGCCGTCGGTCAGGTCGGTGTGGGTGTGCAGGTCGCCCTTGAGGTCGCCCAGCTCGACCAGCACGGGCAGCTCGCCCTTCAGCGCCGCCTTGACCTCGCCGCCGTCCTCGCGCATCGGCGGCGGGACGTACTGCATGCCGAGGGCCGTGTAGATGTCCTCCTCGGACTCGGCGGCGATCACCCGCTCGCCCTCGAACAGCCCGTACTCGGACAGCTTCCAGCCCCGCTTGACCGCCAGCTCACGGACGGCGACGTTGTGCTCCTTGGAGCCGGTGAAGTACTGCATCGCGGCGCCCCACGACCCGGCCGGCACCACCCGCAGGTCGACCTGGACGCCGGACGTGGTGCGGATCGACGTCTTCTTGTCGCCGGCCGCGATGATCTCGGCGACGTAGGGCTGGGCGCGGAAGTCGTCCATGATGGACTCCGGCGCCACCGCGAGGATGTCGATGTCGCCGATCGTGTCCTTCATCCGGCGCAGCGAGCCGGCGTAGGCGATGCGGTCGGCCCGCAGCGACCCCATCACCTGCTCGGCCAGCGCCGTCGCGACGCCGATGTGCACCCGCCGGCCCGACTGCTCGAGCTGCTGGACGCCCTTCAGCAGGTTGGCCAGGGTCTTCGGGCCGAGGCCCTTGACGCCTTCGAGGCGGCCGGACGTGATCGCCTCGGCCAGCGCCGCGGGCGAGTCGACGCCGAACTCCTCGTACAGCATGATCGCGGTCTTGGGGCCGAGCGAGGGCACCCGGGTGAGCCGGCGGACCCCCTCGGGGACGCGCCCGCGCAGGTCGTCGAGCTGACGGAAGCTCCCGCGCTGCAGGAACTCCTCCATCTTCCTCGCGATGGCCTCGCCCACGCCGGGGACCGACCGCACGTCGACCACCGAGATGTCGTCAGGGAAGCCGGCGATCGCCTTGGCCGCCTTCTGGTAGCTGCGCACCCGGAACGCGTCGCCGCCGCAGAGCGCGAACAGCTCCGCGTATTCCTGCAGCGCAGCCGCCGCACTGTCATTCGCCCGCATGCCTCTACCTTAGGAGGCGGCCCCGACAGTTCCCGGCCCGCCGGATGCCCCCGGCGCCGGCCCGCCGAGACATGAGCGGGCCGGCTCGCGGTCGCGCGTCAGCCGACCTCCTGGGGACGGCCCGTCCGCAGCAGCGGCTCCGCGCCGGACGCGACGTTGCCGCCGGACAGGACCGCGACGACGGGCCCCTGCGGCAGGTGCGCCCGATGAGCGAGGTAGCCGGCCGTGGCGACCGCGCCGCTGGGCTCGGCGCGTTCCCCCAACTCCCGCAGGAGCAGGCGGGCGGCGTCGTCGATGGCGTCCTCGGTCACGGTCACCATGTCGTCCACGTACCGGTGGATGTGCTCCCAGGCCAGGGCGCCCAGCACCGGGGCACGCAGCCCGTCGGCCCGCGTACGGTAGGTCAGCTCCACCGGCCACGCCGTCCGCGTGCCGGACCGGAAGCTGGCCGCCCCGTCGGCGGCCAGCTCGGGCTCGACGCCGACCACCCGGATCGCCGGGTCGGCGGCCTTGACCGCCACCGCGATCCCCGCCAGCAGGCCGCCGTTGCAGACGGGCACCAGGACGGACCCCGCGTCCGGCAGGTCTGTGACGATCTCGGCCCCGGTGCTGCCGTGCCCGGCGATGACGTCGAACGCGTCGGAGCCGACCACGGTCGCGCCGAACCGGTCGGCCAGCGCCAGGCAGGCCTCCTCCCGCAGGGCGGGCGGCACGATCACCACCTCGGCACCGAGCCGGCGCGCGGCGCTCACCTTCAGCTCAGGAGCGGTGTCCGGCAGGACGACGGTCACCCGCAGCCCCTGCTCGGCCGCGGCGTAGGCGATGGCCTGGGCGTGGTTGCCCGACGACTGCGCGATCACGTGCCGTACGCCCTGCCCGGCCAGCCGTGCCACCGCGTTGACCGCGCCGCGTACCTTGAACGAGCGGGTCGGCTGCCGGTTCTCGGGTTTGACCCAGAGCTGCTCGCCTGGCAGCCGCAGCAGCGGCGTGCGCCGCACGAACGGCGCGATGCGGGCACCCGCCGCCCGGACGTCGGCCGCGGTGACGAGCCCCGTGCGCACTGCGTCCTCCACGTTCACGCGCTCAGCACCTGCTCCTGGACGGCGTCCAGGTCGGCCGCGGCCTCCGACGGCGGCGCGGCGTCGGGGACGAGGTCCTCCAGGTGGTGCAGCGGCCGGTACCGCAGCCCGAGCAGCCCCCACACCACCAGGAACACGCCGCTGGCCAGCAGCACGACTCCCGCGCCTCCGCCGGGGCCTTCGGTGAACCGCCCGGCCCACTCCGCCAGCGGATCGGCGGCGAGGAAGCCGATCGGCTGCATGGCCGTGGCGATCATGATGTTCACCGCGAGCACCCGTCCCTGCAGCTCCGGGCCCACCTTGACCTGGATGATCGACAGCCAGTGCGCGTTGCCGATGCTCATGCACGCCAGCCGGATGAACAGTCCGGCCGCGACCAGCCACACGACCGGCCACACGCCCATGAGCACCACGCCCAGCCCGGACCCGGCGACGAAGGCGATCATTCCGGTGGCCCGCCGCCTGGTTCCGCCCCACACCAGCACCACGCCGGTGCCCAGGGCCGCGCCGATGCCGCCCACGGCGGTCACCACGCCCAGGTCGGCCGAGGTGCCGATGGCCAGCACGACCGGGGTGACGAGCACCCACATCAGCGCGGTGCAGAAGTTCACGACCGCGAAGTAGAGCGCCATCACCAGCAGCGGCCGCCGCCTGCGCAGGAACCGCCACCCGCCGGTGAGCGCCGCCGTGAACGTCTCCTCGCGCCGGTGGAAGAGCCGGTCGGGGAAGCGCACCAGCAGCAGCGTCACCACGCCGACCGCGAACGTGGCCACGTCCACGGCCACCACCGCCGACAACCCGAACAGGCCGATCAGCGCGCCGCCCGCGAGCGGCGCGACCACGTTGCCCACGCCGAAGCCCACGTTCGCCAGCGCGTTGGCCTGCGGCAGGTACGGTTTCGGCACCAGCTGCGCGACCGCCGCCAGCCACGCGGGCTGCTGAAACGCCGACACGACCGAGGTCACGCCCACGATGAGGCAGACGTTCCAGAACTCCAGCCCCCCGGTGACCAGCAGCAGCACCAGCGCCACCATGGAGAGCCCGGACAGCGCGTCGCAGGCCAGCATGATCCTGCGCCGGTCCACCCGGTCGGCCAGCGCGCCGCCCAGCGGGGTGAGCAGCACGGCCGGGATCTGCGCCAGCATCGTGACCAGCGCCAGATCCAGGATCTCGCCGCTGAGCTGGTAGGCCCACACGCCGAGCGCGAACGAGCTCAGCGCCGTGCCCAGCGCCGAGACGATCTGCCCGGCCGCGACCGTGTAGAAGGGCCACAGCCTGCTCTGTTCCGGTGGGCGCACCGGCTCCGGCAGCGTTCCGGCCGCCCAGCGGGTCAGGCGCTCCAGCACCAGGGCGGCCAGCGGTTCGGCCTGGTGGCGCAGGAAGTAGTGGCCGGCCCTGGGCAGCACGGCCCGCTCCACCCGGGGCGAGAACGCCGCCCACTCGGCATAGCGCTCCTCGTGCAGCTCGGTGGCGCGGTCGCGTTCCCCGACCAGGCTGAGTATCGGGGCCCGCAGCGGCGCCCCCTCGCCGGCCAGCTCCCTGCCGAACCACTCCTGCGCCTGGTCGGCGTCGTGCCGCATGGCGCGGACGGCCGTGCTCTTGGCGGCCTCGTCCATGTCGTCGAGCAGCCCGCCGGAGGCACGCAACGCGTCGCGGAACATCCGGTCCGACGTCCAGCGCTCGCCGCCGAACAGCCGCCTGATCGCCCCGGGCAGCCGTGCCGCCGGGAAGCTAGCGGCGGCGATCACGCCCAGTACGGGTACGCCGTCCGCCTCCAGCCGGCGCGCGAGCGCGACGGCGGGCGCGGAGCCCACGCAGTGGCCGTAGATCGCGACCGGGCCCGACGCGCTCTGCGCCACCTCGGCGGCCAGCACGTTCACCAGCTCCTCCAGCGGCAGCGGCGCCTCGTCGGGGCGGGCGGGGTCGTGGCCGGGCAGCTCGGCGGAGAGCACCTCCACCCGGTCACCCAGCGCCTTGGCCAGCGGCTGGTAGACCGCCGCCGACCCGCCGCCGTACGGCACGCACACCAGCGTGAACTCGCCGGCCCGGCCGCCGCCCAGGCGGTGCAGCAGCCCGGCGCCGCCCTCGCTGCCGAGCCGGCCGAGGAACGCGGCCAGATCGGCCACGGCGGGCCGGGTGAACAGGTCGATCACCCGCAGCCCGCGGCCGATCTCCTTGACCGCGCGCACCGCGGCGAACGAGTCGCCGCCGAGGGCGAAGAAGTCGTCGCCGGCCCCCACCCGCTCGACGCCGAGCACCTGGGCGAAGACCCCGGCGACCAGCTCCTCGTTCGGCGTCGCGGGCGCCGCGTACGCGGCCTGCTCCGCCACCGGCTCGGGCAGGGCGGCCCGGTCGATCTTCCCGTTCGGGTTGAGCGGGAGCCGGTCGAGCGCCACGACGTGCGCCGGCACCATGTAGTCGGGCAGCCGTTCCCGCAGCGCCGAGCGCACGGCCGCGGCCTCCACGGTCGCGGGCGTCACCCACGCGGCGAGCTGCCTGGCCTTCCCCTCGCCGACGGGCAGCACCACGGCCTCGGCGACCTGCGGCAGCGCCCGCAGCGCGGTGGTGACCTCGCCCAGCTCCACGCGGTAGCCGCGCACCTTGACCTGGTCGTCCACCCGGCCGCGGAACTCGATCCGCCCGCCCGAGGCGACGCGCAGCAGGTCGCCGCTGCGGTAGCAGCGTCCCTCCCCGGTCAGCGGGTCGGGGACGAACCGCTCGGCGGTCAGCTCGGGCCGGCCGATGTAGCCGCGGGTCACGCCGGGGCCGCCGACCACCAGCTCGCCGGGCACGCCGGGCGGCACAGGGCGTGACGCCGCGTCCACCAGGTGCCCGTACACGCCGGGCAGCGGGCGGCCCAGCGGCACGATCCCGGTCCGCCGGTCGGCGGGGATCTCCTCGGTGTCGCACACCAGGCAGATCATCGTGGACTCGGTGTGACCGTAGTGGCTCTGGATCCTGAGCCAGGGCCTGGCTGCCCTGGCCCGCTCCACCAGGTCCCACGGGCACGCCTCGCCCGCCAGGATCAGCAGCTCGCGCGGCAGCACGGCCGGCAGGTCGCCGCCCGAGGCCAGCAGCTCCAGGTGGCTCGGCACGCACTTGACGACGTCGACCCGGTGCTCGGCCAGGTAACCGGCGAACGCGGCCGGGTCCATCGCGGTCTCGCGGGGCACCAGGTGCACCGTCCCGCCCGTGGTCAGCGCGCCGAACACGCAGGTCAGGCCGAAGTCGGCGGCGGGCGTGGAGACCACGGCGAACGACCCGCCCGGCACGCCGATGCGCGGCAGCATGCCGCCCAGGTAGTTCAGCACACCGCCGTGCTCGGCGGCCACCGCCTTGGGCGTGCCGGTGGACCCCGACGTGAAGATCACGTGGTGCAGGTGCTCGGGCCGTACGTCGACCTCAGGGCGGGTGCCCGGCAGGGACGGCGGCCGGTCGAGCGCCAGCACCCGCCTGCCGTCACCGATCAGGTGCGCGAACTCGCTCACCGTCACCACGGCCCGCACCCCGGCGGCCTCCAGCATCGCGGCGATCCGCGCCGCCGGGTACGCCGGGTCCATCGGCAGGTAGCCGCCGCCCGACTTCTGGATGCCGAACAACGCGCACGCCAGGTCCGCGCCCGGCTCCAGCAGCACGCCGACCGGCTCGTCGGCGCCCACCCCGGCCTCCAGCAGCCAGTGCGCGATCCGGTTCGCGGCCGACTCCAGCTCCGCGTACGTCAGGGCGCGGTCGGCGCCCACGACGGCCGGGGCGCCGGGAGTCTCGTCCACCCAGCGCTCGATCAGGTGGTGCACCGCCCCGGCGGGCGGCTCGGGCGGCGGCCCGCCATCGACGACGGGGCCGGTCACCGGCTCCAGCGGCACCGCGCCCACCGGCGCGTCCAGGTCGGCGAGCAGCCCGTCGAGCAGGGCGGTGTACCAGCGGGTCAGCTTGGCCGCGGTGCCAGGCTCGAACAGGTCGGTCCGGTAGGCGAGCCCGCCGCGCAGCGGCGCGCCCGTCCCCTCGTCGATGACGTGCCAGCTCAGGTCGAACTTGGTGGTCAGCTCCCGCAGGTGGATCTCGGACGCCTCCAGGCCGGGCAGCTCCGGCCTCGCCACGCCAGAGATGTAGTTGAGCATCACCTGGAACAGCGGCGTGGCCGCCAGGTTCCGCTCCGGCCGCAGCCGGTCCACCACCCGGTCGAACGGCGTGCCCGCGTGCGCGAGCGCGCCCAGCGCGGACTCCCGCGCGCGGGCCAGCAGGTCGCGCCCGGTCGGGTCGCCGCCCACGTCGGTCCGTACGACCACCGTGTTGAGGAAGCAGCCCACCACGCCTTCGGTGTCCGGGTGGTCACGGCCGGAGACCGGCACGCCGACCGCGATGTCCGCGCTCGCCGACAGCCTGGCCAGCAGCGCCTGCAGCCCGGCCAGCAGCACGATGAACGGCGTGGACCGGTAGGCGGCGGCCACCGCCCTGACCCGATCGCTCAGCCCGGCAGGCAGCTCCAGGTCCAGCGCGGCACCGCCCGGGTCGGGCACCGCGGGGCGCGGCCGGTCGGTGGGCAGGTCGAGCACCGGCGGCAGGCCGTCCAGGTGCCCGGCCCACCAGTCCAGGTCGGCCGGGTCGGGGACCGGCGACACCTCGGCGTACTGCGCGGGCGGCGGGTCGAGCGGCGGGCGCAGGCCGAGGCGGGCGGCGTACAGGCCGGACAGCTCCTCCAGCAGCAGGCCGCGCGTCCACGCGTCGGTGGCGATGTGGTGGAAGGTGAGCGAGAGCACGTGCTCGTCGTCATCCGAAGCGTCGTCCACGGACAGCAGCACCGCCCGCATCGGCGGCTCGCGGTCCAGCGCGAACGGCGTCGCGAGGTGCGTGGCCAGCACGTCCTCGACCTCCGAGCGGTCCGCGCGCGCGGTGGACACGGGCACCTCGCCGGCGTCGCGCACCACCATCACGGGCTCGGGGCCGGAGTCGTCGACCACGCCGCGCAGCACGTGGTGCCGCTCGGCCAGGTCGCGTACCGCGTCCAGCAGCGCCTCCGCGCGCAGCGGGCCGCGCAGCCGCAGCGCCACCGGGACGTTGTAGGCGCTGCTGTCCGGCTCGAGCTGCGCCAGGAACCACAGCCTGGCCTGCACCCCGGACAGCGGCACCGGCCCGTCCGCCGGCGCGCGCCGCACGCGCGCGGCGTCGGCCGGACGGGGGAGCGCGGCGGCCAGGTCGGCCAGCACCGGGTGCTCGAACAGCAGCCGCACCGGCACCGCCGCGCCCAGCCGTTCCCGCAGCCGCCCGGCCACCCGGGTCGCCGCGAACGAGTGCCCGCCGAGGGCGAAGAAGTCGTCGTCCGCCCACACCTCCGCGAGCCCGAGCACGTCCGTCCAGACCTCGCCCACCAGGCGCTCCTCGGGAGTGCCCAGCGGCACCCGCACCGAGGGCCCCGCCTCGGGTACGGGCAGCGCGGCCCGGTCAACCTTGCCGTTCGGCGTGAGCGGCAACGTCTCCAGCACGCCGATCGCGGCCGGCACCATGTAGTCGGGCAGCCGCTCGCGCAGCGCCGCCCGCACCTCGGCCACGTCGACCGTCGCCGGGGTCACCCAGGCGGCGAGGCGCCGCTCCATGCCGGCGCCGACCGGCTGCACGTACGCCTCCGCGACCTGCGGCAGGGCGCGCAGCGCCGCGGCGACCTCGCCCAGCTCGACGCGGAAGCCGCGCACCTTCACCTGGTCGTCGATCCGCCCCAGGAACTCGATCAGCCCGTCCGAGGTCACCCTGACCCGGTCGCCGGTGCGGTACCAGCCGCCGGTGAAGCGCTCCGCGGTGAGGTCGGGGCGGCCCAGGTAGCCGCGGGCCACGCTGGGCCCGCCGATCCACAGCTCGCCGGGCACGCCGGGCGGCAGCGCCCGCCCGGACGGGTCGGCCACCCGGCACACCACGTCGGCCAGCGGCCGGCCCAGCGGCGCCCGGCCGGGAGAGGTCTCGCCCGCGTCGCAGGCCAGCACCGACACCGTGGTCTCGGTGGGGCCGTAGTGGATCTGCACCTCCAGGTCCGGCCGCGCCTCACGGACCCGCGCCACCAGGTCCGCCGGCACCGCCTCACCGGCCAGGACCAGCAGCTTGCGCGGCAGCGCGGCCGTGCCGAGGAGTTCGAGCTGGCTGGGCACCATCTTGATCGCGTCCACCGGATGGGCCGCCAGGTGGGCGGCGAACGCGGCCGGGTCGGTGGCCGTCTCGTGGTCGATCAGATGGAGGGTGGCGCCCGTGGTCAGCGCGCACCACACGTTCGTCATGCCGAGGTCGGCGGCGGCGGTGGAGACCAGTGCGAACGAGGCCAGCCCCGCGGGCATGACCTCGGCCACCGCGCCGAGGTAGTGCGTGATGTGCCGGTGCTCGACCGTGACGCCCTTCGGCCGTCCGGTCGAGCCCGAGGTGTAGATCACGTACGCCAGGTGCTCCGGCCGCACGGCCACGCAGGGGCGTTCGCCGGAGGCGTCCGCGGCGGCGGCGAGCTCGGTGTCCGTGAGCACGATCCGCGCTCCGGCGTCGGCCACCACCGCCTGGTTGCGCCGCTCCGGGTAGACCGGGTCGAGCGGCAGGTAGGCCGCGCCCGCCTTGAGCACGCCGAGCATGGCGACCACCAGCTCGGGCCGCCGCTCCAGCAGCACGCCGACCGGCTCCTCCTGGCGCACCCCGCACGCCAGCAGCCACTGGGCCACCTGGTTGGCGCGGCGGTCCAGCTCCGCGTAGCTGAGCCCGCCGACCGCGACCGTGTCAGGGCGGGCGTCGGCCACCCGCTCGACCAGCGTGTGCAGCGGCACGTCCACGGGCAGGTCCGCGTCGCGGCCGCGCAGGTCGTCGCCGGACGGCAGCCGCACCGGCGCGTCAGGGTCGGCGAGCATGCCGTCCAGCAGCTCGACGTACCAGGTGGCGAGCCGCCGCACGGTGGCCTCGTCGAACAGGTCCTTGCGGTAGCGCAACTCGCCGGAGAACCGGGTGCCGTCGTCGCAGAGCTCCAGGTTGAGGTCGAACTTCGCGGTCGGCGCGGGCGGCGACCCGACCTCGACCTCCAGCTCCGGCAGCGACACCGGCGCACCGGTGTCATAGACGTTGAGCATCACCTGGAACAGCGGCGTGACCCCGAGGTTCCGCTCCGGCTGCAGCCGCTCCACGACCTGCTCGAACGGCGTGCCGGCGTGCGCGTACGCGTCCAGCGCCGCCGTACGCGCCCGGGCCAGCAGCTCCGCGCCGGTCGGATCGCCCGAAGTGTCGCCGCGCACCACCAGGGTGTTGACGAAACAGCCGACGACCCGCTCGGCGTCGGGGTGATGGCGGCCCGCGTGCGGCACCCCCACGGCGATGTCGTCGACGCCGGACAGGCGGCTCAGCAACGCCTGCAGCCCGGCCAGGAACACCATGAACGGCGACGTCCCCGCCACCGCGCGCACCTTCGCCGCCAGCGGCTCTGGCACCTCCACCGGCACCGCCGCCCCCTCCCACCCGGGCACGGACGGGCGCGGGCGGGCGAGCGGCAGGTCGAGCACCGGCGGCAGGCCCGCCAGGTGCTCGGCCCACCAGTCGAGGTCGGTGTCCGGCCGCCCGGCCTCCCACGCCGCCACGTCCGCGTACTGCAGGGCGGGGGGAGCGGGGGGCGGCTCCAGGCGTAATCGGGCGGCGTACAGGCGGGTGAGATCGTCCAGCAGCACGCGTTCCGACCAGGCGTCGGTGGCGATGTGGTGCAGGGTGAGCGCGAGCACGCACTCGTCGTCGCCGAGCCGGAACACCGTGGCCCGCAGGGGCGGCTCGGCGTCCAGCAGGAACGGCCGCCAGGCGTGGCCGGCCAGCTCCCGCTCCAGCTCCGCCGCGTCCACGATGTCCACCACGGGCACCGGCACGGCGGCGACGGGGCGCACCCGTCCGTCCTCGATGACGCCGCGCAGGATCCAGTGCCGATCCGCCAGGTCCGCCACCGCGCCGGTGAGGGCGGCGACGTCCACCGGGCCACGCAGCCGCAGCGTCAGCGGCACGTTGTAGGCGGGCGTGTCCGGCTCCAGCTGGGCCAGGAACCACAGCCGCTCCTGCGCCGGCGACAGCGGCATGTCCGTGGCCGACGTCGCCGGGATGCCGGGGGCCTTCTCGGCCTGCTTCAGTGCGGCGGCGAGCCTGGACCGGACGAGTCCGGCGATCCGGTCCTCATGTACCTCGGTCATCCCTCGTCCCCTTCCATCAGGTCGGCGGCCAGCAGCTCCTCCAGCGCGGCGGCGAAGCCGGCGAGCACCGGGCGGTCGAACAGCAACCGCACAGGCACGTCGACCTGCAACATCTCGCGCAGGCGGGCGGCCACCCTGGTGGCGGCGAACGAGGCTCCGCCGAGGGCGAAGAAGTCGTCGTCGGCCCAGACCTCCGGCCGTTCCAGCACCTCGGCCCAGACGGCGGCCACCAGGCGCTCGGCGTCGGTGGACGGCGCGACCCTCACGACCTCGGGGCCGGTGTCCGGCTCGGGCAGCGCGGCGCGGTCGACCTTGCCGCTGGGCAGCGTGGGCAGGACCGGCAGGGCGACCCAGCGGCGCGGCACCATGTGGCCGGGCAGCCTGGACCTGGCGTGCCGCTCGATCGCGGCCAGGTCCGCCGTCTCCGGCGTCACGTAGCCGACCAGGTGGGCCTGTGCGTCCGCGCCCGCCACGGTCACCGCGGCCTCGGTGAGCTCGCGCAGCACGGCCTCGATCTCGCCCAGCTCGATCCGGTACCCGCGGACCTTCACCTGGTGGTCGCGGCGGCCGTGGAACTCCAGCGTCCCGTCCGGCCGCCACCGCGCCAGGTCGCCCGTGCGGTAGCACCGGCCGCCGGGCGTGAACGGATCGGCCACGAAGGCGGCCTCGGTCAGGTCAGGCCGGCCCCGGTAGCCGCCGGCCACGCCGGCGCCGCCCAGCAGCAGCTCGCCGACCTCGCCCGGCGGCACCAGCCGCAACCGCGCGTCGACCACGTACGCCCGCTCGCCCGGCATCGGCGTCCCGATCGGCACCCGGTCGCCCTCGTGCGCGCGCACCCGGTGCAGCGTCGAGGTGACGGTGGTCTCGGTGGGGCCGTAGGCGTTCCACAGCTCGCCGACGCGGAGCAGGATCTGGTCGGCCAGCGCCGGGTCCAGGGCCTCACCGCCGACGACGGCCCGCAGCGCCGGGCCGCCCGTCCAGCCGGCCGCGAGCAGCATCCGGTACGAGGTCGGCACCAGGTCGATCACCGTCGCCCCGCTCGTGGTGATCAGCTCCGCCAGCGCGTGCCCGTCGGTGGCCGTGGTCCTGTCCACCACGACGGACGTGCCGCCGGCGGTCAGGACGCTCCACAGCTCGGAGGCGGACGCGTCGAAGCTCAGCGGCGCGACCGCGGGCTGCACGTCGGCCGGGCAGAGACGGAGCGTCGCGATCATCCCGGCCACGAGGGCGGCCAGACCGCCGTGGGTGACCTCGACCCCCTTGGGGACGCCGGTGGAGCCGGAGGTGTAGGTGAGGTACGCCAGGTCGTCGGAACGGACCTCCGGCAGTTCCGCGCGCGGGCCCGCCGCGAGCAGGTCCGCGTCGAGCGTCACCGGCCCGCCCGGTGCCGCCGCCTCGGACAGGGCCGCCTCGGACAGGGCCGCCTCGGACAGGGCCGCCTCGGACAGGGCCGCCTCGGACAGGGCCGCCTCGGACAGGGCCGCTTCAGGCACGGCCGCTTCAGAGGGTGCTTCGCCGCGCGTGAGCACCACGCGGGCGCCCGCGTCCGCGGCCAGCAGGCGCAGCCGTTCGGCCGGGTGGTCCGGGTCCAGCGGCAGGTACGCCGCCCCCGCCCGCCACACGCCCAGCAGCACCGCGGGCAGCATCCGGTCGCGCGGAACGCGGACGCCGACCACGTCGCCCCGCGACACCCCGTGCGCCAGCAGTCCGGCCGCGATCCGGTCGGCGCGGTCGTTCAGCTGGGCGTGGCTCAGCGAAGCGCCGTCCTGGCCGGCCACCGCTGTGCCCGTCGTGTGCGACGCGAGCGCCAGCGGCACCGGCGGCAGGTCGTCGGGCAGCCGCGGCCCGGCCGCGCGGCCCAGCAACGCGGCGCGTTCGTCCGGGGTGACCCGCTCGAACGCGGCGATCGGCAGGTTCGGTTCGGCCGCCGCGCGCCGCAGCAGCGACAGCAGCCGGTCGAGGTACGCCTCGGCCTCCTGCCTGCCGAGCAGCGCGACCGCGTACTCCAGGTGCAGTTCGGAGCCGTCCACCGTACGGTTGACCAGGACGCTGAACTCGTGCACCGCCGCGCCGGGGCCCACCTCGGTCAGCAGGTCGAGACAGCCGGCGCGCACCGGCACCTCGGCGTGCTGCATGGCCAGCATCACCGGAGAGCGGGGCAGGTCGGCGGGCAGGACCTCCTGGTGCACCAGGGCCCGCGTGGCGACCTCCCCTGCCTGCCTGACCAGGTCGCGGAAGGTCGGCGCCGACTCCGGCCGCAGCCACACCGGCAGCGTGTCGATGAGCGGCCCGACCACCCGGGCAAGCTCCGGCGCGGCGCGCCGTGCCGCGACCATCCCGATCAGGGTGTCCTGCTCCCCGGAGGCCAGGGCGAGAGCGGCCAGGTACACCGCGTACGGAGTCGTGCCGTACGCACGGGCCAGCGCCGCCACGCCGTCCGTGAACTCCTCGGGCAGCGGCCTGATCACCCGGTCCGTCGTCAGGTCGGCGGGCGGCGGACCCGCCACCGGCGCCCCCGCCAGCTCGTCGCGCCAGAACTCCCGCAGCCGCGCGAGGCCGGCCCGGTCCTCCTGCTCGTGTACCGCCACGTCGCCGAACTGCACCGCCGGCTCGGGAACGGGCTCGCCCGCCAGCTCGGCGGCCAGCTCCTCCATCAGCACGCCGACGGAACCACCGTCGAAACCGATGTGGTCCGTCACGAGCACCAGCTCGGCCAGGCCGTCCCCCACGGGGCACAGGCTCGCGCGCAGCAGCGGCACCTCGTTCGTCACGTCGAACACGTGCTCCGCCGCGGCCCGTGCCACCTTCACCGGGTCCGCGCCCGCCGGGTGCTCGACCAGGGGGACGGCGGCGGGCGGGTGCACGATCGCGTACGGGACGCCGTCCTCGCCGACGGCGATCGTGCTGCGCAGGGCCTCGTGCCGGCGCACGATCGCGTCCAGCGCCTCGCGCAGCGGCGCGGTCCCGCTGAAGTCGCGCACGCGGAGCCGGATCGGCACGGTGGTGACCGGGCTGTGCGGGTGCAGCCGGCGCAACGTCCAGAACTGCTGCTGCGCGACGGTGAGCGGGTGCCGGGTCACGCCGGTCCGCCGCACCGGCGCCGATCCGGGCTCGCGCAGGCCCGCCGCCAGCCCGGCCGCGGTCGGCTCGGTCAGGAACGCCGCCAGCGGCACGGTGTGCCCGAGCCGCCGTGACAGCTCGATCACCACCCGGGCGGCGGCCAGCGAGTGCCCGCCCAGGTCGGCGAACCGGTCGTACACGCCCACCTCGGGCAGGCCCAGTACGTCCGCGATCACCCCGGCCGCCAGGCGCTCGTCGTCCGTGCGCGGCGCGACCGGCGCCTCGCTCCCCGTACGGGCGGGGCGCAGCTTGGGCAGGGCCGCGCGGTCCACCTTGCCCATGGGGGCGATCGGCAGGTCGTCGGTCACGCCGATCCTGGCCGGGACCAGGTGGTCGGGCAGGCGGTCACGCAGCCAGCCGCGCAGCTCGGGTTCCGTCACGCCGGAGGCCGCCACGTGCGCGACGAGGTAGGCGATGCCGTCGTCGTCGGTGTGCGCGAGGACGACGGCGCGGCGCACCGCCTGATGACGGTCCAGCGCCGACTCGACCTCGCCCAGCTCCACCCGGTAGCCGCGGATCTTGACCTGGTCGTCGGCGCGGCCCACGTAACGCAGCTCGCCGTCCACCCACCGGACCAGGTCGCCGCTGCGGTAGACGCGGGAGCCGTCCGGCTCGGTGCGGAACGCCTGCGACTCGTGGCCCAGGTATCCGCGGGTCACGCCGGGCCCGCCGATCCACAACTCGCCCACTTGTCCGTCCGCGACCGGCCTGCCGTCGGCGTCGCGCACGCTGAGCAGCGCGTTCGCCATGGGCCCGCCCAGCGGCGGCTCGCCCTGGTGGTCGCGGCTCACCTCGTACATGGTGCTGCCGGTGGTGCACTCGGTGGGGCCGTACATGTTGAGCACGCGGCGCACGCCCGGGTTCGCGAAGATGCTCGCGACCAGGGCGGCGGTCAGCCGCTCGCCGCCGGACAGCACCATGCGCACGCCCTCCGGCAGCGGCTCGCGCAGCAGCACCGACAGCGCGGACGGGACGCCGAAGACCGTGCGCACCTCGTCGCGGGCGGGCAGCGTCGGCAGCGCCAGCACATTGTCCGCCATGATCACGGTCCCGCCTGCGGACAGCGGCGTGAAGATCTGCGTGATCGAGGCGTCGAAGCAGATGGAGGAGCCGGCCAGCATGCCGCTCAACTCCTCGGAGGTGTAGGCGGACGCCTCCCAGCGCACCAGGTTCATGGTGTTGCGGTGCTCCACGACCACGCCCTTGGGCCGGCCGGTGGAGCCGGAGGTGTAGATGACGTACGCGGCGTCGCCCGGCTCGCCGGGCACCTCGGGCCCGTGCTCGGCGGGCGCCGTGTCATCGACGAGCACGGTGGCGGCGCCGGTCAGCGACGCGGTGCCGCGCCGGGACGCCGAGGTGAGCACCATGCGCACGCCGGAGTCCTCGGCCATGAACCGTAATCGCTCCGCCGGGTAGGCCGGGTCCAGCGGCACGTAGGCCGCTCCCGCCTTCAGCACCCCGATCAGCGCGGGCACCAGCCACTCGTCGCGGTCGAGGCAGATTCCCGCCAGGTCGCCACGTCCGACGCCCCGCGCGGCCAGGGCGTTCGCGATCCCGTTGGCCATGCGGTCGAGCTCGGCGTAGGTCAGCCGGCTCGTGCCCGCGACGACGGCGACCCGGTCGGGCGTGCGCCGGCTCTGCGCCTCCAGCGCCTCGTGAATCCGGTTGGGCGAGTCGGTGAGAGGGCGGCGCGCGCCCGTAACCTCCGTGGCCATGTGTCCTCTTTCCAGCACAAACGTGTCCGTGTGGGCGGTCGCGAACGGGCCCGCTCCTCGGTAACGGCACGCGGGCCCGGGCAAGGTCGTCACCGGGCGCGTGAGGTCGCGCGGGCGGTTCACCGTCGCGTGGTCGGCGCGAGCGTACGCCGCGGGGTCTTCTCCTTGAAATCGTCTGCTGTCGGCAGAAGATCATTATGCTCCGCAAGCGGCATCCGTAAATCGAATTGCCGCTCGCCCGGAACCTGCTCGCACGTCAGATCGCGTCGAGCCCTCTTGCGCGCGGGAAAGGCCAGGTTGGAGGTGGTGGCCGGGCAGGGCGCCGGCGAGCGGTTCGCTCCGGGCGTATTCAGCCGCCGGCGTGCGGTGCGGGCAGCGCCGACCGGCAGCGGACCGTGTCGGTCACGCTGCGGCGTCTGTGCTTGTCTGTGCGTCTGCGGACCGGCGCCGTCCCAGGCGCCGATCCTGCGACAGCTCCAGGACTAGAAGCGCACCGCGCGCGGCCGGTACGGCTCGGCGAGGAAGGCCAGCTCATCCGGCGACAGCGACACCGACAGGGCGGCCACGGCGTCGTCGACGTGCTGGTTCTTCGTCGCCCCGACGATCGGCGCGGTGATCGCCGGCTGGTGCAGCAGCCAGGCCAGCGCCACCTGGGCGGCGGGCAGGTCTCGGTCACGGGCCACCTGGGCCACCCGGTCGAGCACCGCCTTGTCGTTCTCCGGGTCGTACAGGAAGGTGATCCGCGGGTCGGAGCCGGTGCGGGCGGTCGTGGCGGACGAGCCCGCGCGGGCGAGGACGCCCCGCGCGAGCGGGCTCCACGGGATCACGCCCACGCCCTGGTCGGCGCAGAGCGGCAGCATCTCCCGCTCCTCCTCTCGGTAAAGGAGGTTGTAGTGGTTCTGCATGGACACGAACCTCGTCCAGCCGTTGATCTCGGCCGTGTGCTGGGCCTTGGCGAACTGCCACGCCCACATGCTGGACGCGCCGATGTAGCGGGCCTTGCCGGCCTTGACCACGTCGTGCAGCGCCTCCATCGTCTCCTCGATGGGCGTCTCGGGATCCCAGCGGTGGATCTGGTAGAGGTCGACGTAGTCGGTGCCGAGCCGCCGGAGCGAGTCGTCGATGGCGGCGTGGATGTGCTTGCGCGACAGGCCGCGGTCGTTCTGGCCCGAGCCCATCGGGGAGAAGACCTTCGTCGCCAGCACGTAGTCGTCGCGCCGCGGGAAGATCGCCCGCAGCAGGTTGCCGGTCACGACCTCGCTCGCGCCCTGGCTGTAGACGTCGGCGGTGTCGAAGAAGGTGACGCCCGCGTCGGCCGCCCTGCGGACGATGGGCTCGGCCTCCTCCTGCGGCAGCGCCCACTGCTGCCGGGACGGGTCGCCGTAGCTCATCATGCCGAGGCACACCCGCGAGACCTTCAAGCCCGTGTTACCCAGTCGCATGTAATCCATAGAAATCACCATATGACTCCGATTTCGGACAAGCGGGGCGGCCCTCAGGACTGCGGATCGATCATCGTGACACCCGGGACGGAACCGATCGCGGCCAGCGCCTTCCCGGCGTCCGCCAGGCCGATGGTGCGGGTCACGAGCTGGTCGGGGTGCAGGATGCCGCTCCTGATCATCTCGAGCATCGGCGCGTACGAGTGCGCGGCCATGCCGTGGCTGCCGAGCAGCTTCAGCTCGTACGCGATCACGGGCCCCATCGGCACCGGCGTCGGCCCGCCCGGCAGGAGCCCCACCTGGACGTGGCGGCCCCGGCGGCGCAGGCTCTCGACGGAGGCCGCGCACGTCTGGGGGCTGCCGAGGGCGTCGATCGACACGTGGGCGCCGCCCCTGGTCAGCTCTCTGACCTGGGCGGCGGCGTCGCCGTCAGAACCGTTGACGAAGTGGGTGGCGCCGGCCATCTCGGCCAGGTGCAGGGCGTCGCCGCTGATGTCGACGGCCACCACGCGAGCCCCGGCCGCCGTCGCGATCATCACGGCCGACAGCCCCACGCCGCCGCACCCGTGGACGGCCACCCACTCACCGGGGCTTACCTCTCCGACCTGCACCACGGCGCGGAACGCGGTGGCGAAGCGGCAGCCGAGGCCCGCCGCGGTGGCGAAGGCCATGTCCTCGGGCACCGGGATGAGGTTGACGTCGGCGTGGTCGATGGCGACGTACTCGGCGAAGGAGCCCCAGTGGGTGAAGCCCGGCTGGGTCTGCCGCTCGCAGATCTGGTGATCGCCCGTGGCGCAGGACGCGCAGGAGCCGCACGCGCAGACGAACGGGACCGTCACGCGCGCCCCCGGCCGCCAGCCGCGCACGTCGGACCCGACCGCCTCCACGATGCCGGCCAGCTCGTGGCCAGGTACGTGAGGCAGGACCGAGATGTCGGGATCGTGCCCCTGCCAGCCGTGCCAGTCGGACCGGCACAGCCCCGTCGCCTCGACTCTGATCACCGCCCCGTGAGGCGCGGGCGACGGGTCGGGCAGCTCGCGTACGTCGAGCTCTCCACCGAAGATGTCAAAGGCAACCGCTCGCATCCCCTGAGCTTAGAACCAGTTCCCGCAGGTCGCGCAAGTACGGGCGGGAAGCCCTCGCGCCCGAGGTGTCAAACCTGAAGAAGCGGACAGAGGGGGGTGATGGGACGCGATCTGGATAAGGAGCGTTTCACCGAGGCGGAGTACGTCCGCTTCGGTGAGCGACTGGAGGAGCAGCTCGGCACGCTGCGCGAGCTGCTCGACACCCCCGGCTTCGGCCAGGGGCCGGCCACGGTCGGGGCCGAGCTGGAGCTGTTCCTGATCGACGAGGAGGGCCGCCCCCTTCCCCGCAACAGCCAGGTCAAGGACGCCTTGGACGATCACCGTGTGGTGCTGGAGCTGGGCCGGTACAACATCGAGGTCAACCTCACCCCGATACCGCTGGCCGGTTCGCCGTTCGCGAAGCTGGGCGCGGAGGTGCAGGAGACCCTGACCAAGGTGGACGGCATCGTGGAGCGCGGGGGAGCGGTGCCCATCGGCATCCTGCCCACGCTCGACACCGAGGACTTCACGCTGGGCGCGATGAGCGACCAGAACCGTTACCGGGCGATGAGCAGGGGCATCAGGCGGCTGCGGCTTGAGCCGTTCCTCGTGAAGATCGACGATCTGGAGCTGTCGGTCGAGGACGTCATTTTGGAGAGCGCCAACACCTCATGGCAGGTGCACATACGTACGCCGCCGGAACGCTTCGCGCGGCTGTTCAACGCCGCCCAGCTGGCCGTCGGGCCGGTGCTGGCGGTGTGCGGCAACTCGCCGTTCTTCCTGGGCAGGCAGCTGTGGGAGGAGACCAGGATCGCGCTGATGGAGGAGGCCGCCGACGACCGCGACGTGCAGCGCGGCGAGCGCAGGGACGGACGCGTCACCTTCGGCTCCGACTGGGTGCGGGAGGGCGCGTACGAGCTGTTCGAGCGGTATGTACGCGACTACGACCCGATCCTGCCCGACCTGACCGACGGCGCCGGCCACCACGACGTGCCCGAGCTGCGGCTGCACCAGGGCACGATCTGGCAGTGGAACCGGCCCGTCTACGACCCCGCGGACGGCGGCCACCTGCGCGTCGAGATGCGGGCGCTGCCCGCCGGGCCCTCGTGCGCGGACATGACCGCCAACACCGCCTTCCTGCTCGGGCTGACGCTGTCGCAGGCGGAACGCGACCTGACCGGTTACCGGTTCGCCGAGGCGTACCAGAACTTCTACCGGGCGGCCATGAACGGGCTGGACGCCACGCTGTCCTGGCCGGGCGAGGAGGGCGAGTTCAAGGCCACCGACCTGGTGCTGCGGCTGCTGCCTGAGGCGCGGGAGGGGCTGCTGCGCGCCGGGGTGACGCCGACCGACGCCGACCGCTCCCTCGACGTCGTCGAGCAGCGGACGAGGCTGCGGCGTACCGGGTCGGTGTGGCAGCGGGAGGCGCTGGAGCGCTTCCGTGGCGACCGCCGCCGGATGGTCAGGCGCTACCGCGAGCTGGCGCTGTCCGGGATGCCGGTGCATCTGTGGCCGTGAAGTGCGTCGTTTTACGCCGTCCTGGCCCGCTCTTTTCGTCAGAATGGCCATGAGCGGGAAGGGTGAGGCGAATATGGCGGCATCGGGGATGGTTCCTACGGAAACCACGCCTTTTGTCCTGGGGCGAGCGACGGGCGACCTGGCGGAAGCGGCGGCCAAGCTGGCGGGCGAGATCGGCAGCGTGCCGGTCGAGACCGTCCTCGCGCAGGCCAACAGGACGGCGGGAACGACGGCGGGCACCGGGGCGATCGGCGACATGCGCCCCGAGCCGTCCCCCTGGTACGCCTTCGACGACGGAGACCAGGGCACGACCGACTGGTACCCGCAGGGCCTCACCGGCAGCGACGACTCAGGGGCGCTGCCGGCGCCGGCCTTCCTGGTGAGCTGGTACTTCAAGCCGGAGGCGGGCGAGCGCGGCATCCGGGTCACGTTCCTCGACCCGGGGACACTGAAGTACCGCCACGCGCTGCTGGTGCTCGCCGACCTCGACGGCTCCTACCGGCCGATCGACATCCACGCCGGAGGCATCGCCCTGCACGGCGGCCTGCTGCACGTCGCCGACACCGTCAGGGGCCTGCGCGTCTTCGACCTCGCGGGCATCCTCGACCTGCGCACCGCCCAGGACGACCTCGGCGACGGCACGCGGGTCGGCCGCCACGACGGGAAGTTCCACGCCTTCGGCTACCGCTACGTGATCCCCCAGACCGACTTCTGGCGGGTGGCGCAGCCGGGGCCGCGGTTCTCGTTCGTCTCGATCGACCGCAGCACCGAGACACCCCAGCTGGTGACGGGCGAGTTCCGCGACACCGATCCCGAGGGCTGGGTGGCGCGCTGGGACCTCGACCTCGCGGGCGGCGAACCCAACGACGCCTACGTGCTGGGACACCCCCGGATCCAGGGCGCCGTCTCCCGCGACGGCAGGTGGTACCTGAGCCAGGGCGCCGGCTCCACCGCCAACGGCAAGCTCCTCGTGTACGAGGACGGCACGCTCGACACCCGGCCGTACCCGATCGGGCCAGAAGACCTCACCGTGCAGGACGGCAGGCTGTGGAGCGTCACCGAGTTCCGCAACAAGCGGGCGATCTTCGCGGTGCCGTTCTGAATCGATCGCGGCACCGATCTCAGCCGTCGAGGTGTTCCTGCAGCACCTCGCGGTAGCGGCGGTCGAAGGAGTCGTAGCGGGCGCGCAGCTCCGCGCCCGGCCAGCCGGACGGCAGCAATTCCTCCGGCAGCAGCGGGTCGGCCAGCAGGTGGCGGAGCACCGCCGCCGAGACGAGGAACCCCTCGGCGAGCCCCGCCGCCCGGTCGAGCGCCCGCTCCAGCCTGCGCGCCTCGGCCGCCCAGCCGTCGAGGTCCCACAGCAGCGGTGTGGGGTCGTCGTGCGGGCGGCCGTCGATGCGCGTGCACTGCGCCGTGACGGTCTCCGGCCACGCCCGCACCAGGTTGGCCGGCCGCAGCCACGTGCCCTCGCGCAGTTCGGCCATCCGCAGTGCGGTCATCGTGTGCCGGAACGCCGCCCGGTCGGCTGGCGCGCGCCGCTCTGCGGTGACCACCGCCACCTCCCACGTGCCGTCCCAGGGCCTGGTGTGCGGGGAACGGCTCTCGTCCTGGCGGGCCTGGCGCTCGACGAGCCGCTGCGACAGCGTGTACTCGCCCTGCTCCTGCAGCAGGTCGCCGGCGGCGACCATGCGCGACAACGCCACCCGTACGGTGCCCTCGGCGATGCCGAACAGGGCGCCGATACGGACGAGACGGCGGGCCGGCAGCCGCGGCGGGTGGCTGCCGAGCAGCGCGCTCAGCACCGCCGACCGCGCACTCAACGAACCATTACGCTCTTCCATCGCGTGTCGAGTATATGTAACACTCGCGAGTATGGGCCGGTACCTCATCGAACCGTTCGACCGCAGCGACCGCTACGCCACCGAGCGCTACCAGGGCGCCGCCGGGCGCAACTGGTGGCGCTGCGACCCGACGCTGCGCCTGCTCATGCGGCGCCACCTCGGCGCCGGGTACGCCTGGGCCGAGCCGCGCCTCGACCGGCTGGGCGACCTCATGGGCGGCCTCGTCGCCGAGTGCGCCGAGGAGACCGACCGCAACCCGCCCCGCCTGGAGAAGTACGACAAGTGGGGCCGCGACATCAGCCAGGTCGTCATGCCGCCCTCGTTCGAGACCGCCCGCGCGGCCCTCATGACGGACAACTTCACCGCCCCCTCGTTCGCGGAGGAGGCCCGCGCCCACGGAGCCGACCCGTCCGCGCTCAGCGCTGCCTGGACGTACCTGCTCGACCAGGCCGACATCGGCATGGGCTGCGCGCTCGGCACGGGCGGCGACATGGTGGTCTCCCTCGCCGAGAAGTACGCCCCCGAGGACGTACGCGACCGGGTCAGGGAGATCTTCGCGAACGGCTATTACTCCGGCGAAGCCGCTCAGATGTTCACCGAGCGGACCGGCGGCTCCGACCTGGCCGCGCTCGAGACCGCGGCCGAGCCCGACGGGGACGCCTGGCGGCTGACCGGGTTCAAGTGGTTCGCCTCCAACGCCAACGGCTCGGCCTTCGTGGTGCTGGCCCGGTTGCCGGAAGGGGCCGTGGCGCCGTTCCTCGTGCTGTGGGAGCGACGCGACGGCAGCCGCAACGGCGTGCGCATCCGGCGGCTGAAGGACAAGCTCGGCACCAGGTCGGTCGCCTCGGCCGAGGTCGAGTTCACCGGCGCCGAGGCGTTCCTGCTCGCCGGGCAGGGCTCCGGCTCCGGGCTCGGCACGATGATGAAGCTCACCAACGGCTCGCGGCTGGGCGTGGCCATGATGGGGCTCGGCGTCGCCAGGCGGGCGCTGGTCGAGTCGATCTGCTACGCCCGGGCCCGCGAGGCGTTCGGCCGCCCGCTCATCGAGCAGCCGCTCATGCGCCGCAAACTGGCCGAGCTGATCGTCGAGGTCGAGGCCGCCCAGGCGCTGGTGTTCGACGGGCACGTCGGCCCCCGGCTCCGGCTCGCGCCCGCGCTGGTCAAGCTGCGCGCCGCCCGGCTCGGGGTGACCGCGGCCAGCGACGCGATCGAGGTGCACGGCGGCAACGGCTACATCGAACAGTGGCCGGTGGCCAGGCTGCTGCGCGACGCCCAGGTCAACCCCGTCTGGGAGGGCGGCGACCACATCCTCTGCCTCGACGTGCGGCGCGCCATGCTGCGGGAGAACGCCCACGAGCCGTTCCTCGACCGCCTCACGGCCGCCGCCGGCCAGGCGCCGGCCGGCGACGACGCCACCGCCGACCTCGTCCGCGGCCGGATCGACGACCTGCGCAAGGCCGTCACCGCCTGGGCCGCGCTCGACCACACGGTGGCCGAGGCCCGGTTGTATCCGCTGGCCCAGCTCATGGCCGACGTGTACGCGGCCGCGCTGCTGCTGGAGCAGGCCGGCTGGGAGCAGCGTGAGCTCGGCTCCGACCGCAAGGCCCTCGTGGCCCGGCTCTACGCCGCCGCCCACCTCTCCGACCCGGGCCCGCTGCGCGGCATCGACCGCCCGGCCGAGGAGCTCGACCGCTTCGACGACCTGCTCGCCGGCGCGGTCACCCTTGAATCTGCCGGGTGATGGTCGGGTCGGTGATCGCGCCGTCGGCGGCGAGCAGGAACACCTTCGACAGGATGACCGACAGCATGCCGTCCTCCTCGAAGGGTAAGAAGACCTGGCTGCGGTGGGCGGGCCCCGCGACGATGCACAGGTAGGCGTCGTTGGGCTCCATGAAGATGTTGCCTGACCCCAGGTGGATCTTGTAGGTGCGCAGGTCGCCGCGGACCACGAGGAAGCGCTCGGTCAGCGTGCACCGGCCCGCGACGGTCAGGCGGGGCAGCAGCCGCGCCAGCGCGTCGCGCCGCACCTGGGCCGTCGGCGCCAGCGCCCCGACCGACGCTGCGCGCCAGTAGCCGTGCAGGCCGGCGGCGCCCCGGTCGAGCCACTCGGGGTCGGTCGCGACCGAGGTGACCGCCACGAACAGATCGACGTCGCGCATCGCCTCGCTGAACACCAGCGGCGGCACCTCCGCCAGCCGCGCCGGCCGCCACCCGTCGTCGGTCTTGCGGTGGAAGTGCACCCGGTCGGTGGACGCGTATCCCTCTTCGACGAGATCGTGGAAGAACGACGCCCGCCACCGCCCGCCCGCCATGACCCGCCGGGCCGCACCGTCGTACCCGCCGTCCCAGTGCCCCAGGTAGCCCGCCTGCCAGCCGCGCTGCTTGAACAGCGCGTAGAGCCGGTGATAGTCGACGATGTGACCGGCGAACCGGGCGGAGTCGAACCCCGCCGCCTCCTCGGCCGGCGTCAGCAGATAGACCTCGCGGAACGCCTGCTTGAACGGCTGGCGCAGCTCTTCTTCGTGCACGGTCTCCCGCCAGGCGTGCACCTCGTCGACCGAGGCGCGGGCCGGATGCCACAGCCGTACCGGCACGTCGGGCACACCCAGCCCGAGCTCGGCCCGCCACTGCCCGGGTGACACCTCGAACTCCCAGATCAGCCGGTCGGCGACCGGCTGGCCGGCCAGCGCGCGGTAGGGCGGCGGGACCTCGCTCGCGAAACCGGCCTCCAGCGCCCTGACGAGCGTCGCCTGCTGCTGCTTGACTTGCTTGGCGAGCTCGCGCAGCCGTTTGACCTCGTCGCCGTGGTCGCGTTTGACCGCCGCCGGGACCGACTTCAGCCTCTTGTCGCCGTGCCACCACGACAGCTCGACCTCGCCCTCGGTCGAGATCACCGCGGTGTGCTCGCCCAGCTGCCGGCGCACCCGCCCGTCGGGCACCCGGTAGGCGACCTCGAGCCGGTTGGCCAGGGCCGCGTCGATGCGCTTGAGCATGCGGTCGAGCAGCTTGGGCACCCCGGCGTGCCGGGTGGCCGCCCGCGCCGTCCGCAGTGCGACGACCGCCTCGGGCGTCGGGTACGCCTCGGTCGCGTGGGCGACGGCGAACAGCATTCCCTGCGACGGCAGCGTCTTCGCCTGGGTGGGGGCCACCGCCGCCTTGCGCAGCAGTGGGCCGAGCAGCTCGGGCAGCCAGGGCTCGTCGCGCCGCAGCGCCACCGTCGCGGCCCGGCGGGCGGTCGCGCTCTCGCTACGGTCGAAGGCCTTGTCGGCCCGGTACGGGATCGTCCCGGCGTGGATGTCGGCCAGCCGCGCGTGGACGGCCTCCAAGGTCGTCCGCGCGAACGCGACGTACGCCGGAGCGTCGCCGATCCTCTCGATGGCGTCCGGCAGGGGCGGGAACCCCCTGAACAGCCGATCGTCGGAGGTCGCTACGAACTCGGCGAACAGCGCCCGCTCCGTCGCGCCCCAGCCGAGCAGCAGCTCCACCTCCGCGTCGGCGATCGGCCCGAGCCCTCGGGCGACCCGCTCGGCCGCCTCGGTGTCGAGCCCGGCGAGTGCGGCCACGGCCAGCAGCGCGTACGAGTCGACGGACCGCTCGTCGGCCAGGACGAACCTGACCAGTGCGCCCGCCGGCTCGGCCAGCTGATCGACCGGCGCCCCCTCGGGACACCGCGCCAGCGCCCCGGCCGCCAGGGCCAGATCGGCTCCTCGTCGCCGCTGCAGACCCTGCACCATCGCGTGGAACAGGTCGGCGCAGGCCGCCGGTGTGAACAGGGGCTGCCCGAACCGCGGCGACACGACCTGGTCGCGCTCCTTGTCGCGGTGGTAGGCGGCCGGCAGCAGCGTGCCCATCTGGAAGCGCAACCGGGTGGCCTCGGACAGCTCGGCGAGGGGGGTAGGTGCCATGCGGGCGATCCTGCCGGACGCCACCGACAGAACCCGCTGGCCGCGACGGACGGGCGACTGTACGCTCGGCACACTCCCGAGGAGGCCGCATGAGCGTACGCGTGGAGCGCGACGGACCCGTGACCACGGTGGTGATCAGCAGGCCGGAGGCGCGTAACGCGGTCGACCGCGCGACGGCCGCCGCTCTCGCCGACGCCTTCCGCGACTTCGAGGCCTCCGAGGCGGCAGTGGCGGTGCTGTGGGGCGAGGGCGGCACGTTCTGCGCGGGGGCCGACCTCAAGGCGCTCGACAACCGCGTGGCCGAGGACGGCGACGGGCCGATGGGCCCCACCCGGATGCGCCTGTCCAAGCCGGTCGTCGCCGCCGTGGCCGGGCACGCGGTCGCGGGCGGCCTCGAACTCGCCCTGTGGTGCGACCTGCGGGTGGCCGAGGAGACGGCGGTGTTCGGGGTGTTCTGCCGCAGGTGGGGCGTGCCGCTCGTCGACGGCGGCACCGTACGCCTGCCGCGGCTCGTCGGTACGTCACGGGCGATGGACATGATCCTCACCGGCCGCCCCGTCGAGGGCCCCGAGGCGTACGCGTGGGGGCTGGCCAACCGGCTCGTCCCCACCGGCACCGCGCGCCGGCACGCCGAGGAACTGGCGCGCGAGCTCGCCCGCTTCCCCCAGGCGTGCCTGCGCGGCGACCGCATGTCGGCCCTGGAACAGGAGGGGCTGAGCGAGGCCGAGGCGATGCGGAACGAGCTGCGCCACGGCCTGGCCTCGCTGCCCGGCGCCGCGGACGGCGCCGCCCGCTTCGCCAGTGGCGCGGGCCGGCACGGCGGCTTCGACGGGTAGGCCGCCGGGCCCGGGGGCCTGTCGGTCCGGCTTCGACGGGGAGGCGGCCGGATCCGGAGTCCTGTCGGTCGCGACCCGTATCGTGATCCGTATGCCTGACATCGAGGTCGCCGGCCGCGAGGTCCGCATCTCCAGCCCCGACAAGGTCGTCTTCCCGCGGCTCGGGCTCACCAAGCTCGACCTGGTCGAGTACTACCTGAGCGTGGGCGAGGCGGCGCTGCGCGGCGTCCACGGGCGGCCGATGGTGCTCAAGCGGTTCCCCCACGGCATCGAGGAGGAGCCGTTCTTCCAGAAGCGGGCCCCCGCCAGGCGGCCGTCCTGGATCGAGGTGGCCGAGCTGCGCTACCGCTCGGGGCTCAGCGCGCAGGAGGTCGTCTGCACCGACCTCGCCCAGCTCGCGTGGGTGGTCAACCTCGGCTGCGTCGACCTCAACCCGCACCCCGTCCGCTCCGACGACCTCACCAGGCCCGACGAGCTGCGCATCGACCTCGACCCGGTGCCGGGCGTCCCCTGGTCCGACGTGCTGGCCACGGCGCAGGTCGCCCGCGAGGTGCTGGCCGACCACGGGCTCGTCGCCTGGCCCAAGACGTCCGGCTCGCGCGGGTTCCACGTCTATGCCCGCATCGAGCGGCGGTGGCCGTACGCGCAGGTGCGCGAGGCGGCCGAGACCGTGGCGCGCGAGGTCGAGCGGCGCGCGCCCGACCTCGCCACCAGCCGGTGGTGGAAAGAGGAACGGCACGGCGTCTTCGTCGACTTCAACCAGAACGCCTACGACCGCACGGTCGCCTCCGCCTACTCCGTGCGCGCCGTCCCCGACGCCCGCGTGTCGACCCCGCTGACCTGGGACGAAGTGCCCGGCTGCCGGCCCGAGGCGTTCACCGTCGCGACGGTGCCGCGGCGGCTCGCCGAGCGCGGCGACCCGTGGCAGGACATCGACCTGCACCCCGGCTCGCTCGACGGCCTGCTTGAGCTGGCCGAGGAGCTCGGGCCCGCGCCCAAGCCGCCCAAGGGCGCCGGGCGCAGGCGGCAGACCAGGCCGGTGATCGAGATCGCCAGGGCCAAGCACAAGGACGAGGCGATGGCCGGGTTCGAACGGTGGAAGGCCCGCCACCCCGAGGTGGCCGCCCGGCTGGAGCCCGCCGACGTCCTGGTCGACGGCATGCGCGGGCGCAGCAGCCTGTGGTACCGCATCCGCGTCAACCTCCAGCACGTCCCGGAGCCCGATCGCCCCGCCCAGGAGCCGCTGGAGGTCGACTACAACCCCTGGGCCGGCCCGGACCCCGAGTGACCGGGGCAACCGGTCGGCGAACGCCGGAGGCGTTCGGCCCGTGGGCCGGGCCGAGGGGTGTCAGCGGCCGGAGATCAGGTCGGCGAGGTGGGCGTACGCGGACGTCGTGGTGCCACGTTCGTTCTCGCGTCGGTCGGCGGCCCGGTACAGCGCGTAGATGAGCTGCACGCCCGTCCAGCGCAGCGGCTCGGGCTCCCACTGGCGCACCTGCCGTCCCACCCACGGCAGTTCGGTCAGCGGGGTGTCGCGGCGCAGCACCAGGTCGCGCAGCGTGCGTCCGGCCAGGTTCGTCGTGGTGACGCCGCTGCCCACGTAGCCGCCCGCCCAGCCCAGCCCGCTCGCGTGGTCGAGGTGCACGGTCGAGCACCAGTCGCGGGGCACGCCGAGCACTCCGCACCAGGCATGCTGCAGCCGCGCCTCCGACGCCGCGGGGAAGAGCTTGACCAGCATCCGCCACAGCAGCTCCACCGTCTGCCGCTGCGTGACCCCGCGCCTGTCCGTACGCGACCCGAACCGGTACGGCACCCCACGGCCGCCGATCGCGATCCGGTCGTCGGCGGTCCGCTGGGCGTAGACGTAGGCGTGCGCGTTGTCCTCCAGCAGCTCGCTGCCCTGCCAGCCGATGTGCTTCCACACGTCGGGCGGCAGCGGCTCGGTGACGATCATCGAGCTGTTCATCGGCAGCCACTGCCGGTGCTGCCCGGCCAGGTTCGCGGTGAAGCCCTCGGTGGCGCGGATGACGTAGTCGGCCGAGACGATCTCCCTGGTCGTCACCGCCTGCGCCGCGCCGCTGCCCTGCCGGGGCCGGATCTCGGTCACCGTGGTGTCCTCGAAGATGTCGACGCCCATCCCGGCGACCACGCGCGCCAGCCCCACGGCCAGCTTGGCCGGCTGGATGCGGGCGCCGTGCGGCGAGTACGACGCCTCCAGCGCCCCCGCGACCTGCAGCCGCTCGCGCTGCTCGTCGCGGCCGAGCAGGCGCATGTCGTCCTCGCCGTACCCCCAGGCACGCAGGTCGGCCACGCCGGCGCGCAGGCGGCGGCGCTGGGCGGGGTTGGTCGCGACGTGGAACAGACCGCCCTTGTGGATGTCGGCGTCGATGCCTTCGGTCCTGGCCACCTCGATGACCTCGTCCACCGACCGGAACATCGCGTGCTGCAGGTCGATCATGGCCTGGCGGCCGCGCGCCTTGGCGTGCCGCTTGCGCGACCCGGCGAACTCGGCCGACAGCCACCCGCCGTTGCGTCCCGAGGCGCCGAAGCCGGCGAACTCCTTCTCGAGGATCGCGATGCGCAGGCCGGGATCGGCCTGCTTGAGGTAGTACGCGGTCCACAGGCCCGTGTAGCCGCCGCCGACGATGGCGACGTCGTAGTCACGCGGGCCGGGAAGAGCCGGCCGCCGCGCGGGCAGGCCGATCTGCCGGTACCAGAAGGAGACGCCACCGTTGGCGAAATCCGAGGTCAGCGGGATGCCTTTGTTCACCGGCCACATTGTCCTGCACCACCTGGAGCCCCAACAAGTGTGCGAAGTGTAATGAATGGGGACAGCGGGCTAGCTTCGTGTCGGGCGTTCGTACCCCTCGTCGCCGCCGTATACGTGCAGGTCAGGGTCTCCCTCCGGTTGCGTCGCCGGGCTGGTGGGCGAGGCGGTGTGCTCGGAGGCGAAGTCGTCGTCGAAGACGTGGGCGGGCTCGGGGGTGAGGTGGTCGCGCCAGGTGATCCCGCCCTTGGGCAGGGCGTCGGTGAGCAGTTCGCCCGCGCGCTGCGCGGCGTACAGCCTGCCGGGGTAGCGGACGGGCACGACGGCGCGGCGCAGGCCCTGCGTGAGCAGCCACGTGCCGACCAGCTCGCCGGTGTCGATCACCTGCGGGCCGCCGAACTCGACCGCCGCGTCCGCGGGCCCCGCGCCGAGCAGCTCGGTCACCCGCGTGGCGACCTCGCCCGCGTGCACCGGCTGCCAGCGCAGCGAGCGGTCGACCGGCAGCACGGGCAGCGACCGCAGGGCGCTCAGCCTGCGGTGCAGCCACTGGTGGTACGGGGTGGCCCGCAGGACCGTCCATCCGAGACCGCTCCCGGCGACGACGGCTTCTGCCTCCCGCTTGTCCTTCAGGTGCCCGTACGGCGCGCGGTCGGCGCCGACCATCGAGGTGAGCAGCAGGTACGGCACCCCGGCGGCGCGCGCCAGGACCACCAGCGCGCGGGTGCCGGGCACGTCCACGGCGCCGCGACCCCGGCGGCCGCTCGTGGCCAGATGGGCGACGGCGTCCACGTCGCGTACGGCCTCCCGCACGCCCTCGCCCGAGACGAGGTCGCCCACCCGCCAATCCACGCTCTCGCTGCTGTGCCGGCGGGAACGGCTGAGCGCCCGCACCTCGTGACCCGCCCTGAGCAGCGCCGGGACCAGGGCGGAGCCCAGCAGGCCGGTGGCTCCCGTGACCAGAATGCGCATGCCCGGCCCCTACCCATCCATCTCAGGAAATGTCCGCCAATCGTGGGGTCGGCGTCTGGGGCGGACGGCGCGGGGTAGGGCCGCAGGCATGGCCAAAATCGCAGCGGAATCCCTGATCGAACGGCTGGCCGCTTGGGGTGTCGACACCGTCTTCGGCCTGCCCGGTGACGGCATCAACGGCATCATGGAAGGACTGCGCCGCCACCGAGACCGGGTGCGGTTCGTCCTCGTCCACCACGAGGAGGCCGCGGCCCTCATGGCCACCGGCTACGCCAAGGCCACCGGGCGGGTCGGCGTCTGCCTGGCCACCTCTGGGCCCGGCGGCATCCACCTGCTCAACGGCCTGTACGACGCCAAACTCGACCACGTCCCCGTGCTCGCCATCACCGGCATGCAGGAGACGTCCGTGCTGGGCACCGGCTACCAGCAGGAGGTCCACCTGGACAAGCTGTTCGCCGACGTGGCCGAGTACAACATGGTGATCACCAACCCTGGACAGCTGCCCTCGCTCGTGGACCTCGCGATCAGGACCGCGTACGCGCGGCGCGGGGTCGCCCACCTGACGCTGCCGAACGACCTCCAGGTGGCGGAGGCGGGGGCCGATCCGTACCGGCACGTGGCTCCCGCGCGGCTGCCGCAGACGGCGCCGGTCTACCTGAAGCCGTCCGGCATCCCCCGGCAGGAGGACGTGGAGTGGGCGGCCGAGGTGCTGAACAACGCCGAGCGCCCGGCCATGCTCGTCGGGCAGGGCGCGCTGCACGCCGGGGGCGAGGTGCTGGCGGTGGCCGAGGCCCTCGGTGCGCCCGTGGTGAAGACCCTGCTCGGCAAGGCGGTCATCCCCGACGACTCGCCGTACACGACCGGCGGGATCGGGCTGCTCGGCACCCGTCCGAGCGAGGAGCTGATGGACGAGGCCGACGTGCTCTTCATGATCGGGACGAACTTCCCGTACACGAAGTTCCTCCCCGAACCCGACCGGACGCGGGTGGTCCAGTTCGAGGCCGACCCGACGCGGGCGGGCGCGCGGGTGCCGACCGACGTGCCCGTGGTGTGCGACGCCAAGGAAGGGCTGCGGGCGCTGTTGCCGCTGCTCAAGCGGCGCAACGGCAGCCCCCATCTGACGAAATATCAGAAAATGATGGGCAAGTGGCGGGCCGACATGAAGTCCCTCGAGAACCCCGGCCGCAATCCCGTCGCCCCCCAGTACGCCGTGTCCGTCCTCGACGAGCTCGCCGCCGACGACGCCATCCTGGCCTGCGACAGCGGCACCGTCGCCACCTGGGCCGCCCGCCACTGGACGATCCGCGGCGACCGCCGCTTCTACCTGTCCGGCACGCTCGCCACCATGGCGAACGGACTGCCGTACGCCATCGCCATGCAGCACGCCTTCCCCGGCCGCCAGGTCATCGCCTACGTCGGCGACGGCGGGTTCGCCATGCTCATGGCCGAGTTCCTCACCGCGGTCCGGCACCGGCTGCCGATCAAGGTCGTCATCAACAACAACAACTCGCTCGGCCAGATCCTCTGGGAGCAGATGGTGCTCGGCTACCCCGAGCACGGGGTCCGGTTCGCCGCGCCCGAGGCCGACTTCGCGGCCTGGGCGCGGGCGTGCGGCGGGTTCGGTGCCAAGGTCACCGAGGCCGGCGACGTCGCCCCGGCGATCCGCCAGGCACTCGAACACGACGGCCCCGCGCTGGTGGACATCGACGTCGACCCGAACGAGCCCCCCATGCCCGGCAAGGTCACCTACGACCAGGCCAAGAGCTTCGCCCAGGCGTTCCTCAAGGGACAGCCGCACCGGGCCGCCATCGCCACCACGCTGTTCAAGGACCGCATCCAGAGGCTGGGGGAGTGACTCACAGGTAGGCCGCGCACGCCCCGGCGATGCCGGCGGCGGCGCTGCGCAGCGGGTCGACCAGGCGCGGCAGCTCGCGGGCGCGCCGCGACGACACCACGATGCCGAGCGCCGCCACCGGCCGCCCGTTCACCAGGACCGGCGCCGCCGCCGAGCACGAGCCGAGCGTCATCTCCTCGTACGTCAGCGCGTGGCCCTGCGCCCGCACCGCGGCGAGCTCCCTGGCCAGCCGCCCCGGCTCGGTGATCGTGTGCGGGGTGGGCCGTTCGAGCCGGCGGGCCAGGTACGCCTTGACGAACCAGTCGGGCTCGTACGCGAGCAGCGCCTTGCCCACGCCCGTCGGGTGCATCGGCAGCCGGGCCCCGATGCGTGACACGATCGGCACCGCCCGCCTGCCGTACACCTTGTCGACGTACAGCACCTCGAGGCCGTCCCTGACGGCGAGGTGCACGTTCTCGCCGGTGGAGGCGAACAGCTCCTGCAGCCACGGGTGCGCGAACTCCGGCAGCCGGTCGGGTGCGAGCTGCCCGAGCTCCCACAGCCGCAGCCCCACGCGCAGCCGTCCGTCGGGGCCGCGGCTCAGCGCACCCCACGCCTCCAGCTCACCGACCAGCCGGTGCGCCGTGCTCAGCGGCACCCCGGCGCGCCTGGCCAGCTCCGTCAGCGTCAGCTCGGGACGTGCCGCGTCGAACGCGCCCAGCAGAGCCAGCACCTTGGAGGTCACCGACCGCCCGGGTAAGTCTGATCCGCCCGCCATGCGCCCATCCTTCCACTCAGTGGAAGGGCCGTCTCGGCGTACGCCGCGCGGAGGCACAAGACTTCCCCTATGAGAACTCAGGTTGCGATCATCGGAGCGGGCCCCGCCGGGCTGCTCCTGTCCCATTTGCTGCACCTGCGCGGCATCTCCTCGGTGGTGCTTGAGCGGCGCAGCCGCGACTACGTGGAGCGGCGCATCCGCGCCGGCGTGCTCGAACAGGGCACGGTGGACACCCTGATCGAGGCCGGCGTGGGGGAGCGCATGCTGCGCGAGGGGCTGCCCCACCACGGCATCGAACTGCGCTACGGCGGCGCCGGCCACCGCATCCCGTTCGAGAAGCTCGTCCCTGGACGGGCCATCACCGTCTACGGCCAGCAGGAGGTCGTCAAGGACCTGATCGCCGCCCGGCTCGCGGCCGGTGGCGACCTCCGGTTCGAGGTCGAGGACGTGGCCCTGCACGACCTGGAGTCGCAGCCGTACGTGACGTTCGGCGGCGAGCGGCTCGACTGCGACGTGATCGCCGGCTGCGACGGCTTCCACGGTGTGTCCAGGCCGTCCATCCCCGAGGACGTGCTCACCGTCTTCGAGAAGGAGTACCCCTTCGCCTGGCTCGGCATCCTGGCCGACGTGGCCCCCTCGTCGGAGGAGCTGATCTACACCAGGACCGAGCGCGGTTTCGCCCTGCACAGCATGCGCTCGCCCACCGTCAGCCGCTTCTACCTGCAGGTCCCGCCGGACGCCCGGCTGGAGGACTGGCCCGACGAGCGCATCTGGGAGGAGCTGCGGATCCGGCTGGAGAGCGTGCCCGGCTTCACGCTCGCCACGGGCGAGATCACCGAACGCGGCATCACCCCCATGCGGTCGTTCGTGGCCGAGCCGATGCAGTACGGCAAGCTCTACCTCGCCGGGGACGCCGCCCACATCGTGCCGCCCACCGGCGCCAAGGGGCTCAACCTCGCGGTGGCCGACGTGCGGGTGCTCACCCAGGCACTCGCCGCCTACTTCGCGGACGGCTCCACCGACCTGCTCGACGGCTACTCCGAGGCGTGTCTCAAGCGGGTGTGGCGGGCGCAGCACTTCTCGTGGTGGATGACGACGCTGCTGCACACCTTCGAGGACGACGACGCCTACATGCGCCGGCTGCAGCTGTCGTACCTCGACTACGTCACCTCGTCGGAGGCGGCGGCGACGACCCTCGCGGAGAACTACGTCGGACTGCCCTTCTAGGGCGGGAAGTGCCGCTGACCTTGGCAAATGCTTTAGGCTGAATTGGTGGTCTTCGAGGAGGGATGGGCGGCTTCGCCGCTGCGCTGGCTGATGAACGCGGTGGGCGACTCCGCCCTCGAGCGCATGGGCGGCGACCCCGCTCTGGTCGCCGCGGTCGACCAGCACGCGGCCTGGCTGCGCGACGCCATCCCGCTCGACCGCGAGACCCTGGGCGACTACCTGCTCGGCTTCGTCGACGAGTTGCGGCGGCTCGGCTGGTCCTTCACCGGTGAGCCCGACGCCCCCTCGCTGCGTCTGACGGCGGTCTGCTGGCTGACCCGCGAACTCCGTCTCCTCGACGACTTCGCCGGCCCCTGACTTCCGCGCCGCGCCGTCCGTGCCGCGCGGCCGGCCTCGGCGGACCGCGACGCGCGGTCGGTTCTGGGTGGGCGTGGACGTGCGGACGCCCCGGCCGGTCCCGCCTGGTGTGCGGGCCATGGGCCGGGGCGCCGGTTCCGCCGTTCCGGCCGGTCAGCCGGGAGGCATGTCGGAACGGACCGGGCCGCCGCCGGACGTGGGGGTCGTCCGGGTGGTCTCGTCCGCCGCCATGGCGCGGGCGTCCGCGCGGCCTCGCTGGTACGCCTCCGCGTGCGCGCGGGCCTGCGGAGCCTCCTGCTCCATGCGTCCCAGCCAGCGCTCCCAGCGCTGCTGCATCGGCCGGACGAGCCCGCCGCCGATGCCGATCGCCGCGATGGCCCCGACGGTGGCGAGCACCGTGATCAGGACAGGCGTCGTGACCGTCGTCGCGATGCCGATCTGGTTCAGCGCGGCGATGATGCCGAGCGCCCAGATGAACACGGAGGCGGCGGTGGCGACCCAGCGCCCGTACGACAGACCGCCGAGCATCCCGAGCAGGATGTCGCGGACAGCTTTGGCCACGGCACCGGCCACCACGATGATCACGATCGCCACGATGGCCTTCGGCAGCCAGGCCACCACACCGGTCAGCAGCGCCGAGATGGGGTTCGGCCCGAAGACGCTGAACGCTATCTGCAGGGTGACCAGCAGGATCGCGTAATAGACGATCTTGGCAAGCAGGTCGCTGGCGTCGTACCTGCTCCGCTCCAGCCAGTGCCGGACGCCACTGCGCTCCACGGCCCGGTCGAAACCGACCCGTTCGAGCACCTTGTTGACGATCTTGGCCAACAGCTTGGCGATGATCCACCCGATGACGAGAATCACCAGGAACGCCACGAGCCTCGGCACGAACGTCGCTATCTGCCGAAAGACGTCCGTCAGGCCTTGGCCTATGTTGATATCCACGGTTTCCTCCCCCGAGGTCAGTTGCCACGGCGCTACCCGCAGAGCTACCGGTTATGTCCGTAGAGCTACCAACACTTCTCATTAAGGACATTTCACCCATCTCATGCACGGGGGCTCGCGGTTCCGTACCGATGGGCCTGTTTTCGGCGGGGAGGGCGGGCAGCCCCGCACGGGCGAGCGGGCGGCCCCGCGCGGGTCCGCTCTGGTGCCGGACGGGCCGCTGGAGGTGCCATCCGCGCGGCGGGCGTGACGGCCGGGAGGAGGCATGCCGCGCCGCCTGGAGTGCTGCTGATCTACAATGTAAAGGGATCCGGCTGTGCGACGCACCTTGGAACCGCGTTCATGGCTATACCAAGCGCTAGGGACGGGCTGCGCTGTCGGCGCTCACCACCGTGCGGAGCGGCCGGGATGCAGGTGCTGCTGCGGCGCGGTGGGCGCCCCGGGGCAGCGGGACGCGTCAGCACGGCGGGGCGGGGGTGCTGGCTGGGGGGGGAGCGGGTCGCGTCAGCGGGGCGGGGGTGCGGCCGGAGGACCGGGTGGCGTCACGGGGCGGGGTGCGGCCGGGGTGGCGGCTCATCTGCGACTTCGCTGCGGACGACAGCATCGGCCTCGGCTGCTGACGCGCCGCTCACCTGGCCATGCTGTCCGCGACCTGACCCTGCAGTTCTCGCACCGGGCGCCCCTGCGCGCCGGCACCCGCCCGAGGTGTCTCGCCCCAGGCACAGCGGCCACCGCACCGGGCCCCACACCCAGCGCAGGCCGGGCCCCGCATGCAGAGCAGTCCCGGGCTCCACAGGCAGAGCTGGCCGGGGCTCCCACACGCAGACCAGTCCCGGGGCCCACACGCAGACCAGTCCCGGGGCCCACACGCAGAGCAGTCCCGGGCTCCACAGGCAGAGCTGGCCGGGGCTCCCACAGGCAGAGCTGGCCGGGGCTCCCACACGCAGAGCAGGCCGGGCCCCCACGCGCGGAGCAGGACTGGTGGCAAACAAAGGACCCCGGCCTTTTGGTGAAGGACCGGGGTCGTTGTGGTGGACGATACTGGGATTGAACCAGTGACCTCTTCCGTGTCAGGGAAGCGCTCTCCCGCTGAGCTAATCGTCCGTATTGAGTTGTTACTCAGAGCGGAAGACGGGATTCGAACCCGCGACCCTCACCTTGGCAAGGTGATGCTCTACCCCTGAGCCACTTCCGCATGGCGTTGTTCTTACATTACCGGATCCTGGGGATCCGATGGTCACCGAGGTGGAGACGGGATTTGAACCCGTGTAGACGGCTTTGCAGGCCGCTGCCTCGCCTCTCGGCCACTCCACCAGGAGTTGTGCTCCGAGCGGAAGACGGGATTCGAACCCGCGACCCTCACCTTGGCAAGGTGATGCTCTACCCCTGAGCCACTTCCGCGTGTTGCCCTCGGACGCTTCCCGCGCCGGGCCACGGGAAAACCATATCGTCTCCCGGGAGTGCCTGTGCGCATCGAGCGTCCGAGGGCGCCAAATTCAGTGCAGGAATCGCACGTCCTTCGCCATGACGAACATGACCCGATGACCCAGCTGGATCTGGTGGTAGCGGGTCGTGCCCGTGGTCGTGACGTGCTTGGACGGGTCGAAGGCGTTCGCGGAGTAGTGCGAGCCGGTGACGGTGAGGCCGACGGTGTACTCCTGTCCGGGCGCGATCCGGTACTGCAACGGCGCGAGCCGCTGGTAGGCGGCGCTCTTGTACGCGGACCGCTCCGGGTACGCGCGCCCGTACACCTTCACGTCGTCCGAGACCGGCGTGACGACGGTGCCCTTGGCAGGGACGGCGGTCGGCCGGCCCGGGGGGTTGTGGAACCACGCCTTCTGGCCGAGGTACCAGATGGCCGTCCAGTCGCCGCGCCGCTCGGCGACCGCGAAGCGCTGTCCCGCGGAGGCGCGGGCGGCGTGGTCGTACACGCTGTGGGTGCTCGGCTTGCCGCCGTGCTTGCCGACGTCGAGGACGAGCGGCGACTTGTGGCTGGGCGACTTGTGCAGCCAGACCGTCGAGGCCCCGTGCGGCGGGCAGCGTTTGCCGGCGCCCTCGCAGCCGGTGAAGCGCGGGCGGTTGGCGTTGTACGACGGCAGGATGAGCACCGAGTCGCCGCCCTTGGCGGCACGGAACGGCTTGCCCATGAGCTCGAAGTAGTGGGCCCAGTCCCAGTACGGTCCCGGGTCGTCGTGCATGCCGGAGACGGTCTGCGCGGTCGTTCCCGGCACGTTGTCGTGGCCCAGGATGTGGGCCCGGTCGAGCGGGATGTCGTACTTGGCGGCCAGGTACTTGACCAGCTTCGCCGAGGCCCGGTACATCGCCTCGGTGTACCAGGTGCCGCCCTTGGCCAGGTAGCCCTCGTGCTCGATGCCGATGGAGCGGGTGTTGACGTCCCAGTTGCCGGCGTGCCAGGCGATGTCGTTCGTCCGTACGTGCTGGGCGACATGTCCGTCGCGGGAGCGGATCGTGTAGTGCCAGCTCACGTACTTGGGGTTGCGCACCATGGACGGGATGCCCTGGTAGGTGCCCTCGGTGTCGTGGATGACGATGTAGTCGACCGAGCGTTCGCGGGCCAGGCGGTCGTGGTTGCCGTAGTCGCGGTGGCCCTTCTTGCCCCAGCGTTGGTGGGCGGCCGGCATCCACTCGCAGTGCAGGGACGCCGGGCACTCCGCCTTGCCGTGTTCTGCGGCTTTTGATCCGGCGGCTGACCGGGGCGTCTCCGCCCGTTCCTCGTGGCCGGGCGTCCAGTATCCGCCACCGGGATCTTCTTCGGGGCCGGACGCCCAGGGGGCGCCGGGGTCCTCGCCGGCCGACCAGCCGGCCTCGTCCCCGGAGCCGGAGCGTGAGTCGGGGCCGTTGTCCGGCCGGCCGTCGGCGCCGGGTTCGAGGCCGGGGTCGTGCTCCGGAGGCCGGTGGGCGGGGTCGAGTTCTGGGGGCCCGTGGCCGGCCGAGGCGGGGCGGAGCAGGCCGGGTACCGGGGCAAGCCGGACGAGGTGCCCGTCGTCGGTGCGGCGCGTCACGCCTTCCCGCATGACGGAGAACACCTCGTCGGCGAACGCCCGGGCGGCGGCCGGGTCGTCGGTGCCCGCGTACGCCGCCACGGCGTCGTACCAGTCGGCCGGGTCCGCGCCGGACCCCTTGTGGTACGAGGCGAGCAGGGCCGCGCCGGCGTGGATGTTCGCCGACGGATCGGTGCGCAGGCGGTCGGCGGGCAGGCCGGTGAGGTGCCCGGCCTCGGGCAGGGTCGTGCGGTACGCCGGGGCCGCGAGGCGCAGGGCCGAATTGCCGGCGGGCGTGAGGTCGGTGAGGGTGAGCGCCATCGGCCGGGCGTCGTCGCCGCGCGGGTCGCCGAGGGCGTCGCCGATGTGGTGCCCGTGCGCGTGGGAATCGGCGGGGAACGCGTCGACCAGGTGCATGGGCCCGTAGCCGCCCGCCGTGCTGGGCCGGCCGCCGTTCGCGTCCCACCGTGACTGCAGGTACGAGACGCCGAGCAGCACGCTCTCCGGGACCCCGTACGCGCGGGCGGCGGAGGCGAAGTCGGCCTGCCTGCTCGGGCCGCGCGCCACGCCCGACGGAGGCGGCGCACCGGAGTCGCGCGGCTCGACGGCGGGTGCGGTGAGTACGCCGGCCGCCATGACGGCGGCGAGCCAGAGGTGCATGACATCTCCCCCAGGAACGTCACGAATGACTACGCTGGGTAACCATTCCCAGGAAAGGGATGTGTCAGACGGTACGCATGTTACGGAAGTGATCTGGCAGATCGCCCGTGCACTAGATGCCGAAATATGGCGCTTTGGGTCGGTTTGTATGGGTATGACTACTGATGACGCTCACTACCTTGGACGGGTCAGCCGAGCGTCAAACATCGTTAATCCTGCCCGATTTCGGGCAGAACGTTGCCGTATCTCGATCCCGAGCCGTAAGGTCCTCGTCTGTGTCCACGGCACGGCATCCGTACGAAGACCTCATCGCCCATCTCACGAGCACGAGCCCGCTCGGCCCAGGAGAGGCCGCTCGCGTGGTGGCCGACGTGCTGGCGTACTTCTCCGAGACCACGGAGGAGTTCGTCCGTCGCCGTCACGGGGAGCTGAAGCGGCACGGCTTCACCAACGACGAAATCTTTCCGAGGATCGCCGCCGAGTTACGCGGTCGCCGGGTGGCCGCGCCCGAGCTGTCGCTGAGACAACTACGACGCATCGTCTACGGATAGAGGAGACCTCGATGTGCGGAATCGTGGCCTACGTCGGCCCCAAGGACGCGGCGCCCATCCTGCTGGAGGGGCTGCAGCGGCTCGAGTACCGGGGCTACGACTCGGCCGGTGTCGTGGTGTCCAACAAGGGCCTCAAGGTACGCAAGGTCAAGGGCAGGGTGGCTGACCTGGCCAAGGTGGTGCCGACCAGGTTCAAGGGCGGCCTCGGCATCGGCCACACCCGATGGGCCACGCACGGCGTGCCGAGCGACGTCAACGCCCACCCCCACCTGTCGGGCGACGAGCGCATCGCTGTCGTCCACAACGGCATCATCGAGAACGCCGCCGAGTTGCGCGCCAAGCTCGAGGCCGACGGCGTGGTGTTCGTCTCCGAGACCGACACCGAGGTGCTGGCCCACCTGATCGCCCAGGCGGTCGACGACAACGAGACGCTGGAGGAGGCGGTCAGGAAGACCCTCAAGAGCGTCGTGGGCACGTACGGCATCGCGGTGATCGACGCCGAGCGGCCGGGCGAGGTGGTCGTGGCGCGCAACGGCAGCCCGATCGTGCTCGGCATCGGCGAGAAGGAGATGTTCGCCGCCTCCGACGTGGCCGCCCTCGTCCGCTACACCCGCCAGGTCGTCCACCTGGAGGACGGTGAGCTGGCGGTGCTCAAGGCCGACGGCTTCCACACCTTCTCCAGCGACGCGCGCGAGACGGCCAAGGAGCCGCTGACCGTCGACTGGGACGCGGGCCACTACGACACCGGCGGCTACGAGCACTACCTGCTCAAGGAGATCTCCGAGCAGCCCGAGACCATCACCCGCACCATGAGCGGCCGGCTCGACGAGCGCTTCCACGTCGCCCACCTCGGCGGCCTCAACATGGACGCCCGCGAGACACGCTCGTTCCGCCGGGTGAAGATCATCGGCTGCGGGTCGGCGTACTACTCGGGGCAGATCGGCGCGCAGCTCATCGAGGAGCTGGCGCGCATCCCGTCCGATGCCGAGCCCGCCAGCGAGTTCCGCTACCGCAACCCCGTGGTCGACCCCGACACCCTCTACGTCGCCATCAGCCAGTCGGGCGAGACGTACGACACGCTCGCCGCCGTGCAGGAACTGAAGCGCAAGGGCGGCCGGGTCATCGGCATCGTGAACGCGGTCGGCAGCGCCATCGCGCGCGAGGTCGACGGCGGCATCTACCTGCACGCGGGGCCCGAGGTCTCGGTGGCCTCGACCAAGGCGTTCACCTCGACCGCGGTGGCGTTCGCGCTGCTCGCGCTGCACCTCGGACGCGTGCGCGACCTGTCGCCGGCCGACGGGCGGCGCATCGTGGAGGGCCTGCGCCGGCTGCCCGGGCAGATCGGGGAGATCCTCGCCCAGGGCGACAAGATCGCCGAACTGGCGCAGAAGTACGCCAAGAACGCCGGCATGATGTTCGTCGGCCGCGTGCGCGGCTACCCGGTGGCCCGCGAGGGCGCCCAGAAGCTCAAGGAGATCTCGTACGTCCACGCCGAGGCGTATCCGGCGAGCGAGCTCAAGCACGGCCCGCTCGCGCTGATCGGCCCCGACATGCCGACGGTCGCGATCGTCCCCGACGACGAGCTGCTCGACAAGAACCTCACCACGCTCGGCGAGATCCGCGCCCGCGGCGGCCAGGTGCTCATGGTGGGCCATCGCGAGCCCGCCGCCAAGCTGGCCGACGACGTGATCGTCATTCCGAAGAACGAGATCGAGCTCGACCCGATCCTGCTGACGATCCCGCTGCAGCTCTTCGCGTACCACGCGGCCGTCGCGCTCGGCCGCGACGTGGACAAGCCGCGCAATCTGGCCAAGAGCGTTACAGTCGAGTAATTCAGTCTATTTCGGCAACAATCCCTCCGGGGTAGTGTTATTGCGCTGCTGACCGCATAAATTCGATATGTGCGGCAGTTCGACCAGCAACGGCCTCATCCGGCCCGCATGTACGACTACATGCTCGGCGGGAAGGACAACTACGCGGTCGACCGCCAGGCCATCGATCAGCTCGCCGAGCTGATCCCGGAGGCGGTCCCGCTGGCCCGCGCCAACCGGGCCTTCCTCCAGCGTGCCGTACGCTACGTCGTCCGTGCCGGGGTCCGGCAGTTCCTCGACCTCGGCAGCGGGCTGCCGACCCAGGGCAGCACGCACGAGGTCGCGCCCGGGGCCAGGGTGGTCTACGTCGACCACGACCCGGTCGTCGCCGAGCACGCCGACTACCTGCTGCGCCCCGGTCCGTCAGGATCGGGGCGCGGTGGCGCGGCCCGGGTGGTGCTGGCCGACCTGCTCGATCCCGACGGGGTGCTGGCCCAGGCCGGCGAGTTCGTCGATCTGAGCGAGCCGGTCGGCGTGCTGCTGGTGTCGATCCTGCACTTCCTGCCCGACTCGGCCGACCCGCAGCGGGCGGTCGCGGTGCTGCGCGAGCGGATGGCGCCGGGCAGCTTCCTGGTGATCTGCCACGCCACGACGATGGGCCGGCTGGGCGACGGGGAACGGCCGCGCGGCGCCCCGCGCGGCTCCTCCAGAGGGCGCGGCGCCGACCGGACGCCCGCCGAGATCCGCGCGTTCTTCGGCGACTTCCCGCTGGAGCCGCCGGGGCTCGTCCAGGCGGTCGACTGGCGTCCTGACCGGCCGAAGCTCGTGGGTGACTGGGCGCTTCCCTCATCGCTGATGGCAGGCGTCGGAAAGAAGCCATATAAACCCGAATAACCTGATAAATCGCCCAGAATATGGATTCTGATCGTTGACACTGGGGCAGGTGTGGAGCATGGCGTAATGGGTTAAGAGCCAAGCGTCATGGTGAATTCGAGGGACACGTACATACGCCGCCGCCACCTGCTGGGCTGCGGGCTGGGGCTGGTCGCCGGAGTGCTGGCGGGATGCGGCGCGGAACGGGTCCCGGCGAGCGTGGCCGCGCTGCGCACGCGGTTCTCCGTCCACCCCTTCGAGCAGCGCTACGCCCGCGTCGCCCGCGCGTTCGGCAGCCTGGCCCGCACGGCCGGGTTCCAGGCGTCCGGCACCGGCACCCCGCTCACCGTGCTCGGCCTGCCCGCGCTGTCGGCCGCCGAGCTCAACGACGGCCAGGGCGTGGCGGGCGTGACCACCCCCATCGCCCGGCTCAGCGGCGAGGTCGATGTGATCGTCGTGCCCACCGGCTCGCCGCTGCAGGACTTCGAGGACCTCGGCGCGCAGCTGCTCGCCCGTCCCGGGCAGACGCTGCTGACCGGCGGACCGCAGGGCGAGCCCGACCACCTGCTGTTCGGCCTCATCGCCAAGGGCCTCGGCGCCGACACCCGGCAGGTCGACTACACCGGCTACCCCAGCGCCACCGAGGCCGCCACCGCGCTGCTGGCCGGGAAGGCGGCCGCCGCCGCGGGGCCGTACTCGCAGTGGCGGTTCAACATCGGCAGAGGACGGGTGCGGGCGCTCGCGGTGTCGTCCGCCCGGCGGATGCCGGGGCTGGACGCGCCCACCCTGCTCGAGTCGGGCGTGCGCGTCGACTTCACGAACTGGGTGGCCGCGTTCGGTCCCGACGACATGGGCGAGGCCGGCCGCGAGTGGGCCCTGCGCATGTGCGACCACGTGCTCCGGCAGCCCGGCTGGGAGGCCGCCTGCCGGGAGGACGGCTGGCTGCCGCTGCCGCTCGTCGGCGACGACTTCGAGCGCTGGCTCGGCACCGAGGTGTCCCGCACGCGCGGCATCCTGCACGATCTGGGGCTCATCAACTCCACCAAAGCCACAACATGCTGGGGTAGTTGCGGGAACGGCCACTAGATGTAGGATCCTCGACGTCGCTGGTTCGCCTCCTGGAGGCGGAGCAAAAGGGAACCCGGTGAGATTCCGGGGCTGCCCCGCAGCGGTGAGCGGGAACGACCGCCGTCACATGCACTGGAGAGATCCGGGAAGCGACGGCCAGTAGGTGCCATCCGAGCATGCCCGCAAGCCCGAAGACCTGCCGGCGATGCCCGGGCCGTGTGCCCGGGGCGACCTGTTCAGGGCCTCGAGGGTGGGCCAGGGTGTACGCGGCCGGGTGTCCGGGTTCCGCCGTGCTCCTGCATGCCCTCACGAGGATGAGCTCGCGAGGAGACAAGAGCACGTGACGCAGACCGTCGCAGTTGACCGCCGCCTGGCCATCGAGGAGGCCGCCGCCCGGGTGATCACCGACCCGGTCAACTCCCGGGTCGCCGCCAGGCTGCTGGCCGAGGAGATCGCCGAGGAGACCGCGGGCCACGGGGTGCGGTCGTTCTCCGAGTCGATCACCGCCACCCACGCGGCCGGGTTGATCCAGGACGGGCTCGCCGAGTTCGTGGCCGCGCACGCCGCCGAGCTGGACGCGCTCGTCTCGCCGGAGGCCGACGACCGCTTCGAGTATTTCGGGCTGCGCACGGTCTACGACCGCTACCTGCTGCGCCACCCCGAGAGCCGTACGGTGCTGGAGCGGCCGCAGCACTTCTTCCTGCGCGTGGCCTGCGGGCTGTCGGAGACGGTCGCCGAGGCCGCCGAGCTGTACGCGCTGCTGTCCACGCTGTCGTACCTGCCGAGCTCGCCCACCCTGTTCAACTCGGGCGCCCGCCGCCCGCAGCTGTCGTCCTGCTTTTTGCTCGACTCGCCGCGCGACGAGCTGGAGGCCATCTACGACCGGTACGGCCAGGTCGCCCGGCTGTCGAAGTACGCCGGCGGCATCGGCATCGCGTGGACCCGGGTGCGCTCGCGCGGCTCGCTCATCCGGGGGACCAACGGGCTGTCGAACGGCATCGTCCCCTGGCTGCGTACGCTCGACTCCTCGGTGGCGGCCGTCAATCAGGGCGGGCGGCGCAAGGGCGCGGCCTGCGTCTACCTCGAGACCTGGCACGCCGACATCGAGGAGTTCCTCGAACTGCGCGACAACACCGGCGAGGACGCCCGCCGCACCCACAACCTCAACCTGGCCAACTGGGTGCCCGACGAGTTCATGCGCCGGGTCGAGGCCGACGAGACGTGGTCGCTGTTCGACCCCAAGGACGTGCCCGACCTGACCGACCTGTACGGCGACGCCTTCACCGCGGCCTTCCGCGCGTACGAGGCGGAGGGACGGTTCGTCCGGCAGATCCCCGCGCGGACCCTGTACGGACGGATGATGCGCACGCTCGCGCAGACCGGCAACGGCTGGATGACCTTCAAGGACGCCGCCAACCGCACCTCCAACCAGACCGCCCGCCCCGAGAACGTCATCCACCTGTCGAACCTGTGCACCGAGATCCTCGAGGTCACCAGCGACGGCGAGACCGCCGTGTGCAACCTCGGCTCGGTCAACCTGGCCGCCCACCTCTCCGGCGGCGACCTCGACTGGGAGCGGCTGCGCCGGACCGTCCGCACCGCCGTGCGGTTCCTCGACCGGACCATCGACCTCGGCTTCTACCCGACGCAGGAGGCCGAGGCGGCCAACAGGCGGTGGCGGCCGATCGGGCTCGGCGTGATGGGCCTGGCCGACGTGTTCTTCACGCTGCGGCTGCCGTTCGACTCGCCGCGGGCGCTGGAGCTGTCGAGCCGGATCGCCGAGGAGATCGCGCTGGCCGCGTACGACACCTCGGCCGACCTGGCGGTCGAACGCGGCAGGCACCCGTCGTACGAGGAGACGCGGGCCGCCGGGGGAGTGCTGCACCCCGACCACTACGACGCCGCCACCCCGCGCTGGGAGGAGCTCCGCGCCAAGATCGCCACCACCGGGTTGCGCAACTCGCTCATGATCGCCATCGCGCCGACCGCGACGATCGCCTCCATCGCCGGCTGCTACGAGTGCATCGAGCCGCAGGTGTCCAACGTGTTCAAGCGCGAGACGCTGTCAGGTGAGTTCCTCCAGGTCAACCGCTACCTGGTGGCCGACCTGAAGGCGCGCGGGCTGTGGACGCAGGAGATGCGCGACGCCATCAAGCGGGCCGACGGGTCGGTGCAGACGGTGCCGGGCGTCCCCGACGACCTGAAGCTGCTCTACCGCACGGCGTGGGAGCTGCCGCAGAAGGCGCTGATCGACCTGGCGGCGGCGCGGCAGCCGTACATCGACCAGTCGCAGTCGCTCAACCTCTTCATGGCCAGCCCGACCATCGGCAAGCTCTCGTCGATGTACGCCTACGCGTGGCGGAGCGGCCTGAAGACCACGTACTACCTGCGCTCGCGTCCGGCGACCCGGATCGCCCAGACGACCGTCGCGCAGCCGTCCGCCGAGGCGATCGCGTGCTCCCTGGAGAACCCCGAGACCTGCGAAGCCTGCCAGTGAAGGAGAACGTGATGTTGCTCGACCCCGGGATGGACCTGACCCTCCGTCCGATGCGCTACCCCGACTTCTACGAGCGCTTCCGTGCCGCCATCCGCAACACCTGGACCGTCGAGGAGGTGGAGCTTCACTCCGACCTCGCCGACCTGGCCAGGATGACGCCGCAGGAACGGCACCTGATCAACCGGCTGGTGGCGTTCTTCGCCACCGGCGACTCGATCGTGGCCAACAACCTCGTGCTCAACCTCTACCAGCACGTCAACGCCCCGGAGGCGCGCCTGTACCTGAGCAGGCAGCTCTTCGAGGAGGCGGTGCACGTGCAGTTCTACCTGACGCTGCTCGACACCTACCTGCCCGACCCGGACGAGCGGGTCAAGGCGTTCGCCGCGATCCAGCACATCCCGTCGATCCGCGACAAGGCGGAGTTCTGCTTCCGGTGGATCGACTCGATCGGGAGCCTGCAGCGGCTGGAGACGGCCGCGGAGCGCCGCCAGTTCCTGCTCAACCTCATCTGCTTCGCCGCCTGCATCGAGGGCCTGTTCTTCTACGGCGCGTTCGCGTACGTGTACTGGTTCCGCTCGCGGGGCCTGCTCGGCGGCCTGGCGACCGGGACGAACTGGGTGTTCCGCGACGAGTCCATGCACATGGAGTTCGCGTTCAGCGTCGTGGACACGGTCAGGGCCGAGGAGCCCGAGCTGTTCGACGACGAGCTGGGCAAGCAGGTCACCGCGATGCTGGAGGAGGCCGTCGCCGCCGAGCTGGCCTTCGCCGAGGACCTGTGCGGCGAGGGCATGCCGGGCATGGGCGTCGAGCAGATGCGCCAGTACCTCGAGTACGTCGCCGACCAGCGGCTGGCCAGGCTCGGCCTGCCCCAGCGGTACGGCTCGGCGAACCCGTTCGCGTTCATGGAGTTGCAGGACGTGCAGGAGCTCGCGAACTTCTTCGAGCGTCGAGTTTCGGCTTACCAAGTGGCTGTAGAGGGCAATGTGAGCTTTGACGAGACGTTCTAGACATATGGGGGCATAACCGTGCATTCTCCGGCGGACTGGCCGATACTCGGGATCGCGGTGATCGGCTCGATCCTCCTGGTGGAGCTGGCCCGGCGGTTCCTGGGCCGGGTGGGCCGCACCTGGCAGTTCGCCCGGCACCTCGTGGATCGCTGCACCTGGCCGGCGTTCCTCGTGGCCGTCGCGGTCGCCGTCCACCTGGCCTTCGCGCCGGGGATGCTCGGTGCCGCCCCTGATGAGCGCGCCGCCGCCGAGATGGTCCAGCGCGGGCTCGGCACCGTCCTGATCGGCGGCGTCACCTGGCTGATCGTGCAGGCGACGTACGCGCTGACCGACGTCGTCCTCGACCGGCTGGTGCGGGTCGAGGGCGAGCGCAACCGGCGGGCCCGGCGCATCATGACGCAGATCGGGCTCGTCCGCCGCATCGCGGTGGCCGTCATCATCGTCGTCGCGGTCGGCACGATGCTGTTCTCCTTCCCGCAGGTGCGGGCGCTCGGGGCGGGGCTGCTGGCCTCGGCGGGCATCGCGGGCGCCGTCGTCGGCATCGCGGCCCAGCCCACCCTCGGGAACCTGCTCGCCGGGCTGCAACTCGCCTTCAGCGACGCGCTGCGCCTCGACGACGTGGTCGTGGTCGAGGGGGAGTGGGGGCGCATCGAGGAGCTCACCCTCACCTACGTGGTGCTGCGACTGTGGGACGAGCGCCGGCTCGTACTGCCGGTGTCGTACTTCACGCAGAACCCGTTCGAGAACTGGACCCGGCGCGGCAGCCGGGTCCTCGCGGTGGCGTACCTGCGGGTGGACTGGTCGGTCCCGGTGCAGAAGCTGCGCGAGGCGCTGCACGAGTTCCTGCAGGGCAACCCGCTGTGGGACCAGAAGGACTGGACGCTTCAGGTCACCGACGTGCTGCCGAACGGCCTCGTGGAACTGCGGGCGCTGATGAGCGCCGCCGACTCCCCGTCGTCGTGGGACCTCAAGTGCGACGTACGGGAATTCCTCGTCGACTACGTCCGCGACAACCATCCCGACGCGCTTCCCCGTTTCCGCGTCGAAACTCCGGAGACGCCGGCGGACGTCAAATGGGACGGAATCCGGGAGCGCAATAATCCGGTGGCGCGGGCGTGAGCGCCCGGCTTATCGTTGATCTCGTCCGGCACGGCGGGAAAGGCGGCGGGAAATGACGAACACACAGGCTCCATCGCTGCTCGAAGCCCTCCCCGAGCCGCGACGCGGGCTTTCCGGATAATCGGTCGAAAGGTCGTCCGGAATCAGCCGCCCCGGCATCGTGAATTCGGGGCGGTTTTCCTTTGTCAACCGGGTGTGGGGCAGTTTGGTCAGCCCGCCTGCCTTGGGAGCAGGAGCACCGCAGGTTCGAATCCTGCCACCCGGACAGCGGCCCTGAAGGAAAAGGGCCGTGGGTACGGCCTGGCCGGCGGGAATGGCGCCCCCCGGCCGGACCACACCCTCACCCGGGCCGGCCCACGCCAGCCCAAGCCCGGGCCCCCGGCTTCCCGCGCGTACGGCCTCAGCCGGCGTCCGTCCGTGCGGTCGCGAGCCTGTCGAGCAGCTCGCACAGCAGGGCGTTCTCCCCGCTCGTCAGCCCGGACGGGTCGTCGTCCAGGAGCGCGCGCAGTGTCAGCGCCGCACCGGAACGCGACGCCGGGGCGGCCTGCGGCGTCTGCTTCGCGGTCGAGGTGAGGACGGCGGCCAGCGCCGCGTCGCGGACCCGGTCGGACAGAGCCATGTCGCGGTCGTCCGGCGGCTGGGTGATCAGGCTGAGCGTCACCCCGATGTTCGCGGCCAGGATCTGCTCGGCCGCGTCGTCGACGGGGGCCGTCAGCAGGCCCTGCCTGGCGGCGACGGTCAGCAGGTCGCGCAGCATCGCGTGCGCGGGAGCGGTGATGGCACAGGGCCTGCCAGGCTCGACCCGTCCGTAGAGCAGCGCGTAGAAGGCCGGGTGGTCGAGCCCGAACTGAACGTGCCGGTCCCAGCCGTGGCGGATGTCGTTCACGGCGTCGCCCGAGGAGCTCGGCGGCTGGACGTACTGGGTGAATCCGTGGTTGATCACCGCGTCGATCAGGCCCTGCTTGCTGCCGAAGTGGTGGTACAGCGTGGGCGCCTGCACCCCGGCGCGCTCGCACACGGCTCGGGTCGACAGCGTGTCGGCGCCGGCGGCGTCCATGAGTTCGGCTGCGGCGAGCAGGAGCCGATCGCGGGCACTGCCGCTCTGACCTCGGGGTCTCATGCCGCTATGGTACCTCCTGTAGTGCTACATTAACCGCTATAGCGAATATAGCGATCTTGGGGGGATCCCGTGAACATACGACTGCCCGACGTCGTCGCCCGCTACTTCGAGGCGAGCGCCCGTCGTGACCGGGACGCCGTCGGTGCGGCCTTCGCCGATGACGCCGTGGTCGCGGACGAAGGCCACACCTGGCGCGGGGCCGCGGAGATCCGTGCCTGGCTGGAGGGCACGGCGTCGCAGTACGAGTACACGACCGAACTTCTCGGCGCGCAGGCCGAAGGCGAGGACGCCGTCACGGTCACCGGCCGGATCGACGGCGACTTCCCGGGCGGCACCGCGCAGCTCGACTGGCACTTCACCCTCGCCGGTGGCCTGATCCGGCACCTGCGCATCGCACCCTGAACGGAGGAACCATCATGAGGACCTGGTACATCACCGGCGGCACGCCCGGTGGATTCGGCATGGCGTACGCGGACGCGGCGCTGGAGAGCGGCGACCGCGTCGTGCTGACCACGCGCCGCCCCGGCGAGCTCGGCGAGTGGGCCGCACGTCACGGCGACAAGGCGCTCGTCCTGCCGCTCGACGTCACCGACACGCAGCAGATCGAGGACACCGTGGCCGAGGCCGAGCGGCGCTTCGGCGGCATCGACGTCCTGGTCAACAACGCCGGCCGCGGCTGGTTCGGCTCGCTCGAGGGCACGGACGACGCCGCGGTGCGGAGGATGTTCGAACTGAACTTCTTCGCGGTGCGGGCCGTGACCCGAGCCGTACTGCCCGGCATGCGCAGCCGCAGGAGCGGCTGGATCGTCAACATGTCCTCGGTCGCCGGGCGCGTCGGGACCGTGGGCTTCGGCTACTACACCGCGGCGAAGTACGCCGTCGAGGGGTTCACCGAGGTGCTGCGCGAGGAGGTCGCGCCGTGGGGGATCAAGGTGCTCGCCGTGGAGCCGGGCGCCTTCCGCACCCGGGCGTACGCCGGCTTCGCCGACGAGCCGGTCGCCGAGAGCATCCCCGAGTACCGGGCCATGATCGACGGGGTGCGGGCGTTCATGGTCTCTCAGGACGGCAAGCAGGTCGGTGACCCCGACCGCGGTGTCCGGGCCGTCATCGCGGCGATGAACCAGGAGGAGCCGCCCCGGCGGCTCGTCCTCGGAGGGCCCGGCTACGACGCGGTGGCGCAGCACCTGGAGGCCATGCTGACCGAGCTCCGCGACCAGGAGGCTCTGGCCCGCGGCGCGGGTTTCCCGCCGGGCCGGTGAGACCCGGGGCGGCCCGCCCCGCCCGGCCGGTCACGGGGGCCGGCCGGACGGTGAACGGGAGCGGCCGCACGGGCGCCAGGCCCGGCGACCGCAGGGCCGCCCCGTCCCGCCGGGCGGGCGACCCGCTCGCCCGGCGGGGACAACGGCCCGCACGGACCGGCCCGCCCGGTCCGTGCGAGGTCAGTGGTTGTACGGCTTCGGCAGGCGCATGCCGCGCGCGGCCATGATGTCGCGGACGCGGTTCGGGTAGTCCGTGATGATGCCGTCGATGCCCATGTCCATGAGGGCCTCGATGGTGGCGGGGTCGTCGCAGGTCCAGGGGATGACCTTCAGGCCCCGCGCGTGCGCGCTCGCCACCATCGCCGGGTCGACGTAGAAGCGGAAGCCGGGGTCGCTGATCGTCCCGTTCTGCGGGAAGCCGTAGACCGGGGACAGCGCCGTCACGCCGGGAATGGAGGCGGCGGCCCGGACGAAGTCACCGCCGAAGTCGTCGGCGTCGATCCCGCCGAGCCACGGGGAGGCGCCCGGCTGCCCCACCTGGAGGAAGTCGTAGTTGGTCAGCGCCACCAGCGGCCAGCTCGGCGCGAGCCGGTGCATCGCCATCAGGGCGCCCCAGTCGAAGGACTGGATGGTGACCTGGCGCTCGATCCCCGAGGAGTGGATCTCCTCGTACACGCGGCGGACGAACAGCTCGCGCGGCGCGGTCTGCTCCGGCGCCCCCGCCTCGACCTTGGTCTCGATGTTCAGCGTGACCTGCTTGGCGTTGTGGCTCTTGACGAGGTTCAGCACGTCCTTGAGCTCGACCATCCGGAAGCCGCTGACCACCTCCTGCTCCGGGAAGCCGGGCAGCTGCTGGTAGCCGCAGTCCATGGTCTTGATCTGGGCCAGGGTCAGGTCCTTGATGTACTTGCCGACGTACGGGTACATCGGGTCGCCGGGCGTGACCGGCGCCGTGTCGCGGCACTTCTGGGCGCTGATCTGCCGGTCGTGGTTGACGACGACCTTCTGGTCCTTGGTGACCTGGGTGTCCATCTCGAGGGTGGTGACCCCGAGGCGCAGGGCCTTGGCGAACCCCTCCAGCGACTCCTCGGTGGTCATGCCGAGGCCGCCGCGGTGGGCCTGCAGGTCGAAGTGGGTCTTCTGGGGCAGCACGCCAGGGCCCGCGGCCGTCGACGCGTGAGCCGCCGCCGGTACGGACAGCACGGGCACGATGGCCAAGCCGGCCAGAACATGACGGATGTTCAACGGAGAATCCACTCAGTCAGGTGAGAATGACACCAGAAAGGTAGATCTTTCGCACTCCTATCGGTGCGGCCGTGCCGTGAGGAGATCGTGAACGTTCAAGGAACGATATGTGCGACGGCCTCAGGTGGTGGCGAGGTCGTCGGTGGCGAGAAGCGCGGCCAGGGTGACGAAGCACACGCCCGTGCCGAAGTCGATCTTGCGCATGGTCCTGGCCGAGATCCCGGTGGCTCCGATCCCGTTGCCGACGGTGATGTAGCCGAGCCCGACGACGAGCTCGACGACCAGGTACGCCGCCCCGAGCACGGCGATCTGCGTCCCGGCGTCAGCCGGTGCGCCGCCGGTGAACTGGGGGATCAGCGCGGCGAAGACCAGCAGGGCCTTCGGGTTGCTCAGCGCGACGAAGAACTCGTGGGTGACGACCGGCCGCAGCCCACTCCTCGTGACCGGCGCGGCGGCCTGAGGGCTCGGCGCCCGCCGGGCGCGCCGCAGGGATGAGAACCCGATCCAGAGCAGATAGGCGACCCCGAGCCACTTGATCGTCGCCAGCCAGGCCGCCGACGTCGCGAGCACCGCGCCCAGCCCGCCGACGACCAGGCCGATGAGGATGACGAACGCGGCCAGCCGCCCGCCGATCCCGGCCAGTGCGTGCGCCATCCCGTGCCGTACGGCGTTGTTCAGGCCGAGGAGCTGGCTGGCTCCGGGGACGAGCGACGCGAGGACGGCGGCGGGGATGAACCCGGCCCAGTTGATCATCTGCTGTCCAGCCTGCCCGAGGTGCGGTCGTTGCCCGGCAATTCTCGCATTCCCCACATATTGCAACTAACCAGACAGCTCCCATCCTCAGGCCGCAGCACCTCTGCGCGGCCCCCGCGGATCAGGTGAGCAGATCCTCGCCGGTGCTGCAGGAACGAGCGCCTCCGTCAGGGTGAACGCCGGATCCGGTGTTGCGCGGACCCATGGGCCATGCTGGGGGCTTCCGCCGTTGGCGGTGTCGGCGGGGCTGCGCTACGGTGTGGCGCGGTGTGCCGGGAAGTCATGTCGGCGGCGTCCACGGCCGTACGACTCCCCCGGAGGATCCCCCGATGTCCTGTGACGACATGCTCTGTAGCGACATGCTTGGTGAAAACCCCCGATGATGCGGCATCGCCCTGCGCTGCCCGGCCGGATCGGGCACCCGGCGGTGGTCATCGCCGCGGGGTTCGGCGCCGCGGTCATCATCGGCGCGCTGCTGCTTTCCACCCCGCTGGCGACCACCGACGGCTACACCACCCACTGGCTCACCGCCGTGTTCACCGCCGTCTCCGCCGTCTGCGTGACCGGACTCACCCTCGTCGACACCGAGACGCACTGGTCGATGTTCGGCGAGGTGGTGATCGCGTTCCTCATGCAGGCGGGCGGCCTCGGCATCATGACGCTCGCCACGCTGGCGACGGTCCTCATCTCCGGCCGGCTGGGGCTGCGCGCCCGGATGTCCGTACAACTGGAGACCAAGTCCGTGGTCGCCTCCGACCTCGGCCAGGTGCTGCGCCGGGTGGTGCTGTTCAGCCTGGTGTGCGAGGCGGCCGTGGCCGCCGTGCTCACCGGCCGCTTCGTCATCGGGTACGGCGAGCCGTTCGGCCGGGCCCTGTACCTGGGCGGCTTCCACGCGGTGTCGGCGTTCAACAACGCGGGGTTCGCGCTGTGGCCCGACAACCTGATGCGTTTCGTCAGCGACCCGTGGATCTGCCTCACCATCGCCCTGGCCGTGATCGTCGGCGGCCTCGGCTTCCCCGTCGTCTTCGAGCTCCTGCGCACCTGGCGAAGACCCCGTAGCTGGTCGCTGCTCACCCGGATCACCCTCGGGCTGACCGCCGTGCTGCTCGGCGGCGGCACCCTCTCGTTCCTCACGACCGAGTGGACCAACCCGGCCACCATGGGGCCGCTCGACGACTCAGGGAAGCTGCTGGCCGCCTTCTTCGCCGCCGTCATGCCGCGTTCCGGCGGCTTCAACACCCTCGACATCAGCCACATGATGCCGTCGTCGTGGCTGGTCACCGATGTGCTGATGTTCATCGGCGGCGGCAGCGCGGGCACGGCGGGCGGCATCAAGATCACCACGTTCGGGTTCCTGCTGTTCATCGTCTGGTCGGAGGTGCGCGGCGAGAACCAGGTCAACATCGGCCACCGCCGGCTGCCGTCCAGCACCCAGCGCCAGGCGCTGTCGATCAGCCTGCTCGGCATCTTGCTGGTCGCGTTCTCCACCTGGATCCTGCTGATCATCACGCCGCACAGCCTCGACCGCGTGATGTTCGAGGTGATCTCGGCGTTCGCCACCAACGGGCTGTCCACCGGCATCACCCCCGACATCACGGTGGCCGGTCACGTCCTGCTCAGCCTGCTGATGTTCATCGGCCGCATCGGGCCGCTCACGCTGGGCTCGGCGCTCGCGCTGAAACAGCGCACCCGCCGCTACGAACTGCCGGAGGAACGCGTCATCGTCGGCTGAAAACCGGTGTACGCGTGGGCGGGCGCGGTCTATCGTGACCGCCCATGGCTGACGAAGTATTCGCGAACGAGCGGCTCGCCGCCGTCTACGACCCGCTCGACCCCGACCGCAGCGACCTCGACGCGTACGTCGCCATCGCCGCCGGACTGGGCGCGCGGCGCGTGCTCGACATCGGCTGCGGCACGGGCACGTTCGCGCTGATGCTGGCCGAGCGCGGCATCGAGGTCACGGGCGTCGACCCGGCCGTGGCCTCGCTCGACGTCGCGCGGGGCAAACCCGGCGCCGGCAAGGTGACCTGGATCCACGGCGACGCCACCGCCGCGCCGCCGCTGCGGGCCGACCTGGCCACCATGACCGCCAACGTCGCCCAGGCCATCGTCGAGCCCGGCGACTGGCACGCCACGCTGAGCGCCGCCCACGACGCGCTGCGCCCCGGAGGTCACCTGGTCTTCGAGACCCGCGTCCCGGCGCGCCGCGCCTGGGAGACCTGGAACAAGGTCGACTCCTACCACGTCGACGACATCCCCGGCGTCGGCCGGGTGGAGACCTGGTACGACCTGCTCGACGTGAGCCTGCCCCTGGTCACCTTCCGCGGCACGTGGATCTTCGCCTCCGACGGCGCGGTCCTGACGTCCGACTCCACCCTCCGCTTCCGCGAACGCGACGAGGTCGAGGCCGACCTGGCGGCCCACGGCTACGTGTTGCGCGAGATCCGTGACGCCCCCGACCGCCCCGGCCGCGAGTACGTCTTCCTCGCCACCCGCCCCGGCCAGGAGTGAGGTCAGACCTGCTCGAAATGGAACGACTTGATGAAGCAGTCGCGGGGTTGGGAGACGGCGAAGAGGATGCAGTCCACGAGGGACTGCGCGGTGAGGGGGTCCTTGGGGCCGCGTGGGGTCTTGTCCCAGTCCTCGGAGAGTGGGTCGGGGTTGGTGAAGTCGGGTGGGTAGAGGGAGATCACTCGGACGCCCCGGGGGCGTAGGCGCTTGGAGAGGATCTCGGTGAAACCGGTCTGGGCGGTCTTGGCGGCGTAGAAGGCGTCGTGGGCGTCCGAGCGGTGGTGGCCGGGCGTTCCGCAGGCGGAGATCATGGTCACGATGTCGGGCTTGGGCGAGTTGAGCAGGAGCGGCAGGAAATTCTTCACCGTCAGGACGGTGCCGGTGCCGCCGGAGGCGAGGGTGTCGACGACGTCGGCGTCGGAGGCGGACAGCAGGTCCGGGCCTGAGAGGTAGCGGGAGCCGTTGTTGATCAACACGTCGACGCGGTCGGTGTGCCGGGCGACGCCGGTGGCGAACTCGCGGATAGAGGACGGGTCCGTCAGGTCGCAGGCGAAGGCGTGCACCCGCTCGTGCCCCCGTCCCCTGATCTCGTCGCGGACACGTTCGGCCCCGGCGAGCGTGCGCGCGGAGAGGAAGACCTCGGCGCCGAGGTCGGCGAAGTGGATCGCGAGAGTACGTCCGAAGTCGCGGCCGGCGGCGGTGATGACCACGCGGTGGTCGTCGAATCTCATGTCGGTGGCTCCTGGTTCGTAGATCGCAAAGTCTGGAAGCCGACATCAGCGGCCCGGTCACGGCGGCCGGAGGCAGTGGTGCCGGTGCCACGGGGCCGCGGGCGGTTCCGGCGTGCGGATCCTCAATGCGTGGTTTGGAAAGGATCGCATCAAGATTGCGGGGGTGCGCCGTTGATCGGGGTGCGGTGGGCATGATCTGGGATACTGCTCGGATTGGCCGAAAACGGTGGGGGAGAGGGGGGCGGCGTGCGGGCTCGGTGGGCTGGCGCGTTGGTGCTCCTCCTGTCGTGGTTCCTGCCGGTCGCTCCGCAGGCGCCCGCCGTCCACCACATCGCCGCCCACGTCCTGCGCAACGGGCACCAGGCCGTCTGGACGCACCAGCAGGGCTCCTCCGGCGTACGGCACCTTCCCTATCGCGGGCCTGACGCGCGGGCGTGGGCCGGTCCGTACGCGATGGCCGGTCACCATGCCGCGGGCGTGGTGCCGGGCACGGGGCTCCGCTTCCGTACGCCGTGGGCCGCCGTCGTCGCGGCGGCCGTCCACGACGCTCCGGCGGTGGTCCGTCCGTCGTCGGCGGCGGCGCGCGCCCCGCCCTCCACAGGGTTCTGACGACTCAACCCGCACGTCCAGCCTGTGGAGGCTTTCATGTTCCGTGCGCCATTTTGGCGTGCGGTGGCGGCGTGTGCCGTCATCGCGATATCGATCTTCGTCATGTTCTCCGCCGCGCCCCGTCTGGGCCTCGACCTGCGCGGCGGCACCCAGCTCGTCTTCGAGACGAGAGACTCGCCGACCGTCAAGGCCGACGCGGCCGCCACCGACCGTTCGCTCAGCGTGCTGCGCCAGCGGGCGGACGCGCTCGGCGTGGTCGACCCCACCCTGGTCCGCTCCGGCGAGCGGCGGATCATCGTCGAGCTGCCCGGCGTGATGGACCCGCGCCAGGCGGCCGAGGTCATCGGCCGTACCGCGCAGCTCGCGTTCCACTCCGTGCTCGGCGCCGGAGCGGAAGGGGACGCGGACGCGGTCCGCACCGAGACCGGCGAGCTGCTGGAACTCGGGCCGGCCGCCATCACCGGCGACGGCGTCAGCGACGCCGTCGAGCGCAGCGACCCCCAGCGCGGGCCCGGCTGGTGGGTCAGCCTCGCCTTCCGTGAGGCCGGGCCCTGGCAGCGGCTCACCGGCGAGGCCGCCTGCCACCCGCAGGGCGACCCGCGCCGCCGCATCGCGATCGTCCTCGACAAGGAGGTCATCTCCTCGCCGCCGGTGGACCCGTCCGTGCCGTGCGGCGGCGGCATCCCGGGCGGCAACTCCGACATCACCGGTTCGTTCACCCATGAGGAGGCCCGTGACCTCGCGGTGCTGATCAAGGGTGGTGCGCTGCCGGTGCCGCTCGAGCTGGTCTCGCAGCGTACGGTCGGCCCGACCCTCGGCGCGGACGCCATCGAGGCCAGCGCCAAGGCGGCGGTCGCGGGACTCATCCTGACCGCCGTGTTCATCATCGCCGTCTACCGCCTGGCCGGGCTGCTGTCGGTGGTCGCCCTCGTCTGCTACGGCGTCATCTCGTACGGGGCCCTGGTGGCCATGGGCGCGACGTTCACGCTGCCGGGACTGGCCGGGTTCGTGCTGGCCATCGGCATGGCGATCGACGCCAACGTCCTCGTCTTCGAACGTACCAAGGAAGAGTACGGGGCGGCGCCTCGGCGCGGCCTGCAGGCGGCGCTCGGCCAGGGCTTCAAGAAGGCGTGGAGCGCCGTCGCCGACTCCAACATCACCACGCTGATCGCCGCGGGCCTGCTGTTCTGGCTGGCGTCGGGCCCGGTCAAGGGCTTCGGCGTGACGCTCGCCGTCGGCGTGCTCGCCTCGCTCGTGTCGGCCATGCTGATCACCCGGGTCCTCACGCACGCCGTCCTCGGACGGGTGAACCCGCGCGTGTCCGGCCTCGGCTCGATCGGCGGGGTCAGGACGTGGTTGTCGCGCAGGAACCCGCAGCTCATGCGGCTCGGGAAGGTGTGGCTGGCCATCGCAGGAGGCCTGGCCGTGGTGGCCCTGGCCGGCCTGGTCACCCGCGGGCTGAACATCGGCGTCGAGTTCACCGGCGGACGGCTCGTGGAGTTCACCACCTCCCGGCCCGTGACCGCCGGGGTCGCGAGCGAGGCGGTGGCGCGGGCCGGGGTGCAGTCCGCGGTCGTCCAGCCCACCGGCGAGAGCGTCATGGTCCGCGCGGCCGGCATCGGGCTGGAGGAGGTGGCCAGGATCGAGCAGGAGCTCGAACGGCACGCGGGCGAGGTGACGAAACTCCGCGAGGAGTTCATCGGCCCGAGCCTCGGCGACGAGCTGCGCCGCAACGCGCTCATCGCGCTCGGCGTCGCGGTCGTGATGCAGCTGCTCTACCTGGCCGTCCGCTTCCGGTGGACGTTCGGCGCGGCGGCCGTGCTGGCGCTCGTCGTGGACGTGACGCTGGTGGTGGGCCTGTTCGCCTGGCTGGCCAAGCCCGTCGACGGCGTGTTCCTGGCCGCGATGCTCACCGTCGTCGGCTACTCGGTCAACGACAAGGTGGTGGTGTTCGACCGGGTCAGGGAGCTGTGGGCGGCCCGCCGCAAGGAGCCGTTCGCGCGGTCGGTGAACGGCGCGATCCTGCAGACCATGCCGCGTACCGTGAACACCGGCCTGGGCGCGCTGTTCATCCTGCTGTCGCTCATGGTGTTCGGTGGCGACTCGCTGCGTGACTTCGCGATCGCGCTGGTCGCGGGCATCGTCGTGGGCACGCTGTCGTCGGCGTTCGTGGCCGGGCCGCTGGCGGTCGTCCTCGCCCGCTTCGACCGCCGTCCGCCGCCCGAGCCCGCCCGTCCGCGCGCCGCCAGGCAGGTCAGCGGTACGGGAGCGGTGGTGTGAGCCCGCGAGGCGGTCACCCCTGACCCGGGTGACCGCCTCGCAGGCGTTCCCCGCCCGGCGGCCGGGGAACAGGTCCGGCATGGAAGTGCTGAGCAGCCGGGTGCTGCTGCGTCCCCGGGACCCGGCGCGCAGCCGCCGTTTCTACGCCGAGACGCTGGGTCTCGCGGTCTACCGGGAGTTCGGCCCGCCCGAGCATCCCGGCGTGGTCTTCTTCCTCGGCCAGGGGTTCCTGGAGCTGTCCGGGAGCTGCGACGACGGGTCAGGGGCGGCGGTGGCGTTGTGGCTGCAGGTGCGCGACGTCGCCGTGGAGGAGGAGCGGCTCAGGAAGGCGGGGGTCACCGTGCTGCGGGAGGCCAGGACCGAGCCGTGGGGGCTCGTCGAGCTGTGGATCGCCGATCCGGACGGACACCGCATCGTCCTGGTCGAGATCCCGTCCGACCATCCCCTGCGCCGCGACACCCGCTGAGCCGGGACGAAGATCGCCTTCCGTCCTACAATCCCTACTAAGTCCGGACTTAGTAGGGGAGTCGCCCGCCGCTCCCCGCCTGAGGAGCCCGCCATGACCGCGTACCGGCTCATCGTTGTGGACGACGACCAGATGGGCCGGCTCGCGCTGTACCGGGGGCTGCGCATGGAGGGCTTCGTCGTGGAGACCGCCGCGACCGGCCCCCTCGCCCTGGAGCTCTTCGACGAGGTGCGTCCGGACGCGATCGTCCTGGACGCCTCCATGCCCGGCATGTCGGGCGTGGAGGTGTGCCGCCGGTTACGCGCGGCCGGAGCGCGGGCGCCGGTGCTCCTGCTGTCCGACCGGGACGAGGTGGACGAACGGGTCGCCGGTCCCGCCGCGGGCGCCGACGACTGCGTGGTCAGGCCGTTCGACGTGTACGAGCTGGCCCGCCGCCTGCGCGCCCTGCTGCGCCGCAACGGGTACGCCTCCGGGCCCGCGCTCACCGTGGGGCCGCTCACCGTCGAGCCCGCCGCCCATCGGGTCACCCTGGACGGACGGGAGGTCCGGCTGGCCGGGCGCGGGTTCCGCCTGCTGGAGGAGCTGGCGCGCAACGCCGGCATCGTGATGCCCCGGCCGTTGCTGCTGGAACGCGTCTGGGGCTACGACTTCGAGATCGCCGAGGACTCCGTCGACGCGTTCGTCGGCTACCTGCGCCGCGAGCTGGAGGCAGGCGGCCGGGCCCGGATGCTGCACACCGTCCGCGGGGCCGGGTTCGAGCTCCGCGAGCCGCGCCCGTGATCACCACCAGGTCCACATGCCGACCCGTACGGGGACGCCGGTCGAGGCGTGCACGAGGGGCGGGCCGTGCGGCGCGGGCAGCCCCGCGGCCTGCAGCAGGTCCTGTTCCAGACGGACCAGCTCGACCTCGCGGAACGGCCACGGCCGGTGCTCCACGCGGGCCCGCGCCACCCGCCCCGCCACCACGGTGAACAGCCGGTAGCGGGCGGTCAGGAAGTGCGCGGGCTCCGCCACGTCCGCCGGCGGCCCGGTCTCCACCTCCGCGACGCAGCGCGCCCGCGCGAAGTGCCGCCGGCAGGCGTAGCGGACGCGCGATCCCCGTACATCGACCGACATGGCGGACCAGAAGTACGGCAACCGGAACCCGGCCCGCCCGCCGAGCGCGGGGACCAGCCGCCCGGCGTCCAGCGACAGGAACCAGACGCCGCCGCGCCCGTGGTCGTCCCTGACGTACGTCCGCACGTTCGTCTCGGGGAATCCCGACAGCCACGGCAGCACGGGCAGCCCCGGCAGGCGCACCCCCTCCATGACGAACGGGGTGAGCCCCACCCACGCCGTCCCGTCGAACGTCTCGACGGTGAGGGACCTCGGCACGAGCTCCTGCACGACGTCCTTCTGGTAGCGCCAGTGCAGGAAGGTGACGTCCGACCAGTGGTGATACATCACCGGACGGGCGACGCGCGGGAACGACGGCGAACGCACGCCGCCACAGCTGCCCACCCGGACGCGCGGCATGCGCGACGGAATTATCACCGAGCGGATGTAATCGACCGCGGAACGTTAACACGCCGGCCCGCAGGGGCAGACTGCACCCGGTGGCACCCCCTACGGACAAGGAGCATCATGCCCCCCACGATCGCGACCGCCCTCCTCCTGGCCACGACGCTGATGGCGACGCCGGTGAGCGCCGCGGCGGCGCACCGGCCGTATCCCTCGAACGTGCGCGACTGCTTCGACGGCAAGTGCACGCTCGCCCTCGGCCGCGCGACGGCGTTCCCGGTCAGCCCCCAGTTCGGCATCACGCGGCTGCACATCGCCTTCACCGCCGACACCGTCAAGGTGACCGGTACGGGCGAGGGCGTGCGCTCCCAGGCCCAGATCCGCAAGGGCGCGTCGGGAGCGGTCAACGGCATCGGTGTACGGGTCACCGATCTGTCGCAGAACAAGGCGGTGCTCGTCCTGACGCCCAAGAAAGATCAGCAGTAGGTGTCGCGCAGCAGCAGCAGCGCGATGTCGTCCATGCGTTTGTCCAGCACGGCCGGTTCGATCAGCGAGTCGGCCAGCTCGGGCAGCGGCCCGTCGGGCGTGGGCGCGAACCGCCGGGTCAGGCGGCCGATCGACTCGTCCAGCTGGACGCCGGGCACCTCGATCAGCCCGTCGGTGTAGAGGGCGAGCACGGAGTCGGGCGGCAGCGGCACGGTCGTCGTGACGTACTCGGCGGTGGGTTCGATGCCGAGCAGCAGCCCCGGCGTGGTCTCGATGACGCGGGTCGGCTCGCCGGGCACGCCGAGCATCGGCGGCAGGTGTCCCGCGCTGGCCAGGCACGCGGTGTGCCGGCGCAGGTTGAGCAGGACGTACAGGCAGCTCGTGAAGCGGTCGCGGGCAAGGCCGCTGAGCAGCTGGTTGGTGTGCGCGAGCACCTCGCCCGGGCGCGCGTCGGCGGCCGCGTGCGCGCGGACGGCGGTGCGCACCTGCCCCATGAGGGCGGCGGCGGACATGTCATGGCCCTGTACGTCGCCGATGACCGCCGCGACCAGGCTGTCGTCGAGCCGGATGAGGTCGTAGAAGTCGCCGCCGATGTCCATGCCCGGGGTGGCGGGCACGTACCGCGCGGCCACCTCCAGGCCGGGCACGCTGGGCAGCGTGTGCGGCAGCAGGTTCGACTGCAGGCACGTGGCCAGCGAGTGCTTGGCGTCGTAGAGCCGGGCGCGCTCGAACGCCTGGGCGATGAGCCCGGCGAGCGCCGTGAGTGAGGCGCGTTCCTCGGTGCTGAACGCGTGGGGGCGGTCGTAGGCGAGCACGCAGATGCCGAAGGGCCGCCCCGACGTGATCAGCGGCAGGAACGCCCACGCCCGCATGTCGCCGCGGATGGCGTCCGGGTAGGCGCGCCGCAACTCGTCCCAGTCGGAGAAGAACGCGGCCGTGCCGGTGCGGATCAGCTCCGACGAGACGGGCGGGGCCGGGTGCTGGTACTCCAGGTCGTCGATGACGGCCTTGCTGAAGCCGCGCGTGGCGCTCACGAGCAGCCGGCCACCCTCGACGGTGATGAGGGCCAGGGCCTGGACGTCGTACACGGGCATGACGAAGTCGGCCGCCAGGTCCACGACGTCCTGGGCGGTCACCGCCCGCGCGAGGGTGGTGGCGAGGTGCAGGGTCTCGTGCACCGCGATCATCCCGGGCGGCTGGTTCTCGGGCGGGGCGAGGCGGCCCGCGGGGTCGCGCGTCACCGTGCCGGGGGCGATGCGTATCGTGATGCCCGTCAGTCCGGGATACAGCCAGAACGACAGGTGCCTGCCGTCGGGGTCACGGGCGACGAAGTGGGTGACCCGCCGGCTCACGACGGCGGCGCGGTAGCGGTCCTCGTACGCCGGGTCCGACAGCCAGGGCAGCGCGTCGCACAGCCGTTGGCCCACCAGGTCGGGCGGGTTGCCGAGCAGGTCGGCGGCGGGCGCGCTGATGAGGGCCACCCGGCCTTCCACGTCGAGGGAGCAGTAGCCCTCCGGCAGCCGGTTGAGCGCTTCCAGCGCCACCATGTGGGCGTGCGAGTCGAGGGCGATCGTGCTGGACGAGGTCAGGAGGCGGGGCCGGTGCGCGGGCCTGACGGGCTGCCCGTTCTCGGCCGCGCACCGCAGCACCTCGCCGATCTGGGCGCAGTACTTGCCGAGGGCGTCGAGCTGCCGGGCCGGAGGTTCGGAGAAGTGCCCGACCGGCCACATGAGCATGAATCCGCCCCATGCCGAGTTGCCCACGCAGACGGGGATCAGCACGCACGAGAAGTGGTACGGCAGCGCGACCGCCGTTCCCGGGTAGTCGCGGGCCAGCTGTTCGCGGCCGCCGATCCACAGGAGCCGCTGCTCGCGTACGGCGTCGGCGATCGGGAGCGGGTCCTTCGTCCTGATCTGCGCCCAGGCGTGGGCGAGCGGTGCGGGCATGCCGAAGGCGTTCTCCAGCCGCAGGACCTCGCCGCCCTCGTCGAGCAGGTAGATGCCGCCGATGTGCGCCCCGGCCTCGGTGACAGCCGCGATCAGCAGCTCGTCGAGCTGTGACGAGCTGCTCACGGCGCCAAGGGGTGGAACGCCTTCCCGCACGGGTCAGCACGCATCCATCGAGACAGGTGGGCCGACAATTCGCCCATGTCCGGTCATATTGGGAAGAATACACGCATCACTGCAACATTCTGTTCACAGTCCGTCATCTACGGGTCAGGACGCGCTCACGAGCGCCCATAGGGGGCGACGGAGAGATGAGGCTGAGGGCGGGAGAGGCGGGTGGCATCGGCTGGGGTGGTGGTCCTGACCCACTGGTAACGTCCTGCGGATCGATAACGATTGGCTGTGAAACCAGGCCGCCGATGTGCTGGTGTTCGTGTCCCCGTGGAACGCTACGTGCTGCATGAACACGCTAAGGGGGAGACACGGGTGTCATCAAGGAGCGCGGGATCGATCTGGCGGCGGCTCGGCCGGCTGACCGCCGTGGCGGCGGCCACGACCGCGGCCGCGCTGGTCGTGGCCGGCTGCGCGCCCGCAGGTCAGGCCGGGCCCGAGGCTCCGGGAGTGAAAGAGGCCTCCGCCGCGCCCAAGGCACGCGACGCAGGAAAGGTCGCGGCCCCGCCGAAGGTCGAGGACGGCTGGCCGCGCTGGGGGTTCACCCACACGGGGGTCAGCGCCAACAACGTCACGGAGGAGTTCGAGCAGGTCGTGGCCGGGTCGCTGGCCCGTACGCCGATGGTGCAGAACCAGCACATCATGGGATTCGGCGCGCTCAACCCCGAGCCGTACCCGGGGCGGTTCTACTGGGAGGACCTCGACAGCCGGCTCAACCTCATCAAGGAGTCGGGCGCCACGCCGGTCATCACGCTGTGCTGCGCCCCTGACTGGATGAAGGGCGGCCCCCAGGGCCCCACGGAGGAGTCGGCCTGGGCCGAGCACCTCGAGGACGCCCCGTACCGCCAGCATTTCGACGACTTCGCCCGCCTCGCCGCCGAGGTCGCCAAGCGCTACGACGACGTCCAGTACTTCATGGTCTGGAACGAGTTCAAGGGCTTCTGGCCCGACCACTCCAAGCCGGCCGACTACAAGGGCTACACCCAGCTCTACAACAAGGTGTACGACGCGGTGAAGAAGGCCCGTCCGGACGCGCGGATCGGCGGGCCGTACCTCGGCTTCGACAGCAACCGCGACGGCGAGGGCGAGCTGCGCGGCGACTGGGGGGTCGTCAACCAGAACGTCATCGACGCCTTCGACTACTGGTACGAGCACAAGAAGGGCGCCGACTTCGTCGTGGTCGACGGCGCCTCGCCCACCGACGCCCACGAGCTGCTGCCGGACGAGTTCGGCGCGCTGAGCAAGTTCACCGACGTCACCGCGTGGCTGCGGAAGAAGACCGGCGACCTGCCGATCTGGTGGTCGGAGTGGTACTTCCAGCCCGAGGACGGCACCGAGTGGGACGAGCCGAGGCGGCTCGCCGTGCAGGCCGCGTCCATGATGGAGTTCGCCCGCAGCGGCGCCGCCACCGCGCTCTACTGGAACCCGCAGGAGAAGGACGGCCCCTGCCAGGGCTGCATGTGGGACCCGCGGACCGGGGCCGAGACGCCGACCGGGCAGCTCATCGCCGGCTTCACCAGGTGGTTCCCCGCCGGGGTGCGCCTCGATCAGGTGAGCTCGTCCGACCGGAAGGTGCGTGTGCTGGCCCAGCCCGAGCAACTGCTGCTGGTCAACACCAGCGACGCCGACGTCACCACGGTTGTCGGCGACGAGGAGGTCACGCTCAAGCCGTACGAGATCAGGTGGAGCGACCGCTGAGGCGATAACCCGGCGAGCGGCGGCCGTCGATGCCAAGCTGGGCGGGTGCCGGAACTCCGCCCGCCGGCGGATCGTTGAGGCGGTCGTCACACCAATCGATCTTGTAAAGGGAGAGCAGAGCCGTGGTCTTCAAACGGATGCTGGGCGCGTTCGGTGTCGGCGCACCCTCGGTCGACACCGTCCTGTCCACTCCGCGCACGCAGCCGGGCGGCGCGCTGGACGGCGAGGTGCGCCTCAAGGGCGGCGACTTCGACGCCGAGATCGAGCACGTCACGCTCGGTCTGGTGGCCAGGGTCGAGGTCGAGCACGGCGACGGCGAGCACGCCGGTGTCAGCGAGTTCTTCCGCGTCCAGGTCTCCGGCTCCTTCACGCTGCGCAAGGGCGAGGAGCGCACGATCCCGTTCCGCATGGCCGTGCCGTGGGAGACGCCGATCAGCGAGATCGGCGGCGGGCCGCTGCGGGGCATGGCGGTGGGCGTGCGCACCGAGCTCGCCATCGCCAAGGCGATCGACAAGGGCGACCTCGACATGGTGGCGGTCGAGCCGCTGCCGTCGCAACTGCGCATCCTCGAGGGCCTGCTGGGGCTCGGGTTCGGCTTCAAGTCGGCCGAGCTCGAGGCCGGACGGCTCTACGGGGTCGAGCAGTCGCTGCCGTTCTACCAGGAGATCGAGTTCTACCCGACCGGCCCGTACGCCGGGCAGGTCGGCGAGGTCGAGGTGACGTTCGTGGCCGACCCCGCGGGGCTCGCGGTCGTCCTGGAGGCCGACAAGCGCGCCGGTCGCTTCTCCTCCAGCGACGCCATCGGCCGCTTCCACGTCAGCCACGACGACGCCCTGCGTACCGACTGGACCGCCGAACTCGGCCGCTGGCTGGACAGCCTGGCCCAGTACGGCCACCCGGGCGGCCACTACGGCGGCGAGTACCACGGCGACCACCACGGCGGCCACCACGGGCATCACGGCGGGCACCACGGCGGTCACCACGGCGGCGGGATGGCCGGGGTGGCCGCGGGTGTCGCCGCGGGCGTGGTCGGCGGGTACGTGGCCGGCGAGATCGTCGAGGAGATCTTCGAGGGCGACGAGGACGACGGCGGCGAGTGGTGACGCGCCGCTGACATGACGCGCCCGGCCGCGAGCTTCTCGCAGACGGCCGGGCGCGGGCTCATGACCGGCGCAACGCTAGAACGTCACCAGCGGGTCCCCGATGAAGTCGGCGATGAAGTTGACGAAGAAGAACCCGAAGAACAGGAAGTTGAGCACGAGGATCACGTAGTGCCACGGCCTCGGCCGGGCCGGGCGCGGCAGCTTGCTGTTCAGGTACATGAGCAGGAACGGGTAGATCAGCGCCCCGAGGTTCGACATGTTGGCCGACCACTCGACCAGTCCGACCGGCAGCGACTGGAAGATGATGATCGAGATGAGCACCAGCAGCACGATCATGAACGGGTAGTAGAAGCGCCGCGGGTCGCCCTCGATCAGCCTGCGCAGGCGTGGGCTCGTCGCGTTCGCCGCGTCGGTCGTCACCCGCACCATCGCCTCGAAGATGCCGAGCTGCGTCGAGAACAGCACCAGCACCCCCAGCACGAGCCCGATGTAGAACACCACGGGGCCGTACTCCGCGCCGAGGACGCTCGCCACGAACGTCGGCACGTTGGCCCGGGTGGGCTGCTCACCCGCCATCTCGACCGCGTGTGACATGAGGATCGTGGGCAGCAGCATGCCGAGGATGGCGCCGACGAAGAACACGCCCCACATGTCGACCATCAGCAGCCGGTACCACCGGCGCCACAGGCCGCGGTTGCGCTCGTCGTCGGGGAACGTGACGCCGCTGGCCCGCACCGTGCTCCCGTCGCCGCGCAGACCCGAGATGTAGCCGACGCGGTGGCCCATGCCGTAGCCCTTGTCGCGGTAGTGGCCCATGACGTACCAGTTCAGGCCGGACGCGAGCGCGGTGAACCCGGCCAGCCCGCCGAGCTGGGTCGCGGTGATGCCCTCCGGCGGCGCCGCCGGGGTGACGAAGCCGCTGATGCCCTCCCACCACTGGCTGAGCGGCACCACCAGCACGCACGTGACCAGCAGCGCGATCAGGATCGCGCTCACCATCACCCAGTTGGCCAGCTCCAGCGCCCGGCTGATGCGCCGGGCGCTCGCGGTGATGACGAAGACCACCGCGAGCAGGGCGACGGCGTACCAGCGCGGCTCGGCCGCGTCGGCGGGCGGCGCCTCACCGTGGACGAGCGCGAACACTCCCTGTCCCGCGGACGCGGCCCAGCCGCCCGCGATGAACGAGAAGATGACGATGAGCACCGACAGCGGCACCCACAGCGGCCAGCCCGGCGGCACCCGTCCCCAGCCCACCACGGGGGTCTCGCCGGTCGCGATGACGTACCTGGAGCACTCGACGTTGTAGAACGTCTGGAGCAGCGCCGAGACCAGGATGACCCAGCCGACGCCGATGAATCCGTACTGGCCCACGCTGAGCGGGCCGAGCAGCCACTCGCCGCTGCCGATCGAGATGCCGAGGGCGATCAGGCTCGGTCCGACGGCGTGTTTGAAGAGTTCCTTGGGGCCGATTCTGGAGACCTTGAAGACCTCCTCCGGCGTGGGCAGATCGGTGACTTCGAGATCCGGGCGGCTGACTCCGAGGGGATGCGACATGTCACTGCCTCCTGGCCTTCAGCGTGATCCCCGGCAACGGGCGCTACAAGACCCAATTGCCGCGCGGGAACCGCGCTCAGGAGGCAGCCGCCGGTCAGCGGTCGACGATCTCGTTCTTGCCGATGACCACGACGCCGCCGCGCGTCAGCGCGAAGCGGGTGCGGTCGTAGTCGAGGTCGAAGCCGATCCGGGCGCCGTCGGGGATCACGACGTTCTTGTCGATGATCGCCCTGCGGATGATCGCGCCCCGGCCCACCTTGACGTTCTCCATCAGTACGGAGTCCTCCACCAGCGAGTGGGAGTGGAGCACGACCCTGGGCGACAGGATCGACCTGATGGCCGTGCCGCCGGAGACGATCACGCCGGGGGAGACCAGCGAGTCGATCGCCCGTCCGACCCGGTCGCCGTCGTTGTGGACGAACTTGGCGGGCGGCAGCGGGTCGTGGCCGGTGAAGATCGGCCACTTGTCGTTGTAGAGGTTGAACACCGGGTGCGCCGAGATGAGGTCCATGTGGGCCTCGTAGTAGGCGTCGAGGGTTCCCACGTCGCGCCAGTAGCCGCGGTCGCGCTCGCTGGAGCCGGGCACGGCGTTGTGGGCGAAGTCGTAGACGTCGGCGCCGCCCGACTTGACGAGCATGGGGATGATGTTGCCGCCCAGGTCGTGCTTGCTCGTCGGGTCGAGGGCGTCCTCGCGCAGCGCGTCGATCATCGACTGCGTCCTGAACACGTAGTTGCCCATCGAGGCGAACACCTCGTCCGGCGAGTCGGCCAGCCCTACCGCGTCTTTTGGCTTCTCCCGGAACGCCACGATGCGCCGGCCCTGGGGGTCGGTCTCGATCACGCCGAACTGGTCGGCCAGCGACAGCGGCTGCCGGATGGCCGCCACGGTCACGTCCGCGCCGGAGTCCTCGTGCTGCTCGACCATCTGCCGCGGGTCCATGCGGTAGATGTGGTCGGCCCCGAAGACGATCACATGCTCGGGCATCTCGTCGTAGATCAGGTTGAGGTTCTGGAACAGGGCGTCGGCCGAGCCCGAGAACCAGCGTGGCCCGAGCCGCTGCTGGGCCGGCACGGGGGTGACGTAGTTGCCGAGCATCGCCGAGAGCCGCCAGGTGCGGGAGACGTGCCGGTCGAGGCTGTGGTTCTTGTATTGCGTCAGTACGACGATCTTCAGGAACCCACCGTTCGCGAGATTCGACAGCACGAAGTCGACGAGGCGATACATCCCCCCGAACGGCACCGCCGGTTTGGCCCGATCCGCCGTGAGCGGCATGAGCCTCTTACCCTCGCCACCTGCCAGTACGACCGCAAGCACCCTCCGGGACTTCATGTCCTGGACGCTACCCCCAAATGGCCGCTCTATCGATGTAACTCTGCACCGTGACCTCCGTTCGTGTCCCGTTTTGTGAATCCAGGCCAGGACGAGGGCGACACCCGATCTCGGAGGTGGTCCGCCGCCCGGACGCCGCCATAAAGTCGATGCCATGCGCGTTGATCTGCTCAGCCGGGAATATCCGCCCGAGGTGTACGGCGGGGCCGGGGTCCACATGGAGTACCTGGCCAGGGAGCTGCGGAAGCTGGCCGACGTACGGGTGCGCTGCTTCGGGGCGGCCCGCACCGAGCCGGGCGTCTCGGCGTACCGGGTGCCCGGGGGCCTGGAGGGCGCCAACGCCGCGCTGCAGGTGCTCGGGGTCGACCTCGAGATGGCCGCCGCCTGCGAGGGCGCCGACGTCGTCCACTCCCACACCTGGTACGCGAACTTCGCCGGGCACGTCGCCAAACTGCTCCACGGCGTCCCGCACGTGATCACCACGCACAGCCTCGAACCGCTGCGCCCGTGGAAGGCCGAGCAGCTCGGCGGCGGTTACGCGATCTCTTCGTGGGCCGAGCGCACCGCACTGCTGGCCGCCGACACGGTGATCGCGGTGTCGGAGGGCATGCGGCGCGACGTCCTGGCCGCCTACCCCGAGATCGCGCCCGACCGGGTCAGCGTGATCCACAACGGCATCGACACCGCCGAGTACGCCCCCGACCCGGCCACCGACGTGCTGAAGAAGCACGGCGTCGACCCCGGCCGGCCGTACGTCGTCTTCGTCGGCCGGATCACTCGGCAGAAGGGGCTCGTCCACCTGCTGCACGCGGCGCGGTCGTTCGACCCCGGGGCGCAGCTCGTGCTCTGCGCGGGCGCTCCGGACACGCCGGAGATCGCGGCGGAGGTCACCGAGCTGGTGCGCGGTCTCGGCCGCGACGGCGTGTTCTGGATCCGCGAGATGCTGCCCAAGCCGGAGGTCATCCAGCTGCTCACGCACGCCACGGTGTTCGTCTGCCCGTCGGTCTACGAGCCGATGGGCATCGTCAACCTGGAGGCGATGGCCTGCGAGACGGCCGTGGTGGCCACGGCGACCGGTGGCATCCCCGAGGTGGTGGCCGACGGCGAGACCGGCCTGCTGGTGCCGATCGACCAGGGCCCCGACGGCACGCCGCACGACCAGGAACGGTTCGCCGCCGACCTCGCCGAGCGGGTCAACGCGCTGCTCGGCGATCGGGCCAGGGCCGAGGCGATGGGCCGGGCGGGCCGGGTGCGCGCCGTCGAGCACTTCTCCTGGGAGCGCATCGCCCACCGCACGGCGGAGCTGTACGCGAGCCTGCGCGGCTAGGCCTCGCCAGGTGGCCAGTTCCGGATTTTGCCGATATAGGCCACAAGGTTCTCTTGTCAGAAAAAGTCACGCAACTATACAAAGCCGGTTGTGCTTCAGAAATCCGCGCTCCTCACCGGCGTGTTATCGGCCCTCCTCGCGGCCGTGGCGACACCGGCGCAGGCAGCGCCCACCCCCAGCCCTACGGCCGCAGCCCCCGCGGGGGCAGCGGCCGCACAATCCCCCAAGACGGTCACCCTGATCACCGGGGACACGATCACCCTTCGCGTCCTGCCCGACCGGCGGACGCAGGTCGACGTCAAGCCCGGCCCCGGCCGGGAGAACGTGCAATTCATGCAGCGCCGCGGCGAGGACGGGCTCACCGTCGTCCCCATGGACGCGCTGCCCCTGCTGGCCCAGGACCGGCTCGACCCCCGGCTGTTCAACGTCACCCGGCTCGTCGAACTCGGTTACGACGACGCGACCAGCCCGGCCCTGCCGTTGATCACGACGTACCCCCAGCAGGTCGACGTGGCCGCGATGCGCGTCGCGGGCGGACGTCCGCTTCCCGCCGTGCACGGCGTCGCGGCGAGCGAGCCGCGTTCGCAGGCAGGGACGCTCTGGAAGTCCCTCACCGACCCCTCCGCGCGGGCGGCCGCCGCTCCCGCGAAGATCTGGCTGGACGGCAAGGCCAAGCTGTCCCTCGACGTCAGCGTCCCGCACATCGGCGCGCGCACCGCCTGGTCGGCGGGGCACACCGGTGAGGGCGTCACCGTCGCGGTGCTCGACGGCGGTTACGACCCCGGCCACCCCGACCTCAAGGGCCTGGTGGTCAAGGAGCAGAACTTCACCGCCGACCCCGACATCCGCGACCTCAACGGGCACGGCACGCACGTGGCGTCCACGATCGCCGGATCCGGCGCCGCCTCCGGCGGGCGCTACAAGGGCGTCGCCCCCGGCGCCAAGCTGATGGTCGGCAAGGTCTGCCAGCAGGACGGCAGCTGCCCCGACTCCGCCATCATCGAGGGCATGACCTGGGCGGCGCAGAACGGCGCCGACGTCGCCAACCTCAGCCTCGGCGGCCCCGACGCTCCCGGCCTGGACCCGCTGGAGCAGGCCGTCGAGAACCTGTCCGACCAGTACGGGACGCTGTTCGTGATCGCGTCCGGCAACGACGGCCCGGGGGCGCTCAGCTCGCCGGGCAGCGCCGACCACGCTCTCACGGTCGGCGCCTCCAACCGCGAGGTCGACGTGGTCGCCCCCTTCAGCGGCACGGGCCCGCGTCAGGGCGACGCGGCGGTCAAGCCCGACCTGGTCGCGCCCGGCGTCGGCATCGTGGCCGCCCGGGCCGCCGACACGTGGATGGGCGCCCCGGTCGACGAGTGGTACACCGCGAGTGACGGCACGTCCATGGCCACCCCGCACGTGGCGGGGGCGGCGGCGATCGTCGCGAGCGCCCACCCCGACTGGACGGGTCAGCAGGTCAAGGCCGCGCTCATGGCCTCCACGGCGCCCGGCGAGGAGTTGGGCGCGTACGTCCAGGGCTCCGGCCGCGTGGACGTCGCCCGCGCCGTCGGCCAGCAGATCACGACCGAGCCCGCCGCGCTCAGCCTGGGCGAGGTCGAGCTGCCCCGCTCGTCGGCGAAGCGCACGCTCACCTACCGCAACGACGGCGACGCCGCCGTCCGGCTGGACCTGAGCGTGGTCGCCAAGGACGGCCACGGCGAGACGGTGACGCCGTTCACGCTCGGCGCCGGCTCGGTGGAGGTGCCCGCGCACGGCACCGCGCAGGTCGAGGTGACCGCGGAGGCGGGCGCGCTCGGCACGTACAGCGGGACGGTCATCGCCCAGGGCGACGGCGTCTCCGTGCGCACCGGCATCGGCATGCGGGTGGAGCCCCAGAAGCAGGCGCTCAAGCTGGCCTTCAGGACCACGGACGGCCAGGCCCCCGTGGCCGCCTTCGCCGGGGTCATCGACCTCGAGACCGAGGAACAGGTCAACTACGACATCTTCGACGGCAAGCTGGACCTCCGGCTGCCGAAGGACCGCCGCTACACCGTCGTCAGCCTCATGCTCGACGACGACGGCTCGACCGTGATGGCCGCCGACCCGGTCTTCACCCTCACCGACGACCGCACCGTGACCGCCGACGCCCGCAAGGCCGAGCCGGTCGACGTACGGGTCGAGGAGCCCTCCGCGCGGATCGCCTTCGGCATGGTCGGCATGCTCCAGCTCGCCAAGAACGTGCAGCCGCTCGGCGTGGACATCGACCTGCCGCGCGGCGGTGACCGCGTCGAAGGCGTCAAGGCCATCCCGAACAGCCCGGTCAAGGGCGAGGCCGACAGGTCGTTCGGCTTCTACCGGTGGACGCAGTGGGCCGAGCAGAAGAGTGACGGCACCTTCGACGACAGCCCGTACATCTACCACCTGATGAAGGCCGAGCCGCGCATCCCCGCCGACCCTGGCTACCGTCCGAAGCGCCGCGACCTCGCGCAGCTCAACGCGACGTACGGCGCCCAGCAGGACGGCAAGTACGGCGAGCACTTCGCCCTGCCGGCGCTGTACGGCAAGGAGCTGGCGTGGATGCCGTACGGCGGCCTGGCCAAGTTCGCGCTGCCGTTCCACAGGACCGAGTACTACACGCCGGGCGACACCGGCTGGTACCCGTCGTTCGTCCAGTACAAGCCGGACCCGTGGGACAACCTGGACCAGTTCTTCTTCGGCAGGACCACCGAGTTCCGCGCCGGGCAGAAGCTGGAGCAGAGCTGGAACACCGGGGTGTTCGCCCCGGCCGTGTCCGCGCCCGGCGACCTCAGCTGGCGCGAGGGCGACGTCATGCAGTTCGGCGTCGGGCTGTTCGACGACCCGGTGACCGAGAGGTACTCCCTGACCAGCACGGCCGAGGCGAGCACGACGGTCCTCCGTGACGGCAAGGAGGTCTTCGCGGCCGACTACCTGATCCCCACCGTCGACGTGCCCGCCGACGCGAAGGAGAGCGAGTACCGGGTCTCCCTGTCGGCCACCCGCGACCCGGCCGCGAGCCAGGTGTCGACGAAGGTGAGCGCCGAGTGGCGGTTCCGGTCGAAGACGCCCGCGCAGGGCAAGCGTGAACCGCTGCCGCTGATGGCCGTCAGGATCGCGCCTGAGCTGGACGACCGCAACCAGGCCAAGCGGGGGCACCTGCGCATCCCGCTGACCCTGCAGCGCCCGGCCGGCACGCCCGACCACAAGGTGACCACCATGACCCTGGAGGTCTCCTACGACGACGGGCGCACCTGGCAGCCGGCCAAGGTGCGGGCGGAGAAGAACAACGCCTGGACTGCCGAGGTCACGCACCCCGGCAACAAGAAGGGCGCTTTCGTCTCGCTCCGTCTCAAGGCCGCCGACGCCGGTGGCAACGGGTTCAGCGAGACCGTGACCCGCGCGTACCGGATCAAGTAACTGGATCGAGCTGTCCGCCCCGCCTGGTCACCGGGTGGGGCGGACATTCTCATGTCACGCGTTCGAGCACGACCACGGGGATCTCGCGGTCGGTCTTCTGCTGGTACTCGTCGTAGGGCGGCCACGTGGCGGCCATCACCCGCCACATCCCGGGCCGCTCCTCGGAAGCCGCCGTACGGGCCCGTGCCGTGAACCTGTCGCCCCTGACCTGCACCTCGACCTCGGGGTCGGCCACCAGGTTCTGGTACCACTGCGGATGCTCGGGAGCGCCGCCCTTCGAGGCCACGACGAGGTAGTCGTCCCCGAAACGCTGGTAGATGAGCGGCGTCGTATAACTTTTTCCTGACTTACGGCCTTTAGTGGTCAGGAGTAGCGTCGTCGTGTTATTCCAGTCGTGTCCTTCTTCGCCATCAGTCTCCTGATAACGCTGGACATGTTCCTTGCCGTAGAGCATGTAGACACTCGTGCCCCTCACAGGGCGCTTCTCACCGGTGGTCCCGGCTTCCTGCGCCACATCTGTACGCGGGCGCACGCCGATGAGAGCCTTTGCCCATGACCGATCCGGCGGGGGCACTGGCCGCCCGTATCGAGCGCTTCGAGCAGACCGCGGATCCGGAGCTCATCTGGGACCCGGCAGCGCTCGCCGAGGCCGAGCAGGCGATGCGGGCGTGCGCGGGCGACCGTTCCGACGCGGCCACGTGGCGGCTGATCGGCGTGCTGCACCTGGCCCGTCACCGCCTCGACCGGCGCGCCGGCCAGGACGCCGACGTGGCCGGCGCCTTCTTCGCCGCCGTCGCGCTGGCCGACCCCGACCGGCTGCCGGACAAACTGCGCGGCAACCGTGAACCGGGCACCTGGGCCGGGCTCGCGGAGGAGGTGCTGGGGCACGTCGACCCCGGCGCGTACCCGCACGTCGGGCTGCTGGTCCAGGCACTCGTCCAACGGGCGCTGGACGAGCCCGACCGCGAGACCGCCGACCGCCTCGCCGAACTCCTGTTACCGGAGTCCGCCCGCACGGCCGCCCCCTGGGTGGCCGGCGCGCTCGCGCCTCTCGGCTCAGGACTCCTGCGCCTGTACGAGCGCACCGGCGAACGCGACGTCCTCGACGACGCGGTGCACGTGCTGCTCCGGACGGCACTCGGCGGGCACACCCCGGCCGCGCGCTCCGGCGAGCTGGCCGCCGCGCTCGCCCTCGCCGCGCCCGGCGACGCGGAACTGGTCAGGACCTACCTGGCCGCGGCCGACACCCCCGCCCGCAGCCAGGACCGGTCCCAGGCGCTGCTCGCCCTGGTCGACCTCACCCAGGCGCGATCGGCCGCCTCGTACGCCGACCGCGACCTGCTGGCCTTCATCAGGGCCGGACAGTGCGCGCTCGACTTCTGGCACGAGGAATGGGCGCATCCTGGCGTGCTGGCCCCGTACGCGGCCGGGCTGCTCGACTGGTTCGTCGTCACCGGCGACGAGCGCTCGCTCGAAGCCGGCACCGAGATGCTCGAAGCCCTGCACGTCAAGCCGGGCGAGACCGTGCACGGGCTCGGGACCGACCCCGTCGTCCGGCTCGCCCTGCTCGGCGAGCGCCGGCTGCGCCGCCACGAGATCACCGGCGACGTCGCCGACCTCGACACCGCCGTCGACGCCCTGCGCGAGGCGGTCACGCACGCCCCCAGCACGCACCCGCGCCGCGCCGGGCTGCTCGCCCGCCTGGCCGGCGCGCTGCTCACCCGCGTCTCGGCCACCGGAGGCGACCCCGCGGAGCCGATCGCCGCCGCGCGCGCCGCCGCCCGGGTCGCGCTCGGCGCGCGCGACCCGGGCAGGGCCGAGACGCTGCTGCTGCTCGGCCGGGCGCTCACCCTCGACCTCACCGAGGAGACCGCCGACGAGGCCGTCGCCGCCCTGCGCGAGGCGCTCGCCATGGGCGAACGGGTGGCCGTGCGGGCCGAGGCGTACGGGCTGGTCTCGGAGGTGCTGCGCTGGCGCGCCACCAGGACCGGCCTCCCGAGCCGCGAGGAGGACCTGGACGAGGCCGTACGCTCCGCCCGCCAGGGCGCTGACCTGGCGGCCAAGGCGGGCAGCGACCCCGTGCCCGCCCGGGCGGAGCTGTGCCGCGCGCTCGTGGCCCGCTGCGCCGTACGGCACGACCCCGGCGACCTCGCCGAGGCCCTCACCCTCGCCCGCGACCTCACCGATGCACCCGGCGAGCTGTTCGCCGAGCTCGACACGGCGCTCGACGACCCGCCGCCGGTGGACGAGCAGCTGGCCAGGGCCGCCACCGAGCTGGCGCTGCGCTGCCACGGCGCCGTCGAGCTGGCGGTCAAGCTGTTGCGCCTGTCCGAACGCGGCACACCGGACGAACGCGGCGAACACCTCCTCGGCGCCGGACTGCGGCTGGCCGAGTCGGGACACTCGCACATCGCCACACGCGTGCTGGAGTGCGCGGCGCGCGCGTTCGGCGCGGCCGAGCGGCACGCGCAGGCGGCCCACGCCCTGGCCCGCCAGGCCGCCGGGCACGAGGACCTCGGCGAGTTCGCCGCCGCGCTGGAGGCCTACGCGCGCTCGGCAGCCGCCTACCGGCACCTCGGCGACCCGCGCTCCGAGGCGATCCAGCTCGGCAACATGGGCGTCGTCCACCTGCGCGCCGGCGACCCCGTCCGGGCCGTCGAGGCCCACCTGCGCGCCGTCGAGCTGTGCCGCGACGCCGGGTTCGCCGCCGAGGAGGCCACCCACCAGGGCAGTGCCGCCGAGGCGTACGTGGCCGCGGGCGACCCGGCGGGCGCGGTGGCGTGCGCGGTCCGCGCACGCGACCTGTACCTGGAGCTCGGCGACCGGGAGGCGGCCGCCCTGCAGCTCGCCGTCGCCGCCAGGGCCGCCGTGGAGGAGGACGACCTCACCGCGGCCGGGGAGCGGATGGCCGCCTGCGCCATGGAGCTGGAGGCCGCCGGCGCCTGGGAGGACGCCTGCCGGGCGCTCGACGCGTACGCCGTCCTGCTCGCCGGGCGCGGCCACCGCGCGCGGGCAGCCGCCGCCGAGGCCAGGCTGGTGGAGATCGTACGGCGCAGGGGCGCGCGCAGGGAGCCGGCCGACGAGTGGTACCGCGTCGCGCAGCGCCGCCGCCTCCAGGGCGACACCGCCGCCGCCCGGCTCGCCTTCGAGCAGGCCTTGGGCGAGTACGAGCACATCGGCCACGACGACGGCGTCGGCGCGGTGAGCTACAACCTGGGCGCGCTGGCGTACGCGGAGGGCGACGCCCGGCACGCCCTCGCCGACTTCGGGACGGCGGCGCAGACGTACGCGAGGCTCCGCGCTCCTGCCAAGGAGGCGGCGGCGCTCACCATGCGCGCGGCCTGCCTGGCGAGGGTCGGCCGCACCGACGACGCCGTGGCCGACGTGGACCGGGCGCTGGAGCTGGCCGCCGCAGAGGGCGACCTGGAGACGCTGTTCACCGCCACCCTCGGCCGCGCCACGCTCGACGCGCGGCGCGGCGAGCTGCGCGAGGCGGGGGAGCGGCTGCACGCGGCACTCGGACTCGCGGGCGCGGACCCGCTGAAGGAGGCCGTCGTCCACGAACGCCTCGCCGCACACGCCGCCCTCGTCGGCGACGCGGCCTCGTACGCGACAGAACTGGAACGAGCCGCCACCCTCTTCCGCGCCTGCGGGCAACCTCGCGAGGCGGCCCTCACCTCGATCAGGCTCGGCTTCGCGCTGGAGGTCTGCGGCAACTTCACCCGAGCCAGAACAGTGCTGGAAACCGCCCTCACCGAACTCCAGGACCACGAGCCCTCAGGGGACGACCGCGCGGGGTCGCGGGACGGTGAGCCGCCGCAGGTCGGCCGTGCCGGGGTACGGGACGGCGCGTCACCCGCCGGCGGCCGGTCGGCGGTGGGTGGCCGGCAGGTGGCGGACGGTATGCCGTTCGAGCTGGTCGTGGCGATGGCGGGTGGGCCGGAGGCGGAGGTTCTGGCGCGGCTGGCCGCCATGCAGCTCACGCTGGGGTCGCCGGTAGACGGGAGGGCCACGCTCACGCAGGCGCTGGCGGCGCTGCGGGCCGGTGGCGGCGGCGACCGCGGGGCGGCCGAACGTCTGGAGATCCGTCTGCGGATGGAGGAGGCCGAGGCGAGCGGCGACCTTGAGCGGGCCCGCGCGCTGGCCGAACAGGCGCTCACGGCCTTCAGGCCGCACCCGCCGGCCCGCGGCGTCCGCCATTTGCGCGACGCCGGCGGACGCGGCGTGACACGCCTGCCGGCCGCCGAACCGGACGACCGGTCGTACCTGCTGGCCAAGCTGTCGTCGTTCTGCCGCGCCCTCGGCGACCTGCCCGCCGCCTACGAGTACGCGGCGCGCGGCTGCGAACGGCACGACGAGCGCCTGGCCGAGCACTTGAGCAACCTCGGCGCGGTCGCCGCCGCCCTCAACCGGACCGACGAGGCCGCAGAACACCTCACCGAGGCGGTGTCCGTGGCCAGGGAGACGGCGTCCGCGCTGCCCGTCCAGCTCGTGCGGTCGCTCGGGCTGCTCGGCCGCGCCCTCACCGACCTGGCCCGCTGGGAAGAGGCCGCGCAGGCGTACGAGGAGGGCCTCGCCCTCACCCGAGCCCCCGTCTGGCGTGCGCTGCGGGCCCCGCTGCTGGCCGGCCGTGCCACCCTCCACCTCAGGCTGGGCGAGCTGGACGCCGCCGAGGCCGCCTTCCTGGAGGCGGTCACAGTGGGCGAGGAACTGGGCGACCCGGCCCCTCTCTCCGACGCGTACGCCGACCTGGCCCTGATCCACGAGGTACGCGGCGACCCGGCGGGAGCCGTCCCCTACGCCACCCGAGCTCTCACCCTCGCCCGCACCCGCCCCGACACAGTCCTGGCCCTCCTCACCCTGGCCCGCCTCGCGTCACCACCCCACCCGCGGACATCGCAGGCCGCCGGCCCGGAACGCCGGCCGAACCCGGACCCGTCGAAGCGCCCACCGGGCGCGGACCACCCGGAGCGGCTGAGCGTGGGTCGTGCGGTGGAGGGGGCGGTGGAGCGGGCGGGCGTCGGGCACGTGGTGGAGTGGCCCGGCGTGGGTCGTGCGGAGGAGGGTGCGGACGTCGGGCACGTGGTGGAGCGGCCGGGCGTGGGTCGTGCGGAGGAGGGGGCGGGCGTCGGGCGGGTGGTGGAGTGGCTGGAGGAGGCGCTTGTGCTGGCTCGGGAGAGCGGGTTCCGGGCGGGGGAGGCCCTCGCGCTGCGCCACCTCGCCGCGCTCGACCCCGCCGCCCCCCATGCCCGCCTCCAGCTCACCATGGCGATCGACATCCTCACAGAGCTCGGGTACGACCTGGAGTTGGCCGCCGCGTTCCACCACCGCTCGATCGGCGCCGAACAGCACGGCGACCTGGGAGACGCCCTGGCAGATGCCGAACGCGCCGCCGCGCTCGGCCACCCGCCCGCCCGGCGGCGAGTCGTCCGTCTGGCGGTACGCCTCGACCGGCCCATGACCGCCTGGACCCACGCCGACGCCGCCGCCCACGACGCCCTCTCCGCCGCCCACGACGCCCAGCCCGGCACGCACACCCTCCTGTCCACCACACACGCCCCCATCTCCGCCACACACGCCCCGTCGTCCACGGCGCACAGCGAGCGGCACAGCGACCGGCACGCCGACGGGCACGCCGACGAGCACGCTGACCGGCACGCCGACGGGCGCGGTGACGGGCATGCCGACCGGCGGGGTGACGGGCGGGAGGGACCCCACGGTGCTCTGCGGAACGGCCCCGAGGCGTCCGGCACCCAGCGTCCGCCCGTCCTCCACGTCGTGACCACGAGACCGACCCAACCGCCCGCCCTCCACGAGGACACAGCCCACGGCCGGGGCAGGAGCACACTGCGGAGCGTGCCAGAGGAGGGACGGCTCACTCTCCGCAGCGTCCCGGCAGGACTCGCGGAGGCGGAGCAGCGGGCGGCGGAAACCGTGCGGTCGCTGCTGTCAGCGGCCCGCCTCACCCGCGACCCGGGAAGCGCAGCACGGCTCGTCCGGTCAGCCCGCGCGGCCGAGGCCGACCTGGAGGCCCTGTGGCGACGCATGGAGCCCCTGGCCCCTGAGCACGTCGCCCTGCGCCGAGGCACACCGCTCGACCTGCCCACCCTGGAAGCCCTCGTCGCCCACCCGGACGGCCAGGCAACAGGCCTCCTGGCATTCCACGTCGACGGCCAGGAAAAGATCGCGTTCCCCCCGCACGGCCAGATCCGAGGCACGGCCCGGGCGGAGGGCCAAGGGGAAGGCACGTCCGCCGGCCGCGGCCAGGGGGAGGGGACGTCCGTCGTGCACAGCCAAGGGGAGCGTGCGTTCGGCGGGCACGGTCACGGGGCCGCCGTGGACGGTTCGGGCGGCGGCGCGCTCACCGCGCAGGGGCCGGGAGATGGTGTGGTGACCGTGTTGGCTTATCGGAGTGGTTGGGCGGGGCCGCGGGGTTTTGTCACGTCCGTCACTCGGTCGTTGCTCGCCGACTTCCTCGCGACCGCGGACGGACGCAGCCATGGGCACCTCGACATCGCGGGCCGCCGTCACCGTGCCGAGACGTGGCAGCGCACGGCCGCGATGCTGCTCGCCGACCCGCTCCGGGCCCTCGGTGACGACCTCGACCGACTCGTTCTCGTGCCGTACGCCGGGTTGCGCGACGTCCCCCTGCACGCCCTGGCGCCGGACGGCGGGCAGCTGATCGAACGGTTCCCGGTGACGTACGGGCCCTCGGCCGCGACGCTGGCCCGGTTGATCCGCCGGCCGCCCGCCGAGGGGACGGGCTGCCTGGTGCTGGGCTCATCCGCGGCCCCGCGCGAGGCCCGCGACGTGGCCGCGCTCCACGGCGTCCACCCGCACCTCGCCGAGGACGCCACCGCGGACCTCCTCAACGGCTCCTGGAACGTGGTGCACCTGGCGTGCCCGATCGAATGCCCGGAGGAGGACCCGTTCGGCTCGGGTGTCCGGCTCGCCGACGGGCTGCTCACCGCGCGCGACATCATGACCATGAGCGTGGACGCCCGTCTCGTCGTGCTCACCACCCGCGAGCCCGTCCGCCCGGAGGCGTCGGTGCCCGGGGGAGTGGGCCCGCACCGGGCCGTGGGCGGCGTGGCGGCGCTGGGGCAGGCGTTGCTGCACGCCGGAGCGAGGGCCGTCGTCCTGCCGCTCTGGCCGGTCTCGGCCGAGGTCGCGCAGGCGTTCGCGCTCGACCTGCACACCCGGCTGCGGGATGGCACCGGCCCGGCCGAGGCGGTCCGCGCCGCCGCACTGGGACTGCGGGAACTCTACGGCCCCGCCGAACCAGGGCTCTGGGCCCCGTACGTGCTCGTCGGCCTACCGCACTGAAAGGTCGGCGGCTCCGGGCCCGTACGTGCTCGGGGTGCAGCGTCACCGGCCGCCTGCGGCGGCCACTGCCGCGCGGGGGAGCTGGAGGTAGGACCGGGCGGCGGTCGTGAGCTCTGCCGACGCGTCGGGTGTGTCGACGTAGAGGGCGGAGTCGGGGGTGCGCTCGCGCACGTCGTGGTCGCGGATCGCGAACACGGCCGGTGGCGCGCCCGCGTCGCCGTAGCGCCCGGCCACGGCGCGCCCGATCGCCCGGCGGACGTCGCCGACCACCGCACGGGAGGTGTGGCCGGAACCGGACGCCGCCAGGTAACCCAGCATGCCCGCGAAGCGCAGCTCGCTCCGCGCCGCCGGACGCTGCCCCGCCAGCACCGGACGGTCGAGCCAGAACACGCTGCCCGCCAGGCACGCCTCGTAGCCGGGATCGTCGGGGCCGAGCGCCCGCGCCGTGCCGGCGAGCAGCTCACCGAACTCGGCCAGCTCGGCGTCGGGCGGCAGGTCCGTGGTGACGAACAAGGGCACGATCAGCGAGTCGAGCATGTGAGTATCCCTCCGTGAGGAGGCTCATCGTAGGGCGGGCGACCGACAATTCCGGGCTCGCGCCACTCACGTCCCCGCTTCGTCCCGATTCGGGAGCCGGCCCCCGTGACGTCACGGAAGCCGGGTCGCTCAGACGTCAGCTGGCGAGCTGACTGCCGTAGGCGCGCGCGACGAGCTCGGCGAGGGCGCTGTGCGAGCCGAGCGGCTCGGCGTGCCCGGCGTTGATCGACGCGGCCGCCTGCTCGACGACGTCGGCCGGCGCCTCGTAACCGATCAGGCAGGGGGAGACGGCCAGCCGCTCGGCGCCGGCGGCGCGCAGCCGCTCGGCCGCCATGGCGACGCCGGGCTCGCTGTCGAGGGAGGCGGCCACCACGGGCAGCGTGAGCCGGGAGGCCAGGAGCACGGCGGTCGCCTGCACGGCGTGCACCGCCCGCTCGCCGCCCGCGGTCGCGAGGATGACGGCGTCGACCGGGCTGGAGACGTTCAGCAGGCGTACGCGGTCGGCGCGCGCCAGACCGCGCTCGGCCAGCCTGATGTGCAGGACCTCGGCCAGCAGCGGGTGCGGCCCGAGCGCCTCCGTCACGACGGCTCCAGAACCGCTGGCGGCGACGGCCTTGCCGATCTCCGCCAGGACGACGGGGTCGTCCCAGGTGAGCAGGGGCACGACGACGGCCTCGCGACCGGAGGGCAGGGAGTCGGCCAGGTCGTCGACGCCCGTCAGCAGCACCTCGATCTGCGGGTTGTCGACGCGCACGACAGCGGCGATCTCCTCGGCCGCCCCGGTGGCGCCGCCCGGACTGGCGAGCACGAGTACGGGCGCGTCTGAGGGCAGGGACGTGGGCACGGGACGGCGGTGTCGGCCGCCGCCCGGCCGGGGGGAACGTTCACGTACAGGCAGGCTCACAGGCGCGCAGTTTATGCCTATTACGGGACGGTTGTTCGGTGAATCGGCGGCGATTGCGTTACAACGGTACTGGTGTGACTTAGATCACCGGCCTGTGCTGGAAAATGTCGACTTATCACCGCAAATCCTCAACCCACGGACGCCACGCGGGCGGCGGTGGCAGCCGCCGCCCGCTGGTTCGCGGCATCCCTGTGAGGCTCGGAGCGCGGCCCTAGGCGAACGGTCCCGTGCGGCCCGGCAGCTCCGCCTCGGGCGCGCCGGCCGGCGTGGCGGAGATGTCCAGGTCGCGGGTCTCGGGGGCGATGGCCAGGCCCACGGACGTGACCACCAGGGCGGCGACCACGTAGAGCGACACCGCCACCGTCGACCGGAACGCCTCGAACAGCTGGAGTGCGATGATCGGGGCCAGGGCGCCGCCCACGATGCCGGCCACCTGGTAGCCCATGGAGGCGCCGCTGTAGCGCAGGCGGGTGCTGAACAGCTCGGCGATGAACGCCGCCTGCGGCCCGTACATGGCGGCATGCGTCACCAGAGCGACGATCGCCGCCAGCGCGATGAGCGGGAACGACCTGGTGTCCAGCAGCGGGAAGAACGCGAACACCCACACCGCCGCGCCCACCACGCCGGCGAGGTAGACCGGACGCCGGCCGTACCGGTCGGACAGGGCGCCCGCCAGCGGGATCAGCGCGAGCTGCAGCGCCGAGGCGATGAGCACGGCGTTGAGCGCGTACGACCGCGGCAGCTCCAGCTGCTGGGTGATGTAGACGATGATGTACGAGGTGAAGGTGTAGAAGGCGACGTCCGTCCCGATCCGGGCGGTGAAGGCCGACAGCAGGGCGCGCGGGTGCGTGCGCAGCACCTCGACGAGCGGCATCCGCGCCTTGGCGCCCTTCTGCTCCACCTCGGCGAACAGCGGCGACTCGGTGATCTTGAGCCGCACCCACAGGCCCACGAACACCAGCGCGCCCGACAGCAGGAACGGCACCCGCCAGCCCCAGCTCAGGAACGCCGCGTCCGAGAGCGTGAACGACAGGACGGTCAGCAGGCCGGTGGCGAGCACGTAGCCCGCGGGCACGCCGACCTGCGGCCAGCTCGCGTTGAAACCGCGGCGGCGGCCGTCGCCGTGCTCGATGGACATGATCACCGCGCCGCCCCACTCGCCGCCGAGCCCGAGGCCCTGGGCGAACCGCAGCAGCGCGAGCAGGATCGGCGCCACGATCCCGATGCTCGCGTAGCCGGGCAGCGCGCCGATGAGGAACGTCGAGACGCCCATGACGAGGAGCGTCACGACCAGCACGGTCTTGCGGCCCGTGCGGTCGCCGAAGTGGCCGAACACGATGCCGCCGAGCGGGCGGGCGACGAACGCCACGGCGTTGGTGGTCAACGAGGCGAGCGTGCCGGTGACCGGGTCGAGCGACGGGAAGAACAGCTGGGGGAAGACCAGGGTCGCGGCCGTGGTGTAGAGGAAGAAGTCGTACCACTCCAGCGACGTGCCGACGAGGCTGGCGAGGATCACCCGCCGGGTCTGTGCTGTGGAGCCTGCCATGCGATCGCTCCTTGAAGGTGTAGGGGGGATGCCTTCAACGTAAGGATCGTTGAACAATTCGACAAGAGGTTTGCCCCATGATTGTCTTGCATGGTGGACAACGTGGTCGCTGATCTTGCCCAGGACCGCCCCCGCCTGGGTCGCAGCAGCACGGCCGAACGGGTGGCCGACATTCTGCGCGAACGTATCAGTGAGGGATTCTTCCAGCCGGGCCAGCGACTGTCGGAAGAGTTTATCTCCGAGGCGCTCGGCGTCTCCCGCAACACGTTGCGCGAGTCCTTCCGGCTGCTCGGTCACGAGCGCCTGCTCGAACACCGGCTCAACCGGGGAGTGTTCGTCCGGCTGCCTTCCGTCGAGGACGTCTCCGACCTCTACCGGGTGCGGCGCGTGCTGGAGGGCGCGGCCGTGCGGCGCACGCCGTCCAAGGAGGCGCTCGACCTGATCGCCGAGGCGGTGCTCGACGCAGAACGCGCCGCCGCGCAGGACGACTGGCAGGGCGTCGGCACCGCCAACATCCGGTTCCACCAGGCGCTGGTGTCGCTCAACGGGAGTCCGAGGATCGACGAGGCGATGCGTCAGCTCCTTGCCGAGCTGCGGCTCGTCTTCCACGTCATGGAGAACCCGCGGGCCTTCCACGAGCCGTTCGTCGACCGCAACCGCGCCCTGCTCGCCCTGATCGAGTCCGAGCAGCACGACGAGGCCGCCGCCTATCTCGACGACTACCTCGGCCATGCCGAGCGGCTTCTGATCGTCGCGTACGAGCCCAGCCGCTAACGTGAGCGCATGGACCGGACCTTCACCCTCGACGAGGCCCGTGCGCTGCTCCCCGCCGTCGTCCGGGAGGCCCGCGAGCTGATCGCCGCGCGGGCCGACCTGGCGGAGATCGACTTCGCGCGGCGCTCGGGAGTCCCGTCCGGGCTGGGCGGCCTGCCCGAGATCAAGGGGCTGCAGGCCCGCATCGAGGAGATCCTCAGCGGGTGGAGCGACCAGGGCATCGAGGTGAAGGGCATCGCGCCGGTCCTCGTCGACTTCCCCGCCGTGCTCGACGGCGTGTCCGTCCGGCTGTGCTGGATCGAGGGCGAACGCGAGCTCGGCTGGTACCACCGCACCGAACTCGGCTTCGCGGGCCGCCGCCCGCTCTGAGGCGAGCCACTCTTGACGCCGGACGTCGAGCCGTGCTCTATTCAACCTATCCGTTGATTAACCGAAAGGTTGAATACGATGCTCCATGGCAAGATCGCTGTCGTGTACGGCGCCGGTGGCGCGATCGGCGGCGCGGTGGCCCGCGCCTTCGCCCGTGCGGGAGCCCGCGTCCACCTGGCCGGCCGGACGCTCAAGACCCTGGACGAGGTCGCCGACGACATCCGCGCGGCCGGCGGCACGGCCGAGACCGCCGTCGTCGACGCGCTCGACGAGGCCGCGGTCGACGCGTTCGCCGACGACGTGGCCGAGCGGGGCGGCGGCATCGACATCTCGATGAACGTCATCGGCGTCCAGGACGTGCAGAAGCCGCTCACCGAGATCACCGCCGCCGAGTTCCTGCGCCCGATCGAGATCGCCACGCGCACGCAGTTCCTCACCACCAGGGCGGCCGTCCGGCACATGATCCCCCGGCGCTCGGGCGTGATCCTGCTGTTCGGCGGGGGCGGCCCGCAGACGGTGCCGGGCATCGGCGGGTTCAAGGTCGCGCTCGACGCCATGGAGAGCATGCGCCGCCAGTGGGCGTGCGAGGCCGGCCCGTACGGCGTCCGGGTCGTCACCCTGGTGACCGGCGGCGTCCCCGCGAGCATGACCGCCGACGAGCCGCTGCGCGAGCGGATCGCGGCCTCGATCGCCGAGACGTCCCTGCTCGGGCGCGGCGCCACGCTCGAAGACGTCGGCGGCGTCGCCGCGTTCGCCGCCTCCGACCTGGCCAGGACCATGACCTCGGCGACACTCAACATCTCGTGCGGCGCGATCGTCGACCACTGAGCGCCCACTAGTGTGATCGCGCGTACCCGACAGGAAGACCGCCCGCATGCCCGACGACGAGCTCAGCCGCACCTTCGCCGCCCTGGCCGACCCCACGCGGCGGGCCATCCTCGCGCGGCTGTCCGAAGGGGAGGCGACGGTCAACGAGCTGGCCGAGCCGTTCGACATCAGCCTGCAGGCGATCTCCAAGCACCTCAAGGTGCTGGAACGTGCGGGCCTGATCAGCCGGGGCCGCGACGCGCAGTGGCGGCCCTGCCGCCTGGAGACCGCCCCGCTCGACGCGGTCTCGCACTGGATCGACCGTTACCGCGAGCGCTGGAACGACCGGTTCGACCGCCTGGAGCGGGAGATCCGGCGGGTCCACCCCGGCAAGGAAGGGCTTGAGCATGGCTGAGACCGCGTTCGTCATCGAACCGGGACGGCAGGACATCGTCATGATCCGGCATTTCGACGCGCCGCCCGACGTCGTGTTCCGGGTCGTCACCGACCCCGAGCTGGTCCCGCGCTGGTGGGGGCCGCACGTCCTCGCCACCCGCGTCGACCGGATGGAGGTCAGGCCCGGCGGCCGCTGGCGCTTCGTGAACATCGACGCCCACGGCCGGGAGTACGGGTTCTGCGGCGTCTACCACGACGTCGTGGCGCCCGAGCGGTTCGTACGGACGTGGGCGTTCGAGGGCATGCCGGGCGAGGTCGCCCTCGCGACCGTCACCCTGGCGGCGGCCGGCGGAGGAACCCGGTACACCGCCCAGTCCGTGCACCAGTCGGTGGAGGCCCGCGACGCCGTCGTCCGCGGTGACGCGGCTCGGGGCGGCACGGAGGCCATGGATCGCCTGGCCGTGCTCCTCGCCGACCGCCGACCGCCGTGCGATGCCGGGATCGCGGAGTGACGGCGCTGCCCGGCGTCCCGGCATACGCTTCTCGGCGTGGAGGTTCACTCGACCAAGGCGATGGCCGCGAGAGCCGTCGATCTGTGCGTGGCGCTGCTGCACGAGGAGCCGTCGGTCGCGTCGGTGACGCGGGTCCTGCACGAGCACGGTGAGAGCGGTGACCTCGTCCTGCGGGAGGGCGACGTGGCGCGGATGCGCGCCGCGGCGGAGCGGCTGCGCGACGTGCTGGCCGCTCCCGACGCCGGCAAGGCGGCCGAACTGCTCAACGGGCTGCTCGCAGAAGCGGCCCACCCGCCCCGGCTGACCAGTCACGGGGGCACGGCCACCTGGCACGTCCACGTCGACTCCCACGACGACGCACCATGGGAGGAATGGTTCCTCGCCTCGTCGGCGATGGCGTTCGCGGTGCTGCTGGCCGACCACCAGCGGGTGCCGGGCGGGCTGTGCGCGTCAGCGAGCTGCCGGCGGCCGTACCTCGACCTCGGCGGCGGCAGCCCGCGCCGCTACTGCAGTGCCCGCTGCGCCACCCGCGAACGCGTCGCCGCCCACCGCTCCCGCACCCCCACCCGCTGACCGGCGCCGACACCTGGCCGTCACTCAACGGCGGGGGAGGAGGATCGCGAGCGCCGCTGCCTGCAGGGCCGCGCCGACCGTCAGTGCCGCGCCCGTCGAGTACGCCGCCAGCGGCCCGGCCAGCGCGGAGCCCAGCGCGTACGAGGTGATCTTGAGGCTCGCCCCGGTGGTGAACACCTGACCGCGCAGGCGGGCGGGAGCCTCGCGGTGGCGTACGGCGAACAGGGCGGTCAGCTGCGGGCCCTCGCCCACGCCCGCGACCGCGGCGGCGACCACGGCCAGCCAGAACGCGTCCGCGACCGCCGCGAGTGCCGTCCCGGCGCCGAGCACGGCGGTCCCGCCCGCCAGGAACGCCTCCCAGCGCCGGGTCCCGCGACCGTACGCGGCCAGGACGCCGTTGGTCGCCAGCCCGCACGCGGCGGTGACGGCCAGCAGCAGCGCACCGAGACCGCTGTCGCCGGCCAGCCGGTCACCGAGGACGGGCGCGGTGACCGTCCACATGGCCAGCCCCGCGCACGAGACCATGGACCCGGCCGTCGCCCGCCGCAGCGCTAAGTTCCCTGCGATGACGCCGACCCCTTCGCGTACGTCGCCCGCGAGGCCGCGCACGGTTCCCGCGACGGGTCCGCCGCCGGTGCGGGAGGGGAGGGACCAGGCGGCGGGGAGCGCGGCCAGCAGAAGGAAGGCGCACAGCGGGAGCACCGCCGCGCCGGCGCCCGCCGCCGCTGCCGCGCCGACCAGGGCGGGGCCCGCCAGAGCGGCGGCGTTGTAGCACATGGAGTCGAGCGCCGTGAACCTGGCCAGTCGGGGCGGATCGGCGACGAGAGGCAGTTGCGCGGTCCAGCCGCCGCCGCCCGCCGGGCCGAGCAGGCCGACGGCGACGGCGAGACCGATGAGAGCCGCGTCCGGCACCCTGCCGAGCCCGGCGAGCAGCAGCAGGAGCCCCGCCGCGTACCCGGCCAGGCAGTACGCCAGCAGCCGCCCGGGACGGCGGGCCCGGTCGAGCAGGACGCCGAGCAGCGGGCCTCCGGCGGCGGACGAGACGGTCAGCCCGGCCAGCAGCCACGACGCGAGGACGGGGGACCCCGTGATGGCCAGCCCGGTGACGAGGAGCGCCGGGCCGGACATCTCGTCCCCGGTGCGGGCGGTCAGGGCGCCCAACATGTAACGGGATAACACCCATAGGACGTTACATCCCGATACGGCTCGCTGTCCTGCGGAAGGAGAGGGGTGCGGCCGGGCGTCCCGCGAGTCCTAGGCGGAGTCGCGCTGGGCGCCCCAGGACAGCAGGTTCTCGGCCGTCGAGAAGCGCCGGCTGGAGACGGACTCGTCGAGCAGGATGCCGACCATCGTCCGGCCGTGCTTCTCGCCCGCGAACGCCAGGCAGTAGCCCGCCGCCCGGGTGAACCCGGTCTTCATCCCGAGCACGCCGGGCGTGCCGAGCAGCCGGTTGGTGTTGCGCCAGGTGTAGGAGCCGTGCCCGTCGCCCGCCGCCAGGTGGTGGGTCCGCGTGCCGACGACCTGCTTGATCAGCGGCACCTGCAGGGCCTTGGCGGCCAGCACGGCCTGGTCGCGCGCGGTGGAGTAGCCGTCGCCGTCCGGCGTGGGCAGTCCGTCGGCGTTGACGTAGTGGGTGTCGGTCATGCCGAGCTCACGGGCGGTGGCGTTCATCTTGGCGACGAAGCCGGGCACGCCGGGGCCGTACGTCCGCGCGAGCGCGTGGGCGGCGTCCGCGCCGGAGGGCAGCAGGAGGCCGTACAGGAGCTGGCCGACGGTGATGGTGTCGCCGGGGTTCAGGTCGGCGGTGGTGCCGCCGCCGTCCTCGGCGTACGTCTCGTCCTGGCGCTTGATGTGCACGACGTCGGTGGGCTTGGCGTACTTCAGGACGACGTACGCCGTCATGGTCTTGGTGAGGCTGGCGATCGGCATCCGCTTGTTGCCGGCCTTGTCGAAGAGAACGTTTCCGGTGGAGGCGTCCATCAAATATGCGGCTCTGCCGTAAACGGAGGGGGCGTCGTAAGTGGACGCACCGGCAGCGGAGGCGGGGGCCGTAGTGGTCGCCTGAGCATGCGCGGGTGCCGTGAGCCCCGTGACCAGGGCAAGAGCGCCTGCCGTGGCGGTCAGAAAAGCTTTCGGATAACGCATGCCCCCCAGAATGCCGCCTATTTTGAGATGATGTTGGGTTTATAAACGGTAAGCCATGACTTAAGCCCCTGAAACGCCCATGAGATGGGAGATTCCGAGTAGGTAAATTTTTTGGCGGAATATTGCCGCACAGCGGGCCGCCGGTTCTCGAGCGCCTCCCGCGTACCAATCTCCACGCCCGTCCCGCGCGAGCACCGCCGCCTGTGATCTCCCGGCGATGATGATCAAGGTCGGCTAATCTGCACTGCAGACGGATCCGATCAAGGGGTGTGCATGGAGGGTCAGCGGCTCGCGGACGACACGGTGCTGGGCCTGGTCGCCGCCCACCTGAGCGCGGCCATGGGCCGGCCGTGGGAGGTCCGCGACGGCATGGCCAAGGGGCCTGGCTCGCTCGCCGTGCTGCTCGGCCCCGACCGCACCGGCCGCGAGGACCACCTCGACCTCCACTTCGTGCTCGACGTCGAGCGCCCGGACGAGACCACGATCACCGACCGTACGGCCGGCTACGGCGACACCACCGAACAGGCCGCCGAACGCGCCGTCCGTACGTGGCTCGACACCACCGCCGCCGCCGTGCTCGAACTCCTCCTCCAGGACGGCACGCGCGCCGCCCACCTCGCCCCCGACGACCCCGACGGCTTCCCCGGCCGGCACGCCGTCCACGGCGGCATCGCGGGCTGGGGCACCGGCGACGACCACGAGGCCGTGCAGCGGTGGGCGGTCCGGCACGCGCTGCTCCCTTACCTTGCCCCGGCGCTGAAGGGCGCGGTCGGGCACGAGCCCCTGGTGGGCGTCAAGGCGTTCTTCGGCGGGGGAGAGGGCGGCGAGGTCGCCGAGGTACGGGTCGGCGGCGTCCACCACGCGGGGGCCTCACGCGCGCTGGCCGCCCTCGACTGGCCCCGCCCCGGCGCGGGAGTGTCCTACGCCCGCACGTTCGTCCTGCTCGTCCGGCCCGACGATGCGGGGCCCCCTGACCCCCCGTCCTGTTAGCGTGGCAAGGAGGGGGTGAGCTCGCGGTGAAAGCGAAACCCAGACGGCCCGCGGTGCTCACGGACGTCGCCGCGCGGGCCGGAGTCTCCACCATGACGGTCTCCCGGGCGCTCAACGCGCCCGACCTCGTCCGCGCCGAGACCAGGGCCCGCGTCCTCGACGCCGTGCGCGAGCTCGACTACCGGCCCAACCAGGCCGCCCGCCAGCTGGTCACCGGCCGCTCCGGCACGCTCGGCGTGGTCGGCGTCGACACCACCCTGTACGGCCCGGCGACCACGCTCTACTGCATCGAGCAGGCCGCCCGGCGCGCCGGCTACAGCATCAGCGTCGCCAGCCTCAGCTCGCTGAAGCGCCGGTCGGTGGAGGAGGGCGTGCAGCGGCTGCGCACCCAGGCGGCCGACGGGGTGATCATCGTCGCGCCGCACGAGTCGGCCGCCGACGGGCTGCGGCACCTGCCGCCCGAGATGCCGGTCGTCGCCGTCGACGCAGGGGACGACATCCCGGTGCCCGTGGTCAAGGTCGACCAGCGGGCGGGCGCCGCCCACGTGACCCGGCACCTGCTCGGCCTCGGCCACGAGACGGTCGCGCACGTCGCGGGCCCGGCCGACTGGCTCGACGCCGACGACCGCATCGAGGGCTGGCGCGACGTCCTGGAGGACGCCGGCCGCCCGGTGCCCGAGGTGCTGCGCGGCGACTGGAGCCCGAACTCCGGCTACGAGCTCGGCCGCGGCCTCGGCCACGCGGTCACGGCCGTGTTCGTGGCCAACGACCAGATGGCGCTCGGCGTGCTGCGCGCGCTGCGCGAGGCCGGCCGGCGGGTGCCGGAGGACGTGAGCGTGGCCGGGTTCGACGACATCCCAGAGTCGGGCTACTTCTGGCCGCCGCTCACGACCGTACGGCAGGACTTCGGCGAGGTGGGCAGGCTCGCGCTCCGGATGCTGCTCGACCGGATGGCGGGCGGCGACCCGGGCGTCCGCGTCCTGGTCGCGCCCGAGCTCGTCGTCCGCGAGAGCACCGGCCCGGTCAGGCGAGCCTGATCACGTTCCACGAGACCGGCGGCAGCAGGACGCGCAGCGGGTCGTGCTCGACGTCGGGGTTCGGCCGCGGCGCGATCCGGTCGGGGTCGTCGGCCGTGTTGCGGGCGTAGACGTCGGGGTCGGTGAGCGTGGTCGCCTCGACGAGACGCGCGCCGCCGAGCGCCCGGGTGTCGATGTCCAGCGACACGGGCTGGTCGGCCGAGCGGTTGACCACGAACAGCGTGGTGCCGTCCTCGCCGTGCGTGGCCACCGCGTCGATCACCGGCACCTCGCCGTAGGCCTTCGTCTCGTACGTCGGCGCGGTCGGCTCGACGCGCAGCACCTCGCCGGCGGCGAGCCGGGACGCCTGCGCGAACGGGTGGAAGGTGGTCTGCCGCCACGCCCGCCCGCCGGTCTCCGTCATGATCGGCGCGATCACGTTCACCAGCTGGGCGAGGCTCGCGGCGGTCACCCGGTCGCTGTTGCGCAGCAGCGTGATGAGCAGGCCGCCGAAGGCGACCGCGTCGGCCAGGTGGTAGCGGTCCTCGAGCAGCGGCGGCGCGATCGGCCAGTCGGTACGGCGCTCGGCGGCCTGGTGGCGCGACAGGTACCAGATGTTCCACTCGTCGAAGGAGATGTCGATCTTCTTGCGCGACTTCAGCCGGGCGCCCACGTGGTCGGCGGTGGCCACCACCGACCGGATGAAGTACTCCATGTCGGTCGAGCAGGCCAGGAAACTGCCGAGGTCGCCGTCGTGCTCCTCGTAGTAGGCGTGGCAGGAGATGTAGTCGACCACGTCGTACGTCTCCTCCAGCACCGTGGCCTCCCACGCGCCGAAGGTCGGCATGCTGGAGCCGGAGCTGCCGCACGCGACCAGTTCCAGCGTCGGGTCGACCATGCGCATGGCACGGGCGGTCTCGGCGGCCAGCCGGCCGTACTCGTGGGCGGTCTTGTGCCCGGTCTGCCAGGGGCCGTCCATCTCGTTGCCCAGGCACCACATGCGGATGCCGTGCGGCTCCTTGGAGCCGTTCACGACGCGCAGGTCGGACAGCGTGGTGCCGGACGGGTGGTTGCAGTACTCCAGCAGGTCGAGCGCCTCGGCGATGCCGCGCGTGCCGAGGTTGAGTGCCATCATGGGCTCGACACCCGCCTTGCGGCACCAGCGGACGAACTCGTCGACGCCGACCTCGTTCGTCTCGGTGCTCTGCCAGGCGAGGTCGAGCCGGCGGGGCCGCTCGGCGACCGGCCCGATGCCGTCCTCCCACCGGTAGCCGGAGACGAAGTTGCCGCCCGGGTAGCGGATGGTGGAGACGCCCAGCTCGCGGGTGAGGTCGAGCACGTCACGGCGGAAGCCGTCGTCGTCGGCCGTGGGGTGTCCTGGCTCGTAGATGCCCGTGTAGACGCAGCGCCCCAGATGCTCCACGAATGCGCCGAACGTCCGCCGGCGTACCGGGGCGATCGTGAAGGCGGGATCGAGCGTGAGCTTGGCCTGGTGCACGGGGGGACTCCTGGTCTTGCGGACGTGGCGATGATCCAGATTGTTAGCGTTATCACCCATGCGGGTCAAGGGTGTGAGGCTTGGAAAGCGGATGCTTGCAGGCCCTTGACACGCGGTGTGTGACCGCTAACACTCGGGTAACTCCGACGTGGCACCGGCGTTGCGCGCGGCGAGTCCGTGATCCGGCCCCGCCCCCGGTAGGCGTTCACGTCGAGGCGTACGAACCCGAATCCGACCATCCCGACACCCTCAGCGAGAAAAGTTGACCAAGCGATAGTTCGGTGAAGGAAGAGGCCACCGTGCACGGTCCCCCCGACATCTCCCGCCGGCACCTCCTCGGCGGCAGCCTCGCACTCCTCGGCGTCGCCGCCACGGGCTGCGCCATCCCCGTGGGGCTCGGCTCCTCGCAGACCCGCGTCCAGTACTGGCACTTCCTGGGCGCGAGCGACGGCATCATCATGAACCAGATGGTCAAGGCGTTCGCCGCGAGCACCCCCGACATCTTCGTCGAGGAGAACGTGCTCGCCTGGGGCGAGCCGTACTACACGAAGGTCGCGATGGCGGGCTCCGGGGGGCGCTCGCCCGACCTCGCCACCTTCCACCTGGCCCGCCTCGCCGGGATCGGCGCCGGGGCCATCCTCGACCCCTTCAACGTGCGGCTCCTGGAGGAGGTCGGCCTGCGCGCCGCCGACTTCAGCCCGCCCATCTGGGAACGCGCCCACATCGACGGGCAGCTGTACGCGATCCCGTTCGACGCCCACCCGATGGTGCAGTACTACAACACCGACATCTGCGGCAGGGCCGGGCTGCTCGGCCCCGACGGCAAGCTCGTCCCCACCAAGGGCGTCGACGAGCTGATCGCCCAGCTCACCAAGGCCAAGGAGGTGATGGGCGGCAAGCCGCCGCTCGCCTTCGACGCGCTCGGCCTCGGCACCGTCGGCCCGTGGCGCGTGTGGTACTCGCTCTACCCGCAGAACGGCGGCACCCTCCTGTCGCAGGACGGCACCCAGGTCACCATCGACGACGCCAAGGCGCTGGAGGCGCTGCGGTTGATGGCCCGGCTCGGGCAGGAAGGGCTCTGCGACTGGCGCACCGACTACGGCGCCTCCGTCGCCAACTTCACCAACGGCGACGCCGCCTTCCTCTGGAACGGCGACTGGGAGACCACCGGGCTGAAGGAACGCGGGACGCCGTTCAGCATGACCCGCTTCCCCAGCGTCTTCGGCGGCTGGCAGGCCCAGGCCGACTGCCACGCGTTCGTCCTGCCGCATCAGCGAGAACGCGACCCCGAGGTCGAACGGGCGACGTACCGCTTCATCGCCCACCTCGTGCGCAACAGCGCCGACTGGGCCGTGGCCGGGCACGTGCCCGCGTACCTGCCGGCCCTGGAGGAGCCCGACTACCTGGCGCTGCAGCCGCAGTCGGAGTACCGCTCGGTCATCACCGAGGTCGCGCTCGACCCGCAGGTGTGGTTCGCCGGGTCGGCCTCGCGGCTGTGGATCGAGTTCGGCCAGGCGTTCTCGCCGGTCATCAGCGGCCAGCGCACGCCTGAGGAAGGGCTGGCCGCCGCCAAGGCGTCGCTCGCCCGGCTGATGTCCGCCCCGAACCCCTTCCCCGACGAGGAGCGCTGATGGCCACCACCGTCGCGGCCCCCGCTGCCGCCGCCCCCGTCGCCAAGCCCAAGGTCCGGCACGCCTGGACCCAGCACGGCCTGCTGTTCGTGGCGCCGTTCCTGCTGATCTACGTGGTCTTCCTCATCTGGCCGACCCTGCTCGGCCTCCAGATGAGCTTCTCCAGCGTCAACATCGCCGGCGGCAATGACCGCTTCGTCGGGTTCGACAACTACGCCGAGGCCTTCACCGACCCGCGCATGTGGCGCTCGCTCGGGAACACGGTGCTCTTCACGATCATGAGCACGATCCCGCTGGTGCTCCTCGGCCTCGTGCTCGCCCTGCTGGTGCACAATCTGCGGTTCATGCAGTGGCTGTGGCGGCTGTCGTTCTTCGGGCCGTTCCTGCTGCCGTCGGCGGTCATCTCGATCCTCTGGCTGCAGATGATCTACCCGCCCGACTACGGCCTGCTCAACGGCACGCTCGGCACCGACGTCCTGTGGCTGGGCGACCCCGCGGTGGCCATGTGGTCGGTGGTCCTCACCACCGTGTGGTGGACGGTCGGGTTCAACTTCCTGCTCTACCTCGCCGCCCTGCAGTCGATCCCCGCGCACCTGTACGAGGCCGCCGCCATCGACGGCGCCAGCGGCTGGGACAAACTGCGCTCGATCACCCTGCCGCTGCTCCGCCGTACCACCCTGCTCATCGTGGTGCTGCAGCTCGTCGCCTCGCTGAAGGTGTTCGACCAGATCTACCTGATGACCGGCGGCGGCCCGCAGGACTCCACCCGCCCGATCATCGAGTACGCCTACGACGTCGGCTTCACCGGCTACCGCATCGGATACGCCTCCGCGGTGTCGTACATCCTGTTCGCCCTGATCGTCATCGTCTCCCTGGCGCAGCTCAGGCTGTTCCGCAAGCGCGAGGAGGTCACGTCGTGACCAAACGGTTCAGCATCAGCCAGGTCGTCCTGCTCGTGGTGACGCTGGCGCTGGCGATCATGTGGCTCGCACCCCTCGCGTGGGCCGTGGCGACGTCGCTCAAGCCGGAGTCGGAGACGACGAAGATCCCGCTGGAGTGGTTCGGCAGCACGATCACCTTCGAGTCGTACGCGCTGGTCCTCGGCACCGGCGGCATCGTCAAATGGGCGGTCAACTCGACCGTCACCGCGGTCATCGTGACGTTCATGACCGTCCTGTTCTCGGCGATGGCCGCGTACGGGTTCGCCCGGACGCAGTTCAAGGGACAGCGGGTGCTGCTCGGCCTGATCCTGGCCGGGATCATGGTGCCGCCGCAGGTGCTGATGGCGCCGCTGTTCGCCGAGATGGTGGCGTTCGGCCTGGTCGACACCTGGTGGGCGATCATCCTGCCGCAGGTGGCCGCGCCGCTCATCGTCTACATCCTGTTCAAGTTCTTCCAGGACGTGCCGCCCGAGCTGGAGCAGGCGGCGTTCGTCGACGGCGCCGGCCGGTGGCGGGTGTTCTTCACCATTGTGCTGCCGCTGTCGCGGCCGGTGCTGGCGGCGGTGTCGATCTTCACGTTCATCAACACCTGGAACAACTTCCTGTGGCCGTTCCTCGTCTCCACCGACCCGAACACGATGACCCTGCCGGTGGGCCTGGCGAACGTCGTCCAGGGCACGTTCGGCCTGCGCTATGCGCAGATCATGGCCTCGGTGGTGCTGGCCGGCCTGCCGCTGCTGGTGGTGTTCGTGCTGTTCCAGCGCCAGATCGTCAGAGGTGTCGCGCACACCGGCCTCGCCGGTCAGTGATGCCGGGAACGACGAAAGCCCCGGACTCCGATGAGTCCGGGGCTCTCGTGCTGGTGGACGATACTGGGATTGAACCAGTGACCTCTTCCGTGTCAGGGAAGCGCTCTCCCGCTGAGCTAATCGTCCATGGAGGTGGCGACGGGATTTGAACCCGTGTGGACGGCTTTGCAGGCCGCTGCCTCGCCTCTCGGCCACGCCACCGAGTGTCGTATCCCACTCCGAGCGGAAGACGGGATTCGAACCCGCGACCCTCACCTTGGCAAGGTGATGCTCTACCCCTGAGCCACTTCCGCGCTGTTGCGTCCCCTACTCTAGCGGGTTTTCCGACCACTTGCTCACCGCTGGGCGACGCCGGGGTGACGAGCGCCCTACTTGCGCAGCTGGCGGGCCACGCTGCGCTCGGTCGCGGGGAGGGTCAGGAAGATCTCGAGAATCCTGGTGAGGCGGTGGACCTCGATGCGGTGGAACGCCGGCCCCTCCGAGCGGGCCAGCAGCAGCGACAGGGCGAGCGGCGGCAGCGGCGCGTGGATCACGTGCAGGCCGTCGTCGAGCGTCAGGGCGACCGGGCGGTGAGGGGTGTCGGCGGGAACCGTGATGTGCTCGGGGGCCCGCCAGCTCGCGTACACGACCCGGCTCTCGACGCCGCCGTCGTCGGTGCGGGTCTCGGTCGTGGTGGCGGCCCAGTCGGCGCTGAACAGGACGGGCAGCGAGTCGACGAGCGTGGTCAGAGCCCGGTCGCCTGCCGTGGTGATGTACTTGAGTATCTCCAGCTCCGGGTAGGTGCCGGGCGCCTCGCGGGTGGTCCAGACGGCTGCGACCGAGATGTCCTCGACGCTTTCCAGGCTCTTGACGAGGGCCTCGCGCGGCGTGCTCTCGGGGCAGAAGACCGTGATGTCGTCGGTCGCCCTGCCGTCACCGCGGTCGAGGACGGTCACCTGGGTGATGTCGGCCCCGGCCGCCCCGAGGACGCTCGTGACCTGGGCCAGCGACCCGGGTCTGTCGGGCAGCGTCACGCGAACGCGAAGAAGCATCCATGTCCTCCTGTGGAGATGCCGCTTCCCAGCCTATCTGCGAAATACCGGTTGCCGGCCGACCTGCGCTACAACTGGGCGTGTGAAGATTGGGCCGATTGAGGTGTGGCCGCCGGTGGTGCTGGCGCCCATGGCGGGCATCACCAACCCGCCGTTCCGGGTGCTCTGCCGCGAGCAGGGCGGCGGGTTGTTCGTGTGCGAGATGATCACGACGCGCGCCCTCGTCGAGCGCAACCCCAAGACCATGCGCATGATCAGGTTCGACGAGTCGGAGCGGCCCCGCAGCATCCAGCTGTACGGCGTCGACCCCGAGATCGTCGGGCGCGCGGTCAAGATGATCGTCGAGGAGGACCTCGCCGACCACATCGACCTCAACTTCGGCTGCCCGGTGCCCAAGGTGACGCGGCGCGGCGGCGGATCCGCGCTGCCGTACAAGCGCAATCTGCTGCGGCGCATCCTGCGGGCGGCGGTGTCCAACGCCGGGCCGCTGCCCGTGACCATCAAGATGCGCAAGGGCATCGACGACGACCACCTGACCTACCTCGACGCCGGGCGGATCGCGGTCGAGGAGGGCGTCGCCGCCGTCGCGCTGCACGCCCGCACAGCCCGCCAGCACTACGGCGGCGTGGCCGACTGGGAGTCGATCGCCCGGCTGAAGGACGCCGTGCAGGAGATCCCGGTGCTGGGCAACGGCGACATCTGGAGCGCCGACGACGCCGTACGGATGGTGCGGCGCACCGGGTGCGACGGCGTGGTGGTCGGGCGCGGCTGCCTGGGGCGGCCGTGGCTGTTCCGCGACCTCGAGAACGCCTTCAACGGCAGCTCGGAACGGGTCCGTCCGACGCTCGGCGAGGTGGCCGACGTGATGGAACGGCACGCCGAGGGCCTGACCGGCTGCTTCGACGCCGAGAAGTCGGCCATCTCCGACTTCCGCAAGCACGTCGGCTGGTACCTGAAGGGCTTCACGGTCGGCAGCGAGGTGCGGCGCGAGCTCGCCACCGCCGACTCGCTCGACGGACTGCGGGCCGGGCTGGCCAAGCTCGACCGCGACCAGCCCTGGCCGCCGAACACCGACACCCCGCGCGGCAAGTCGGGCGAGCGCACCAAGGTGCTGCTGCCCGACGGCTGGCTCGACGACGCGTGGGACTTCGACGTGCCCGAGGACGCCGAGTCGGACGTCTCCGGCGGCTGACCTGCCTGCTAGTGCGGGCCGGTGATCTCGGTGCCGCACGGGCCGCCGCCGACCGCCGGCTCCAGCCGTACGGGTTCGCCGGTCATCGTGAGCGTCGGGTAGTACTCCGCGATGCGTTCGGCCGAGCGGCCCGCGTAGTGGCAGATGAAGCTGCGGCGGAAGCGGTCGGGCGTGGTGTTCGGCTCCGAGCCGTGCACCAGGCTGCCGTTGAAGAACAGCACGTCGCCGGGGTCCATGTCCACGGGGACGCGGTCGAGGCCGGGCGGCGGGGGCACGTACTCACGGGTGAACGACACCTGCTGGTCGGCCTCCTCCGGACAGAACAGGTCCATTCGGTGCGTGCCCGGCACCACCTCCAGGCCGCCGTTGGCGCGGTCGACCCGGTCGAGCGCCACCCAGGCGGCCACGCACGTGCCCGGTTCGACCCGGAGGTAGAAGTTGTCCTGGTGCAGCGCCTGGCCCCTCGCACCCGGCGGCTTGAAGTAGAACATGCTCTGGGCTGCTATCGGCTCCTCGCCCAGCAGGGTGCGCAGGACCGCGGCGATCCGCGTGTCCAGCAGGTAGCGCAGGGCCACGTCGCTGATCTGGTGGGGGTGCATGATCCGCGGATACTCGCGCAGCGCGTCGTACGGGCCGCCCGGTGTCTGCGGCTCCGGCGTGAAGTGGCCGGGGACGGGGCCGGCCGCGTGGATCGCCATGAACGTGTCGCGCAGCTCGGCCACCTCGTCATGACCGAGCAGACCGGGCGCCAGCACGTACCCGTGCTCGTGGAAGTCGTCCAACCTCATGAGGCTCACGCTAGGCGGCCGGTCCGTGCGACGGTATGCCCATGACCGCTGAGGACCTGTCTGTTCCTGCTGCCGAGGTGATGATCCTCGGGCACTACGACAAGCCGGCCGGCTATGCCACGCGGCGGGCGTACGGGTCGCCCAGCTGGCTGCTGACGTGGACGGAGGCGGGCGCCGGCAGGATCGTCCAGGGCGGGGTGTCGTTCGAGGTGGGGGCGGGGGACCTGGCGGTGCTGGCGTCGGGGACCGCCCAGCGCTACCGGGTGGCGCCCGCAGCGCGGCGGTGGCGGTTCTGGTGGGTGCACTTCCAGCCCCGGGCGAGCTGGGCGGCATGGCTGGCGCCGTACGCCCGCGGAGGCGGCTGCCACGTGGTCAGCGACGTGCCTGAGCCGGTACACGCCCGCATCACCGCCGCATTCACCCGAGCCCACCACGACGCCCACTGGACCGTTGCTCAGAGCCTCGGTAGCTCTCAGCATTCCGGGCCGCCTCCACGGCCTGCGCCCTCTGGGGGCGGTTGGGCGACACCCTCCTCGCAGCCCGTGCCCTTCGGCGACGGTCCGGGTGAGGGGTGGGTGCCGGTTGTGGTGGAAAGTGGCGTTGCGCGGGAGTTGGTGATGGGGGCCGTGGAGGAGGTGGTGGTGCTGGCCACCGCCTCGGCCAAGCCCCGGAAGGACACCTCACAGGAGGGGGACGAGCGGGTCGGACGCGCGCTCGCCCTCATCGCCGCGGACCCGGCCGCGCCGCACTCCGTCGCGTCCCTCGCCCGCGCGGTCGCCCTCTCGCCCTCCCGGTTCGCCCACCTGTTCGCCGGGGAGACCGGCCGCACGCCCATGCGGGCCGTCCGCCAGGCGCGCGTCCGCCATGCCGCGAGCCTGTTGGAGATCACCGACATGAACGTCGGTCAGGTGGCCGCGGCGTGCGGCTTCGTCAGCCCGTTCCACTTCAGCCGCGCCTTCGCCAGGGAGTACGGCGTGCCGCCCCGTGAGTACCGCGCCCGCGTGCGGGCCACCCTGGACAGGGCATGAGCGGCGTGGCCGCCCCGTCGGTATCGTGCTCGCGCGCGGGCCGCCTCGGACGGTCAGACGTCGACGGGGCCGCCGCTGCGCCAGTAGACGTTGCCCTCGCGGGACAGGAGGTCCTCGTCCACGAGGTAGCGGCGCAGCGCGGCGTAGTCGTCGTGGAAGGCGCGCAGCGCGACGTTGACGTCCTTCTCCGGGTAGCGCACGCCGGGCTCGAAGACCCGCGAGATGTAGCGCAGCAGGACGAGCCGCTTGTCACGCCGCATCGTCGTGGTCGTCAGGCGTCCGTCGACGAGGAACGTGCGCAGGACGCGCTCCTCGAAGCTCAGCTCAGGCGCGGGCTCGGCGGTCGCGCGGAGCAGGTCGCGGAAGCGCTCCGGCGTGGCCCGCCACGTGCCGTCCTCGTCGCGTGCGGCGAGCCCGCCCGCCGCGAGCTTGTGCAGCGTCTTGGGGGACAGGCCGTCGGTCATGCCGAGCACCAGCCGGGCGTAGGCGCGCGCCGTTTCGTCCTGGTAGAGCAGCCCCAGGACGCGTCGGATCTCCTCGTCGTTCACCTGCTGCAGCACCCTTCCTGATCAAAGACGGCGAAACCCTAGCATCGCCGCCCGTGGCCTCAGAAACGATTTAGCCCCAGCACGTGCAGCACCGCGCGGCCCTCCTCGTCGGAGGCGGCCAGGTCGACCTGGGCGTCGATGCCCCAGTCGCCGTCGCCCGCCGGGTCCTTGATCGTCTGGCGTACCTTCCAGAGCCCGCTCTCCTCCTCGATGCGCAGCAGCGCGGGCCCGCGGGCGTCGGCGTCGGTGAAGATCTCCTCGTGCTCGTCGTAGTACGCGTCGAGCGCCGCGCCCCAGTCGACGTCGGGGGCGAGCTCCTCCAGCTCGTCCTCCTTCTCGATGGCGCACAGCTCCACCAGGCGGAACATCGCGTTGCGCACCAGCACCCTGAAGGCGCGCGGGTTGCCGGTGACCGGCCGCACGCGCGTCTCCAGCTGCTGATGCTCCTCCAGCGCCGTCGCCGGGTTGGCGAGCTTCTCCCACTCGTCGATCAGCGAGGAGTCGACCTGGCGGACCAGCTCGCCGAGCCACTCGATGAGATCGATCAGGTCTTCGGTCTTCAGGTGCTCGGGGACCGTGCGCGACAGGGTGCGGTAGGCGTCGGCGAGGTAGCGCAGCACCGTGCCCTCGGAGCGGGTCAGCTCGTAGAACTGGATGTACTCGCTGAAGGTCATGGCCCGCTCGTACATGTCGCGTACGACGGCCTTCGGGCTCACCGTGTAGTCGCCGACCCAGGGATGGCCGCGCCGGTAGGTCTCGTACGCCCCGAGCAGCAGGTCGTCCAGCGGCATCGGGTACATGACCTCGGCCAGCTGCTCCATGCGCTCTTCGTACTCGATGCCGTCGGCCTTCATCTGCGCGACCGCCTCGCCCCTGGCCTTCTTCAGCTGGGCGGACAGGATCTGGCGCGGGTCGTCGAGGATCGACTCGACGATCGAGACCATGTCGAGCGCGTACGACGGCGACTCGCGGTCGAGCAGTTCGAACGCCGCCAGCGCGAACGTCGACAGCGCCTGGTTGAGCGCGAAGTCTTCCTGCAGGTCGATCGTCAGCCGCGCCCGCCGGCCCTGCTCGTCGGGCTCGGCGAACTGCTCGACGATGCCGCCGGCCAGCAGCGAACGGTAGATCGCGATGGCCTGGCTGATGTGCCGCCGCTGCCACTTGCGGTCTTCGTGGTTGTCGGTCAGCAGGTGCTTCATCGCCTGGAAGCAGTCGCCGGGACGGTTGATGACCGCGAGCAGCATGGCGTTGCTGACCTTGAACCGCGAGTTGAGCGGCTCGGGCTCGGCCTGCTGGAGCTTCTGGAACGTCTCCTCGCTCCAGCCCACGAAGCCCTCCGGCGGCTTCTTGCGGGCGTAGCCGCGCCGCCGCTTCGGGTCGTCGCCGATCTTGGCGAGGGCGCGGGCGTTCTCGATGTCGTGCTCGGGGGCCTGGCAGGCGACGTAGCCGATGGTGTCGAACCCGGCCCGGCCCGCGCGCCCGGCGATCTGGTGGAACTCGCGGGCGCGCAGCCGCCGCACCTTGGTGCCGTCGTACTTCGACAGCGCGGTGAACAGGACCGTGCGGATCGGGACGTTGACGCCGACGCCGAGCGTGTCGGTGCCGCAGATGACCTTGAGCAGCCCCGCCTGGGCCAGCCGTTCGACCAGGCGGCGGTATTTCGGCAGCATGCCGGCATGGTGGACGCCGATGCCGTGCCGGACGAGCCGCGACAGCGCCCGGCCGAACCGGGTGGTGAAGCGGAACCCGCCGATCATGGTGGCGATGGCCTCTTTCTCGGCCTTGGTCGCCATGTTGATCGACATCAGCGCCTGGGCCCGTTCCATCGCCGCGGCCTGGGTGAAATGCACGACGTAGACCGGCGCCTGGCCGGTGCTGAGCATCTCCTCCAGCGTCTCGTGCAGCGGCGTCATCCGGTAGGAGTAGATCAGCGGGACGGGGCGCTCGGCGTTCTTGACCACGGCCGTATCCCGGCCGGTGCGGCGGGTCAGGTCGCGCTCGAACATCGACACGTCGCCGAGCGTCGCCGACATCAGGATGAACTGCACGTGGGGCAGCTCCAGCAGCGGCACCTGCCACGCCCAGCCGCGGTCGGGCTCGGCGTAGAAGTGGAACTCGTCCATCACGACCTGGCCGATGTCGGCCGTCGCGCCGTCGCGCAGCGCCACGTTGGCGAGGATCTCGGCCGTGCAGCAGATGATCGGGGCGCCGGGGTTGACGCTCGCGTCGCCGGTCATCATGCCGACGTTCTCGGTACCGAAGATCGCGCACAGGTCGAAGAACTTCTCCGACACGAGCGCCTTGATCGGCGCGGTGTAGAACGTGCGCACGTCACGGGTCAGCGCGGCGAAGTGGGCGCCGGCCGCCACCAGCGACTTGCCGGAGCCCGTCGGGGTGGCCAGGATCAGGTTGTTGCCGGAGACCACCTCGATGAGGGCCTCCTCCTGAGCTGGATAGAGGGTGAGCCCCCGCTCGGTGTTCCACGCGACGAAGGCGTCGAAGATGGCGTCCGGATCGGCGTCGATCTCTTCGGGCAGGCGGTCTACGAGAAGGCTCACGACATCTATCCTGCCGAAGTTTGCCGCGTGGTCGAACCGGTCCCGCCGAGCCGGGTGGGGGTTCGGGGCCCTCAGCCCAGGTGGAGCTGGAAGAGCACGGTGTCGATCCAGCGTCCGTGCTTGAAACCCACCCCCTTCAGACGTCCCGCCTCCTCGAACCCGAACGCCTCGTGCAGTCGCGCCGAGGCAGGCTCGCCGTAGTCGGCGATCACCGCCACCACGCGTCGGGCGTGGGTCGCGCGCGCCAGGTCGAGCAGCGCGCCGAGCAGCGACCGGCCGAGCCCCTGCCCGGTGTGCCCGGGGGCGATGTAGACGGTGTCCTCGGCCGTGTGCCGGTAGCCGGGCTTCGGACGGTACTGCGCGAGGTAGGCGTACCCGGCGACCTGGCCGTCCACCTCGGCCACGAGGAACGGCATCCCGGCGGCGGCGAGGCCGGCGGCCTTGGCCCGCCACTCGTCCAGGCTCGGCGGTGTCAGGTCGAACGTGGCGAGGCTGTCGGTCACGTAGTGGGCGTAGATCGTCGCGACGGCGGGCAGGTCGGGGTCGGCGAGCGGGCGAATGGTCGTCATGAGACGTCATTGTGCCGGGGCGGGCCTCATCGCCCTGGGCGCCGTCAGCAGCAGGCCGCCGACCAGCGCGAGCACCGCGAGGAACGGCCCCGTGCCGGGCGCGAAACCGCCCACGGTCAGCGTCAGCACCCCGCCGCCGACCAGCCCGGCCGCCGCGAGCGTGCCGCCCACCCCCGCGGTCCCGTACGGCAGCGCGGGCGGCGTCTCGAACCGCGCGAAGCACTTCAGCAGCGGCCACATCACGAGGCACAGCAGTCCGAGCCACACCGGCCACCCGGCGAACCAGCCGGCGCTGCCCGGCGCCGGGGTGTCCACGCCCAGCAGGACCACGACCACGCCGGTGACCGCGAACAGGGCGGGCATGTGCCACAGGTACGCCGTCATGATGCGCGGGCCCGCCCAGGCCAGCACGCGTCCTGAGGACAGCTTGAGCAGCCACGGACGCAGCAGCACGGCCAGGCCGACCTGCCCGAGGCCGACCGCCAGGACGGCGAGCGTGGGCGGGGCCATGTTCGACACCTCGGCGCCCGGCAGGCCGATCATGCTGCCCGGATAGGGCCCCTGTGACACCAGCAGGGCCGCCGCCGCGAAGCCGCCCGCCGCGAGCGCCCACGGGCGGCGCAGCCGTCCCTGCGCGTAGAAGAAGCCGAGCTGGTGCACGGCCAGCCAGACGAACACGATGTTCAGGTAGCCGACCGGCTCGAAACCGGTCGAGAAGCGCGCCACGTCCGTCAGCACCGCACCGGCCGCGAGCGTCGCGGGGACGCGCCAGCCGTACCGCTCGTGCAGACGCAGCGCGTACGGGGTGGCCGTGACGGCGAGCAGGTACACCGCGAGGAACCACAGCAGCTGGCCGGTCAGCCGGGCGCCCACTTCCAGCGGCTGCTCCGGCACGCCCAGCGTGAGCAGCACGTGGGGCAGCGGGATCCACACCGCCGCCAGCGGCAGCAGCGGCCAGGCCAGCCGCCGCAGCCGCACCGCGAGCCACGCCTGCGGGGACGCGTCCGAGCGGCCGAAACCGAGCGCGTTCGCCGCGCCGCCCGCGAAGAACACCAGCGGCATCACCTGGCTGATCCACGTCACCACCCACACGCCCGGCGTGGACAGCGCGTTGGCCGTGGTCAGCCGGACGCCGTCGAAGGCGAGCACCGGCATCGTCCAGTGCTGCAGCACGACGAGCGCCATGCCGGCCACGCGCAGCAGGTCGAGGAACGGGTCCCGGGCCGGACGGCGGGGCTTCGCGGCGAGGGGACGGTCCACGAGGACGGTCATGTGGGGGGCCTCGATTCACCAGGGGAGCGGATGCCCCAACGCTCCTCTCCTGGACGCCGCCGCACACTGACGCCCGCCACCGTCTCGCGGTCGAGGTCACACCACCGCCCGGGGTAGGGACAGCCCTACCTCAGGACGCCGGTGCACCCGCTCGTGCCGGGGACCGCGCCGTCATAGCGTGGGGCCATGCGCTCCCTCCTGAGGCGTCTCCTCCTGGACACCCGCTACACCCTGGTCGGCTTCCCGACGGCGCTCATCGGCTTCGTGCTCATGGTCACGGGGTTCTGCGTGGGCCTCGGCACCGCCGTGATCTGGCTCGGCGTCCCGCTGCTCGTCGGCACCCTCATGGTGGCGCGTGGCTTCGCCGACGCCGAGCGCGGCTGGCTGTCCGACGTGCTGAAGCGCCCGCCGGTACGGCCCCGCTACAAGCCGGCCCCGCCCGGCGCGGGCTGGTTCCGGCGGCTGGTCAACCCGCTGACGAGCGGGCAGTCGTGGCTCGACCTGCTGCACGGCGTCGTCAACCTGCCGTTCGCGATCCTCGCGTTCGTGCTCACCGTGGTGTTCTGGGTGATCCCGATCAGCGGGCTCGCCTGGCCGCTCTACGGCCTCGTCACCTCGCGCATCCCCGGCAACGTCGAGCTGCCCGAGCTGCTCGGGCTCGGCGACGGCTACCTGGTCAACGCGATCTTCTACGTGTCGGTCGGCCTCGCGTTCGCCGTGCTCGCGCCGTTCGTGGTGCGCGGTGCGGCGCTGATGCGCGCGGGGCTCGGCCGGGCGCTCCTGACCGGGGTGGCCGAGCTTCACGAGCGCATCGACGACCTGGCCCAGGGGCGCGCGGCCGCCGTGTCCGCCGAGGCGAACGCACTGCGCAAGCTGGAGCGCGACATCCACGACGGGCCGCAGCAGCGCCTGGTCTCGCTCGCCATGGAGCTGTCGCGGGCGCAGCGGCAGCTCGGCAAGGACCCCGAGGCCGCGCGCGCCACGATCGGCTCGGCGATCACCGCGACCCGCGAGACGCTCGACGAGCTGCGGGCGCTCTCGCGCGGCATCGCGCCGCCCATCCTGTCCGACCGCGGTCTCGCGCCCGCGCTCGCCGCCCTGGCCGGACGGTGCACCGTGCCGGTCGAGCTCGACGTGCGGACCGTCCTGCGCTACCAGGCGGCGGTCGAGAACGCGATCTACTACGCCTGCGCCGAGACCCTCACCAACGTGGCCAAACACAGCAGGGCCACGTCGTGTACCGTCCAGCTCGACCAGGTGGGTGGCGTCCTCATGCTGACGATCGGCGATGATGGGGTCGGCGGCGCCCATGTCGCCAAGGGACACGGGCTCGCCGGGCTGACCGACCGGCTTCGCGCCGTCGACGGGGAGCTGACCGTACGCTCACCCGACGGCGGGCCCACACTGGTCGTGGCGGAGGTGCCGTGCGGGTAGTCGTGGCTGATGACGCGGTGCTGATCAGGGAGGGCCTGGTCAGGCTGCTCGAGGAGTTCGGCTGCGAGGTGGTGGCGACGGTCGGCGACGGCGACGCCCTCGTCGGCGCGGTCGTCGAGCACCGGCCCGACGTGTCGGTGGTCGACGTGCGCATGCCGCCGTCCTTCACGGACGAAGGGCTCAGGGCGGCCGTCGAGGTGCGACGGCGGGTGCCGGGGGCGCCCGTGCTGATCCTGTCGCAGTACGTCGAGGTGTCGTACGCCGACGACCTGCTCGCCGACGCGCGGGGCGCGGTGGGTTACCTGCTGAAGGACCGCGTCGTCGACGTCGACGAGTTCCTGGAGGGCCTGCGGCGGGTGGCCGCGGGCGGCACGGTGTTCGACCCGCAGGTGGTGTCCCAGCTGATGGTGCGCAGGCGCAGGGACGACCCGCTGGCGCAGCTCACGCCGCGCGAGCGCGAGGTGCTGGGGCTGATGGCCGAGGGCAGGTCGAACCCGGCGATCGGGCGGCAGCTCGTCATCAGCGACGGGGCCGTGGAGAAGCACATCAGGAGCATCTTCAGCAAGCTCGGCCTCTACGCCGACGACGGCGACCAACACCGCCGCGTACGCGCGGTCCTGGCCTACCTACGCTCCTGACCGCCTTCCGGGGTGGGGGGCTCGCGGCGAGCTGCCCGTGTCCGGCTGGTTCGGCCGGCCCGGCCCCTTGGGCGGTCGCCGCGGCTTTGTCCTGCGTTCACGCGACCCTCAGCACGGCCCGCCGGGAAGCGGGGGGTTCCGCTCGCCGGTCCCTCCTGGCCGCTGGGGGTCTACTGGCCGGTCCGCGCGCACGGCGCGCGGACCTGGCCGCCCGGGGTCAGGCGAGCGCGTCGACCAGCTTCTTGCGCTGCTGGGCGCCCAGGCCGCCGAGGCGGCGCTTCTCGTCGACGCCCGCCTCCTCCATCAGCGCGGTGGCCTTGGCCGGCCCGACGCCCTTGAGGGCGCGCAGCGCCTGCGAGACCTTGATCTTCTTCGCGATGTCGTCGTCGCGCTCGAGCAACTGCGCGAACGTCACCTCGCCAGACTTGACCTTGGCGAGCAGGGCCGTGCGCGCCGCGCGGGCCTCGGCCGCCTTGGCCAGCGCAGCCTGACGCTGCTCGGGGGTGAGAGTGGGAAGTGCCATCTCTGTTCTCTCCTCGGGGATTTTTACGTTCGGGTTCTGTTACCCGTGGTGCAGTGGCTAATCATGACGGATACCAGTGGTTCTTGTTGCGGAAAGCCGTGCCTCAGCGGGTGTGCCAGACCGACTCGGCCGCCTCGGCACACGCCACGTCCTGGTCGATCGTCCCGCCGCTGACCCCCACGCCGCCGACCACGCGTTCTCGCGCACCGTCACCGGACCACAGCGGAACGCCACCGCCGAGACACACGTACCGCCCGCCCGGCAGACCGGCCAGCTCCCCTCCTGGAACGGCCAGCCCGGCCAGCTCAGACGTGGCCAGGCGCAGGGCGACCGCGGTGTACGCCTTGCCCGGCGCGAGCACCGGTCCGGAGATCGCCGCACCCTCCATACGCTGGAAAGACACCAGATTTCCGCCTTCGTCGACGACCGCCACGGAGATCGTCGCGCCCTCCCGGTACGCCTGCTTCACGGCCGCCTCCGTCATGCGGAGCGCGAGTTCCAGATTCACCCGGCACGCCCCCGGCTGAAGATCGTTTCGAGCATGGCACCCTTCCCTGCGTACGGTCCCCGGAAGGCCGGCCGAGGTCGCGGATCGGACCCGCCGCACCAATGGCGTTATATCGAGTTATCTTCCGCAAAGGTGGAATTCGTCACATTTTGCCGTTCGGGCGTGTCGGGGCCTCCGTCACCGCGGTTCCTGCGCCAGAGTTCGAGTCCCTCGATCGTGAGGAAGGCGTCGAAGACCGACTCCATGGCGCCGAGCAGCGCCCCCCGCCAGCCCAGCGCCGAGCTCTCGATCAGGGGCGGACGGTCGCGGCGGATGCTCATGAGCCCCGGCTCGCAGGCCGCCACGAGCGCCTCGCCGGCCCGCTCGCGCAGCTCCGCGCCGAGCCCAGACAGCGTCACGACCTCGGGATCGTGCGCGTTCACCAGCGCCGCGACGCCGCGTCCGAGCGCCCGCGCCCCTGCGGCCACCGCCTCCTCGCTGGTCGCCAGCACGTGCTCGGCCTGCGCGCGGCCCCTGCCGCCGCCGTACGCGAGCCCGACATGGCGCAGCAGGGCGTTCGCGCCGACGTCCATCCCCCAGCAGCCCACCGCGCCGCACGCGCACGGACGGTCGCCGCCGCCGAGCGGCATGTGGCCGAACTCGGCCCCCATGCCGCCCGCTCCCTGGAGCGGTCGGCCGTCCACGACCAGCACGCCGCCGACGTCGAAGTCCACGTGCAGGTGCAGCCCGACGCGTACGCCGCGCAACCGGCCGCGCCGCGCCTCGGCCAGCGCCGCGAACGCCGTGTCGTTGCCCACCGCGATCGGCGTCCCCGGGCCCAGGCCGAGCAGCAGGGGGACGTCCACCGAGCGCCAGCCGAGGTGGCCGATGTCCACCAGGCCGCCTGGCCGGACGGGACCGGCCAGCGCCACTCCCACCCCGGCGACCCGGTGGCCGAGCCGGCGCCGGTGCGCGGCAACGGCCTCGCCCAGCGGCGCGAGCGCGCCCTCGGGAGTCCCGTCGTGCGGACCCACCTCCAGCACCGTGGTCCGGCCGCCCAGCTCGCACTCGGCGAGCTCCCAGGCGTCCTCCCGCACGTCCACGGCGAGCGCCACCGGGCCGCGCGGATGCGGACCAGGGATCTGCGTGGGACGTCCGCGCGCGCGGCCCGCGGCGGGCTCCTCGTGCAGCAGCTCGTCCTCGGCCAGCCCCGCGACCAGCACCGACGCGGTGCCGCGGGCGAGGCCCAGGTCGCGGGTGAGCTGCGACCTCGTACGCCCCGCCCCGCAGTCGTGGACCGCCCGCAGCAGCCTGACCCGGTTGTGCGCCCGCAATTCGACGCTCGTGGTAGCTCCCGTCATGGGTCACAGTTTATGCTCTCGGTGTGAACAAAAGCCTCGCCGAAGCCAGGCGCGCCCGTGTCGCGGTCTTCGGGTTCTTCTTCCTCGCCGGATTCGTCATGGGACTGTGGGCGGCGGGGCTGCCGTCGCTGGACGAACGGCTCCACCTCGGCCCCGCGCGGCTCAGCGGCGTCCTGCTGCTGATCTCGGGCGGCGCGCTGGTGTCGATGCTCGTGGCCGGGCCGCTGGTCGACCGGTACTCCAGCCGCCGGGTCTGCTGGATCGGCGGGCCTTTCTCCGGCCTCGTGCTGCTCGGCCCCGCGCTCGCGCCCTCGTACGGCGCCCTCGTGGCGCTCGCGGTGCTGTTCGGGCTCGGGCTCGGCGTCACCGAGGTCGCCATGAACGCCCACTCCGTCGAGGTCGAGCGCCGCTACGGCCGTCCGATCATCTCCGCCTTCCACGGCACGTGGAGCCTCGGCGGGGCGGTCGGCGGCGGGCTCACCTCCGCGGCCCTGCACGCCGGCCTCGACGCCCAGATGCTGCTGGTCACGGCTGCCGTCGTGGTGCCGTTCCTGTACGTGCCCGCGGCGCGGCTGCTGCTGCCGGACCCGCCGCGGCACGCGTCGGACGGTTCGGGGACGGCGTCCGGCGGGTCGCTGCGCTGGGGGCTGATCGCGCTGCTCGGGGTGGCGGCGTTCGCGGGGCACCTGAGTGAGGGGGCGGCCATCGACTGGTCCGCGCTGCACGCCCGCTGGGTGCTGGAGACCGGGCCGGCTCTCGCGCCGCTCGCGTACACGATCTTCTCGGCGGCCATGACGATCATCCGGCTGCTCGGCGACACGATCAGGGCGCGGCTCGGCTCCGTGCGCACGATCGGGCTGGCCGGGGCGCTGGCCACCGCCGGGTACGTCCTCGTGCTGGTGTCGCCGCTGGTGGGGGAGCCGCTGCGGGTCGCGTGCGCGTGGACCGGGTGGGGGCTGGCCGGGGTGGGGCTGGCCACGGTGATCCCGGTCCTGTTCAGCGCGGTCGGCGCGGCGGGCGGCCCGGTGGGGCGGGCGCTCGCCATGGTGACCGCCTTCGGCTACAGCGGCCTGCTCCTCGGGCCCGCCGTCCTCGGCTACGTGGCCGAGTCGTGGTCGCTGCCGGTCGCGCTCGTCATTCCCGGGATCCTCGCCGCCGTGGTCGCCCTCACCGGGGTGCCGGCCGTCCGCGCCCTCCACCACCATGCCACCGGCACGGCCCCCACCCCCGAGCCGGAACCCGCCAGGGACTGACCCGCGCCCCGGGGCTCCGGCTGTGGGCACACCCGAGTCCGAGCCCCGGTGGCACCGACCTTCGAGCGCGCGTTACGCGATCGTGACTTGACCGGCAGGTTACGTGCAGGTTTCATAGCCGCAACCCGTAAACCCGTAAACGTTTACAGACGGCTTGCCTGTAAACGTTTACAGCAGCGATGGAAGGGACCCCCTTGGGCGACGGACCCACGATCAACACGATCGCCGAGCGCGCCGGCGTCTCGATCGCCTCGGTCTCGCGGGTGCTGAACGGCCTGCCGACCCGACGGGAGACCGAGCGCAAGGTGCTGGCGGCGGCGGAGGAGCTCGGCTACGTGCGCAACGCCGTGGCGCGCTCGCTCAAGTCGCGCCGCACCCACCAGGTCGCCTTCGCCATGGCCGACATCGGCAACCCCGCCTACCTGGCCATGCTGCGCGAGATCCAGCCGGTACTGAAGGCGGCCGGGTACCGGCTCGTCCTGCACTCGACCGACGCCGTCGTCGCCGACGAGATCGACGTCCTGCACAGCCTCGGCGAGCGCTACGTGGACGGGCTGATCATGAGCCCGCTGCGGGTCACCGACGCCCACCTGGAGTCGCTGGCCGCCGCCAGAACCCCCGTCGTCGTCATCGGCTCGGTCCCCGAGGGCACCAGGGCCGACAACGTCCGCGCCGACTCCCGCACGGGCGTCCGGCTCGCGGTCGACCACCTCCACGCGCTCGGCCGGCGCCGCATCGCCATGGTCAACGGCCCCCTCGACACCGTGCCGGGCGCGGCCCGTGGTGCGGCCTACCGGGAGGCTCTGGAGGAGCTGGGCCTGCCCTACGACGACGACCTCGTCCAGATCGGCGACTTCTACCGGGCGGAGGGCGCCAGAGCGGTGGCCGAGCTGCTCGCCCGGGTGCCCGACGTGGACGCGCTCATGTGCGCCAACGACCTGATCGCCCTCGGCGCGCTCGACGTGCTGCGCGCGTCCGGCCGCCGGGTGCCCGACGACGTGGCGGTGGTCGGCATGGACGACACCGACCTCGCGGCCGCCTCGTGGCCGTCGCTGACCAGCGTCTCGCTGGGGTCGGCCGAACGCGGCAAGGCCGCCGCGGAGCTGCTCCTGCAGCGGCTGCGGGGCGACGACAGCGCGCCCCGGCTGGTCACCGTCCCGCCCCGGCTCGTGGTGCGGGCCTCCACGGCGGGGAACCGGGCGGACGGCCCGTACGACAGGAAGGAGGGCGGGGTGTGACGGCGACCGTGACACAACCGGCGCCGCGCGCGAGCCGGCGTGAGACGTCGCGACAGCGGCGCGAGATGTGGCTGCTGATGCTTCCGGCCATGGTGCCGGTGCTGCTGTTCAGCGTGGGGCCGCTGCTGTACGGCATCGGCCTGGCGTTCACCGACGCCCGCAACACCCGCGTCCACCAGACGAGCTTCGTCGGCCTGGAGAACTTCACCAGGATGCTCGCCGACGAGCAGTTCTGGTCGTCGTTCCAGATCGGCGCGATCTGGTCGGTCACCGTGACCGCGCTGCAGTTCCTGGCCGCGCTCGGCCTCGCGCTGCTGCTCAACATGAACCTGCGCTTCAGGAGCGTGGCGCGGGTGCTGGCCGTGGTGCCGTGGGCGATGCCTCCGGTGGTCATCGGCCTGATGTGGAAGCTCGTCTACCACCCCGACGCCGGCATCCTGAACGACCTGCTCGGCACCGACGTGAACTGGCTCGCCGACTTCTCGCTCGCGCTGCCCGCCATCATCGTCGTGGGCGTCTGGACCGGCATGCCGCAGACCACGGTGGTGCTGCTCGCCGGCCTGCAGAACGTCCCGAAGGAGCTGTACGAGGCGGTCGAGGTCGACGGCGCGGGCCGCTGGCGGCGGTTCTGGAACATCACGCTGCCGCAGCTGCGCCCGGTGATCGTGGCGATCACCTCACTCGACTTCGTGTGGAACTTCAACCAGTTCGGCCTGGTCTACGTGCTCACGCAGGGCGGGCCCGGCGGCCGCACGCGGCTGCCGATGCTGTTCGCCTACGAGGAGGCGTTCCGCTACCGGGCCGCCGGTTACGCCTCGATGCTCGGCCTCGCCATGGCGATCGTCGTGCTCGCGGTGCTCGGGCTCTACCTGTGGCGCCAGATGAGGGAGGCCAGGTGATGAGGCGCGTCCCGCCGTACCTCGCGTTGTTCGCGTACGTCGTCTTTCTCGCGTTCCCGCTGCTGTGGCTGCTGTCCACGGCGCTGAAGACGCCGCAGGAGATGGCGCTGACGAGCCCGACGTGGATCCCCCGCGAGCCGACGCTGGCCAACTTCGCCGACGCGTTCGGCGAGCAGGACCTCGTGGGCGCCGCGCTGCGCAGCCTCGTCGTGGCGCTGTCCAGCAGCCTGATCACGGTGCTGATCTCGCTGCCGGCGGCGTACGCGATGGCCCGCTACCGCAGCCTGGTGAGCCGGATCGCGGTCGGGTGGGTGCTGGTCAGCCAGGTGTTCCCGTTCATCCTGATCGTCATCCCGCTCTTCCTGATCATGCGTGACCTGGAGCTGGTGAACACGCTGCCCGGCCTGGTGGCCGTGCACGTGACGTTCACGCTGCCGTTCGCGCTGTGGATGCTGCAGGGGTACGTCAGGGCCGTCCCGCGCGAGCTGGAGGAGGCCGCGGCCGTCGACGGCGCGGGACGGCTGCGCTCGATCGCCAGCGTGGTGGCCCCGCTGCTGGCGCCGGGCGTGGTCGCGACCCTGCTGTTCGCGTTCATCTCGTCCTGGAACGAGTTCCTGTTCGCACTCGTGTTCCTCCAGGACCCCGACGTCATGACACTCCCGCTGACGCTGGTGAGGTTCACCGGCCCTGAGGGGGTGGCCCGGCTCGGACCGCTCGCCGCGGCGTCGCTCATGGCGACGATCCCGAGCCTGATCTTCTTCGCAATCATCCAGCGGCGCCTGAAGTCCGGCCTGATGGCCGGCGCCGTCAAGGGCTAGGAGGCTCGTATGCGCATCAGATCCGCTCTGGCGGTCGCGGCGATCGTCACGCTCGCCGCGGCGTGCGGCGGGGGAGGGGGCGGCGGCGAGACGCCGTCCGGGGACGGACAGCCGGTCAAGCTCGACTTCCTCAGCCTGGCCTGGCAGAAGGAGTCGGTCGCCGCCAACAAGGAGATCGTGGCCGAGTGGAACAAGTCCCACCCGGACATCCAGGTCACCTACGTCCAGGGCAGCTGGGACAACGTCAACGACCAGCTCGTCACCCAGTTCGCGGGTGGCACGGCACCGGACGTCATCCACAACGACTCGCCCGCCCTGGCGGGTTTCGCCTCCGACGGCTACCTGCTCGACCTCACCGCCAAGCTGCCCGCGGAGCTGAAGAGCGACATCCCGCAGGCCGCCTGGGACACCGTCACGTTCATGGGCGGCGAGGGCGAGCAGGGCGTCTACGGCGTGCCGTTCCTGCAGGAGTCGCAGGTCATCATCGCCAACAAGAAGCTGCTGGACGCCTCCGGCGTGCGCGTGCCCACCCCGGACAACCCGTGGACCTGGGACGAGTTCTCCGAGGCCGCCAAGAAGATGACCAAGGACGGCACGTACGGCGTGGCCTGGGCGATGAAGTCGCCGGTCAACCGGACCCTCAACCTGGCGCTCAACTTCGGCGGCACGTTCTTCCAGACCGGCGCCGACGGCAACACGACCGTCAAGGTCGGGCCGGAGGAGCGTGAGGTGCTCCAGCGCATCCACGACCAGCTCTACAAGGACAAGTCCGCCGACCCTGCCGCGCTCGGCCAGGGCACCGCCGACCCGCTGCCCGCCTTCTTCCAGGGCAAGTTCGCGATGCTGCCGACCGGCGTCTACCTGCGCCAGCAGGTGACCGAGCAGGCCCCGGACGGGTTCGAGTGGGTGACGCTGCCCGCGCCGAAGGGCGTCACCGCGGAGCAGGGCGCGGTCTCCCAGACCCTGTCGATCGCACAGGACAGCGAGCACCCCGACCAGGCGATGCAGTTCATCGCGTACTTCCTGAACGCCGAGAACCAGGCCAAGCTCGCCAAGGGCGACTGGCTCCTGCCGACCTCGCAGAAGGCCGAGAGCGACCCGGCGATCACCACGAAGGAGAACGGCTGGGACGTCGCGACCGCGTCGGCGAAGAACCTGGTCGTCGCGCCGTTCCTGAAGGTGAACGGCTACGACGAGTGGCGCTCGAAGGTCGCCACGCCGGTGCTGCAGGAGTACTACGCGAACAAGATCTCCCTCGACGACGCGGCGAAGCGGCTCGTCGAGGAGGGCAACCAGGTGCTGGAGCGGTACCACCGGTGACCGACATGCGTGACAGGGCTCGGGGGTGTCTGCTCGGCCTGGCGGCCGGCGACGCCCTCGGCGCCCCGGCCGAGAACCTGACGCCCGCCGAGATCCGCCGCCGGTGGGGCAGGCTCACCGAGATCGAGGGCGGCGGCACCGACGACACCGAGTACGCGATCTTCGCCGCGTCCCTGCTGGTGCGCTACGGGCACGCGCTGACCTCGCGCGACGTTGCGGAGGCGTACCGGCGCGAGGTCGTGCCGCGGGCGGAGGTCCCGATGCGCGGCGCCGGGTTCTCCGAACGCGGCACCGTCGAGGCGCTGCGCCGTGGCCTGGAGCCGCCGCTGACCGGGCTCGCGCACCAGCACGGCTGGTCCGACGGGCTCGCCATGCGGGCCGCGCCGTACGGGATCTTCTGTCCCGGCGACCCGGTGGAGGCAGCCCGGCTGGTGGAGCAGGACGGGCTGGTCAGCGCGTCCGGCGAGGGCATCGCCGGCGGCCGGGCGGTCGCCGCCGCGGTGGCCGCCGCCATGGCAGGGGCCGGGCCGCGCGACGTGGTGCAGGCCGCGCTGTCGGTGATCCCGGCCGACTCATGGACGGCCAGGAACGTGCTGCGGGCCTGCGAAAGCCTCGACCGGAACGGCACGGACGCGGTCGAGGCCCTGCACGAGGCGGTGGTCGTGCGGCACTACCCGTGGACCGACCTCGCGCCCGAGGCCGTCGCGCTGGCGCTGGCCGCGTTCCTGGCGGGCGACGGCGACGTCGAGGCGTCCGTGACGTTCGGCGTGAGCCTGGGCCGCGACGCCGACACGATCGGCGCCATCGCCGGGGCCGTGGCCGGAGCCGCGCGCGGCGAGGCGGGAGTTCCCGCTCGCTGGGCCGGCGCGATCGGGCCCGTGACGGGCACGTGCCTGCCGGTCGTGGCGGGCAGACACGTGCTGGACACAGCGGACGAACTGGCGGAAGGACTGTAGAAAGCATCATGTCGGGGGACAGGATCAGGGGAGCCTTCGCGGGTCTCGCCGTCGGCGACGCCGTCGGCTGGCCCGCGGGCCGGCACCGCTCGGCGCTGCACGCGCCCTGGAGCCGCCGCCTCCACCGCGAGCTCGACGCGTTCGCCGAGGAGCATCGCGTCACCACGCTGCCGGTGCCGTTCGCGCTGAACCAGCCCGTCGCGCCGCTGCGGATCGGCCCGTCCGACGACGCCGAGTGGCTCGCGTGGACGGCGCTGACCATCGACCGCCCGCGCGCCGAGGCGTTCGGCGAGCTGACGGACGTCCGGGCACGCATCTCGGTGGCGACCGCGCTGGACAACCTCGCCAAGGGCATCGAGCCGCCCGCGTCCGGGCACGACAACCCGCACCACTTCGACGACGCCGCCGCCGTCCGGGCCGTCGCGTACGGGGCCGCCGGGCGCGACCCCACCGAGGACGCGCAGGTGACCAACGCCCTCGACGGCGTGCTCGGCGCGCGGGCCATGGCCGCCGCGGTCGCCGAGGCCGTCGCGTCGGGGCAGGTGGGCCGGGCGGTCGAGGCGGCGCTCGCCGTCCTGCCGCCCGAGACGGCGATCGGGCACAACGCGCGCGCCGCGTTGTCGGCGGCCCGCGCGGCCGGTGACCCGTTCGCCGCGGTGCCCGCGCTCGACGCCGAGGTGCTGGACCACGTCTACAGCTACGCCGTGGGCGCCGCGCAGACGGTGCCCGTGGCGCTCGCGCTGGCCGAGGCGGCCGGCGGCGAGCTGGCCCGGGCGGTGCCGGCGGCGGCGTGCCTCGCGCCGGTGGCCGACTCGGCCCCGGCGCTGACCGGCGCCATCGCCGGCGCGTGCGGCGGGTACGCGGCCATCCCGCAGGGGTGGCTCGCCTCGGCCCGCACGCTGGCCGGTTGCTGCCTGCCAGAACTGGCCGGGCGGGATCTCATCGAAATCGCGGACACTCTCACGAAAGGAATCGCATGACGCCGCTGGAGGACAGGGCAACTGGCTGCGTGGCGGGAGCGGCGGTCGGTGACGCGCTGGGCGGCGCGACCGAGGGCTGGACCCCCGAGCAGATCGTGGAACGCTACGGCGGCCGCGTCGAGGGCATCGTGCCGCCGTTCAACGACGACTGGCGTAACGCCCGGCCCATCGCGCCGTACCACAAGGGCGACGGCCACATCACCGACGACACCCTCATGACGCACGCCCTGATCCGCGTGTACGAGAAGGCCGGCGGCCACCTGGACGCGTACGCGATGGCCGATTACCTGGTGCCCGAGCTCATGGGCGAGCGGCGCTGGATCCCCGAGCTGGAGGCCGAGGCGCTGCCGCTGCAGCGGATCTTCCTGGCCGAGAAGTGGATCGTGGCCCGGCTGCACTACGGGCACGCCGACCCGCGCGAGGCGGGCGTCGGCAACATCGTGAACTGCGGCGCCGCCATGTACGTCGCCCCGGTCGGCATCGTCAACGCCGCCGACCCCGACGCCGCGTACGCCGAGGCGATCGACCTGACCGGTGCCCACCAGGCGAGCTACGGCCGCGAGGCCGCCGGCGTCATGGCCGCCGCCGTCGCCGAGGCCATGCGCCCGGGCGCGAGCGCCGACTCCGTGGTCGCGACCTGCCTGCGCCTGGCCAAGGACGGCACGAAGGCCGCCGTCGAGGCCGTCTGCGAGGCGGCCTCGGGGCTCAGCCACTGGGAGGGCTCCTTCGAGGTGCTGCGCGCCGCGATGCGTCCCTTCGACACGGTCGCCGACACCTACCGCGACCAGGGGCTCGGCGCGCGGCGGCCGAGCCGGGTGCACAGCATCGAGGAGCTGCCGCTGGCGCTCGGGTTCCTGCTGATCGCCAAGGGCGACTACCGCGACACCGTGCTCGGCGGGGTCAACTACGGCCGCGACGCCGACTCGATCGCCTCGATGGGCGGGGCCATCGCGGGCGCGCTCGGCGGGCTGCCGTCCGTGCCGCCGCAGTGGGTGGAGCAGGTGGGGACGGCCAGCCGTACCGACCTGGTCGCCCCGGGGCTCGCGATCGCGGAGGTGGCCCGCCGGGTGCACGCCGACGACGTGGCCCGCCGCCGCCGTCACGAGGAGGCCTTCGCCGGCCTCGACCGCCGATGATCCGGCTCACCTGGGTCCAGCCCGAGGACCTGATCGGGCACGAGCTGCGCCAGGCCGCCGAGGACGGCCGCGACGGGCCGGCGCTCCGCGACATCGCCGCGCGCTGGCACGCGGCGGGCGGGCACGACGCCCCGCCGCGCGCCGGCGCCTCCGAGCCGGGCTCGGCGCGGCTGCGCGCGACGGCCGAGGCCCTGCTGGACGAGCTGGCGGCGATACCGTCGCCGCTGGAGGAGCCGTCCGAGCTGGAGGCGATCGTCGCGGCCTGCCCCGGCTGGCCGGAACCGTCGGGGCGGCGCGAGGCTGACCCGGCGCGCGTGCTGGGCGCCTGGCAGGGACGGGCGGCCGGATGCGTGCTCGGCAAACCCGTCGAGAAGATCCCGCGAGAGGGCATCAGGCAGATCGCCGAGGCCACCGGCAACTGGCCGATCCGCGGCTGGTTCACCGCGCGGGGCCTGCCCGCCGACGTCGCCGCCCGCTGGCCGTGGAACCGGCGCAGCGCCGTCAACTCCCTCGCCGAGAACGTCGACGGCATCCCCGAGGACGACGACCTCAACTACCCGCTGCTGGCGCTGTCGGTGCTGGAGCGGCACGGCCGCGACTTCACCACCGACGACGTGGCGAAGCTGTGGCTGGACGAGCTGCCCGCCGGGCGGACGTTCACCGCCGAGCGGGTCGCGTACCGCAACCTCCTCGACGGCGTCGAGCCGCCGGCGACGGCCACCCGCCGCAACCCGTTCCGCGAGTGGATCGGCGCGCTGATCAGGGCCGACGTGTACGGCTGGGTCAACCCGGGCGACCCGGCCAGGGCCGCCGTGTACGCCTGGCGCGACGCCCGCCTGACGCACACCGCCAACGGGATCCACGGGGCGATGTTCACGGCCGCGATGTGCGCCGCCTCGCTGGTCGCCTCGTCGGCGGAGGAGGTCGTGGACGCGGGGCTGTCGGTGGTGCCGTCCGGCTCCCGCCTGCACGAGGCGGTACGCATGGCCGTCGCCGACGCCGCCCGCGAGGACGACTTCGAACGCGTCGTCGACCTCCTCCACGAGCGCCACGGCGACCTGCACTGGGTGCACACGATCAACAACGCCGCCCTGATCGCGGCCACGCTGGTCCACGGGCGCGGCGACTTCACCGCGACGATCGCCGGGGCGGTCGCCGGAGGCTGGGACACCGACTCGGCGGGGGCCACCGCGGGCTCGGTCGCGGGGGCGCTCAACGGCGGCGTCCCCGACCGGTGGCGCCTGCGCGACAGCCTGGCGAGCAGCCTGACCGGGTTCGACGGGGTGGGGCTCGGCGAGCTCGCCGCGCGTACTCAGGAGATGATGGCCTCATGATCTCGGTATTCGGCAGCGCCAACATGGATCTCGTCGCGTACGTCTCGCAGGCCCCCCGGCGGGGGGAGACGGTCACCGGACACCGATTCCGTACGATCCCCGGCGGGAAGGGCGCCAACCAGGCCATCGCCGCCACCCGCGCGGGCGCGCGGGTGGCGTTCCTCGGGGCGGTGGGCGACGACGGGTTCGGGGCGGAGCTGCGGGCCACGCTCAAGGAGGCCGGCGCCGACGTACGCGGCCTGCGCGAGGTGCCCGGCTCCAGCGGCATCGCGCACATCGTGGTGGACGACGACGGCGGCAACTCGATCATCGTCGTCCCCGGGGCGAACGGCGCCGTCAAGGGCCCTTCTGGCGAGGACATGGCCGCCATCGCCCGCTCCGACGCGCTGCTGCTCCAGCTGGAACTGCCGATGGAGGCCGTGGTGGCGGCGGCGCAGGCCGCCCAGGTGTCCGGGGTGCCGGTGGTCCTCACCCCCGCGCCGGTCCAGCCGCTGCCGCCCGAGCTGCTCGCCGCCGTGACGATGATCGTCCCGAACGAGCACGAGGCCGCCGCGCTCACCGGCGTCGAGGACCCGGAGGCCGCGCTCGAGGCGCTGCTGGAGCAGGTCGAGGAGGCCGTGATCACGCTCGGCGAGGAGGGGGCGCTGTACGGGTCGCGCTCGGGGACGCGGCTGCGGGTGCCCGCCGTCAAGGTCCGCGCCGTGGACACGACGGCGGCCGGCGACACGTTCGTCGGCGCGCTCGCCGTGGCCCGCAGCGAGCGGCTCGACATGGAGGAGGCGCTGCGCTTCGCCTCGGTGGCGGCGGCGCTGTCGGTGCAGCGGGAGGGCGCGAGCACGTCGACGCCCACCCGCCGCGAGATCGAGGAGGCCCTCGACTGATCGCGGGACGTCAGCCCCGCTCGTAGCGCAGCACCGCCGTCCGCCCGTCGCACACCCGGGAGTCGACCAGCCGCAGGGCCATCCGCTCCTGCGGCGGGAACGCCGGCAGCCCGCCGCCGAGGACGACCGGGTGCACCATGACGTGGTACTCGTCGACGAGCCCGAGCGCGGTGAGCGCCGTCGCCAGCTTCGAGCCGCCGTTGAGCAGGAGGTCCTTGTCGTTCTCCCGCTTCAGCTCGGCGATCTCCTTCGCGAGGTCGCCGGAGACGACGCGGGTGTTCCAGCCGGCCTCGCGCAGCGTCGTGGAGAACACCACCTTCGGCGTACGCCGCCAGATCGGCGCGAACTTCAGGTCGTGCGGGTCGTCCGAGATCGACTCGGCGTTCGGCCAGTAGCCGGACATCATCTCCCACACGACGCGCCCGTACAGCAGGACGCCGGTGCGTTCCTGCACCTCGTCGCCGTACGCCGACAGCTCCGGCCCCATCTGCGCCCAGTCGAACTCGCCGTTCGGGCCGCAGATGTGGCCGTCGAGCGAGGTGTGCACCCAGTGGACGAGCTTGCTCATGACGTGTGCTCCTTGTTCGGCGTTGTGCCAGTGGGTCGGAGCGGTCCGAGCCTTCTCTACGTCCCCCGGGAGGAAACCTCAGTCGTGCCTCCACGACAGCCGTACGGGCTGCGCGGGCCGGGCGCCCGACAGCAGGCCGGGCACCATCGCGGCCAGTCCGGGCGGGAACACCAGCTCCTTCGTGTCCGCCAGCTCCTGCGCGCTCCACCAGCGGTTGCCGTTCAGCCAGTCCTCGTCGGCGTAGTCGCCGGCGACCGTGGGCGCCACCGTCGCGGCCGCGACCCGCGCGAAGAAGAACGTGGTCTCGGTGTGGTAGTGGCGGCCCTGGTTGGACCACGTGCCCTCGTTGACCGCCACGGGCTCGCCGAGGGCGGCCGGGTCGAGCACGTGGCCCGTCTCCTCCAGCGCCTCGCGGGCCGCCGCCTGCGCCGGCGTCTCGCCCGGTTCGAGCCCGCCGCCGGGCAGGTGCCAGGCGTGCTCCCTGGGCCACGGCTCGGGCGGGATGAACCGGAACAGCAGCACCAGCCCCCGCGGGTCGGCCAGGATGAGGCGGGCGGCCGGACGTTCGATGCGCGTGATCATGGCCGGACCATAACAGGTGGATTCGGCAGGGAGCCGCAGGGCAGTGAGGCGGCATGACGCAAATACCCGAAGAACTGCCCGAGGTGTTCTCCGGGATCAACGGGGAGAGCGACGTGGTCGCCGAACGCTCGGGCTGCATCACACGAAGGACTCGTCGTCCTCTCTGCGCCGACATGCCAGGGGATGGAGAGGAGGCGTTGCCGCTCCCGCGGACCTGGGAAGAGTTCGGGGGCGACGACCCTGTCCGTCCTGACATCGGCCCCGTCGGCTGACGGCCGTCTCGCTTGAGGAATTGTTTGTCCTTTTTTCCTCGGCTTTTACGGCAAATTCCTGGTATGTCTTGCTTTTCGCGCCGTTGGGAAAACTTGCCGGCGGCGCTTTCGCCGTGTGCGCGCGCCCCTGTCGGCTGAGCCTTCAAACACCTCAAGGACGGGTCATGCCGCCCCTCTGTGATGCTCGCGCTAATCGCCGCATGTGTGCTTGCCTTGGTCAGGTGTAGGAGTGGGCAATGGCGAAGTCGTCGCCCCTCGGGCGCGAGAACGCCACGCACCGACCAAATGACCGCCACACCACCTGACGGCAGGGCCCCGGCAGACGCTCGCGAACAGTGACCGGACGGCCGCCGCGACGCCCGCACCGGGACCCGCCGACGAAGAGGAGACATCGATGATGCTCCCAGGCTTCATACACGCCGTGGAGAGCAGGCTCTCCCCGGTCGACACCGGCTTGTTCCTCATCTGCTCCGTGCAGGTGCTGCTCACGAGAGCCCGCCGGGGTGCCGTGCGGCCGAGGCATCGTCGACAGCCTCACGACGAGGTCGAGTCGCGCCGGCCCGGGGCCCTCAGGGTCCTGCACGGCTCCGCCCGCGTGGCGGGCGGGGTGCACACGATCGGCTCGCCCTGCCCCGGCACGGGTTCGCGCGGCGGCCTCGTCCCCTACCGCGGGCCGGCCGCGTCGCGGCGGAGTTCTCCCGCCTTGGCCTCCTGCAGCCTCACGGTCGCGGTGCCTCAGCCGAGGAGCGCCTCGCGGCGCTGCGGACCACCGCCTTCGCCCGGCGCCCCGCCGACCCGGTGAGCCCGTTCACACCGGCGTGGCGCTCAACTGGTCCGCGCACTCGTCGCGGTAGGCGAGCGTACGCTCGCGGATCCTGGCCGGGTCGGCCAGCACGGCGCGGGAGACCGAGGGCAGCACCGCGTGCCGTACCGGTGCGAAAAGCCGCGCCACGTCGGCGGGAGTGGCGCCCTGGGCGCCCAGCCCCGGCGCGAGGATGGCCCCGTTGAAGTCGTCCAGCGACTCCTCCAGGCCGGGCAGCGTGGCGCCCATGACCAGCCCGACCGGCCCGAACGGGCTGTGGCCCGCGTTCGCGGCGGTGGCCCCGGCGATCACCTGCCCCGCCACGAGCCGCTGCAGCGGCGCCGCCTCCGGGTTCGACGTACGGGCCAGCACGAACACGCCCGCGTCGTTGGCCACCGCCGACGCGATCGCGCCTTCCAGCGAGGCGAACCCCAGGTAGGGGCTCAGCGTCACGGCGTCGGCCGCCAGCGGGCTGCCCCGGTCGAGGTAGGCCTCGGCGTAGGCGGCCATGGTGCTGTCGATGTCGCCCCGCTTGACGTCGAGGACCACCAGCGTGCCGGCGTCGCGCAGGTCGGCGATGGCGCGTTCGAGCACCGCGATGCCGCGGCTGCCCCAGCGCTCGAAGAAGGCCGACTGGGGCTTCACCGCGGCGGCGACGTCCGCCACGGCGTCGACCACCGTACGGCTGAAGCGCTCGAGCCCGGCGGGCGAGTCGTCGAGGTCCCAGGAGTGCAGCAGGGCCGGACTCGGGTCGATGCCCACGCAGAGCGGCCCCCGCTCGTCCAGCCTGGTCCGCAGCCGTTCCCCGAACGATTGGTCCATTGCAGCGCTCCTTCGTCGTCGCGGCGCGAGAAGTCTCTCGAGTGACGATAAGCCAAGGAACCTCCTCTCGTTGAACGTGAGTCTTTCTTGAGTGGTGTCCGGGTAGTTCAGCTGACATGTACGAGATCGCCCAACGGACGCTGGTGCTGCGTACCGAGCCGCCGAGTGACGTCGTCGTCACCGTCGGGCTGCCTTACGAGGAGCCGTCGGGCGACTGGTCATGTCCGTACCGGATCGACGGGCTGGACGGATGGGAGCACGAGAGGAAGGTCACCGGGTTCGACTCGCTGGAGGCGATGGAGCTGGCGCTGGCCATGGTGCGGGTGGCGCTCGCCGGGTCGCACGAGGCCCGCGCCGGGCTGCTCGCCGCCGACGACCTGCCGCAGGACTCCCGGGTCAGATCGGTGTACGTCACCTGGAACCAGGCGGGCAACGTCGCCTACATCGCGATGAAGCACGAGATCACCGCCGGTGAGGCCGTGTGCCGGGTGGAGGCCGACGACGCCGTGCTGGAACTCGGCGGCTCGGGAGAGCTCCTCGGGGTGGAGCTGACGGACGCGGCGACCCGGCTGCCCTCCGAGATGCGCTTCTAGGGCGCGTACCGGGTCGTGATCCATATGCGGAACCCGTCCTCGCGCGGAGGACCCAGGGTGCGGGCCGGTGCGCCGCAGCCACAGGCGAGGAGGCGTGTCGCGGGCGTCTGTGCGCCGACAGTCACATGCGATCCTGGCCCGAACGGGACACGAGCGGGAGCAGGATCCTGTCGACGACCGAGATGACGTGGTCCTCGGTGAGTGCCTCGCCGTCACGGACGAGCTGCCAGTGGATGAGCAGCGCGACCGCGGCGGATATCTCGATCGCGCACTTCCCGTCCGACTCCTCGGACGGCGGCGGAGGGGGAAGATCGCCGCGCTCGACCGCGTGGGCGAGCACTTCTCCCACCAGCCGATGCATCGTGTCGACGTAACGCTCGCGGACCAGCGCGAAGATCTCCGGCTGGTGCCGGGCCGTGGCGAGCAGCGTGGCGACGAGTTCGTTGTGCGGCGCGCTGGTGCACTGCTCGACCTGCATCAGGGTGTCGATGAGCTCCTGACGGAGCCGGCCCGGGCCGATCCTGACCGCTCTGTGCCCGGCGGCCACCGCGGCGCGATCCAACGCGTCCGCGGCGAGCTCGACGCGTGATCTCCAGCGGCGGTAGACGGTCGCCTTCCCCACGCCGGCCCGTGCCGCCGCCTTGTCCATGCTCAGCGCGGGGAACCCGCCTTCGGCGAGAAGCTCGATCGCGGATCGCAGGATTTTCTCGTCGAGTTCAGGGTCGCGCGCCGGGCCTGACGCGCCGGGCGGTCGCCGCCACGAGGAGTCGGTTTTCACGTTCGCAGCATCCTTCCCTGGTCCTCCTACCAGGAGGACTGCGCTGAAAGGAGAGTTTAGCGGCTGCTAGGGTGAGCGAACCCGGAACAAGCTTGTCTCGGGTTCGTGCGTCGATCATGGAGGTGCAGCTGTGCGAGCTGTCGGGTTCACGGAGTTCGGAGGTCCAGAGGTGATGCGGATCCTGGAGCTGCCTGAGCCGCACGCCGGTCGCGGCCAAGTACGGATCAAGGTGGCCGCGGCGGACGTCAATCCGTCCGACGGCGTCTACCGGTCCGGGTACGTGAAGAAGCTCAGCCCCGGAGCGTTCCCGGACTCCGACGCGTACGTCGTCGGGTGGGACGCCGCGGGCGTGATCGACGAGGTCGGCGACGACGTGCGCTCCGAGCTGACCGTGGGGACCGAAGCGCTCGCACTCGTGCTTCCGCAGCTGACGCGCGGGGCACAGGCGGAGTACCTGGTCGCCCCGGCGGAGTCGGTGGTGCGGGCGCCGCGGGGCGTGACACCGACAGCGGCGTCGACGCTGCTGATGAACGGGGTGACCGCCCGGCAGGCTCTGGAGCTGTTGGAAGTTCCCCCTGGCGCGACCGTCGCGGTGATCGGCGCGGCCGGTGCGGTCGGTGGGTTCGCGGTACAGCTGGCCAAGGCCGCAGGACTGACCGTGATCGCGGACGCGAGCGAACGGGATCGTGACCTCGTGGCCGCTCTGGGCGCCGACCACCTGGTGCCACGAGGGGACGGATTCATCGACGCCGTCCTTGGGCTGCGTCCGGACGGCGTGGACGGGCTGATCGACACGGCGCGGTTCACGGCGGCCGTGGCCGCCGCGGTCCGGGAGGGCGGGGTGGTCGCCACGCTGCGCCCTGTCACCGACGCGGCCGACCGTGGGGTGCGCCTGCGCGCCGTGGACGTCAGCAAGGACCTCGGTGACACCGGCGCCCTCGACCAACTGCGCGACCAGGCCGAGTCGGGCGTCCTGACGCTCCGTGTCGCGGCCACCTTCGCCCCTGAAGAGGCCGCCCAGGCGCACGCACTCATGGAGGCCGGCGGCGTACGGGGGCGCCCTGTCTTCGTCTTCTGACCGCTCCCCAGGGCGGGGACCGGGGGCGACCTGTCCTCCTGCGGAGGTCTGATGCGGTGGATCGTCTTGCATGACGCGGGTGCGACTGACGGACGAGGAGTGGGAGTTCGTCGGGCCGTACCTTCCGCGCGAACAATCCTCATCGAATTCCCATTCCATTCGCGAAGTCTCCAGGGCAACCGTGCCGTGGCCTTTCTCCCGAACCGCTTGCCGTGATATTCCGGTGTGCGCTGCTATCGTCGCTGCACCATCACGAGTACACGGGGGAAACATTGAGAGCAGTCGCGAGAATCGCGATGATCACCATGTTCGGCTGTGGTGCGCTGTTTCCGGCGACCGCCGCCTCCGCCGAGGGTCCCGAGAACAGCGGCTCGCTGCTCATGCAGGCGACGGGGGCCGACCTCGGCCAGGTCATGAGCACCTTGCCCAGTGTTTTCTGCGGCAACCGCCTGGTCGCCTACAACTCGCCATCAGACAATTCGCCCACGAATTGTGTCAACGGTCCCGAGAACAGCGGAAATTCGACAAACAGCGGGAACTATCATCACGAAGGCACTGCGATCAACAGCGGTAACTTCTCCAACACCAACGGGTCCACGGCGAGCGGCAACACCATCAATGGTGGAAACACCGCCAACGGGTCTCAATCAGTGGAACCGGCGGGGTGACGTGACGACGCCGCGCTGATCGAGCCGCGCCCCCACCCGCCGGGGGCGCGGCTCGGTCGCGAAAGCCCGTCAGGACGGGTGACGGGCCAGGTGGTCGGCGTGGCGGACGGGCTCGGGCAGCCGGTAGCGCGACGCCAGCCGCAGCACCTGCTCGGTGGCGGTGTCCAGCGAGATGCGGTGCCCCTGCGAGACGTACACCGGCTTGACCCCGGCCCGTGTGCGCAGAGCCCGGCCCACGGTGACGCCCTCGTGGACGATCGGCGTCCACGCCCCGCGCTCCTCGCCGGGCGTCTCGTGCGTGCCGACGAACGGCGTCTTGCCCACGCCCAGGGCGGGCAGCCCGGTCAGCACGCCGAGGTGGCAGGCCAGCCCGAAACCTCGCGGGTGGGCCAGGCCGTAGCCGTCACAGACCAGCAGGTCGGGCGTCACCGTGAGCCGTTCGAGGGCGTCGACGAGAGCGGGCAGCTCGCGGAAGGCGAACAGGCCGGGCACGTACGGAAACGTCACCCGCCCGTGCGCCACCACCTGCTCCACGGGCGCGAGCGTGGCCGCGTCGAGCACGACCACCGCGGCCGTCACCTCCTCGTCCCCGTGGTAGTGCACGTCGAGGCCGGCGATCAGGGAGAACGTGTCGGGGCCGGTCAGCTCGACGTGCGCGCGGAGGCGGTCCTGGACGGCCTCGGCCTCGGCGACACCAGAGGGCCACGGGTGGAGGGGTTTCACGTGCACCGCGCCACGCTATACGAGGGCGGGGGCAGGTGCAGGACGGCGGCTCTGTAGGGTCGGCCGCATGACTGAGATCTCGGTGGTCGTCGGTCCGGGGGTGCCCGCCGACGCGGCCCTGCTGGAGGAGATCGCCTCCCGCGAGTTCACCGCCCTCGCCGTGCGGGGCGCCGTCGTCCACGCCCGCGACGTCGCCCACCTGCGTGACCTCGTACGCGACGGCGACGCGGCGGTCGTCGTCCCGGGGCCGCAGGCGCGGTCGCTGATCGGGCAGCCGCTCGGCCCTGAGGTCATGACCTGGGTGGACATCGAGCGCGTCGAGAAGATCGCGGGCGACGGGTTCCGGCACATCCAGGGCCGGGGCGTGGCGGGGCTCGCGTGGGGAATCCGGCACGCCTTCCACCGCCTGCACCACCCGCCCGCCCTGCGGGTCCCGTACGGTGACGGCCTCACCGACCAGTGGGCCGAGCTGTACCTCCCCACCACGCGCGCGGGCACGGTGTCAAGTGCGGTGTCGAGTGCGGTGTCGAGTGCGGTGCCGGTCGTGGCGCTGGTGCACGGCGGCTACTACCGGTCGATCTGGGAGGCCGACCTGATGGAGGCGCTCTGCGCCGACCTGGCAGGGCGCGGTCTCGCCGTGTGGAACCTCGAGTACCGCCGCCCCGACCGGCACGGCTGGGCCGCCACGGTCGCCGACGTCGCCGCCGGCCTGGCCGCGATCGAGTCCGCCGATCCCGGCGTCGACCTGAGCCTCGACCTCGACAGGATCGCCGTCGCCGGCCACTCGGCGGGGGGCCAGCTGGCCCTGCGGGCCGTGGCCGACGGGGCGCGGGCGAGGCTCGCCGTGTCGCTGGCGGGCGCGCTCGACCTCGTCCAGGGCGACCGGCGTGGGCTCGGCGCCGGCGCGGTCGCCGTGGCGCTCGGCCGCGCCTTCGCGGGGGACGACGCCACGGACGAGCTGTACGCCTCCGCCTCGCCGCTGCACCGGGTGCCCATCGGCGTGCCGCAGCTGATCGTCCAGGGCACGGGCGACGACCTCGACCTCATTGATTTCAGCCGCCGCCACGCCGCCGCCGCCCAAGCAGCCGGTGATGATGTGACATATCTGGAAATGGCGGGCAACCACTTCGACGTCATCCTGCCGGGCACCCCCATCTGGCAAGCCACCGCCCAGGTCATCACCGACGCCCTCGCCTGATCCGAAAGGGGCTGGGCAGCGGCGCGGTCACGGATGACACTGTGACCATGCTGTCGTACTCCAGCGCCACCGCCGAGACGCCCCTGCTGGGCGAGACCATCGGCGCGAACCTCGAACGCACGGTGGCCCGCTTCGCCGACCGGGAAGCCCTCGTGGACGTGCCCACCGGCCGCCGGTGGACCTACGCGCAGCTCGACGCCGACGTCGACGACCTGGCCCGCGCGCTGCTGGCCAGGGGCGTCGGCAAGGGCGACCGGGTGGGCATCTGGGCGCCCAACCGCGCCGAATGGGTGCTCGTCCAGTACGCCACCGCCAAGATCGGCGCGATCCTCGTCAACGTGAACCCGGCCTACCGCACCCACGAGCTCCGGTACGTGGTCGAGCAGTCGGGCCTGCGGCTGCTGATCAGCGCCCTCGCCCACAGGGGCAGCGACTACCGCGCGATGGTCGAGGAGATCGGCTTCTCCGACGTCGTTTACCTCGACGACCCCACCTGGGACGCCCTCACCGAGCGCAAGGCGGACCGTGCGGCGCTGGAGGCGCGCAAGGCGGAGCTGAGCTTCGACGACCCGATCAACATCCAGTACACCTCGGGCACCACCGGCTTCCCCAAGGGCGCGACGCTGTCGCACCACAACATCCTGAACAACGGGTTCTTCGTCGGCGAACTGCTCGGCTACACCGAGCACGACCGCGTCTGCCTGCCGGTGCCCTTCTACCACTGCTTCGGCATGGTGATGGGCAACCTGGGCGCGACCTCCCACGGCGCGTGCATCGTGATCCCGTCGCCGGGCTTCGACCCGGAGGCCGCGCTGCGCGCCGTCCAGCAGGAGCGCTGCACCTCCCTGTACGGCGTGCCGACGATGTTCATCGCCGAGCTGCCGCTGGTGGCGGACTTCGACCTGGCCTCGCTCCGTACCGGCATCATGGCGGGCTCCCCGTGCCCCGTCGAGGTGATGAAGCGCGTCGTCGGCGAGATGAACATGCGCGAGGTCGCCATCTGCTACGGCATGACCGAGACCTCACCCGTGTCGACGATGACGCGTCCCGACGACGACCTGGCGCGCAGGACCGGCACGGTGGGACGGGCGATGCCGCACGTCGAGGTGAAGATCGTCGACCCGGAGTCAGGGCGCGTGGTGCCCAGGGGCGAGCCGGGGGAGCTGTGCACGCGCGGCTACTCCGTCATGCTCGGTTACTGGGACGACCCCGAGCGGACCTCCGAGGTCATCGACGCCGCCCGCTGGATGCGTACGGGCGATCTCGCCACCATGGACGACGACGGCTACGTCAACGTGGTCGGCCGGATCAAGGACATGATCATCCGGGGCGGTGAGAACGTCTACCCGCGCGAGATCGAGGAGTTCCTGCACGCGCACCCCGACATCGCCGACGTGCAGGTCATCGGGGTGCCCGACGAGAAGTACGGCGAGGAGGTCATGGCCTGGGTCGTCATGCGGCCGGGCGCGGAGCCGCTGACGGCCGAGCGGGTCAGGGAGTTCTGCGCGGGCCGGCTCGCCCACTTCAAGATCCCCCGGTACGTCCACGTGGTGGACGCGTTCCCGCTCACCGTGACCGGCAAGATCAGGAAGGTCGAGATGCGCGAGCGCTCCACCGACCTCCTCGGACTCCGCCCGCCGACCGAACCCTGACCACGCCCGCGTCCCGCCCGGAGAACCGAGCGCTCGGCCCGATCGGGACGCGTGATCAGCCCACGCACCGGAGAAGCGCGCGCCAGGACGGCGTGGTCTACGCGCCCGCGCGTTCGCTCACGATGGCGGCGAAGCGGGTGGTCACCTGGTGCCAGACCGGTGTGGAGACCGGCTCGTCCGCCACCGCACGCGCGTACACCTCGTCGGGGTCGAACCCGTCCACCTCCCACCGTCGGATGCGTTCCGGCAGCACCTCAGGGTGGAACTGCACCCCCCACGCCCGCTCACCCATCCGGAACGCCTGGTACGGGCACCGCTCGGTCTCGGCCAGGTGGACGGCGCCGTCGGGCAGCCGGGTGATCGCGTCCTTGTGGTGCTCGATCGCGGGCACCACAGGCGGAAGCCCGCGGAACAGCGGGTCGTCCGCGGCCTCGGGCCGCAGCGTGACGGGCAGGCTCCCGTTCTCTGGCGCGCCCACGTCACCGGTGACCTCACCGCCCGCCACCTCGGCGAGCATCTGACCGCCCAGGCAGATGCCGAAGACGGGCACGCCGTCCTCCAGCGCCTGCTCCATCAGCCGCCGGGCGTCGCGCAGCCACGGGGCGCGGTCGTCCTCACCGGGCAGGTAGCCGCCGCCCAGCATGATCATCGCGTCATGCTCCAGCCGATCCGGCAGCGGAGCGCCGTCATGAGCAAGCACGACGTCAAGCCCGAGCCCGGCAGCCTCCAACCAGGCGCCCACGCGGCTCGGCCCGCCGCTCTTGCTGTTCTGCACGATGAGGACGTCACCCATCACAGGCCCCCTGAGATTCGCAACTGCGCATCACGGCAGGTTAGCCGCCCTGGCGGTGTGGCGGAGCAGCAGGGCGGTGGTCACCGGGCCGACGCCCCCGGGCGCCGGCGTGAGAGCCCCGGCCACGCCGGACACCGCCTCGAAGTCGACGTCACCGGTCAGCCCGCCGTCCTCGGTCGGGTTGGTGCCGACGTCGATCACCACCGCGCCGGGCGCGACATGGGCGGCGCCGATCAGCCCGGCGCGACCCGCCGCCGCGACCAGCACGTCGGCGGTGGAGGTGACGGAGGCCAGATCGCGGGTGCGTGAGTGAGCGACGGTGACCGTTGCGTGCCGGTCGAGCAGCAGGTGGGCGAGCGGCTTGCCGACGACGGTCGAGCGGCCGACCACCACCGCCCGGCGGCCCTCCAGTTCGACCTCGTAGTGGTCGAGCAGCGCCAGCACGGCCGCCGCTGTGGCGGGCGGGAACGCGGGCAGTCCGGCGGCCAGCCGGCCGAGCGACAGCGGGTTGGCTCCGTCGACGTCCTTGCGCGGGTCGATGGCGGCCGCGAGCTGCTGGGCGGACGCGCCCGCCGGCAGCGGGGTCTGCAGCATCACGCCGTGCACCTGCGGGTCGCTGCTGAGCCGCGACAGGGTCGCGCCGATCTGCCCGGCGTCGGCGTCGGCGCCGAGGTCGACCACGTCGCAGGCGATGCCCACGCCTGCCGCCGCCTTCGCGATCGAGCGGACGTACCACAGGCTCGCCTCGTCGGCGGTGGCCGCCACGACGGCCAGCCGTGGTTGCGGGCCGGCCGTCGCCTCCGCCTCGGCCTGCGCCCGGATCGCGGCGGCCAGGTTCTTTCCGTTCAGCGTCCTCATCGCGTGATCTCCTCGCGTACGCGGGCCGCGATCCCGTCCGCCGCGGACACGGCCGCGTCGACGCCGGACAGGCGGGCGCTGAGCTCCTCGTGCAGCCGCTCGTCCTCGATGCCGCCGAGGTTGACCTCGACGTTGATCCGGGCGGTGGTGAGCGCGGCGCGGGCCGCGTCGGCGGCGGCGGCCACGTCGGTGACGAGGTTGCGGTTGGCGACGGGCAGCAGCACCTCGCACAGCTCCACCAGGCGGACGGCGGCCTCGACCACGCGGGCCGGCGGCTCGGCGGCGCCCGCCAGCGCCCTGGCGAGAGTGGCGTCGCGCTCCTCGCCCTGGGGCAGCCGGTAGGCGTCGGTGACCGCGGTGAACGCGGTGGCGTCCTGCTCCGCCAGTCGCAGCGCGTCGGCCCTGAGGACATCGGTCTCGTCGGTCACCGCCGCGACGGTCTCGGCGTGCGCGGCGTACCTGTCGCCGGTGGTGTAGCGGGCCACCATGCCGAGCAGGGCCGCGGCCTGCGCCGCGTGCAGGGCCGCCGTGGCGCCGCCGCCCGGCGCGGGCACCCGGGCGGCCAGCTCGGCGAGGAAGTCGACGATCCTCAAGTCGCGCATGGCGGCATTGTCTCAGGTCACGTCCGGCTCATGGGCGGTGCATCGGCCTCGTGCTGTCGTCGGGCCGGAAGAGCGACGGCCGCTGCTCCTCCGACAGCGTCTGATCGTACGGCGCCGGCTCGTACGACGGTGTCTCGTCGTACACGACGGGGTTCGTGACCCCCCGCGCCCGCCACCGGGACGGGAACACCGAGACGACCAGCAGCATCACGCCCAGCAGGGCCTGCAGCCCGGAGTCGGCCACCGTGGCGAATCCCTGCTGCACGACCCCCGGCAGCAGGTCGGTCGGCAGTGCGATGCCGGCGCCGGTCACCGCGGCGACGGGGGCCAGGCCGAGCGCCGTGAACCACAGGCCGCCGAGCAGCGAGGCGACCGGTGAGAGTCGCGAGCCGGCCAGGAGGGCGAGCCCGATCGCCGCGGCGGCCAGAGCGGCGGCCCCCAGCCAGTCGATCACGAACGACTGGCGGAGCGCCGGGCCGAACATGCCCGCGCCGTACCACAGCGCGGCGAGGACGAGCGGCGGCAGAAGGAGACCTGCGACGAATCCGAGGGCATGACGAGAACCGTTTGACATGATTCAACCCCGCTTGTTGGTCTTCGTCCCAACGTACTCGGCGCCGGGCGCCGGTGCGGCCCTCTTGTGCGGACCGGCGGGCGTTGCTGAGAAGTCCCTGTGAAGCCGGTTCTGGGTCTTTGCGGCGTCTGTCGGCTTGTGCATCGTGGGCCGCATGAGATCCGCGATCCTGAAGACCGCACTCAGCACCGTGCTCAGTACCGCACTCATGGTCTCGCTCGCCGGCCTGCCGGCGCAGGCCGCCACGAAACCGCACCCCACGACGTTCTCGCTGCCCGACGGTTTCCAGCCGGAGGGCATCGCCGTCGGGCCGGGCCCGTACGCCTACTTCGGCTCGCGCGTGGACGGCGACATCTACCGCGCCGACCTGCGCACCGGCAAGGGGAAGGTGATCAGCCAGGGCCCCGGCACCCCGTCGCTCGGGATGAAGACCGACGGGCGCCGGCTGTTCGTGGCCGGCGGCACGGGCGGCGACGCCCGGGTGATCGACCTTCGCACCGGGAAGGTGCTGAAGTCGTACAAGCTGGCCACCGGTGAGTCGTTCGTCAACGACGTCGTCCTCACCGGCGGGGCCGCGTACTTCACCGACTCCACCAACCCGGTCCTGTACAAGCTCGACCTCGGCCGCCACGGCTCGCTGCCCGCCAGGGCGAAGACCATCCCGCTGCGCGGCGACATCGCCTACGCGGAAGGCATCAACGCCAACGGCGTCGCCCCGAGCCCCGACGGCAGGTCGTTGCTGGTCGTCCAGTCGAACACCGGCAAGCTGTTCGAGGTGAACCCGAAGTCCGGCGTCACCGGCGAGGTCGACCTCGGCGGGCAGTCGCTCGTCAACGGCGACGGGCTCCTGCTGTCGGGCCGCACGCTGTACGCGGTGCTGAACCGCGACAACACGATCGCCGTGGTCGGCCTGTCGCGCGACGCCTCCTCGGGCAGGATCGTCAAGCGGATCACCGACGACAGGTTCGACGTGCCGACGACGGTCGCCGCCCACGGCCACCGGCTCTACCTGCCGAACGCCAGGTTCAGCACGCCCCCGACGCCCGAGACGACCTACGACGTGGTCGCCGTCAGGCGCTGACGCGGCCTGCCGCGCTCCTCCCCGGTCCGCTGCGGGGCCGGGGAGGGCTCTCGGGCTCTACTCGGGGCGCAGCGCGGCGAGCTGGTCCGCGAACGGGACGACCGCGTCCTCGTCGGGCCGCTGCCGTGGAGCGCGGTGCCGCAGCAGGTCGGCCAGCTCGTCCGCCGCGCGGGCGATGCGGTCGCCGAGCCCGTCGGTGAAGGCGTCCCGGCCGCCGCCCCAGTCCTCCGAGGCCGCGTAGACGGCGGTCGGGACCACCACCGCGCGCAGGTAGGTGAACAGCGGGCGCAGCGCGTGCTCCAGGGCCAGCGAGTGCCTGGCCGTGCCGCCCGTCGCCCCGATGAGCACCGGCTTGCCCGTCAGCGCGGTGTTGTCGACCACGTCGAAGAACGACTTGAACAGGCCGCTGTAGGAGCCGCTGAAGATCGGCGTGACGGCGATGAGCCCGTCGGCCTCCGTGACGGCCTCGATCACCTCGCTCAGCCGCGCGTTGGCGAAGCCGGTCACGAAGTTGTTCGCGACGTCCACCGCGAGTTCGCGCAGCTCGACCACGCGGACCTCCGCCTCCGTCCGCTGCCTGACCGCCTCGGCCAGGCGGTCGGCGAGCAGGCGGCTGGACGACGGCTGGGTCAGACCCGCCGTCACCACGACGAGCTTCATGGGGGATTCTCCTTCCGCGCCCGACGTACGGGGTCAGGCGCCGACGGTCTCGGACTGGTTCTTGGCGGCGAGCAGCGAGGCGTGCGTGGGGGCGTCGGGCACCTCGGCCGGGCGGTCCTTGGCGAACTCCTTGCGCAGCACCGGCACGACCTCCTCGCCGAGGATGTCGAGCTGCTCCAGCACCGTCTTCAGCGGCAGGCCGGCGTGGTCCATGAGGAACAGCTGACGCTGGTAGTCGCCGAAGTACTCGCGGAACTCCAGGGTGCGGTCGATGACCTGCTGCGGGCTGCCCACCGTGAGCGGGGTCTCGGCGGTGAACTCCTCCAGCGACGGCCCGTGACCGTACACGGGGGCGTTGTCGAAGTACGGACGGAACTCGCGCACGGCGTCCTGCGAGTTCTTGCGCATGAACACCTGACCGCCCAGACCCACGATGGCCTGCTCGGGCGTGCCGTGCCCGTAGTGCGCGTACCGCTGGCGGTAGAGGCTGATCAGCCGCATGTAGTGCTCCTTCGGCCAGAAGATGTTGTTGGCGAAGAAGCCGTCGCCGTAGTACGCGGCCTGCTCGGCGATCTCGGGGCTGCGGATCGAGCCGTGCCAGACGAACGGCGGCACGCCGTCGAGCGGGCGCGGCGTCGAGGTGAAGCCCTGCAGCGGGGTGCGGAAGCGTCCTTCCCAGTCGACGACGTCCTCGCGCCACAGCTTGTGCAGCAGCGCGTAGTTCTCGATGGCCAGGGGGATGCCCTGCCGGATGTCCTGCCCGAACCACGGATAGACCGGGCCGGTGTTGCCGCGGCCCATCATGAGGTCGACCCGGCCGTCGGCCACGTGCTGCAGCATCGCGAAGTCCTCGGCGATCTTCACCGGGTCGTTCGTGGTGATCAACGTCGTCGCGGTGGACAGGATCAGCCGTTCCGTCCTGGCCGCGATGTAGCCGAGCATGGTGGTCGGCGAGGACGGGACGAAGGGCGGGTTGTGGTGCTCGCCCGTCGCGAACACGTCCAGCCCGACCTCCTCGGCCTTCAGCGCGATGGTCACCATGGCCTTGATGCGCTCGTGCTCGGTCGGCGTCCTGCCGTTGGTGGGGTCGGTGGTGACGTCTCCCACGCTGAAGATCCCGAACTGCATTTTTAGTCACCGTTCCTGACTATTGAATCTTTGACCGCTAAAGCGTCGCGCCCTCCTCGGATATTCCGATGATCCCGCATCCTTCCGTCTCTCCCCAGAGCGCGCCAGAAGGATCAGCCTGCCCGCCCACACGGAGATCGCCCTGCCGGCCCCGGTCGTTCCGAGCACGAGCACCTCATGTCGCCCGTCCGTCCATGCGGGCCCGCGCCTCGTCGATCAGCGGCGCGTGCTCCACGGCCCACTCGCCGATCGTGACGATCAGCGGGAGCAGCGAACGCCCCAGGTCGGTCAGCGCGTACTCGACCCGTCGCGGCGTCTCCCTGCGGCTCACCAGCCCGTCGCGTTCGAGGGTCCGCAGCGTACGGGTGAGGATGCGCCGGCTGAGCCCGTGCACGGACCGGTCGAGCTCGTTGAACCCGTACGGACGTTCGCCGAGCAGCGCCAGCACGAGCACGCTCCACTTCTCACCGACGCGGCGCAGGACCTCGGTCGCCGCGCACGCCTGGCGGTCGGCAGGGGTGACGGGGAGCGGGAGGACAGGTGACATGGATGTGCCTTCTTCCCTGTGACCGGTGCGGGCGTACAGCATCAACGTATGCGCACAGTGGCGATCGCGGGCGGTACGCGTGGCATCGGCGGGGCCCTGGCCGACCGGCTCCGGTCGGCGGGGGAGCGGGTGATCGCGATCGGCAGCGCCGACGCCGACCTGACGTCGGTCAGGCAGAGCGCCGACCTGGCGGCCCGGCTGCCGGACCGGATCGACGCGCTGGTGCTGGCGGCCGGCCGCTTCTCCCGGCGGCGCGTGGTGACCGCGGAAGGCTTCGAGCAGACGTTCGCCATCGGCGTGCTGAGCCGTTACCTGCTGGCCGAACGGCTCCGCCCCGCGCTGGAAAGGGCCGAGACACCGGTGATTCTCAACCTGTGCGGCACGGGCGGCATCCCCGCAGGCCGCATCCACTGGGACGACCTCCAGCTGACCCGCGGCTACTCCCTGTTCGAGGCCACCATGCAGGGCTCGCGGGCCAACGACCTGCTCGGGGTCGGCTTCGCGGCCGGCGACCCCGGCAGCCGCATCCGCTACGTCCTGTACAACCCGCTCTTCGTCGACAGCGGCATGCACCGCCAGTTCGACCAGCCGGTACGCGCGCTCGTCGGCGCGGCCGCGGCCGTGCTGGGATCAAGCGTGCAGGCCGCGTCGAAGCGCCCGGCCGAGCTGCTGGCCGACCCGCCCGCCGAGCCCCTGACGGCCCTGCGGCGCGGCAAGCGGGTGTCGCTGTCGCGCCCGGAGTTCGACGGTGCGGCGGCTACGCGCCTGTACGGAGTGCTCGGCGACCTGGTCGCCGGGGTGCTGGAGCCCGGCCGTGGCGGGCGGTGAGAAGAAGGTGGTGGACGATACTGGGATTGAACCAGTGACCTCTTCCGTGTCAGGGAAGCGCTCTCCCGCTGAGCTAATCGTCCTTTGCAGAGGTGGCGACGGGATTTGAACCCGTGTGGACGGCTTTGCAGGCCGCTGCCTCGCCTCTCGGCCACGCCACCGAGCCGAAAGCCCCGAGCGGAAGACGGGATTCGAACCCGCGACCCTCACCTTGGCAAGGTGATGCTCTACCCCTGAGCCACTTCCGCGTGCGCCCCGTCGGAACCGGGCGACGAGAGAACTCTAGCGAATCCTCGCCGAGTCCCCAAACCGGAATTCGCCCTCACGGGCTGAGCTGTTGTTCCAGCCGGTACTCCGCGCCGGAGATCGCCCGGTTCTCGTCGATCACCCGTTCCGACGGCGGCCGCTCGCCGTCCATGACGGCGTGCTGCATCGCCTCGAAGCGCTCGTGCGCCTCCCGCGCGTATCCGGTGCCCCGCGTGGTGACGTCCTGCTGGGTGATGAGCAGGTCGCGGACGTAGTCGGCGTTCGACTCGAACGTCAGCGGCGGCGGCAGCTCAGGGGCGAGCACCTGGTCGGGGTCGCGTCCGTCGAACCGCCTGAACAGCTCGGCGGCCACCCGTAGGTGCTCCAGCTCCATGTCGAGGTGCAGCTCCCACAGGTGCCGCACCTGGGTGTCGGACTCGGTCTCCATGAACGAGTGGTAGAGGTAGCACTCGTTGTACTCGTGGTTGAGCAGCTGCTCCCACCAGTTCTCGCCCGGGTCGACGAGCGACTCGTAGTGGTTGACGTGCTGCTCCTCGATCAGCCCGATCTCCTGGTAGAGCTGCCGGGCGAGCGGCTCGATGAAGGTGGGGCCGACGTTCAGGTGGAAGTTCATCGTCTGCTGCTCGACCGCCATGACCGTCAGCGCGTGCAGGCGCGACAGCGGTTCCGTGACACCCCGCCGGTACGGCTCGCGCACGGTGTCCGTCGGGTCGCGGTGCTGCAGGTACGTGGGCCGTCCCGGCACGACCTCGGTGAGCCGGCCGATGACCTTCTCCGCCGCGCGGTGCTCGATCGTCTCGTACAGGTTGGCGTAGCGGTACAGGTGGTCGACGTGCTCCAGCACGCCGAACTGGTACGCCTGCCGCAGGTACGGGTCCGGCTCCATGCGCGCCACCCACGCCGTCAGGTCGACCGCGGCCTGCTCGTGGGCGAGGGTCGTCTCCAGCGTCGACTGCGAGCCGGGCAACAGCCAGTTGACCGCCTTCTGCTGCTGGGCCTCGACGTAACGCACCTGCGCCAGCTGCTGCCTGATCCTCTTGTCGGGGCAGTGCCGGGCGAGCTGGTGGCTGAAGAAGATCGCCTCGGTCTCGATCGCGTTCACGGCGATGATCCGGCAGCGCGTGTACGGGTCACAGCCGCCGGGGTCGATCGGCGTGACGGAGAGCTCCCGCCAGTCGCGCAGCTGCTCGTCCAGCGGGACGCCTCGCTCGTTGAGTGGGTCGAAGGCCATGTCGCTGCGGGTACCCGGGGCCGGGGCGGGCAACCTCCGCGTTCGGGCCCCGAACGTCCCGCGTTCGGTAAGGAACGGCGTGTCACCTTTCGTGCCGGGTAGGCGCGCAGGGTGGCTGAAGAAGATGTCATCGACCTGCTGACGGCTCAGCACGGCCGGATCAGGGACATGTTCGACGAGGTCGAGCAGGCGCCTCCGGAGAAGCTCGCGCAGGCGTTCGACCGGCTGACACGCATGCTGTCGGTGCACGAGACCGCCGAGGAGGAGATCGTCCACCCGTACGCGCGCCGAAGGCTCGACAACGGCCATGGCGTCGTCGGCGACCGGCTGGAGGAGGAGAGCCGCGCCAAGCGGATGCTCGTCGACCTGCACAGGAAGGGCGTGGACGACCCCGGTTTCTGGGACGGCCTCGGCCGGTTGCGCACGGCGGTGACCGCGCACGCACGCAGCGAGGAGCGCTACGAGTTCGCCCGTCTGCGCGCGGGCACGTCCGTCCTGGAACGGCGGGCCATGGCGGCGGCGGTACGGGCCGCCGAGGCGTGCGCGCCCGCGCTCCCGCACCCCGGCGCCGAGTCGGCGGCCAGGAACCTGCTGCTCGGCACCCCGCTCGCGTTGATGGACCGCGCCCGCGAGGCGATCACGAAGGCCCTCGGCAAGCGCTGACCCTTCGTCCGGTGCCGAAATGTCGGGGTACTAGCGTCGTGAACATGGAGTTCTTCGCGCGTGACGCCGACATCGCTCCCGTGGCCGCGCTCATCGCCGACCCCACCAGAGCGGCGATCCTGACGGCGCTGCTCGGCGGGCGGGCCCTGGCGGCGGGGGAGCTGGCCAGGGTGGCCGGGGTCAGCGCCGCCACCGCGAGCGCCCACCTGGCCCGGCTGCTCGACGGCAGGCTCGTCACCGTCGTCGCGCAGGGGCGCCACCGCTACTACCGCCTCTCCGGGCACGAGATCGCCGAGGTGCTGGAGTCGCTGGCGACGATCAGCTCCCGCCCGCCGGTGCGCTCGCTGCGCCAGTCGCGGCAGGCGAGGATGCTGGAGGAGGCCCGCACCTGTTACGACCACCTCGCCGGCCGGGCCGGTGTCAGGCTGTTCGACCGGCTCAGGGAGGGCGGCCACTTCGCCGGGAACGACCTGACGGAGTCGGGGGAGCGGCTGCTGGCGGGCCTCGGCGTGGACGTCGCGGGCGCGCGCGGCTCGCGACGCCGTTTCGCACCGGAGTGCCTCGACTGGACCGAGCGCCGCTCCCATCTCGGCGGCGCGCTGGGCGCGGCCGTCACACGGGCGCTGTTCGACCTCGGCTGGTACCGGCGTGGCGCGGTCCCGAGAGCGGTGGTGCTCACGGACGAGGGCAGGGAAGGGCTGGAGTCGCTCTTCTCCGGTAAGGAGCTAACATCGTCTACGCCGGTTACCTGAGCGAGAGAGACGCACCATGCGCGACAACGCGGTCGTGAATGTCGGTCCTGAGCCCCTGACCTTCGACGAGGTGATCGCGGTGGCCCGACACGGAGCCCCCGTGCGGCTCACCGACGACGCCATCGCCGCCATCTCGGCGGCCCGCCAGCGAGTGGACGAACTGGCCGAGAGCCCCGTCCCCGCGTACGGCATCTCCACCGGGTTCGGCGCGCTCGCCACCCGGCACATCGACCCCGCGATGCGCACCCAGCTGCAGCGCTCGCTGGTGCGCTCCCACGCGGCCGGCAGCGGGCCCGAGGTCGAGACCGAGGTGGTGCGCGCGCTCATGCTGCTGCGCCTGCACACCCTCGCCACCGGCCACACCGGCATCAGGCCGACCACCGCGAAGACCCTGGCCGCCCTCATCAGCGCCGGCATCACGCCGATCGTGCACGAGTTCGGCAGCCTCGGCTGCTCGGGCGACCTCGCGCCGCTGGCCCACGTGGCCCTCACCCTGATGGGCGAGGGCGTCGTACGCGACGCCTCCGGCGTCGTGCAGCCCGCGGCCGAGGCCCTGAAGCAGGCTCGCATCGAGCCCGTCGAGCTGGCCGCCAAGGAGGGCCTCGCGCTCATCAACGGCACCGACGGCATGCTCGGCATGCTGATCATGGCCATCGACGACCTTTCCATGCTCGTCAGGACCGCCGACGTGAGCGCCGCGATGAGCGTCGAGGCGCTGCTCGGCACCGACCGGGTGTTCGCCCCCGAGCTGCAGGCGCTGCGCCCGCACCCGGGCCAGGCGCTGTCGGCCGCCAACATGACCAAGGTCCTGCGCGACTCAGGAATCATGGAGAGCCACCGCGACCCCGAGGCGTGCACCCGCGTCCAGGACGCCTACTCGCTGCGCTGCGCCCCGCAGGTCGCGGGGGCCGTGCGTGACACGATCGCGCACGCCGCCGCCGTGGCCGAGCGCGAGCTGGCCGCCGCCGTCGACAACCCCGCCGTGCTGGCCGACGGCCGCGTGGAGTCCAACGGCAACTTCCACGGCGCGCCCCTCGGCTACGTGCTCGACTTCCTCGCCATCGCGGCCGCCGACCTGGCCTCGATGTCGGAACGGCGCACCGACCGCTTCCTCGACGTCGCCCGCAACCACGGGCTGCCCGCGTTCCTGGCCGACGACCCGGGAGTCGACTCCGGCCACATGATCGCCCAGTACACCCAGGCCGCCATCGTCTCCGAGATGAAGCGGCTGGCCGTGCCCGCGAGCGTCGACTCCATCCCGAGTTCGGCCATGCAGGAGGATCACGTGTCCATGGGCTGGTCGGCGGCGCGCAAGCTGCGCAAGGCGGTCGACGGCCTCGCCCGGGTGCTGGCCATCGAGACGCTGACCGCCGCCCGCGCGATCGACCTGCGCGCCCCGCTCCGGCCCGCGCCGGCGACGGCGGCCGTGGTCGACGCCCTGCGCGAGACCGTGCCCGCGCCCGGCCCCGACCGCTTCCTCGCCCCCGAGATCGACTCCGCCGTACGCCTGGTGGCCGAGGGCGGCGTCGTCACGGCCGCCGAGTCCGTCACAGGAACGCTCGCCTAGGACCCGTCGACCGGGAAGACGATGACCGGGCCGGACACGGACAACCGCACCGTCGTGCCGGGATCGGGCGCCCGGGTGCCCATGACCCTGGCGGTGACCCGCGTACGGTCCGGCTGGACGGCCAGCTCGACGGTGGCGTCGTGGCCGAAGTAGCTGACCGCGCCGGCGACGGCGGGCACGCCGCCGGACGACGCGTCGTCCGGCAGGATGCCGATCTGCTCCGGGCGGATGAGCACGTGCGCCCGCCCCTGCACGGCGCCGGGGCGGGTGGCCAGTGTGCCGAGCGCGCACGTGGCCCGCTCGCCGTCGACGACGGCGGGCAGCAGGATCGCCGCGCCGACGAACCGGGCCACGTCCGGGTCGGCGGGCGTGCCGTACACGGTGCCCGGTGCGCCCACCTGAACCAGGCGGCCCTCGCGCATGACCGCCACCTGGTGGGCGAGGGACAGCGCCTCGTCCTGGTCGTGCGTGACCAGGATCCCCGTGGCTCCCGCCGCGTCCAGCGCCTGCGCCACGGCCTGGCCGGTGGACAGCCGCAGGCTCGCGTCGAGCGACGAGAACGGCTCGTCGAGCAGCACGATCGACGGCCGCGGAGCCAGCGCCCTGGCCAGGGCGACGCGTTGTTGCTGCCCGCCGGACAGCTCGTGCGGGTGCCGCCGGGCTGTGGCGTGGTCGAGCTCGACGAGGTCGAGGAGTTCGGCCAGCCGGTGCCCTGAGCGGCGCATCGCGCGGGGCAGCCCGAAGGTGATGTTGTCGGCCACGCTGAGGTGCGGGAACAGCGCGCCTTCCTGCGGGACGTACCCGATGTGGCGCTTCTGCGGCGGGACCGCCGTGCCGGGCCCGGCCACCACGGACGCGCCGAAGGCGATGGTGCCGGCGTCGGGCGACGCGAACCCCGCGATCAGCCGCAGCAGGGTCGTCTTGCCGCAGCCGGAAGGCCCGAGGATCGCCGTGATGCCCTGCTCGGGAACGTCGAGGTCGATCCCGGCCAGAGCCTGTACGGCGCCGAACCGCTTGGTCAGCCCCCTGATGGTGAGCGCGGTCACGTGTCGGACCTCCCCGATGCGATGGTGAGCAGATAGGTGGCCGGTGCGGCGATCAGCACCATCAGCCCGGCGTACGGCGCCGCCGCCCCGTAGTCGACGTCGCGCACGGAACTCCAGAACTGGGTGGCCAGCGTGTGCGTACCGGTGGGCGAGAGCAGCAGCGTCGCGGTCAGCTCGGTCGCCGCGGCGAGGAACACCAGGGCGGCGCCCGCGCCCACCCCCGGGGCGATCAGCGGGAGGATCACCCGGCCCACCGTCGCCGCGCCACGCGCGCCCAGCGAATGGGCGACGTCGTCCAGCACGGGCGGCACCTGCGCGATCGCCGCGCGGACGCTGACCGTCGCACGCGGCAGAAACATGATCACGTACGCGGCGAGCAGCAACCCCGTCGTCTGGTACACCGGCTGCACCAGCCGGACGGACACCGTGATCAGCGCCAGCGCGACCACGATGCCGGGCAGCGCGTTGCCGACGTACGTGCTGCGTTCGGCCAGGCTGCTCAGCCGGCCGCGATGGCGCACGGACAGCCACGCGACCGGCAGCGCGCACGCGGTCGTGAGCAGAGCGCCCAGCAGCGCCAGCCCGATCGTGGTGCCGGCGGTGAGCGCCAGGGTGCCCAGCGGGAACACCGTCGAGGTGCCGGCGGCGAGCCAGTAGACCAGGCTTCCCAGCGGGACGCCGAGCCCGAGGACGACGACGCCCGCCACGACGACGAGAGCGGGCGCGGTGAACAGGCCGAGCCGCAGCGGCCGGGTGGCGCGGGGCGTGCCCCCGCCCACGCGGGCGTAGCGCCGCTGCCCGCGCAGGCGCAGCTCGGCCGCGAGCAGCGCCGCGCACAGCACCACCAGCACACCCGCCAGCATGGTGGCCGAGTCGGCGTCGTACGACGAGCGGTACTGGTCGTAGATGGCGGTGGTGAACGTGGGGAAGCGCAGCATCTGCAGGGCGCCGAACTCGGCCAGCAGGTGGATCCCGACGAGCAGTGACCCGCCGAGCACGGCCGGGCGCAGCTGCGGGACGACGACCCGGATGAACGTGCGCCAGGGCCCGAGCCCGAGCGAGTGCGCCGTCTCCTCCAACGCCGGGTCGAGCCCGCGCAGGGCCGCGGCGACCGGCAGGTACACCAGCGGGTAGTACGCCAGGGTGACGACGAGCAGGGCACCGCTCACCCCTTCGACGTCACCGGTGATGGAGATCCAGCCGAAGGCGGTGACGAAGGCGGGCACCGCGAGGGGGGCCGTGAGCAGCACGTGCCAGACCCTGCGGCCCGGCAGATCGGTCCGTTCCACCAGCCACGCCGCCGCGGTGCCGAGGAGGGCGCACGCGGCCATGCAGGCGGCGGTCAGCTCGACGGTGTTGCGCAGCAGCTCGCCGACACGGGGCCGGACGATCAGCTGCCACGCCTGGTCCCAGCCGACGCTGACGGCGTAGCCGGCGACGAAGACCAGCGGGATCGCCGCGACGAGGGCCACGATCACCGAGACGGCCAGCAGCAGCGGAGGGTACGCGCGCAGCCACCCGCGCGCGGTCGAAGGCGACGGCCGGCTGGTCAGAGCAGGCCCGCCTGCCGCATGAGCTCGGTCACCTCGGGACCGTTGAGCGACGAGATGTCGACGTCCGGCGCGGCGAGCTCGCCGAGCGGCTTGAGCGCCGGGTTGGCCGGCACCTTGGCGGAGATCGAGTACTCCATGGCGTCGCTCTGGGCGAGGACCCGCTGGCCCTGCTCACCGGTGAGGAATTTCACCAGAGCCTGAGCCTCGGCGGGATGCCTGCTGGCCTTGAGCACCGCGGCGCCGGAGACGCCGACGAACGCTCCCGGGTCCTGCTTGCCGAAGAAGTGCAGCTCGACGTTCTTGCTGTTGGTGCCGGCCTCGGCGCGGTCCTTGTACCAGTAGTAGTGGTAGATGACGGCGGCCGGGATCTCGCCCGCGTTCACCGCGCGCATCGCCGCGCCGTTGCCCTGGTAGGCGCGGGCGTTCTCCTTGAGTCCCTTCAGCCACGCGGCGGTGGCGTCCTCGCCCTTCAGTGCGAGGACCGCGCTCACGATGGCCTGGAAGTCCGCGCCTCCGGGGGCGATGCCCACCTTGTCCTTCCATTCCGGTGCGGCCAGGTCCATGAGCGAGGCCGGAAGCCGCGCCGCGGCGAGCATCTTCGGGTTGTACGCGAGCACCGTGGACCGCGCGGCGAACCCGGCCCAGTTCCCCGTCGCCGGACGGTACCTCTGGTCGACCTGCTCCAGGGTGGCCTGATCCAGCTTGGCGAAGCCGCCCTGGCCGTCGACGAGCGTCATCGCGGGGGAGTTCTCGGTGACGAACACGTCGCCCGGCGAGGCGGATCCCTCCTGGAGGATCTGGTGGGCCATGTCGGGGTCCTCGCCCGAGCGGATGTCCACCTTGATGCCGCTCTCCTTGGTGAACGCGTCGACCATGACCTTCATCAGGTCTTCGTGCTGAGCGTTGTACAACGTGAGGGTCGGTTTCTCCGCAGCCCCCTGCGTACCTGCCTGGTCCGCGGTGCTCCCGCACCCCGCCAGGGCGAGGGCCAGGGCGCTCACCAAAGCCGCGATCTTCCCGCCGTTCCGCATCGCACCATCCTTTGATAAAGGGCTACCTAACTTAGGTGAGGCTAACCTATGATCGGCGGGGTTCGTCAAAGGGGTGCTGCGAGAGGTGACTACAGCGCGACGACCAGGTCCACCTCCAGCAGCAGCCCCGGTGCGAACAGCTTCGACACCTCCACGGTCGTGCTGGCCGGGGGCGTTCCGGTGATGTGACGGGGACGGCCCGCCTGCCCCCGGCACTCGCGTGCGGTGCCCGGAGGAACTCGGCGACGGCCGTCAGGTCACGGTCGCCCAGGGCCGCCGCCCGTGCCTCCTGCAGCTGTGACCGGGCGGCCGTGGCCAGCCGGGCCTCCGGCCAGGCCGCCAGCTCCAGGTCCTTGGCCGCGTGGGCGAGCGCGTAGCGGGTCTCGGCGGCAGGCACGCGTAGCCGCTCCGCGACCGCGCCGAGCGGGGTGCCGTCCACCGCGTCGGCGACCGCCACCCCGGTGCCGCGCGGCCATGTCGTCACCTGGTGCCCGGCCGCCACGAGCCGCCGGGCCATGGGGACGCCCATGCGTCCCTGTCCGAGAAACTGACCCCCGCCGGGCGGGCGCTGCACCGGCACGCCGTCGCGGTCCTCGAACGGCTCGAACGCGCCGGCGAGGAACTGGCCGCCATTCACCACGGCCTGGGCGGCACGCTGCGTGTCGGGGCGTTCACCACGGCGAACATCGATCTCGTGCCGGGCGCGCTCAAGCGGTTCGCGGGCCGCTGCCCCGAAGTCGAGCTGCGGATGTCAGAAGGGCTCACCTCCCACCTGACGGCCCGGCTCAGAGCCGGCGCGCTCGACGTCGCGGTGATCAGCGACTACCCGGCCGGCCTGAGCGTCCACGACCTGCGCACCGTGCCGCTCGGCGCGGACCGCCTGCTGGTCGCCCTGCCCGCCGGCCACCGGCTGGCCGCCGGGCCCGACGTGGACCTGCGCGACCTGGCGGGCGAGAACTGGATCGAGGCCGCGCCGCGCGGCCGGCCGACGATGCTGGCGACGGCGTGCGCGGCGGCCGGGTTCACGCCGCGCACCGGGCTGCGGGTCGCGGAGTGGTCGGGCACGTTCGGGTTCGTGGCGGCCGGGTTCGGCGTGACGCTCGTGCCGGAGCTGGCCGCGCGGGCCGTACCCTCCGACGTGGCGCTCAAGCCGCTGCGCGGCACCGCTCCCGTACGGCGCGTCTACGCGGCCCTGCCCGCGTCGCCGCTCCCCGCCGCGCTGGCACTGGTGGAGATGCTGGGACAATGGCGGGTGTGTACGGCAGCTTCGCCGCCTTAGGGCAATATGTCGCCACCGATCTGCGAGAGGTGACCTCCGACCTCGCCGCCCTCGACGGCGGGGGGTGGTGGGCCGTCGTCGTCGACTTCGAGGGCAAGGTGACGTGCGCCCGGTTCGACCGGGTGCGCAGAGCTCCGCTGCCCGAGCCCGCGGGCCCCTGGCACGGCCCGGCCCCCGGCGACTGGCGCAGCTCGCTCGACCGCGCCGCCTACGAACGCGGGGTGCGGGCCATCCGCGACTACATCGAGCAGGGCGAGGTCTACCAGGCCAACCTGTGCCGCGTCCTGAGCGCGCCCGTGCCGTCCGGCGCCGACCCGCTCGCGCTCGCGGCCCGGCTGGCGGCGGGCAACCCGGCGCCGTACGCGGGCGTGATCAGCGTCCCGGGGCTCAGCGTGGTGTCGGCCTCGCCCGAGCTGTACCTGTCGCGCGACGGCGACGTGATCGAGTCGGGGCCGATCAAGGGCACCGGCGTCACCGCCGCCGACCTGCTCGACAAGGACTACGCCGAGAACGTCATGATCGTCGACCTGGTGCGCAACGACCTCGGCCGGGTCGCCGCCGTCGGGTCGGTCGAGGTGCCCGCGCTGTGCGCGGTCGAGGAGCACCCCGGGCTCGTCCATCTGGTGTCCACCGTGCGCGCCCGGCTGGCCCCCGGCGCGGGCTGGCCGGAGCTGTTCGCCGCCACCTTCCCGCCCGGATCTGTCACGGGCGCGCCCAAGTCGTCCGCGCTGCGCATCATCAACGAGCTCGAACCGGTGCCGCGGGGGCCGTACTGTGGAGCTGTGGGCTGGGTCGACGCCGACCAGGGGAAGGCGGCGCTGGCCGTCGGCATCAGGACATTCTGGATCTCGGCAGGTGAGATCCGGTTCGGCACGGGCGCGGGCATAACCTGGGGCAGCGACCCCGGACGCGAATGGCTCGAGACCGAGCTCAAAGCGGCCAGGCTCATCGCACTGGCATCCACAGGAGGAAACTGAATGAACATCCCTGTCTGGGTCAACGGGGAGCTGATCGACCCCGCGCAGGCCCGCGTCTCGGTGTTCGACCACGGGCTGATGGTGGGCGACGGCGTCTTCGAGACCATCAAGATCGTCAACGGGAAGTCCTTCGCGCTCACCCGCCACCTCGACCGGCTCACGCTCTCCGCCCAGCGCATGGACCTGCCCGACCCCGACGTCGACGCCATCGCCGACGGCATCGCCAAGCTGCTCGACGCCGCTCCCGCCTGGGAGCTCGGCCGCATCCGCATCACCTACACCAGCGGCCCTGGCCCGCTCGGCTCCGACCGTGGCGACAAGGGCACCACCGCCGTCGTCATCGTCGACGAGCAGAAGCCGTTCCCGGCCGCCGCCGCCGTCACCGTCGTGCCGTGGCCGCGCAACGAGCGTGGCGCCCTGGCCGGGGTCAAGAGCACCTCCTACGGCGACAACGCCAAGGCCCTCGCGTACGCCAAGCAGCGCGGCGGCGGCGAGGCGATCTTCGCCAACCTCGCGGGCGACCTGTGCGAGGGCACCGGTTCCAACGTGTTCATCGTCCGCGACGGCCGCCTGATCACGCCCACGCTGGCGTCGGGCTGCCTGGCCGGCGTCACGCGGGCGCTGGTGCTCGAATGGTGCGGCGGCGAGGAGGTCGACGTCCCCCTCCAGGCGCTGTACGACGCCGAGGAGGCGTTCCTGACCTCCACGACCCGCGACATCCAGCCCATCAGGCTGGTCGACGACACCGAGCTGCCGGTCGCGCCGGGCCCGATCACCGCGAAGGCCATGAGCGTCTTCGCCGAGCGCTCCGCCGCCGACCTCAACCCGTGACCTTCGCGCGGGCGGCGGGTCCCGCCGCCCGCGAGGTCCTCAGTACGACTTCTGGGTCTGGACGTTGAAGTCGTCCATCGTGACCTGCTTGGCCGGGTCGATCAGCGGGTCGTCGATCCGCAGCACGTCGAGGCCCGCCTTGATGTCGCTGGAGTAGACGTAACCGTTGTAGTAGTAGGCCGACCACGACCCGGCGATGCCGCCGCCCGGGTACGGCGGACGGTCGAAGAAGCCGATCTCGCGGGGGTTCGCCGAGTCGGTGAAGTCCCAGATCGACACGCCGCCCTGATACCACGCCTGCACCATGACGTCCTTGCCGGGCACCGGGATCAGCGAGCCGTTGTGGGCCACGCAGTTCTCGGTCTCCTGCTGCTCCCTCGGGATCTTGTAGTAGCCACGCCGCTCCAGCTTGCCGTTCACCAGGTCGTAGACGGCGTTGGCGCCCTTGGTGGCCGGCGTGTTGCGGTCGCAGGTGGCCTGGCCGCCGCCGCCCAGCTCGTCGCTGAAGACGACCTTCGTGCCGTCGTTGTTGAACGTCGCCGAGTGCCAGATCGAGAAGTTCTCGGTGTCGGTGAGCTGCTGGAGCACCTTCGGCTTGACCGGGTCGGAGATGTCGAGCAGCACGCCGTCGCCGAAGCAGGCGGCGGCGGCCAGCTTCTTCTCGGGGTAGGCGGTGATGTCGTGGCAGCCGGCGGCGAACGTGGAGTGCCGGCGCTCGGGGAAGATGTCGGGCTTCGCGACGACGCGCGCCGACGCGGGCTCGTCCATCGGGATCTCGACGACCTGGATCAGCTCGTGCGGGGCCGGACAGGTCAGCGACTCCGGCTCGGGGCCGGGGGAGGAGACGTAGACGTAGAGCGTGTCGCCGTCGGGGACCATCGTGTGGGTGTGGGAACCGCAGTCGGTGGCGACGGCGCCGACGTACCGGGGGCTCGCCTTGTCGCTGATGTCGAACAGCCGCAGGCCCTCCCAGCTGCGCGTTCCGGGGCTGGAGCCGCACCGCTCGCCCGACTGGGGCTCGTCGACCGACAGGATCAGCAGGTCGCGGTAGACGGTGACGTCGTTCTGCTGGGCGGGGCAGGCCACCTGGCTGACCAGCTTCGGCTTGGCCGGATCGCCGATGTCGAAGACGGAGAAGCCGCCGAAGTTGCCCACGTACGCGTAGTCGCCCTGGAAGGCCAGGTCGGTGTTGAAGTCGTCGTCGCCGTTGAACGGCGCCGCGCGCGGCACGTTCGCCACGAGGGTGACGTTGTCGCTCTTGATGACGCCGTCCGAGGCCCCGCCGGGCGACGGGGCACTGCTCTCCCGCGACGGGTTCGCCGGCGTCGCATCACCGACCACCGGGCCGTCCGCCGCGCATGCCGACGTCAGGAGCAGCACCGTGCAGAGCAGAGCTCCGCGCAACGTGGCAGCGATCAACACGCATCCCCTTCGTCTCGTGGCCCACTATGGAAGCTATGCCAGCAGGTTCACGGCCGCGTACGGTCTTCATCACAGTTGTGATGACATTTCTGGTTGCTGGGTGCTCGCCGGAGTTCTCCGGTTCGTCGGGACCGTCGCCGGTCGGCACGGACGCTCCGGTCATCGTGCCAGGCAGCCCCGGCGCCCCGGCGCGCACGGCGTCGCCGGGAGAGCGGATCGGGCAGGCGCCCGCCGCGGCCGTCGCGGCGGACGTACGGTTCGCCGAGGGCATGATCCCGCATCACCGGCAGGCTCTGGAGATGGCCGCGCTGGTGCAGGCCCGTACGACGACCAGGACCGTGCGGTCGTTCGCCCGCCGCATCGCGGCCACGCAGACGCCCGAGATCAGGGCGATGGCCGGCTGGCTGCGGGAGCTGGGCCGTACCCCGCCGGACACCCACGCGCACGCGGACGCCGCGGGCTACGGCATGGCGACCCGGAAGGAGCTGAACGCGCTGCGCGCGGCCAGGGGAACGGCTTTCGACCGGCTGTTCCTCCAGCTCATGACCCGGCACCACGAGGGTGCGCTGCGGATGGCGGACGAGCAGCTCGCGAGCGGTGCCGACCAGCGGATGCGCCTGCTGGCCAAGGACGTGTACTCGGGACAGAGCATCGAGATCGCCCGCATGCGCAAGGCCCTGGAGGCGTTGCGCTGAGCCGGGCTTCCTCGCCCCGACTCGGGTGACGCCGACCGTCAGGACGGCCAGAGCATGTTGGTGAGCTCGGCGTCCAGGTCCATGAAGTCGGTTTCCCGGCCCGCCGGCACCTTCTCGTAGGTGCGGTGGAGGAACTCCGTGAGCGGGGCCAGCGGCACCTCGAAGAGCGCCTGACCGAACGGGGAGGTGAGACTGATGTGCAAAGTACGTTCGCCGTCGGCCCTAGCGGGCCAGACCTGCACGTCGCCGTCGCCGACGCGTCGAACGATGCCCACGGTCAGCAACTCGCGGGCGAAGATCCACTCGACCGGTTCGTCATTCCCCACGTGGAAAGCCATACGGATGGCATACGGGTCGTCGGCTGTGTAGCTCAGTCCGGCGAGCAGGGGGACGGTTGTCCGGTCGGGGACCACAAGCCGAAGGCCAAGCTCGGCGGAGACGGTGGTGCTGTTCATCGTCAGCCAAACCTTTTCGTCGTAGGTCCCCTCTTCGGGGCTTTCGCTGCTCTGACGGACTTCGTCCTGAGCTATGACGCGGAACGAAGAAACCCGTAGGAAAGATTCCGCTTCCGGGGCCTTCTGTAACGCACATCACAGCTGGACATTTAGGCATCTACCTGGCTAAACGGCATCAATCGGGTCGTATTTGCAAGGGTTTTGCGTGCTCTGGAGCCTGCCCCGGACGGCTCCTCCATGAACGTTTCTCGCGTAAAGATCGTGGCCGCAGCCTTCCGGGACAGGACGATGGTATGCCACCCACCCGCCGTGCCGATGGGCAACCGCCGCGTTTCACCCGAATCCCTCTGGCGCCGCCTCCGCGAGGATCTCCGGCCGCGTCGCGACCCGGGAAACTTCGCCCTTCCCGCGCCTCGACGGCGGGGCCCCGGCCGCGAGACGGGCCCTCCGCCGCGCGGGGCGGGTGACAGGCCGGCCGCGGAGACGCCCTTGGCGGGTCGCGTGTCGTCCGGTACGGGGGGCGGGTCGCTCGGTCGCCTTCGGGAGGCGTCCGCCCGGTCTCCTGGGACGGTCCTCGGGTTGTCCGGGTGGGCGGCGGGACGGTCTGTCCGCCGTCCGGACGGGCGTCGTGGCCTGCGGAGATCGCGTCCGGAGGACTTCGCTTCGCCAGCAGGTGCCGGAGTGCGGTATGGTTTTCCCCGTCGGCACCGCGAAGGAGCCGGCAAGGGCGGGCGATTAGCTCAGGGGGAGAGCGCTTCGTTCACACCGAAGAGGTCACTGGTTCGATCCCAGTATCGCCCACCATCGCCGAGAGGCCGGTCCCAAAGGACCGGCCTCTCGGCGTATCCGGACCGACCGATCTCCGTGGCATGCCGGAGAACCGCCTGGGGCCGTGACGCCAGGACGCCCGAACCCCACCAGGGCCATGGGGCCGGGTGTGAGGCGCTCGCGCCGGCCGGCTTCTCGTAAGACCCTGTCAGGGCTCCTCTGCCGGGTGGTCCGCCGTGCTGCCGTGCTCTCCCGCAAGGTCTCGCCGCTGCGGGGCCGGCGAGGGCCGGGAAGGGGGCCGCCGGTCGTCGACCCGCGTGAGAACTGAGGTCGCCGCAGGAGCCGAGGGCTGTGCCATCGCTGCGCGGTGCCAGGTGGCCGAAGGCGCGCCGTCGCGGCACGTCCCCGCCGCAGGGGTCGCGTGATCGCGACGCTTGGCTCGCTGGATGCGGCGGTGTGAAGCATCAGTGCGGGGATTTGATGCCGAGTTTCGGGATCATGCTCCAAGGTCCACTTGATAACCGTAATGCCGCCTTGTCCGATCTTCTGATTGATCGTCCCAAGAGAATGGATTTAGCGGTATGTGAGCAAGCTCACATACCGAAGATCGAGCTATGGAATTTCCGTCCATGGGGTGAATCGATCCGGTCGCTATTCAGGATTGCGGATCATTGCCAAAAAGGATGCGGCAGCCGTATTGGCTAGAAGTCTCGCGAGCGTCGCAAATCTGGCGGACGGCCGTCCGGATCGACCGCGAAGCGGTACAGCGGCATCGCGAGCAGTTTCCGAACCCGTGACAGATGGGGAGCGGCGTGCGTCCGCAGGCGGCCGGGCGGGCGGGGCCCCACGCGGCCGCGACGGTGCCAGGCGTCCAGCGCCGCGGCCGAACGGGCGAACGCGTCGAAGGCCGCCACCGGGTCGCACAGCTCGTCACGCCGTCCGTCCGGCAGGTCGAGGTGCTCCGCCATGAGATCCAGCCGCAGGTCCCGGGCGAACCGCAGCGCGCCGTGCGGTGGCCGCGGGTCCTCCCGGGCGTCGAGGACGGCGCAGCTCAGCTCGGAGTCGTACGTCCACGACCGCAGGTTGACGTTGTCGGAGCCGACCGAGCCCCAGACGTCGTCCACCACGCACGCCTTCGCGTGGACGTACACCGGCGTGCCCCGATGGTTCTCGCCGTACGCGTGGGGCATGGGGGAGGGCTGCGGGTCGCCCTCGTGGGAGGCGTCGTCACGGCGGCCGTGGCACAGGTCGATGCCGCCGGCGAAGGCCACGTCACGGGCGGGGTCGCGGTAGTGGCGCAGGACGACGAACTCCTGGTGGTGCGCGCCGCCCGCCTTTGTGCGCGTGTCGAGCGGCGCCTGGCCGCCGGTGCCTGGTCCTCGGTGAGCTTCGGACGGCGCCCGCTGACTCGTCCGCGGGCCCGCACTGCAAAAATACGTTAACGTACGTTACCATAACGGTCGTTAACCTACTTGGAGGGGGAGCCGTGCTGGATCAGCTGAAACGGGCGCTCGCCGCGGAGGACGCCACTGCCGTATCCGTGGTGCTGGCCGAGGACGTCATCTCGCGGGTCGCGGTGCACGACGAGCCGATCAAGGGGGCCGGTGCCGCGTCTCACATCAGCGGGGCTGTACTCGACGGGGAGCTGCACGACATCGAGGTGTCGGCGACCATCGGCGGCGTCGGCGACACCTCGGTTCTGATGTTCGGCGCCCAGGTCGCGGGCCACCCCGGCCGGGCCGACGGGCTGCTCGTCGCCCGCCAGGACCGGGACGAGCGGATCTCGGATCTCACGCTGTTCGTCCGGCCGCTCGCGACGTTGCAAGCGCTGGCCGACGAGATGGGACGGCGGCTGGGTGTGCCGCGCCCCGGCGGTGTCGTCTGATGGCCACCCCATCGCCGCGCAACTGGATCCCGGCCGCGATCCTGTCCTCACCGCTGCACCCGATGATGAGCCGGAGGAGTCTCCTGCTGAGCTTCACCGGGCGCCGCAGCGGCGTCCGCTACGTCACCCCCGTCAACTACCTCCAGCGTGACCGCGAGCTGCTGATCACCACGAGGAGTGGGTGGTGGCGCAACTTCGACGGCGGGGGGCCGGTGGAGCTGCGGCTGCGGGGCCGCCGGGTCGCGGCGGTGGCCGAGGCGGTGCGCGAGCCCACTGTTGTGGCCGAGGCGCTCACCGCACTCGTGCGTGACCACCGCGCGTACGGGCGCTGGGCGCGGGTCCGGGTCGGCGCGGACGGCACCCCGGACACCGCAGACGTACACGCGGCTATCGCGAGCGGCCGGGTTCTGGTCCGCGTGCTACTGGACGGCGAGACCATCACCCCATGACCGCAACGCACCGCAGGCGCCGTGGCACCGGGCACGAGCTGCGTGAAGTGGTGGTCCGGGTGGCCGCCGACCTGCTGGCGCAGCTCGGCGACGCCGACGCGCTCACCATGCGGGCCGTCGCCGCCGCCGCAGGCGTCACCGCGCCCTCGGTCTACCGGCACTTCCCGGACAAGGAGGCGTTGCTGCGTGTTGTCATCGCCGAGCGGTTCGCCGAGTTCACCGAGCAGCTCGAAAGCGCCGCCGTGTCCGCCGCCGGCGACCCCGTCGCGCGGCTCGAGGCGATCGCCAGGGCGTACGTCCGGAGCGGTCTGGAGCAGCCGGGGCACTACCGGGTGCTGTTCAGCGCCATGAACGCGGGCCCGGCCGGGCTGGGGCTCGAGCCCGGCGCTGCGCATCCCGGCGCGGCCTCCTACAAGGTACTGGTCGATGCGGTCAGCGCGTGCCTGTCGCCCGCCCGCCGCGGTGCGGCGTTCGTGCTGGCCACAGAGCTGTGGGCTTCCCTGCACGGCGCCATTGACCTGCGCATCACCAAACCCGACATGCCATGGCCCGAGCCCGATGCGCTGATCGAGACGGCGTTGACCGCTGTGCGGGCCGCATCGCCGTCGAGGCCACTACCCGCGGAGTCGCCGTGAACCTGCTCGTCTTCGTCACACTGGCCGTCACCGGTTTCGTCGCCTGTTCCGAGTTCGGCTCCTATGCCTTCGTCCATCCTGTGCTGCGCCATCTGCCCGGCACCGAACGCATCACCGTCGAGAAGGGCCTGCTCAAGACATTCGGGCGGGTCATGCCGGTCGGGATGACGCTGTGCGTGGTGCTCGCGGTGGCCGTCGCGATCGAGGGCAGCGGGCCCGGGTGGCTCGCCTGGTCCGCGGTGGTCGCGTTCGCCGTCGCGGTGGGGTTCACCGTCGCCGTCAACGTCCCGATCAACATCGCCACCGGACGCTGGGACCCGGCGCACCCGCCCGCCGGATGGGAACGGACCCGCCGCCGCTGGGAGGTCTTCCAGGGCGTGCGCTCCTGGCTGCTGCTGATCGGTTTCGTCCTGGTCTGCGCGGCAGGCACCGCCTGATCAGCGCGCGGCGGCCGCCAGCACCACAGCCCGTTGTCTCTACATATGGCAATTCAGGGCATGCGCTCGCCCCTACCACGTCAAACGTGAATACGGAGGCAGTCATGGACTTCTCTCGACTCACCGGCATCGCCGCCCTTGGCTTCGCCGTCACGATCGTCCTCGCCAACGCGATCATGGTGCCCGCCGGCCTGCCGCTCACCGGTGCCGAGATCGGCGAGGTCAACGCGTTCTTCGGCACCGAGGGCGATATCGTGGCCATCGCGTCCGCGCTCACTCCCTCCGCCTGGCTGCTGGCCACCTTGTTCGGCGCGGGCGCCGTCTCCGCGCTGCGGCGCTTCGAACGCGGCCGGGGCGAGGCGTGGTCACTGTTCGGGTTCACCGGCCTGGCACTGCAGAACGCCACCTTCGCCGCGGTCATCGCGACCCGCCTCGCTCTCACGTCGACGGCCGCGCGCGACAGCGCCACAGCCGGGGGACTGTGGGTCCTGCACGACGCGCTGTTCACCCTCAACGGCACCTTCCTGGCAGTCGCCCTCATCGGCCTGTCCGTCGCCGGCCTGCGCGCCGGTCTCATCCGGCCGTGGCATGGCACCCTGGGGCTGGCATCGGCCGCGCTGCTGTTCGGCTCGGCCACCCTCACCCCCCTGGTCATCGACCACACCGGCCCCCTCGGCCTCCTTGGCCTCGCCGGCTGGCTGATGTGGGTTGCCTGGATCATCGCGTACGGCATCACCCTGATCCGCCTGAACCCAGCCTCGTTGTCGCACGAGGTGAGCTGACCAGTCGTGGAGGGCCCCTCCACGACAGAAGCGCAGCAGGTCGAGGTGTGAGCGCCAGATGGGCCCGCGTACGTACGCACCGCGCCCGGCCGTCCGCGCGAGGGCCGTGCCCACGGTCGGCCCATCGGGGGAGAGGCGTTCGTCGGGGTCGCCGCGCCAGTGAGCGAACATCAGGGAGTCGCCCTCGCCGAGGCGTTCCAGGCAGGCCAGCAGCTCGGCGTCGTACGTCGAGCCGTGGAGCAGGGGGCGCACCTCGTTGCCCGACGTCCAGGGAGCCAGAGCGGTGGCCGGATTGTCGCGTTCGTCCTCTGCGAGGAACCAGTCCTCGATCCGCATCCGCTCGCCGCTACCCAGGAGACGGGCGAAGATGCGGGGAAGGCCCCGGCGGGGGATGCCCGTACGTGATCCTCTAGTGTGCGGGGGATGAGTGGACGTGCAGTACTTGTCACCGGGGCGTCGAGGGGAATCGGGCGGGCGGTCGCGGCGGCGTTCGCCGCTCGCGGGGACCGGGTCGCGATTCATCACCGCGACTCCGCGAAGGAGGCCGAGAGCCTGCTCGCCGAACTGCCCGGGGAGGGGCACACGATCGTCCGCGCGGACGTCGCCGACGCCGAGCAGGTGCGCCGGATGGTCGACGAGGCGGCCGAGGCGCTCGGCGCGATCGACGTCCTGGTGAACAACGCGGGCCTGTTCCTGCACCACCCCGTCACGGAGACCACGTACGAGGAGTGGCAGCAGGCGTGGCGGCGCACCCTCGACGTCAATCTGGTCGGCGCGGCGAACGTGACCTGGTGCGCGCTGCGCCACATGCCCCCCGGCGGCCGGGTGATCAACGTCTCGTCGCGCGGCGCCTTCCGTGGCGAACCCGACAGTCCGGCGTACGGGGCGAGCAAGGCCGGGATGAACGCGCTCGGCCAGTCGCTCGCCATCGCCCTCGCGCCGCGCGGCATCGCGGTCGGCACGGTGGCGCCCGGCTTCGTCGAGACGGACATGACGAACGAGCACCTCAAGGCTCCGCGCGGCGACGCGATCCGGGCGCAGAGCCCGTTCGGGCGGGTGGCCCGCGCAGAGGAGATCGCCGGAGCCGTGCTCTACCTGGCCTCTCCCGAGGCCGAGTGGGCCAGCGGCACGATCATCGACCTGAACGGCGCTTCCTACCTCCGCTGACCCCGCAGCCATCGCAAGTCGGCAGATTCTAGCGATCCCCCGGATATCGCGGTTTATTGTGAACTCTCAGGGCACTTCGTGAACTCGCGTTGAGGGGGACGGTGTGGCCAAGAGCGGCGGCCATGCGCTTGCCACGGCAGCGCTCTGCGTGTCGGTCCTGGTGGTCGTCGCCGTGCTCGGTGCGGTGGCCGGGTTCGCGAGCCCGGTCATCGCCCTGGTGGCGGTCCTCGCGGCTCCGTGCGGGCTCGTCCTCACGTACGACCTGCTGCGCCGCAGGGAGGACGCCGCCGAGGAGCGCCGCCTGCTCGCCAGGGAGCGCGACCACGTCCGCCGGACCGTCGACTTCGTCGCCGACCCCGACCTGACGGAGGAGGAGCGCCTGGTTGTCATCGACTCCTTCGTCCCGTGGCTCGGCGTGAGGGCCGACCGGGCGGTCCTCACGGAAAGGCTCGTCCTGGTACGGGAGCTGCCGCCGCCCGCCCGCGCCCTGCTGGAACGCGCCAGGCGGGCTGTGACCTCGGTCTACGCCTCGCTGGCCATGCGCCACAGGATGCTCGACGGCCTGGCGAACGAGGTGGTGCTCCCGCGCCAGATCTGGGAGATCGCCGTGTTGCTGCGTACCCAGGCGTCCCTCCAGGAGGAGCAGGACCGCGCCCGGCACGGGCTCGTGACGCCCGAGCTGGAGGCCGTGCTGGAGCCGCAGCAGGAGGCGCTGCGCCGCTCCCTGGCCGCCGTCACCTCCCGGGTGGAGAGCTTGGAGCGGTACGCCCGCCGCGTCCAGGAGGCGGACGCGGCCCTGCGGGCGCGCGAGGCGCTCGACAACAACCACAAGTACCGGGCGCTGCTCGCCCGTACCCACGACCAGGACGCGGTACGGGCGCTGGAGGCCCAGGGCGAGGCCCTGGAGGAGACCCTGGCCAGGAGCGTGCGGGAGGCCGTCGAAGCGGGCCGCACCCTGGCCCTCTGAACCAGTCGCCCTCTGAACCACTGGCCCTCTGAACCGCCGGCCGTCCGGTCAGTGCAGGCGGCGTTCGAGCAGTACGGCGCCGCGGCCGGTCAGCAGGCCGCGGCACCACGCGCGCAGGTCGGCCGGGTCCGGCCCGGCCGTGCCGCCCTCGTCGAGCAGGTCGGCCCAGTCGAGCAGCGACTCGGCCAGCATCAACGGCACCCCGCGCCGCTCGTGCACCTCCGCCGCCGCCTCGAAGTGCCCGGCGGCGCGCTCCCGGTCGCCCGCCGCCACGCACAGGTGCGCCAGGTAGTGGTGCCCGCAGTGGTGGGCCACCGTGCCGTGCCCGAACGTCTCGCCCTCGCCGGACAGCGCGTCGTACAGGCGTCCGGCCAGGTCCGCGCGTCCCAGCCGGGAGGCGGCGACGGCGAGGTTGTCCAGCGCCGGCCGGTGCGCCATGTTGCGCGGCGGCTCGGCCCCGCCGGCCGCCAGGATGCGGTCGAGGAGCGGCGCGGCCTCCTCGTCGTCCAGCTCGCACAGGTAGCGCAGCACCGCGTGCACCGGGTCGACGCGCGGGGCGAGCGCCGCGCGGCGCAGCCGGTCGCGCAGCTCCCACAGCCGCCCCTGCAGCCGCCGGATCTCGGCGATCTGCTCGGAGTAGATCGCGACCGCCTCCAGCCTGCGGCCGATCTCGGAGCCCAGCCGCATGGCCGCCTCCGCCTCCGCCTCGGCCTGCGCGAGGTCGCCGCGCATGAGCGTCAGGCCGGCCCTGGAGTAGCCGAGCAGCCAGTCGAGGTGCGGTTGCCCGAGCCGGTGCGCCAGTTCCCCTGCCCGGTCGAGCAACTCGCCCGCCCGCTCCGCGTCGCCGCTGTCGAGCACCGGGGGAGTGCGCTGCACGTACGCGTGGAACAGCACCAGGTCGTCGCCCGTGCGCCGGGCCGCCTCCAGCATCTCGTCGCCGTCGCGGTGCCGCTGGTGCAGCGGGTCCGCGGGGACGATCGTGAGGCTGCGCATCCCCAGCACGCTGGCCAGCGTGCGCGGGTCGCCCGCCTTGCGGGCCAGCGCCACCGCCTCGTCGCTCAGCGCGAAGCGCCGCTCGCCGCCGGGAGCCCAGATGAGCTCGGAGGCCAGCATGGCGGCCAGCAGCGCCCGCGTGCTGACGTCCGTCGAGTCGACCACCCGGCGCGCCTCGGTCAGCAGCGCGATGCGCTGCTCGTCGGGCGCGGCCGAGACCCCGGAGAACCCCCGGTCGCCGCCGAGCGCGGCGAGGACGATCAGGTCGCCGCGCCCGTGCTCCCTGGCCAGGTCGGCCGCCTCCAGCAGGGTCGGCCTGGCCTGCGGGTCGCCCGCCAGCCACATCGCCCGCCCGCACTCCACCAGCAGCTCGGCGCGCCGCTCCGGCGTGGTGGCGGGGAAGTCGGCCAGCAGGTCGAGCACCCGCTGGTACCAGGCGACCGCCTCGCGGTGGGCCAGCCCGGCGAGTGCGTGCTCGGCGGCCCGCACGCCGGCGTCCACCGCCGCGCTCACCCTGGCCGGGTCGCGGCCGTGCTCGGCGGCGGCCATCACATGGGCCGCGACCACGTACGGGCGCGTCCGCAGCGCCGTCGGGTCGGTGGCGCACACCGCGTCGGCGACCCGCCCGTGCAGGAGCGCGGCGCGCGGCGGCGACAGCGTCGCGTACAGCGCGTTCCTGGTCAGCGCGTGGGAGAACTGGCAGGAGCCGTTGGCCGGCGTCGTCACCAGGCCCGCGCCCATCGCCTCCTCGACCGCCGCCACGAACCTGGCCTCGCCCGCCACGCCGTCGAGCCCGAGCCCGGCGCGCAACTCGGCGAACTCCATGCGCTCACCGACGGCCAGCAGGCTCACCAGCTCGCGGGCGTCGGGGTGCAGCTGCGCGAGGCGCGCCACGACCATGCGGGTCACCGCGTCGGGCACGGCCAGCGCGTCCAGCTCCTGGCCCGCGGCCAGCTCCCTGACCACCTCGCTGACGAGGAACGCGTTGCCGCCCGTGATCCGGTGCAGCAGCTCGGCGTCGCCGCTCGCGCGCGCCCCGTCCAGCGCGAGCGACACCTCCTCAGGACGGAAGGCCGGCACCTGGACGACCCGCGCGCCGGCGGTCAGCCGGTGCAGCTCGGGCCCGGTCGCGCTCGCGGCGGAGTCGACCGGCACGGGCCGCGACACGGCGAGGACCAGCAGCGGCAGCGCCTCGGCCTCCCACATGAGCGCGCCCAGCATCTGCAGCGACTCCAGCGTCGCCCACTGCAGATCGTCGATCACCAGCAGCACGGGACGCACCGCGGCCAGCCGCTCGACCAACGTCCGGGCCGCGGCCATCAGGTGGTACCGCTCCGACACCGGCTCGGTGGCCGGCGGCACCTGGAGCGACAGCGGCGGCGCGCCCAGCGACGGCGCGAGCCGGACCAGCTGCCCGCAGCGCTGGTCGACGCCCGCGCGCAGGAGCAGCGCGGGCGAGGAGCGGGCGAGCCGCTCCACGGCCCCGGCGATCGGCTCGTACGCCTGCCGCGCCGGATTCGTGCACCGCCCGGCCAGCACCGTGAACTGCCGCTTGAGCGCCCGCCGGGCCACCTCGGAGGCGAGACGGGTCTTGCCCGCCCCTGGGTCGCCTTCGAGCACCACCAGCCCGCTGCCGAACTCGGCCGCCGCGAGCGCGGAGTCGAGCGTCCGCAGCTCCTCCTCGCGCCCGACGAACGGCAGCACGTGGCCCTCGTCCAGCCACGGGGCGAGCGCCCCGCCCAGGTGGTGGGCGGCGCTCTGCCAGTGCAGCTCGTACGTGTGCAGCGGCTCGCGCAGCCCCTTGCCAGGCAGCCGCCCGAGGTCCTTGAACTCGTGCCTGCCGCGCCCCTGCGCCAGCCGCCGTACCAGGTCGGTGCAGAGCACCTGGCCGCCCTCCGCCACCGCGACCAGGCGGGCCGCCTCGACCGTCGGCAGGCCGCTGACGTCGTCGAGCCCCCAGCACACGTCGCCGGCCGCGAGCGCCGCCCGGACGGAGATCCGGTCCGCGGCCCGCTCGTTCTCGTCGGCCACCGCCTGCTGGACCGCGATCACCCCGTCCAGCCCCGCCGTGGCCGAGCCGAACACCGCCATCAGCCCGTCGCCCAGGCTCTTGGTGAACGTAGAGCCGTTCGCCGTCACCACCGAGTGCAGCAACTCGTACAGGCGGCGGAAGACGACGTTGGCCCGCTCCTCGCCGAGCCTGACGCGCAGCGCGGTGGAGCTGACGACGTCGGTGAACAGGATGGTGGCGGTGGTGAGCGTGCCGGGCGGCTGCGGGGTGCTCACGCGCGCGGCCCTCCCGGCTCGGCGGGCGTCCGCCGTCGCGCCGCGCCCCGGAAGAAGCCACGGGCCCGCCGCCGGACGGTACGGGTCCTGACCGCCACGCCCGACTGCCGGATGCGCCAGGCGCGCGCCAGCTCCTCCGGGATGCGGAACGCCGCGTGCCCGTCGGAATGCCGGTCGATCATGCCGACGACGATGTGCCGGCCCACCCGGCGGACCAGTCCGCGCACCACCACGTCCACGGGACCGGCCGGCCGGCCGTGGCGGTGGGCGGCGCGCGCCACCGCGAACAGCGCCGTGCACCACCACGCGGGCTTCGGCACGCCGAGCAGCTCGGGCACCCGGTCGGCACCGTGCGCGGCGTCGCGGAACACCCAGTGCACCAGGCTGCGCGGCAGCTTGCGCCAGCCGAGGTGCATGAACTCCTCCATCTCGGCCAGCAGCGTGGCCATCAGGCGGCGGCCCTCGTCGCTGGACTCGTACAGGCGGCCCAGCCTGCGGCTGACCGGATCGACGTCGGCCAGGGTGAGGGGCCCGTCCTGGCAGGCGTCGACGCCCATGATGTGCCCGAAGACGCTCCAGGTGTACAGGTGGGCGGCGCGCTGCTCGGGGGTCAGCGTCACGCCCATGGTCTTCAGCGCCTCCCAGGTGACGACGGAGAAGTCGAAGATCGTGGCCAGCAGCAGCTCCTGGTTGACCGGCGGGCCGTGCCGGGCGGTGTCCCAGCTGTCGCCGAAGCGCTCGTCCACCAGCGCCCGTACGAACGAGTGCAGGATGCGCAGGCCGATCGCCGTGGTGTGCCCGGGGCCGCCCGGCAGCAGGCTGTCGGTGGCCTTGAGGCCCATCACGTCCACGAGCATCTGGCCGGTCTCCGCCACCCGGCGGGTGAGGCTGTGCGTCGCCAGGTTGGAGACGCCGTACAGCACCTTGGCGCTCGACACCTCCACGTACGCCATCGGCAGGCACTTGCAGAACAGCGCGGCCGCCTGGTAGAGCCCGTAGTCGGCGAACACGGCCTGGCCCCTGGCCAGCAGCTCCTTGTCGTCGCCCCACGCGGGCAGGCCGGCGGCGAAGTCGATCGCGTCGAAGATCAGCGACGCGGGAGGGTCGCCCGACGGCGCCCTGGCTTCCCGCTTGGCCAGCGCCAGCTCCTCGACCACGCCCTTGACGAGGTCGAGGGCGCTCCTGCCGTCGGGCTGCGCCCGCAGGTACTCGGCGACGACCTTGTCGATCTCCGGGTCGGCCTGCTGCCGCAGCCGCCGGAACCGCTCCTGCGGCCAGCGTCCATCGTGATCGTTCATGTGACCCGCACTCCAGATCCGGTCAGAGGCCGCCCCGTCTGCGCAGGGCGGCGACATCCAGCAGGGTGATCGTCCGGCCGTGGACGGCGATGAGGTGGTGCGCCACGAGCGACTGCAGCGCCCGGTTGACGGCCGGTCGCGTCGCGCCGACCAGCGCGGCGAGGTCGGACTGCGTCAGCCCGGGCAGATCGACCACGTCGCCTGGCCGGCCGTTCCGGTCGGCCAGCCGGAGCAGCAGCTTGGCCAGGCGTCCGCCGAGGTCGAGGTAGGCGAGGTCGGCCGCCTGCCCGGTGAGCCTGCGCACCATCCGGCCGAGCAGGCGCAGGAACTCGTCGGTCAGGCCGGGGTGCTCGTGGATCAGCTCCACGAACCGGGCCCGGGGCAGCGCGAACACCCACGCAGGCCGGGTGGTGACGATCGAGGCCGAGCGCGGCGAGCCGTCGAGCAGCGCCAGCTCGCCGAAGACGTCGCCGCCCTCCAGCATGTTGAGGACGATCTCGGCGCCGTGCTCGGTGGTGAACACCACCTTCGCCAGGCCGTCCAGCAGCACGAACAGTGACTCGCCAGGGTCGCCCTGGCGCAGGATGGTCTCGCCCTGGCGGTAGCGGCGCGACAGCCCGGCCCTGGCGACGTCGCGGATGCCGTCCTCCTCGAGGACGCGGAACAGCGACGTCCGCGACAGCACGGCGGCGACCCGCTCGGCGTCGTGCGGCCCGCTGCGCGCGTTCATGCGAGAACTTTAGGCCGCACGCACCCGGCCGACAGAAGGGCGGAACTGATCTTTCCTCTGTGACGAACGCCACATCCGGACTGTCACGCCCGAGACAGCCCAGCCCGGTCACCGGGCGCACGGTGGGGGAGCCGTCCGGAGATGACCCCCCGAGTGTCCGGCCGGCAGGGAGATCGACATGCACGTGGACACCGTCGCGCGCCCGGACGCCGCGCACACCGACACGGCCGCTCTCGTGGCGGCCGCGAAGGAGGGCGACCCCGTCGCCTGGGAGCAGCTGGTCGAGGAGTTCAGCCCCATGCTGCGGGGCCGCGTCCGCCGCTTCAGGCTCCGGCCGGAGGACGCCGAGGACGTCCTGCAGACCACCTGGCTGCTCGCCTGGCAGAACCTCGGCAGCGTCACCGACGGCCACCGCTTCGCCGGGTGGCTCGCCACGATCGCCTTCCGCGAAGGGCTCAAGCTCACCCGGCGGACGAGGGAGATCTGCATCCCCGACCTCGACTCGCTCGGCGGCACCGACGACGTCGACCGCGAACTGGCCAGGATCTGGCTGGCCGGCACGCTGGAGGAACTCGTGGACGAGCTGCCGCCGGCGCAGCGGGTCCTGTTCAGAGCGCTCACCGAGACCTCCGAACCGCATTACGTGGACGTGGCGCGCAGGCTGGGCAGGCCGGTCGGCAGCATCGGGCCCACCCGCGCCCGCTGCTTCGCCAGGCTCAGGGGCCTGCTCCAGGACCGCGAGATCACCAGGGACTTCCTCGACTGACTACTCCGCCGCCGGGTCAAGCGGGATCGCCTCCAGGAACGGTGCGAAGTCGAAGTGCGCCATCTCGTACGCGTCCGGGTCGGTGGTCCGCGACGGGTAACGATAGAGCCCGCCCCCGCTCATCGGCTCGGGCACCGTGCCCCGCGCCATCTCCTCGGCCAGCCGGTCGGCGACGTCCTGGGCGAAGGGCGCCGAGTAGAGGGCGTTCACCCGCTGGTAGACGCGGAAGTAGCTGACGATGAACCGCATGCGGTCGCGGTAGGACACCCAGTCGGACACCCCGGCCGTGGACGCCTGCCGGTCGTCGGTGACGAACTCCTCGGCCAGCTTGCGCACCCGCTCGTCGCGGATGGGCGCCCACGCCTGGTCCATGTCGACGCCCTCGGGCGCGGTGAGCGGCCGGCCCACCCGGATGTCGCTGAGCGGCGTGCGCACCGCGAAGAAGTGGCGGGTGTAGAGCGAGGACCACAGGCTCTCCAGCGTGCGGGTGAGCCACGGCTGGTCGGCGTGGGCGGCGGCGTACAGGCGCAGGCGGGCGAACGGGCGGCGGGTGACCAGCGAGCGCAGCGACCGCCACGACACCCGGGTCAGCCAGCGGACCGGCCGGTAGAGCACGAGCTCCAGCGCCGCCTGGGCGCGGGCCTGCTCGTACGCCGACAGCGCGATGTTGGCGCCCAGCATCAGCTCGGCCCTGGCCCGCGGGTCGGAGGTCCGCGCCGCCTCCCGCATGAGCTCGACGGCGTCCCTCAGGTAGCGGGGGTCGGCCGGTGAGAGCAGGTCCGACAGGAAGCGCGGCGGCGCCGGCGTCAGGTCGGGGCTGACCTTGAGGAGGCGGCAGGGGGCGTCCTGCCACAGGTTCGCCGCGAGGCCGGCGGTCTCCAGGAAGATCGCGCGGTTGGCCAGCGCCAGCCCGAGCTGGTAGCTGGGCCCGAGCAGGGTGAGCAGCGCGGCCCGGAACAGCCCGCGCAGCCGCTTCGGCACCCGCAGCCGCCGGCCGAAGTCCTCGATGAAGGGCGAGGCGGGCGACAGGTCGAGGCTCTCGCCGATGGCCTTGGACGTCCAGGCGGCGTAGCAGTACCAGTTGTTCGTCTCCGTGCCGAGGCGCGTGGCGAGGTCGGCGGCCACGCGGTGGTAGCTCCAGGCGATGACCATCGCCTCGAGCGCCGGGCCGCGGCCCTGGTAGGCCGCGATGCGCAGCACGTCGTCCGCGGTGAGCGCAGGGTCGGGCATGTGGGGTCTCCCGTTCGCCGGTGCCCGGTGGCGCCGGACACAGCGGTGTCAACACGCGGCGGCCCGTCCAGCCGCCAGGGCAGGAGCCTAGGAATCGCGGCTTGCGACCCGTTTGCAGGACTCTTGCCAGATTTGAGAAGTCCGGATCGTGCCGCCCCAGCGGCGACCCCAGGGACGGCCCCGGGGACGGCCCTGGGGCGGCACGATCCGGCGGTGGTCACTCCGTCACCATCAGCTTGCTGATCACGACGAAGCCGCCCAGCGCCCCCGCGGTGCCCGCGGCCGTCGTCGTGGTGAGGTTGACCACCAGGTCATAGGTGCCGGGAGCGAGCAGCCCCCGCATGGGGATCGAGGCCGTGTAGCGTCCCGAGCCAGGCGTGAACGTCAGCTCCACCGGCGGCGACGGGTGCCGCGACTCGCCACCGCCCACCAGGTCCGCGATGACCTCCAGCCGCCACCGGCCCGCCAGCCAGTCGACGAGCTCGCCGGTGACCTCCCAGCTCACGTCCACGGTCCAGCCCTCGCCCCGCCGCACCACCTTGGTCGGCTGCGCGCCGGGGTCGACAACCTGGCCGTGGACCACCCCTGCCAGCTGCTCGGCCGGCACTTTCATGAGGTGGAACTCTCCGGACGCCATAGCGGTCTCCTCTCACAGGACGGGCCTGTGAGCACCAGAGCGACCATGGCGGTCGTCAGATACGCGTCATGCCGATCGGGAGCGAACCTCGCTCAGCGCAGCCGTACGAGATCGGGGCCGAGGCCGTCGACGCCGGTCACGCCGAGCAGTTGCAGCGTACGGACCAGCTCCGCGCGCAACAGCTCCAGCACCCGCCGCACCCCCGGCTCGCCGCCCGCCATGAGGCCGTACAGGTAGGCGCGCCCGACGAAGCAGGCCCGCGCCCCGAGCGCCACCGCCGCGGCCACGTCGGCCCCGGTGCGCACGCCGCCGTCCATGAAGACCTCCGTACGGTCGCCCACCGCCTCCACCACGTGGGGCAGCAGCTCCAGCGGCGTCACGGCGCGGTCGAGCTGGCGCCCGCCGTGGTTGGACACCACGATCCCGTCGACCCCCATGGCCGCGAGCTGCTGGGCGTCGTCGACCCGCTGCACGCCCTTGACCAGCAGCCGCCCGTCCCAGGCCGACCGGATCCACTCCAGGTCGCGCACGGTCACCGACGGGTCGAACATCAGGTTGGTGAGCCCCGCGATGTCGGGCGGCGCGTCGTCCATGGTGGCGAACCTCAGCGGCTCGCCGGTCAGGTGGTCGAACCACCATGCCGGTCGCCGCGCCGCCTGCAGCAGGCTGCGCCAGCGCAGCGTGGGCGGGATCGTCAGCCCGTGGCGCACGTCGCGCAGCCGCGCCCCTGCGACCGGCACGTCGACGGTCAGCACCAGCACGTCCATGCCGGCCTGCCGGGCCATGGACAGCGTCTCCAGGTTGCGGGCGCGGTCGCGCACCACGTACAGCTGGAACCAGTTCCACCCGCCAGGCGCCGCCGCGGCGACCCCGGCCGCCGTCGTCGTGCCCATCGTCGACAGCGTGTACGGCACCCCCGCGCTCGCGGCCGCCCGCGCCACCCCGGGCTCGCCCACGCGGTGCATCATCCCGGTGAAACCGGTCGGTCCGAGCACGACCGGCATCGTGACGCGCCGCCCCAGGATCTCGACCTCGGTGGAGACGGCCGAGACGTCGCGCAGCACCCGGGGACGGAACTCCACCCGGGCGAACGCCTCCCTCGACCGGGACATCGCCAGCTCGCCCTCGGCCGCGCCGTCGACGTAGTCGAACACCATGCGCGGAGCGCGCCGCAGCGCCAGCCTCCGTAGATCGGCGACGTCGGCCGCGGTGGCGATCCGGCTCGACCGCGACCAGCGGGGCCACCCGGGCATGAGCGGCACCAGCTCCCGCCAGCGAGGCAGGCGCCGCGGCTCCCGTGCTGTCGTCCCGATACCGGCGACGCTACCAGCGGGGGCGTACGGTGAACAGATGATCGACGACTGGACCGCGCCGGCGGGCCGCTCGCCCGCCTCGCTCGCCACCGGGGCGGAGCTGATCGCCCGCTGGTCGGAGCCGCACCGCCGCTACCACACCCTCGACCACCTCGCCGCTGTCCTCACGGCGCTCGACGGGATCGCAGGCGAGGCCCGCGACGAGACGGCCGTGCGGCTCGCGGCCTGGTTCCACGACGCCGTCTACGACGGCAGGCCCGGCTGGGACGAGGAGCGCAGCGCCCAGCTCGCGCAGGCGAGGCTGCCCAGGTGCGGCGTGCCCGCGGAACGCGTCGCCGAGGTGGCCAGGCTGGTACGCCTCACCGCCGCGCACGACCGGGTGGAACCGGACGACCGCGACGGCGCGGTGCTCTGCGACGCCGACCTGTCCGTACTCGGCACCTCCGGGTACGCCGCCTACGCGGCCGCCGTCAGGAAGGAGTACGCCCACGTGCCCGACGACCTGTTCGCCGAGGGCCGCGCGCAGGTGCTGCGCCGTCTGCTCGCCACACCCCGGCTGTTCCGTACGGCGCGGGCGCGCGCGTTGTGGGAGGACCGGGCCCGAGCCAACATGACGGCCGAGCTAGCGACGCTTGCGGCGGCGCAGCCCGGCGGCGATCAGACGCCGTAGCAGCTCGTACGAGCTCACCGCCTCCGCCCCCAGGGCGACCGCCTCGGCGTGGACGGTCTCCGGCACGTCGTAGTGGTCACGGTCGAACGCCCGCGACGGCACCCCGAGGCGGGCCGCGAAGTCGTGCAGCTCCTCCAGCGAGCTGTCGCTGACGAGGTGCGACCACATCAGGCCGCGCGGCCCGGGCCACTGGGGCGGATCGATCAGGACGGTCACGTCGTCAAGGGTAGGACCCTTCCCGACACCTCCGGATCACTGATCGCCCCAGGCGATCAGGCCGCGCGGCCGCCTGATCGGAGCACGTGCCCCCAGGCGGCCGCATGCTGACCTACCAGGCGACGGGCAGCTCCTTGACGCCGTACACGATGGCGAGCTCACGGAACGGCACCTCGCCGGCGACGTGCAGGCCGGGGAAGCGGCGCAGCAGCGCAGGGAAGGCGATCCGCATCTCCATCTGCGCCAGCGGCGCGCCGATGCAGCGGTGGATGCCGTGGCCGAACGCCAGATGGGAGCCCGCCGTGTCACGGCCAGGCCGCACCTGGTCCATGTCGTCGCCGAGGGCGCGGTCGCGGTTGGCGCCGACCAGCGAGCAGAGCACCATCTCGCCCTTCTTGATCTGCACGCCGTGCAGCTCCAGATCGTCGCGGGCGAAGCGCGGGAAGGCGACCTGCACGACCGTCATGTACCGCAGCAGCTCCTCGACCACGTCCACGACGTAGCCGTCGACCTCGCGCACCTTGGCCGCCTGCTCCGGGTTGCGCAGCAGCCACAGCGTGCCGAGCGCCAGCATGCTCGTGCTCGTGTCGTGGCCGCCGGTCAGCAGGCCGTCGGCCATGCTGGCGAGCGTGCGGTCGTCGAGCTCGTCGCCGTGCTCGCGCAGCAGCTGGCCGAGCAGCCCGTCGCCCGGGTCGCGCCGCTCCCTGGCCACGAGGTCCGTCAGGTACGTCATCGCGTCGTTGATCGCCTGCAGCGACGCCTCCGGCCCCGCGCTGAGGTCGAACCGGTCGCGGCTGATCTTCTCGAACGCGGCCCGCTCGCCGTACGGGACGCCGAGCAGCTCGCACACCACCAGCGACGGGATGGGCAGCGCGAACTCCTCGACGAGGTCGACCGGCAGGACCTCGGCGCCCTTGGCCTCCATCCGGTCCAGGCACTCCGCGACCAGGGCCTCGATCCTGGGCTCCAGCCTGCGCAGCCGCCGCATCGTGAACTCGGGCGTGAGGTACCTGCGCAGCCGCGTGTGCTCGGGTGGGTCGCGGAAGCCGAGCCCGCCCGGGTCCTCCTGGTTGGAGCCGAGTCCGATCACCCCGGCGAAGTCGTTGCTGAAGCGCTCGTGGTCGCCGAGGACGGCGCGTACGTCCTCCCAGCGGGTGACGAGGTACACGGTCTGGTCGCCGGGCATCTGCATCGGGAACACCGGGTGTTCCGCGCGGATGCGGCCGAGCTCGTCCACGGGGTCGAAGCCGTCGCGCATGAACTGAACGAGCGGGAAGTCGTCTGTCTCTGCCATCGATATCCGTCCTGCTGCACTACATCACACAATGTCGGGATAAATCCCTTTCGTAGATGCTGCCACCTGAAGCGCTCGACGGGCCCCTCCAAAAGGACGAATTTACATGTCACCCCCTCGACGAGCCCCCCGACCAAAGCCGATCATGAACCTCTCTCCGTAAGCGATCGGGTACGGCCCCGTCGCCCCGGCCCCTCCTCGATCAAGGACAGGATCGACCCAGCCCCCATTCCCCACCCGCACGCCCACTCCAGGCACGGACAAGGACCCCAGCACTCCGTACGTGGGCAGGGCCGCGTCCCCCAGCGCTCCAGGCACGGGCAAGGCCCGGGTCCCCTCAGCGCTCCAGGTGTGGACAAGGGCCGTCTCCCCCAGCACTTCGGACGTGGGCAAGAGCCCCGTCCCTCACCCCGGACGTGGGCAAAAGCCCCGTCCCTCACCCCGGACGTGGGCAAGGGCCTCGGCCTCTCCCTCCCCGGCACCTCAGGCGTGGGCAAGGGTCGCGTCTCCTCCCTCCAACACACACAGCACCCGAGACCGACGAGTGCGAGGGGCGGAGAGGGCTGCCGCTCTCGTCCCGTCTAAGGAGTGGAAAGGGTTGTCCCAGTCGGGTCTGGTGATTGCAAAGGTAGGGAAAGGTGGGAGAAAAGGGGCGGCAGGCGCTGTTTGGCGTACAAGATGGCGACATTCTGCGATGATCTCGTCGCATAGAGCCGGAGTTCGAGCCTCACGGATAGTGACAGATGCCGACATTCGAGGAAATCACCGCTTTCGTCACAGAGAAGCCGCTCCCCACGGCCGTCTTCACGCTGCTGGCCCTCATCGGGCTGGTCCTCGCGTTCCTGGTGGCGCGCATCGCCTGGCGCGCCGTCTCATGGCTGTTCGCCCGCTACGTCGCCCCCCGGCCCGTCGAGGACGTGCTCACCGTCGTGGCCGCGTCCATCGCCACGGGCGTGTCCGCGCAGGGCATGTGGCGCTTCTCCGGTGACGTGCTCGGCCTCGACGGCCCGCTGCGGCTGCTGCTGTTCGCGTTCATCGAGGTCGCGATCATCACCTCCGCCGTACGCGCCCGCCGCAACATGCGCGAGAACTTCTCCGCCGGCATCGACGGCATCGCCGTGTGGGTGCTGACCTGCCTGACCGCCGTACTGTCCAGCATGGACGCCCGCAGCCTGGCCGAGGCCGTGTTCCGGCTCGCCGCCCCGCTGGTGGCCGCCTGGCTGTGGGAGCGCGGCATGGCCATCGAACGCCACCGCATCCGCGGCACCGGCCGCATCAACTGGCGCCTGACGCCCGAGCGGCTGCTGGTCAGGCTGGGCCTGGCCGAGGTCAGCGACCGTACGGCCAGCGAGGTCGACGCGCACCGCAGGCTCACCAGGGTCGCGCTCGCGGCCAAGCGCGCCAAGGCGCTGCGCGATAACGGCGCCTCCGAGCGCAAGATGCGCCAGGCCCTCGCCAAGCTCGACAAGGCCATGGACCAGGCCGTCGAGCACACCGGCCTGGCCGTCGACCCGGCCCGTCAAGAGGCGCTGCTCGCCCAGATCGCCGCCCTCTACAACACCTCCGCGCTCATCGACGCCGACCCCCGCGTGCCGTGGGAGCCCCATGCGGACCACCACCCGGTGCCCGCCCGGCCCGCGCTGCCGCCCGCGCTGGCCGAGCTCGTCCGCGACGAGGACGAGGACGCCATGGTGCTCGACACCACCCCGCAGGTGCTCAGCACGGCCGAGCGGGCGGCGCGCATGCGGGCCGCCCGCGAGTTCTGGGACCGCCAGATCGCCAAGGGCATCGTGCCGCGCACGGTGGACATCGCCCACGAGATCGGCATCTCGCTGGCCACGGCGCGCGAGTATCGTGCCCTGTGGAAGCTGGAGCCGCGGGCCCACGCCCTCATCGAGGCGCTGTACCAGCAGCACGGCATCATCGACACCGGCGCCTTCCCGGCCATCGACGACGACGGGCGGGTGCTGACGACCAAGTCCTGAGCACGTCCTGGAGGAGCACGCTTGCGGGAGCGCACGCTCGAACGCGTCAGGAAGCTGCTCGCCAAGGCCGAACGCACCGACAACGAGCACGAGCGCGCCACGTTCATGGCGGCGGCCTCGGCCCTGATGGCCAAGTACGGCATCGACGCGCTGCCCCCGGCGGGCACCCGCCAGACGCCCAGCGACCGTGTCGTCACCGTGCCTGGGCCGTGGGCCAGGGAGAAGGCCCGCCTGGTCAGCCTGGTGGCCCAGGCGGTGCGCTGCCGTCCGCTGCTGCTCGGGCGCGGCGACGACGGGCAGCGGGTGCACGTGTTCGGCTTCGCCGCCGACCTCGAACGGGCCGAGCTGCTGGCCACGTCGCTGCTGCTGCAGATGGCCTCCGGCCTGGCCAGAGCCCGGCCGCCCGAGGGCGTCACGGCCGTGCGGGCGTACCGCAGGTCGTGGCTGCTGGGGTTCACCGACGAGGTGTACCGGCTGCTCGGCGCGGCGGAGTCGCGCGCCGCGGCCGAGGCCGCGGGCACGGGCGCCGAGCTGGTCCTCGCCGACCGCCGGGCCGAGGTCGACCGTGCGGTGGCCGCCCGCTACCCGAAGATCCGCCGCAGCGTCCCCACGACGAGCGGTACGGGCTACCGCGACGGCGCCGCCGCCGGCCGCCGCGCCGACCTCGGCCGTACGGGCGTCCCCGCGGAAGCGCCCCCGCAGTTGCGCCGGTGACGGCGCGTCAGGCCGCGATGACGGCGGCGGTGGTGCGCCCGCCGTCCACGTCGAGCACGATGCCGTGCACGAAGGCCGACTCGTCACCGGCCAGGTAGACGGCGGCATTGGCGATGGCGTCCGGGGTTCCCAACCGTCCGGCGGGGGTGCCGTTCATCATCACCTCGGCGGGGTGGGCCTCTCCGGGAGCCGGTTCCAGCACGACGCCCGGCGAGATCGCGTTCACCCGCACGCCCCGCGGCCCGAACTCCGCGCCCAGGCCCGGGTCAGGGTCTCCATGGCGCCTTTCGTGGAGCTGTAGAGGGCGCCGACCGGAATGCCGAGGCGCGCGACCCAGGAGCCCAGGTTGATGATCGCTCCGCCGCCGGCCTCCGCCATGGCGGGCGCGACCGCCGCGGTGAGGAAGAACGGGGCCTTGACGTTGACGGCGTACACCAGGTCGAAGGTGGGCTCGTCGGTGGCCGCCGTGGCGTCGCCGGGGTAGATCCCCGCGTTGTTGACCAGCACGTCGATCCGGCCACCGAGGACCTGCGCCGCCTCCTGGGCGAGCTGCCGCGAGGCGGCGGCGCTGCCGTCGAGGTCGGCCCGCACGAAGTCGGCGCGCCCGCCGCGCGCGCGGATCCCGTCGACGACCTCCGTGCCGCGTTCGGCGCTGCGCCCCGAGACGACGACGTGCGCCCCCTCGGCGGCGAACGCCTCGGCGATCGCGCGCCCGATGTTGCTGGTCGATCCGGTGACGAGGGCGGTCCTGCCCTCAAGACGCATGGACATGGTCCACTCCGTTCCATGGTTCTCCCCGTGTTCCCGCGCAGGGGCGAACCACCTCCGACCTGGGCGGGAGCCCTGGACTGCCAGGGCGAACCCCACTCTGCAGCGGCAAAATTGGACCCGCAAGTCCAAACGTGGCGGCCCGTGGAAGGCGCTTTCCCGCCATCCGCTCGGCCGCCCAGGATGGGCCAGGGGCGGCCCGGGTCAGTTCAGGGCGGCCGAGACCAGGGAACGGGCCTCCTCCTGGACCTGGGCCAGGTGGTCGGGGCCGTGGAACGACTCGGCGTAGATCTTGTAGACGTCCTCGGTGCCGGACGGCCGGGCCGCGAACCAGGCGTTGGGCGTCGAGACCTTCACCCCGCCCAGCGCGGCGCCGTTGCCGGGCGCCGAGGTCTGCACCGCCGTGATCGGCTCACCGGCCAGCGACGACGCCGTCACCTGCGCGGCCGACAGCTTGCCGAGCACGGCCTTCTCCTCGCGCGTGGCCGGCGCGTCCACCCGCGCGTACGCGGGCTCCCCGAACCGGCCGACCAGCTTGCGGTAGTGCGCGCTCGGCGACTCGCCGGTGACGGCCAGGATCTCCGCGGCCAGCAGGGCGAGGATGACGCCGTCCTTGTCGGTGGACCACACCGACCCGTCGCGGCGCAGGAACGACGCCCCCGCGCTCTCCTCGCCGCCGAACCCGAGCGACCCGTCCAGCAGCCCGGGGACGAACCACTTGAACCCCACCGGCACCTCGTACAGGCTCCGGCCCAGCGACTCGGCGACGCGGTCGATGATGCCGCTGCTCACCATGGTCTTGCCGACCCCGGCGCCGGCCGGCCAGCCGTCGCGGTGGGCGTACAGGTAGGAGATGGCGACGGCGAGGTAGTGGTTGGGGTTGAGCAGCCCGCCGTCGGGCGTGACGATGCCGTGCCGGTCGGCGTCGGCGTCGTTGCCGGTCGAGACGTCGTACCGGTCGCGGTTGGCGATCAGCGAGGCCATCGCGTACGGCGACGAGCAGTCCATGCGGATCTTGCCGTCCCAGTCGAGCGTCATGAACCGCCACGTGGGGTCGACCTCCGGGTTGACCACGGTGAGGTCGAGCCGGTGGCGCTCGGCGATCTCGCCCCAGTACGCCACGCTCGCCCCGCCCAGCGGGTCGGCGCCGATGCGCACCCCGGCCGCCCGCACGGCGTCGAGATCCACCACGGACGGCAGGTCGTCGACGTACGCGCCGAGGAAGTCGTACCGCCCGGCCCTGCCGGCCGCCGTGGTGTAGGGGATGCGGCGCACGCCCTTGAGGCCGTCCTCCACGAGCTGGTTGGCGCGGTCCTGGATCCAGGAGGTCGCGTCGGTGTCGGCGGGGCCGCCGTTCGGCGGGTTGTACTTGAACCCGCCGTCGGACGGCGGGTTGTGCGACGGCGTGATCACGACGCCGTCGGCCAGACCGGAGCGGCGGTCGCGGTTGTGCCGGAGGACGGCGTGGGAGACGGCGGGCGTCGGCGTGTAGCCGTCACGCGCGTCGACGAGCACCTCGACCTCGTTGGCGGCCAGCACCTCGAGCGCCGACACGCGGGCGGGCTCCGACAGGGCGTGGGTGTCGATGCCGAGGAACAACGGCCCGTCGGTGCCCTGTTCGCGCCGGTATTCGCAGATCGCCTGCGTCGTGGCCAGGATGTGGTCCTCGTTGAACGACGTCTTCAGCGACGATCCGCGGTGTCCCGACGTGCCGAACGACACCCGCTGCCCCGCCTCACCGGGGTCGGGACGCAGTGCGTAGTAGGACGTCACCAGCCTGGCGACGTCGACCAGGTCGGAAGGCCGGGCGGGCTGTCCCGCGCGTTCGTGCGTCATGTAGGTCACTTTACAAATCACCCGGCCACGGCCACGTCCCCGCCCGCCGCGGGCATGGTCCGTGGGGGCGGCGGGATGGATTCGCCGCCGTTACCAGAATAGAGTTCTGTTTCATGCGCTACGGATACCTGCTCAGCGAGCCCCAGGGCGACGACCCCATCGGCGAGCTCCGCGACCAGATCGCCCAGGCGGCGGAGAACGGCTTCAGCTCGGCCTGGCTGTCCAACATCTTCGGCCTCGACGCCATCACCGCCCTGGCCGCGGCGGGCGCCCAGGCGCCGCCCATCGAGCTCGGCACCGCCGTGGTGCCGACCTACCCGCGCCACCCTGCCGCGCTCGCCCAGCAGGCCATGACCGCCAACGCCGCGCTCGGCGGCCGGTTCACGCTGGGCGTCGGGCTGTCGCACAAGGTCGTCATCGAGAACATGTTCGGCTACAGCTTCGAGCGCCCTGGCCGGCACATGAAGGAGTACCTCGACATCCTCATCCCGGCCACCAGGGGCGAACAGGTCTCCTACACGGGCGAGACGCTCAAGGCCGACATCCGGCTCGGCACGCCGGGCGCCGGCCTCCCCGTGCTGGTGGCCGCGCTCGGCCCGCGGATGCTCAAGCTCGCCGGCACCGTGGCCGACGGCACGGTCCTGTGGATGACCGGGCCGAAGACCGTCGCCGAGCACATCGCCCCGACGATCAGGGCCGCCGCGGCCGAGGCCGGCCGCGCCGAGCCGCGGATCGTCTGCGCGCTGCCCGTCTGCGTCACCGACGACCCCGCCGGCGCCGTCGAGCGCGCCAACCGGATCTTCTCCGTGTACGGGCAGCTGCCGTCCTACCGGGCGATGCTCGACCGCGAGGGCGCCGCCACCCCGGGCGACGTGGCGATCGTCGGCGACGAGGACACCGTGCTGGCCAAGCTGGAGGAACTGCGCCAGGCAGGGGTCACCGACTTCGTCGCGTCCCCGTTCGCCAACAGGGAACGTACGCGAACCGTCCTGATCGGCGCGGCGAAGGGCTGATCAGGAGACGTCTCAATAAACTCCGGCAAGATGAAGGGTCTGCTGCACGGGATCGACGTGTCCAACTGGCAGGGCACGGTCAACTGGGCCGGTCACGCCGAGCGGGGAGTCTCCTTTGCCTTCGCCAAGGCGACCGAAGGAGGCGACTGGACCGACAAGTGGTTCGGCCGCAACTGGAACGGCATGCGGGAAAGCTGGATCGTCTGCGGCGCGTACCACTTCGCCCGGCCCAAGGGCGACCCGTACGAGCAGGCACGCCACTTCCTGGGCGCGATCAGGTCGGCCGGCGGCCTGCGCCGCGGCGACCTGATCGCCCTCGATCTGGAGACCAACGACGGCCTGCGCGCCGAGCGCGTCGCCCGCTACGCGCGCCGGTGGTGCCGCTACGTCGAGCGGCACACCGGCGTGCGGCCGTTCATCTACACCTTCCACACGTTCGCGCAGGACGGACACTGCGGCGGGCTGTCGGAATACCCGCTGTGGATCGCCAGCCCGGCGACCCCGCGTGGCAGGCCCGACGTGCCGCGCCCCTGGCGTGACTGGACCATCCATCAGTACGACCACCGGCCCATCGACCGCAACGTGTTCCACGGAAGCCGCAAGGAGCTGACAAGGCTGGGGTTTCGCCCGCGATAGCATCGGTGTTCACCATTCGTATCAGCCTCGGTGCCGGGCACCGAGGGCGATCCCAAGGGAGACACCGTGTCAGCCGAGCTACGCATCACCCTCGCCGGAGCCGAGCGTGTGGTCGCGGCCGGCACGACGGCCGGCGAGGCGCTGGAGGCCGACGGCCGCACCGTCATCGCGGCCAGGGTCAACGGTGAGCTGCGTGACCTGTCCTGCCCGCTGGCCGACGGCGACGTGGTCGAGCCGATCGACATCTCCAGCGACGAGGGCCGGGCGATCGTCCGCCACTCCACCGCCCACGTCATGGCACAGGCGGTGCAGGAGCTGTTCCCCGAGGCCAAGCTGGGCATCGGCCCGCCCGTCGAGAACGGGTTCTACTACGACTTCGACGTCGAGCGGGCGTTCCAGCCCGACGACCTCAAGCGCATCGAGAAGCGCATGCGCGAGATCGTCAAGCAGGGCCAGCTGTTCTCCCGCCGGGCCGTCAGCGACGACCAGGCGCGTGAGGAGCTCGCCGCCGAGCCGTACAAGCTGGAGCTGATCGGGCTCAAGGGCGGGGCGGCCGACGAGGAGTCCGTCGAGGTGGGCGCGGGTCAGCTCACCATCTACGACAACCTCGACGCCAAGTCGGGCGAGCTGCGCTGGAAAGACCTGTGCCGCGGGCCGCACGTGCCGTCCACCCGCTCGATCCCGGCGTTCAAGCTCATGCGCTCCGGCGGCGCCTACTGGCGCGGCAGCGAGAAGAACCCGCAGCTGCAGCGCGTCTACGGCACCGCCTGGGAGTCTCGCGAGAAGCAGGACGAATACCTCCACCTGCTGGAGGAGGCCGAGAAGCGCGACCACCGCAAGCTGGGCGCCGAGCTCGACCTGTTCAGCTTCCCGGCCGAGCTGGGCAGCGGCCTGCCCATCTTCCATCCCAAGGGCGGCATCATCCGCAAGGAGATGGAAGACTACATGCGCCGCCGCCAGGCCGAGGCGGGCTACGAGTTCGTCAACACCCCGCACCTCACCAAGTCGTCGCTGTTCGAGACCTCGGGCCACCTGCCGTGGTACGCCGACGACATGTTCCCGGCCTTCGAGCTCGACGGCACCGAATACCGCGTCAAGCCGATGAACTGCCCGATGCACAACCTGATCTACCGGGCGCGCGGGCGGTCCTACCGCGAGCTGCCGCTGCGGCTGTGCGAGTTCGGCTCGGTCTACCGCTACGAGAAGTCGGGCGTCGTGCACGGCCTGACCCGCGTGCGCGGCATGACGCAGGACGACGCGCACATCTACACCACCCGCGAGCAGATGGCCGACGAGATCAAGTCGCTGCTGCGGTTCGTGCTCAGCGTGCTGCGCGACTTCGGCCTCAACGACTTCTACCTCGAGCTGTCCACCCGCGACGACTCCGAGAAGTTCATCGGTGAGCCGTCCGAGTGGGAGGAGGCCACCGAGGCGCTGCGCCACGTGGCCACCGAGTCGGGCCTCACCCTGGTCGACGACCCGGGCGGCGCCGCCTTCTACGGCCCGAAGATCTCGGTCCAGGCGAAGGACGCGATCGGCCGCACCTGGCAGCTGTCCACCATCCAGCTCGACCTCAACCAGCCGAAGCGGTTCGGGCTCGAGTACCAGGCGGCCGACGGCAGCCGGCAGACGCCCGTCATGATCCACCGGGCGCTGTTCGGGTCGGTCGAGCGCTTCCTCGGCGTGCTCACCGAGCACTACGCGGGCGCCTTCCCGCCCTGGCTGGCCCCGGTGCAGGTGGCCGGCATCCCGATCGCCGACGCCCACGCGCCCTACCTGCACGACGTCGCCAAGCGGCTCCGTGAGCGCGGCATCCGCATCGAGGTCGACGACTCCGACGACCGCATGCAGAAGAAGATCCGCAACGCGCAGAAGGCGAAGGTGCCGTTCATGCTGCTCGCGGGCGACGACGACATCGCCAACGGTGCGGTGTCGTTCCGCTACCGCAACGGTGAGCAGAAGAACGGCGTCCCGATCGACGACGCGATCGCCGAGATCGTCGACGCCGTCACGCACCGCACCCAGGTCTGACGGGTTCCCAGCACCGCACAGCGCTCTGACGCGGCGGGGCCGCCACCAGGCAGCCCCGCCGCGTCTTTTTACGGGGCGGGGCTGACGCGCCCGCCTCACCGAGGCGACCCCGCATGCCCACCTCGCCGAGGTGGGCGCGGAACGTGACAGCGGGTGCCGCCCGCGCCGGGCGGGGCAGGGGGCCTTCCGCACTGGACGCCCATGCCGGCCGGGACAGGTCATGCTCGGCCGGCCGGGACAGATCCTGCCCGCGACGGGCAGGGGCCGCGCCTGCCGAGGGCGTGGGGTCAGGTGGTCGAGAGGGCCGGGTCGTCCGGGGTGGTGTCGCGGCGGGACGGGCCGGGGTCGCCGGGGAGGCGGACATCGTCCACCGTCACGTTGACCTCGCTGACGCGCATGCCGAGCATCCGGCTCACGTTCTTGGCCACGTTGTCCTTGACCTCCGAGGCGACGTCCATGACGACGTGGCCGTACTCGACCACGATCACCAGGCTGACGGCCACCTCCCGGTCGTGGATCCGCGCGGTGACGCCCTGGGTGGCGCGGCGCGACCCGTAGCCGATGCGGTCGCGTACGGCCTCGTACGCCCGCGCGAGGTCGCCGCCCATGTCGGCGACGCCCTCCACCTCCAGCGTGGCGAGGGCGGCGACCTTCTCGACCACCTCGTCGGCCACCTTGATGCGGCCCTTCACCGCCGAGTCGGAGTCGGGCGCCTCGATGTACGAGGGCGACCCGTCGCCGTCGGGCTGCCCGGCGGCGTGCTCCGGATCGAAGTCGGGCTGCTCGGTGGGGTGGTCGGTGACGGTCTCGGTCATGGGGGGTCTCCTGTCGACGGGTGATCAGGATTGTGCCGGACGGGCACCCCGTTTGTCCGTGGCAATATGCTGCTAGTTATGCACGATCAGGCAGGGGCCGGGGCCCCTGACAACTTCCAGCGTCTGTGGACCCCGCATCGCATGGCCTACATCAAGGGCGAGAACAAGCCGACCGGCAACGGCCCTGGTGACGGGTGCCCGTTCGACGTCATCCCGACGATGAGCGACGAGGACGGCCTGGTCGTGGCGAGGGGCGTGGCTGTCTACACGGTGCTCAACCTTTACCCGTACAACTCGGGCCACCTCATGGTGGTGCCCTACCGGCACGTGTCCGAGTACGACGAGCTCGACGCGGGCGAGGTGGCGGAGCTGGGGGAGTTCACCCAGAAGTCGCTGCGCGCGCTGCGCAAGGCCAGCGGCGCGCAGGGCTTCAACGTCGGCATGAACCTCGGCCACGTCGCGGGCGCCGGCATCGCCGCCCACCTGCACCAGCACGTCGTGCCGCGGTGGGGCGGCGACACCAACTTCATGCCGGTGGTCGCCCAGACCAAGGTGCTGCCGCAGCTACTGCGTGACACCCGCCAGCTGCTCGCCAACGCCTGGAACTGACGGGCGGTCGAGCGCCAGCGCGCTGATGCCGGCGGCCAGCAGCAGCGGCACGGCCAGCGCCAGCGCCATCGACAGCACGGCCGCGCCTGAGTCGTTCACCAGCATCCCGACCACGCCGCTGACGAGCGTGCCGATGAGCCCGGCCCGCAGCGCAGGCGAGTGGCCGAACGCCGCCGGCACCACCCCCGCCGACGCCTGCTCGGGCCGCAGGATCGCGTAGACGAGGAACGCCACGGCGACGATCACGATCGGCATCAGGTTGGGGCTGAGCAGGGTGCCGAGCATGGCCTGCAGCTTGCGCCAGATGACGTCGAACGCCTCGCCGGTCAGGATCTGCCCCACGAACCTGCCGAGGTGGGTCTGCTGGGCGGGGGGCTGCAGGTAGTTGTACCAGGCGAAGCCCATGACGATCACGCCGCCGGCCACGCAGAACGCGCCGAGCTTCACCAGCGAGACGCGCTTGCCCGACAGGATCAGCGCCGTCACCGCGATGCCCGGAACGAACGCGATCACGCCGCCGAAGTCGCTGCCGAGCCCCGAGCCGCCGAGAGCCATCGCGATGGCCCCCAGCACCACGATCGCGGCCACGCCGGCCCGGCCCGGCCACCGGTGGGCGATCACCGTGGTGCTGAGCAGCGTGCCGGTGGCGAACAGCGCGAACGGGATGTTGCCCAGGCCGAAGTAGCGGGCCCCCTGCTCGGCGCTGTAGCCCATGAAGCTGTTGAGCTGCAGCGTGGTGCCGGTGAGCAGGTCGGCGGCGAGCGTCAGCGCGGTGACGCCGGCGACCACGGCGAGCGGGCCGAGCGGCCTGCGCCGCCACGGCCCGGCGAGCGCCAGCACGGTGAGCGCGGCCCACCAGGCGAGCATGCCGCCGAACAGGCCCAGGTGATCGCTCCACGGCAACAGGTTGACCAGGAACGACGTGACGGGGAGCGCCGCCACGGCCACGGCCGCCATGCGCAGCCAGCGCCAGTGGCGGCGCCGGCGCAGCAGCAGGAACGCGCCGACGTAGAACAGCACCTGGACGACCGCGAGCGCGGTGAAGTACTGGCCCTTCGCCGAACGCATGGTCTGGGCGCCGGCGTCGGCGCGGCGCAGCCGGTCGACGGTCGCGCCGGGGCCGCCCACCTGCATCGGGACGCCGACGACCGTGCTGGGCACGGGCACGCCGAGCTCGGTCAGCACGGTGGCGGTCAGGTCGGGCAGGATCGAGATGTCCTCGCGGCGGGTGGAGGCGGCGCCGAGCAGGTGACCGGCGGCGCCGGGTTGCCGCAGGGCGGTCACCCGCAGGTGCGGCACCGAGCCGTGATCGGAGACGCCGGCCAGCAGCACCGTCGTGCCGGCGGGCAGCATCGACAGCAGCGCGCCCGCCTGGGCGTCGGCCTGGCGCAGCGCCTGGCGGCGCTCGGCAGGGGCGAGCGCGTCGGGTTCGGTGGGCAGCTGGTCGCCGCTCAGGTAGGGGGCGACGAGGCTGTCGGCGTCCATCGCGATCATGCGGCAGCGCTCAAGGTCGGCGGTGGTGACCCGGGCGGGGGAGTCGCGGTAGTGCGGCACCGCGCCCTGCCGGTCGGCCAGCGCCAGCGCGGCGCCTGGCCCGATCGCGAGCGAGCACTGACCGGCGTCCTTGAGCGTCTGGCCCAGTGTTCCGGCGTAGCGTTGCCCGGCCACGTCGGCGAGGTAGTGGTAACCGGGGATGACCGCGCCCTCACCCTGGGGCTCGGGGGCGGGCGGGCGGCCGCACCGGTAGCCGGACGCCGAGCGGGTGCCCGCCGACACGGTCAGCCAGCCGTCGTACGGGCAGGTGACGTTGCCGACCGTGCGTACGGACAGCGACCCGAGCGCGCTCTCGGCGGCGAGCCGCCACAGATGGGGCGTGTCGGACGGAGTGAGGTCGTTCCAGTGCAGGGCGGGCACGCCGATGAGCGCGACCCGCCCGGAGGCGTCGTCCGCCCGGGCGGGGCCGGTGAAGGGGCCGTACCCGAAGAGCAGCTGACCGGCCAGAACGGCCAGCACGATGAGCGCACGCCTCACGCCGATGTCCTCCGTGGTCGCTGAGTTCGGTGGCACGCTAGAGCACGGTCAGGCCTTCGCGCCACCGGCCGCGACCACCTTCTCATGCGGCAGCGCCCGCCCGTGAGCCCTCCGAGTGGCGCAGTCGACGGCCGGGGCGGACGTACCCACCCCGGACGGACGAACAACCCCATCCCACCTTCACCCGTTCCGCGTCGCTCTGGCGGGAGGGGTCCCGTTCCGCGTCGCTCTGGCGGGAGGGGCCGGCCACCTTCACCTCTAGTGCGTTGTTTTCGAGGGAGGAGTCAGCTCACTTTCACCTGCACGGCGTTGCTTTCGCGGGAGGAGTGGTCGAGTGAGGTGATCAGGTAGGTGCCGGGGGACTTCGCGGCGTAGGTCGGGTCGCCCACCACGGCGACGAGGTCGCGGGCGTCGGTGGTGTGGCAGTCCTTGCCCGAGTCGGGCAGGCGGTAGACGGCGTAGGCGCGGGCGCCCTGCGCCGGGGCCCACGACAGCGTCGCGCCCTGCGCCTTCGAGCCCCCGGGAGCCGCCTGCGCCTTCGCGTTCTGGGGCTCCGCCGGGGCCTGCCCGTCCGAGCCGGGCGTCGCAGGAGGCAGCGCCGGACGGCTGTAGTGGGCGCGGGCGACGCGGTCGAGCGCCTTCAGCGGGTCGGTCAGGAGCTGCTTGGCGCTGAAGTACACCGAGCCGTCGACCCGCTTGGTGTCGCGGTTGAGGCCCACCTGGGCGGCCAGCTCGCCCGGCCGGGTCCAGGCCCGATCGTCACGGGAGCCGACGCGGTAGAGACCGTGGCCGATGTAGAGCTGCACGTCGCTGCCCTTGACCTCGTCGGACCACCACCGGACCAGCGTCTTGTAGTCGGCCTGGCGGTGCCCGCGCGGCCAGTAGAGCTGCGGCAGCACGTAGTCGACGGTGCCGGACTTGATCCAGGCGCGGGCGTCGGCGTAGATCGCGTCGTACGCGGACATGCCGGAGGTGGCCGAGCCGGTGGGGTCGTTGGACTTGTTGCGCCAGATGCCGAACGGGCTGATGCCGAACTTCACGTAACTCTTGGCCTGGTGGACGGCCCGGTCGACCTCGGCGACGAGGGTGTTGACGTTGCCGCGCCGCCAGTCGGCCAGCTTCTTGCCCTTGCCGTACTTGCGGAAGGCGGCGTCGTCGTCGAACGTCGCGCCGGCCTCCGGATACGGGTAGAAGTAGTCGTCGAAGTGCACGCCGTCGACGTCGTAACGGTTGACGACGTCGGTGATGACCTTGACCACGTGCTCGCGCACGGCAGGCAGGCCGGGGTTGTAGTAGAGGCGGCCGCCGTACGCGACCGTCCAGTTGGGGTGCTTCCGGGCGGGGTGGTCGGGGGACAGGTCGGCGACGCCGGAGCCGTAGGAGGCGCGGTAGGGGTTGAACCAGGCGTGGAACTCCATGCCCCGCTTGCGGGCCTCGGAGATGAGGAACGGCAGCGGGTCCCAGCCCGGGTCCTTGCCCTGGGTGCCGGTCAGGTACTGCGACCAGGGCTCGAGCGACGACTTGTACAGCGCGTCGGAAGCCGGCCGGACCTGGACGAAGACCGCGTTGAAGTTGAGCTTGGCGGCGTTGTCGAGGATCTTGATGTATTCGGCCCGCTGTCGTTCGGGCCGCAAGCCCTTCTTGGAGGGCCAGTCGATGTTCTGGGTCGTGGCGATCCACACTCCCCGCAGTTCCCGTTTCGGGTAACGCGCGTCGGCATCGCAGGCCGAGGGCGCGGCGGCGGTGGTCGTCTTCTTCTCGCTCGCTGCGGCGTTCTTCGCGTCAGGGCCGAAGGCATACGCGGCCGAGGTGGTCGCGACGGCGAGAACAGCAGCAGCTAGGAGGGGCCGTCCAGTACGCATAATGCCAACCAGTGTGGCAGCTGGCCGGCGATGCCCGGTACGGAAAATCGAAATCGGTTCGTGATGCTGTTGTGATGAATGGTGAAAGCCGTGCCGGGAGGGACGAGGCCCTCCCGGCGTGGCCAGAGGGGCGTCTCACACGGTGGTGGTCACCTTGCCGGCGAGGTTCGGCGGCAGCGGCTCGTACCGCAGGAAGCTGCGGTGGAAGGTGCCGGTGCCGTGCGACAGCGAGCGCAGGTCGATCGCGTACCGCGTGATCTCCAGCTGCGGCACCTCGGCCTTGACTAGGGTTCTGCCCTGCCCGACCGGCTCGGTGCCGAGCACGCGTCCGCGCCGCGACGACAGGTCCGACATGACCGATCCGACGTAGTCGTCGGCCACCAGCACCGACAGTTCGTCCACCGGCTCCAGCAGCAGCGTGGGCACCTTGGAGGCGGCCTCCTTCAGCGCGAGCTGGCCCGCGACCTGGAAGGCCATGTCGGAGGAGTCGACGGAATGCGCCTTGCCGTCGTACAGGGTGACGCGCACGTCGACCATGGGGTAGCCGGCGACGACGCCGCGCTCCATCTGGCTGCGCACGCCCTTCTCCACCGACGGGATGAACTGCCGCGGCACCACGCCACCGACGATCTTGTCGACGAACTCGAAGCCGGACCCGGACGGCAGCGGGGAGACCTCGATGTGGCAGATCGCGTACTGGCCGTGGCCGCCGGTCTGCTTGACGTTGCGGCCCATGGCCTGGCACGTGCCGCCGAACGTCTCGCGCAGCGGCACCCGCAGCTCGACCCGCTCCACCTCGACGCCGTGGCGCTTGGCCAGCCGGTCGAGCACCACGTCGGTGTGGGCCTCGCCCATGCACCACAGGACGAGCTGGCGGGTCTCGGCGTTGTTCTCCAGCCGCAGCGTCGGGTCCTCGGCGACGAGCCGGCCGAGGGCCTGCGACAGCTTGTCCTCGTCGGCCTTCGACTTCGCCTTGATCGCCACCGGCAGCAGCGGCTCCGGCATGGTCCAGGCGGTCATGCACATCGGGCGATCGACCTCGGACAGCGTGTCGCCGGTCTCGGCGCGCGAGAGCTTGGCTACCGCCACGATGTCGCCCGCGACGCCCTTGGGAATCGTGCGCTGCTGCTTGCCCAGCGGGCAGGACAGCGTGCCGATGCGCTCGTCCACGTCGTGGTCCTCGTGCCCGCGCTCGGTGCCGCCGTGCCCGGACACGTGCACGGTCATGTCGGGACGCAGAGTGCCGGAGAAGACGCGTACGAGGCTGATGCGGCCGACGTACGGGTCGCTCGTGGTCTTGACGACCTCGGCCACGAGCGGGCCGTCGGGGTCGCAGGTGATGTCCTGGACCGGCTTGCCGGACAGGTCGGTGATCTCGGGCATCGGGTGTTCGGGCGGCGAGGGGAAGCCCTGCGTGATGAGCTCCAGCACCTCGGTGGTGCCCACGCCGAGCCCGGTGCACAGCACCGGGAAGAAGCCCCCGCGCGCGACGGCCTTCTCCAGGTCGCCGATGAGCGCGACGGCGTCGATGGGCTCGCCCGCGAGGTAGCGCTCCATGAGCGACTCGTCCTCGCTCTCCTGGATGATGCCCTCGATGAGGTCGCCGCGGTACTGCTCCAGCTGGGCGGCGTACTGGGGCCCCGGCTCCTTCTCGGCGCGGTCGCCCGTGGCGTAGTTGTAGAACTTCTGGGTCAGCAGCCCGATCAGCCCGTTGACGTGACCGTTGGTGATCACCGGGAGGAACAGCGGGGCCACGCCGTCGCCGAACGCGTCCTGGCAGGTGGCCAGCACCCCGTCGAAGTCGGCCCGCTGGTGGTCGAGCTTGGTGATGACGACGGCCCTGGGCATGCCGACCTGGGCGCACTCCTCCCAGATCATCTTGGTGAGCCCGTCGACGCCGTCGCAGGCCGACACCACGAACAGCGCGGCGTCGGCGGCGCGCAGCCCGGCGCGCAGGTCGCCGACGAAATCGGCGTACCCGGGCGTGTCGAGCAGGTTGATCTTGACGCCCTGGTGGATCAGCGGGGCCACCGCGAGGTTGACCGACCGCTGCTGCCTGACCTCGACCTCGTCGAAGTCGCTGACGGTGTTGCCGTCCTCCACCCGCCCGGGGCGCTGGATGGTCCCGGACGCGGCCAGCAGCTGCTCGACGAGGGTCGTCTTGCCCGCTCCTGAGTGGCCGACCAGCACGACATTGCGAATCGCATCCGCCCTGTCGGCCGCGGGCGCCCTGCCCGCGGCTCCCGCGGCGCCTCCTGCGTTTCTCTCCGCCACATCAGCCTCCCGCGTACGTCGGTTGGTTCCAACGCCGCGCCCGAGCGGGGAGTAGAAACCGCTTGGACGCGGTGTGTTCACCAAATACCCCTGTGGCGGATATCACAAGGGGTGTGGGGCAAAGAAAGGCGTCGGGTTCGGGATGGCCTACGATCGGACCGCGATGCTGAAACTCCTGCGCCCGGCCATGACCCGGATACTCACCCCGCTGGGCCGGGCACTCGTCGGCCTCGGGATCGGCCCGAACGCCGTCACGGCGTTCGGCACCCTCGGCACCATCGTCGCGGCCCTGATCTTCTTCCCCTTGGGCCGGCTGGCGTGGGGAGCCCTCGTCATCACCTTCTTCGTGCTGTTCGACCTGCTCGACGGCGTGGTGGCCCGGCTCGGCGGCAAGAACGGCTCCACGTGGGGTGCGTTCCTCGACTCCACGTTCGACCGGGTGGCCGACGCCGCCATCTTCGCGGGCCTGATCTTGTATTTCGTCGCGCGGGGCGACACGCTGATGACGGCGGTGACGCTGTGCTGCCTGATCGCGGGCACCCTGGTCTCGTACGCCAAGGCCAGGGCGGAAGGGCTCGGGCTGACGGCCGACGTCGGGATCGCCGAGCGGCCGGAACGGCTTGTCGTGGCGCTGGTCACGACCTTCCTCGCCGGGCTCGGGGTTCCGTACGTGCTGCCGGCGGGCATGTGGCTGCTCGCGGCGGCCAGCGTCGTCACCGTGGTGCAGCGGGCGATGGCGGTCTACCAGCAGACGAGGGAGACATGAGCGAGAAGGTGTCGTTCGGCGACCGGATCGTGGCGGCCGGCTTCGCGGCCGGGTGGAAGCTCGTGCCGCTGCTGCCGGAACGTCCGACGGCGGCGGTGTTCCGGCTGCTCGCCGACCTGGTCTGGCGCCGCGGCGGCAAGTCGGTGAGCAGGCTGGAGTCCAACCTGGCGAGGGTGACCGGGCTCGAGGTGGGCAACCGTGAGCTGTCCGAGCTCACCCGGGCGGGCATGCGGTCCTATCTCCGCTATTTTCACGAGATCTTCCGGCTGCCGTCGATCAGGTCCGCCGAGATCGTGCGCCGCACGCACGTCATCGGCGCCGAGCACATCTTCGACAACCTCTCGAAGGGCCGGGGCGTGGTCCTCGCGCTGCCCCACATGGGCAACTGGGACGCGGCCGGCGCCTGGCTTGTCGGCGTGGGCCACCCGTTCACCACCGTGGCCGAGCGGCTGAGACCCGAGTCGCTCTTCCGGCGCTACGTCGCCTTCCGCGAGGGCCTCGGCATGGAGGTGCTGCCGCTCACCGGCGGCGACGGGCACAACTTCGGCACGCTCGCCATGCGGCTGCGCAAGGGCGGTGCCGTCTGCCTGCCGGCCGAGCGCGACCTGACGAAGAGCGGCGTCGAGGTGCGCTTCTTCGGCGCTACCACCAAGGTGCCCGCCGGGCCGCCGCTGCTGGCCGTGCAGACCGGCGCCGCGCTGCTGCCCGCCGTCGTCTACTTCGTGGGCGACGACTGGGGCATCCACATCCACGAGGAGGTGCCCGTCCCCGAGGAGGGCAGCCGCAAGGAGAAGGTCGCCGCCGTCGCGCAGCGCATGACCGACGTGTTCGAGAAGGGCATCGCCGAGCACCCGGAAGACTGGCACATGCTGCAGCGGCTCTGGCTGGAGGACCTGCGGCGATGAGGATCGGCATCGTGTGCCCGTACTCGTGGGACGTGCCCGGCGGGGTCAAGCAGCACATCGACGACCTCGCCCAGGCGCTCGTGGCCCAGGGGCACGAGGTCTCGGTGATCGCGCCGGCGGCCGACGACGACGAGCTGCCCCCGTACGTGACCGGCGCGGGCCGCGCGGTGCCGGTGCCGTACAACGGGTCGGTGGCGCGCATGTCGTTCGGCTTCCTGTCGGCCGCGCGGGTGCGGCGCTGGGTGCGCACCGGGCGCTTCGACGTGCTGCACATCCATGAGCCGCTGATCCCGAGCCTCGGCGTGCTGGCCTGCTGGGCGGCGCGGGGGCCGATCGTGGCGACGTTCCACGCGTCGTTCCAGCGGTCGCGGGCCATCGCCGTGGCCGAGCCTTTACTGCAGAGCGCGCTGGAGAAGCTGAGCGGGCGCATCGCGGTGTCCGATGCGGCCCGCAAGAGCCTGGTCGAGCAGTTCGGCGGTGACGCGGTACTGATCCCCAACGGCGTGACGGTCGCCCGGTACACCGAGGCCGAGCCGCTCGACGGCTGGGGCCCCGACGGCGCCACGATCGGCTTCCTCGGCCGGATGGACGAAGAGCGCAAGGGCCTGCCGATCCTGCTCGACGCCTTCCGCCTGCTCGCGGCCGAGCGTCCCGATCTCAAGCTGCTCCTCGCCGGGCCGGGCGACGAGAAGGACGTCTACGACCGGGTGCCCAGGGAGTTCCGCGACCGGGTGACCGTGCTCGGCATGGTGAGCGAGGCCGACAAGATCCGCGCGTACCACTCGGTCGACGTGTTCTGCGCGCCCAACACCCGCGGTGAGAGCTTCGGCATCGTGCTGGCCGAGGCGATGGCGTCCGGGGCGACGGTGCTGGCCAGCGACATCCCGGCCTTCCGGCGGGTGCTGGGGGAGGGGCAGGCGGGCGCGCTGTTCGCCAACGGCGACGCGGCCGGCCTGGCGCGCGAGGCCGCCGCGCTGCTCGACGACCCCGAGCGCCGCCACAAGCTGGCGGCCGAGGCGCTCGTGGCGGTCAGGAAGTACGACTGGTCCACGGTGGCCCGCGACGTCGTACGGGTCTACGAGACCGTGACCACGAGCGGGGCCGGCCGGGTGGAGGAAGACCTGTGACCACGACGTTGATCGTCCTGATCGTGGGCATCGTCGTCGTGCTGACGGCGGTGTACATCTCCTGGCGGGCGGGCCGCCTCGACCGGCTGCACATCAGGCTCGAGCTCGCCCAGGAGTCGCTGGACGCCGCCCTCATGCGGCGTCGGGCCGTGGTGCTGGAGCTGGCCGGATCGCGCCTGCTCGACCCGGCCACGTCGCTGGTGCTGGCGGCGGCGGCCCACGAGGCGCGCAGCGCCGGGCCGGAGGAGCGCGAGCATGCCGAGAGCGACCTGTCAGGGGCGCTGCGGGCGGTGGTCGACCAGGAGCGCTTCCGGGAGAGGCTGTCGGAGTCGCAGGCGGGGCGCGTGCTGCTGGAGGAGCTCGACACCGCTGTGGCCAAGGTGGTCTACTCGCGCCGCTTCTACAACAACGCGGTCGCGGTCACCCGTACGGCGCAGCGCCGCTGGCTGGCGAGGACGCTGCGCCTGGCGGGGCACACCGCGTACCCCCAATTCTTCGAAATTGATGACAATCCGCCCGCGACCATGTCAGCAGAATGACCGCATTTGGGGAAGCCAGTAAGCTTCATCCCGTTTTACGGGCCCAAGCAAGGAGTTTCACGTGCGGCTTCCCCGGATGATCACGGTCTGGCTGGCCGGAGCGGCCGTGGTGCTGCCCGTCGCGGCCTGCTCCCCTGACGAGCCGGCGCCGGGCAAGGCCCCCGACGCCGCCTCGGTGGCGCCGACCGAGGAGCCGGAGCCGGTCAAGACCCACCCGTTCACCGGCAAGCCGTACCAGTCGCTCAGGCCCGTCCTGGCGGTGAAGATCGAGAACACCTCGGCGGGCAAGCCGCAGCTCGGCCTCAAGAGCGCCGACATCGTCTACGTCGAGCAGGTCGAGGCCGGCCTCACCCGCCTCATGGCGATCTTCTCCTCCAAGCTGCCGCCCAAGGTCGGCCCGGTGCGCAGCGCCCGCATCTCCGACCTGCACATCGCGCCGCAGTTCGGCAAGCCGGCCTTCGCCTACTCGGGCGCGCAGACCAAGCTGCTGCCGTTCATCGCCGAGGCCTCGCTGTTCGACGTGGGCGACACCAGGAATCCCGGCGCGTACTTCCGCCAGCCGGGCCGCTTCGCGCCCTACAACCTGTTCGCCGACACCAAACAGCTGCTGGCCAAGGCGCCGAAGGCGAGCAGGGCCAAGGACATCGGCTTCACCTTCGGCGACCCGCCGGCCGAGGGCGGCGTCCCGCGCAAGTCGTACACCGTCAGGTGGCCCGCCGCGCGCTTCACCTTCACCTGGTCGGAGGCGAAGAAGCAGTGGATGATCGCGCAGGACGGCAAGAAGGACATGGCGGCCGAGGGCGGGCAGCTCAGCGCGCCGACCGTGGTCGTGCAGTACACCAAGACCGAGCGCTCCGAGTTCCACGACTTCAACCAGAGCTACACGCCGCTCGTGCACACCACCGGCAAGGGGACGGCGATCGTGCTGCGTGACGGCATGGCGTACAAGGCGAGGTGGGAGCGGGAATCGGAGGACGGCGGCACGACGTTCACCACCGAGAGCGGCGAGCCGCTGAACTTCGCGCCCGGGCAGGTCTGGGTGGCGCTGGCCAGCCGCAAGCCCGTCATTCCCTGACGACATGCTGTAGGGCCATCCGGATGGATCCTGACATAGTGGCATGTCTGGTGACGGGTCCGTCAGGACCTACGATGGTCGTGACAACATACCGATTCGCCGTGAGAGCCCGTGAGGATGACCGTGTCCAGCAGCACGCCAGAAAGCACCCCCGTCACCGGAACCGCGCGCGTCAAGCGCGGCATGGCCGAGATGCTCAAGGGCGGCGTCATCATGGACGTCGTCACTCCCGAGCAGGCCAAGATCGCTGAGGACGCCGGCGCCGTCGCCGTCATGGCCCTGGAGCGCGTGCCCGCCGACATCCGGGCCCAGGGCGGCGTGTCCCGGATGAGCGACCCCGACATGATCGACGGCATCGTCAGCGCCGTCTCGATCCCCGTGATGGCCAAGGCCCGCATCGGCCACTTCGTGGAGGCCCAGGTCCTGCAGTCGCTCGGCGTCGACTACATCGACGAGTCCGAGGTGCTGACGCCCGCCGACTACGCCAACCACATCGACAAGTGGCAGTTCACCGTGCCGTTCGTGTGCGGCGCCACCAACCTCGGCGAGGCCATGCGCCGCATCACCGAGGGCGCGGCCATGATCCGCTCCAAGGGCGAGGCCGGCACCGGCGACGTCTCCAACGCCGTGACGCACATGCGCACCATCCGCGCCGAGATCAAGCGCCTCGCCTCGCTGCCCGACGACGAGCTGTACGTCGCCGCCAAGGAGCTGCAGGCGCCGTACGAGCTGGTCGTCGAGGTGGCCACGACCGGCAAGCTGCCGGTCGTGCTGTTCACCGCGGGCGGCATCGCCACCCCCGCCGACGCCGCGATGATGATGCAGCTCGGCGCCGAGGGCGTGTTCGTCGGCTCGGGCATCTTCAAGTCGGGCGACCCGGCCAAGCGCGCCGCGGCCATCGTCAAGGCCACGACCTTCCACGACGACCCCGACGTCGTCGCCAAGGTCTCGCGCGGCCTCGGCGAGGCCATGGTCGGCATCAACGTCGACGAGATCGCGCAGCCGCACCGTCTGGCGGAGCGCGGCTGGTAGGAGCCCTCGGCTCTCGCGCACAGCGGGCGGGCCCGGCGGCCCGCCCGCGACAGAAGGTCTCGGAGAAGGCGACATCGACGCAGGATGTCGTCTTTTCGTTGTGCCCGGTTCACCGCCCGGTCAAGGGCCGGGCCGGGCTCGGAGGCCTTCGGCACCCTTGATCGCGTGCAGCAGCCCACCCTTTCACACCCGAACCGCAGGCACTTCCTCGTCACCGGCCTGGCGGCGGGGATCGCCGCCGCAGTCCCCGTTTCTGTCCCCGCCTCCGTCCCCGCGTACGCCGACCCCGACCCGGCGCTCGCCTCACGCGAGCTGCGTACCGATCCGTTCACGCTCGGCGTCGCCAGTGGCGACCCCGACCATCAGGGTTTCGTGCTGTGGACCCGCCTGGCCCAGGAACCGCTGGCCGAGGACGGGTTCGGCGGCATGCCGCAGCGCGCCTTCTCCGTGCGCTGGCAGGTCTACCGCGACGAACGCGCCCGCCGGGTCGCCCGGTCAGGCGTCGCCACGGCCGCCCCCGTGTGGGGGCACAGCGTCCACGTCGAGGTCGGCGGGCTGAGCCCCGACACCGACTACTGGTACCGCTTCCGGATGGGCCCGTACGTCTCGCCGCTCGGCCGCGCCCGCACGGCCCCGCACCCGGCGTCGTACGGCAGCGCCCTGTCCATGGCGTTCGTGTCGTGCGCGCAGTACGAGCACGGCTACTTCACGGCCTACCGCCGCCTGGCCGAGGAGCGGCCGGACCTCGTCCTGCACCTCGGCGACTACCAGTACGAGTACACCAGCAACACCTACACCGCCCCCGGCGGCAACGTCCGCGACCACGAGGGCCCCGAGACGCAGACCCTGGCCGGCTACCGGCAGCGCCACGCCCAGTACAAGGCCGATCCCGACCTGCAGGCCGCGCACGCCGCCGCGCCGTGGCTGGTCGTCTGGGACGACCACGAGGTCGACAACAACTGGGCCGACGAGGTGCACGAACGCCCGCAGAACCCGCAGCCGGACTTCCTCGCCCGGCGCGAGGCGGCCTTCCGTGCGTACTACGAGAACATGCCGCTGCGCCGCGCCTCCGTCCCGCGAGGCGTCGACATGCAGCTCTACCGGCGCGTCCGGTGGGGCAGAACCGCCACGTTCCACATGCTGGACACCCGTCAGTACCGCGACGACCAGGCCTGCGGTGACGGCTACCGCGACTGCCCGGCAGCGGCCGACCCGGCCCGCTCGATCACCGGCGCCGAGCAGGAGGCGTGGCTCCTCGACGGTTTCCGCCGGTCGCGCACGCGGTGGGACATCCTGGGACAGCAGGTGTTCTTCGCCCAGCGCGACAAGGACGCCGGTCCCGCCAAGGTCACCTCGCAGGATGCCTGGGACGGCTACGTCGCCTCCCGGCAGCGCATCACCCAGGGCTGGATCGACGCGAAGGTGCGCAACCCGGTGGTGCTCACCGGTGACGTGCACGCGCACTGGGCCAGCGACCTGAAGCTCGACTACGACGACCCGACCGGGCCCACCGTGGGGTCGGAGCTGGCCACCACGTCGATCACGACCGGCGGCGACGGAGCGGACGCCGACCCTGCCCAGAACCCGTTCCTGTCGATCAACCCGCACCTGCGGTTCTACAACAACCAGCGCGGCTACGTGCTCACCAGGATCGAGCGCGACCAGCTGACGGCCGACTTCAAGGTCGTGCCGCGGGTGCGGACGCCCGACGCCGCGGCCTACACCCGGGCCACGTTCGTGGTCGAGGACCGGGTGCCGGGCGTGCGGCAGACGTACCTGCGGCCGCTCGACCCGACCCTGCGCACGCGGCACGAGACGTCGGTCGAGGAGACCGTCCGCCGGGAAACCGACCGCCCGTAGCCCCGCCACCTGCAGCCCCGCCGCGCGCCCCCGCACCCCGGGGCCGCGTGGCGGTGTGTTGGGTGGGGTCGGGGGTCATATGCGCGCAGTCCCGCACGTCCGGGGCCGCGTGGCGGTGTGTTGGGTGGGGTCGGGGGTCATGTCCGGAAATATTAGGCATGCTAAGTTAGTTCACCTCAGCATGAGGGACGATCCCACCCACCTGGCCGAGCAGTTCTCCCAGGTGCTGCGGCACCTGGTCTTCCTGCTCAGGCGCTCCGCCGCCGGTCAGCCCCTGACCAGTCAGCAGTACGGCGTCCTCGGCTCGCTCCAGCACGGCCCGCGCCGCATGACGGAGCTCGCCGAGGAGCACGCCGTGCAACTCCCCACCATGACCGTCCAGGTCAACCGGCTGGAGGACGCAGGCCTCGTGACCCGTGGCCTCGACCCCGCCGACGCGCGCGTCCGGACGGTCGAGCTCACCGCCGAGGGACGGCAACGCCTCGAAGCCGTCCGGACGGTCAGGATCGCTCGCCTCACCGTGGAACTGGCCGCGCTCACCGAGGACGAGCGCGCCACACTCGCGGCCGCCCTGCCCGTCCTGGAGAAGCTCGGCCGCTCGTAGGTAAGGAGCATTCGTGGAATCCGGCGTGCGATCCGGCGGAATCCTCCGCCAGCCCATGTCCGTCTGGGCCACCGCCTTCGCGGCGGTGGTCGCCTTCATGGGCATCGGCCTGGTCGACCCCATCCTCCCGTCCATCGCCCAAGGCCTGCACGCCTCGCCGAGCCAGGTGTCGCTGCTCTTCACGAGCTACTTCACGGTCACGGCGGTCGCCATGCTCATCACCGGCTGGGTCTCCAGCCGTATCGGGGGCAAGCGCACCCTGCTGGCCGGCCTGGCGCTGGTCGTCGTGTTCGCCGCGCTGGCCGGCACCTCCGGCAGCGTCGCCGAGCTGGTCGGGTTCCGCGCGGGCTGGGGCCTCGGCAACGCCCTGTTCGTGGCCACGGCGCTGGCCGTCATCGTCGGCGCCGCCAGCGGCGGCGCGGAGTCGGCCATCATCCTGTACGAGTCGGCCCTCGGCCTCGGCCTGTCCACCGGCCCGCTGCTCGGCGCGGCGCTCGGCGACTGGAACTGGCGGGCGCCGTTCTTCGGCACCGCCACGCTCATGGCCGTCGGCTTCGTGCTGATCGCCACGCTGCTCAGGTCGACGCCCAAGCCTGAGGTGAAGACCAAGATCAGCGCCCCGATCCGGGCGCTCGCCCACGGCGGCCTGGCCACCACCTCCTTCACCGCGCTGTTCTACAACTTCGCCTTCTTCACGCTGCTCGCCTTCACCCCGTTCATCCTGGACCTGTCCCCGTACGGCCTCGGCACCGTCTTCTTCGGCTGGGGCGTGTGCGTCGCGCTGTCGTCGGTGTTCGCCGCGCCGCCGCTGCAGCGCAGGATCGGGTCGGTGAACGTGCTGCACCTGGCGCTCGGGCTGCTCGCCGTCTTCCAGATCGGCATCGCGCTGTCGGGACACGTCGGCATCATCGTGTTCACCGTCCTGTCCGGCATCCCCATCGGCCTGAACAACACCGTCTTCACCGAGTCGGCCATGGAGGTCTCCGACGCCCCGCGGCCCGTGGCCTCCGCGGGCTACAACTTCGTCCGCTGGATGGGCGGCGCGCTGGCCCCGTTCATCGCCACCGAACTGGGCGAGGAGATCAGCCCCGGGCTGCCGTACTGGGTGGGGGCGGCCTGCTGCGTGATCGGCATGGGCGTCCTCGTCACCCGGCGCCACCACCTGCGCGCCCTGGTCCGCGTGGACGCCGACCACCTGGTCCGCGAGGCCGGCACCGCGCCCTCGACCTGACCCGTTCGACGCCGCATGGCCGCGCGGTCACCCGTGTCGACCTGCGCGGCGCCGACGGCGCGTCCCCTGGCGGAAGATGCCGGGTCCGCCTGGTGTTGAATTGTCGGAAACCCGTACCCGGACGGAAGGATCGACTGTGCCCACGATCGGTGTTCTCGCTCTCCAGGGCGACGTGCGCGAGCACGCGCGCATGCTCGCGGAGGCAGGCGCCACGGCCGTCGCGGTGCGCCGGCCGGCAGAACTGGACGCGGTCGACGGCCTCGTCATCCCCGGCGGCGAGTCGACCACGATGTGGAAGCTCGCCGACACCTTCGACATGCTGCAGCCGCTGCGCGTCCGCATCAAGGAGGGCATGCCCACCTACGGGTCGTGCGCCGGCATGATCATGCTGGCGGACCGCATCGAGGACGGCATCGCCGGTCAGCAGACCATCGGCGGCATCGACATGGTGGTCAGGCGCAACGCCTTCGGCCGCCAGGTCGACTCGTTCGAGTCCGATCTCGACTTCGCCGGCGAGCGCGTGCGCGCCGTGTTCATCCGCGCGCCATGGGTCGAATCCCTCGGCGCGGACGTCGAAGTGCTGGGCAGGTGCGAGCCTGGGGATAGGATCGTCGCGGTCCGTCAAGGGCCGTTGCTCGCGACGTCGTTCCATCCCGAGCTCACCGGGGACGTCCGCGTGCACCGTTACTTCGTAGACATGGTGAGGGAGCTCTAGGTAATGTCCGGCCACTCCAAATGGGCGACGACGAAGCACAAGAAGGCCGCGCTCGACGCCAAGCGCGGCAAGCTGTTCGCCAAGCTCATCAAGAACATCGAAGTGGCGGCCCGGACCGGTGGCCCTGACCCGGACGCCAACCCCACCCTCTTCGACGCCATCTTCAAGGCGAAGAAGAACTCCGTGCCCAACGACAACATCGAGCGGGCACGCAAGCGTGGCGGCGGCCTCGAGGCCGGCGGCGCCGACTGGCAGACGATCATGTACGAGGGTTACGCGCCCGGCGGGGTCGCGGTGCTCATCGAGTGCCTCACCGACAACCGCAACCGCGCCGCCTCCGAGGTCCGCGTCGCGCTGACCCGCAACGGCGGCTCGCTGGCCGACCCCGGTTCGGTGTCGTACATGTTCAACCGCAAGGGCGTCGTGATCGTCCCCAAGAACGGGCTCGACGAGGACACCGTGCTGATGGCCGTCCTCGACGCGGGCGCCGAGGAGGTCAACGACATCGGCGACTCCTTCGAGGTCGTCTGCGAGGCCGGAGACCTCGTGCCGGTGCGCAAGGCGCTGCAGGAGGCCGGCATCGACTACGACTCGGCCGAGTCGAGCTTCCTGCCCACGATGAGCGTGCCCCTCGACGAGGAGGGCGCCAAGAAGGTGTTCCGCCTCATCGACGCGCTGGAGGACTGCGACGACGTCCAGAACGTCTTCGCCAACTTCGACGTCTCCGACGAGGTCCTCGCGGCGCTCGACTAGTCGCACCCGGCCGGCGCACGAGGTCCGCGCGCCGGCCCGACCGCCTTTTCGTGAGGCGGCGGGCGACGTACGGCGAGGCCGGGCGTGCGTGAAAGGGGTCGCTCGGCGTAGGGTCGGGCGTCGTGACTTCCCCCCACCACCCACAGGCGCACTCCCCGGCGCTCGGCTGGCTGCTCGCCGTGCCGGCGCTGCTCGGCGCCCTCATCACGCTCGTCCTGCCCACGGCACAGACGATCTGGCTCAGCTTTCAGAGCGGCGGCGTGCTGCGCGACATCAGCTACGCCGGTCCGGCCAACTACGCCGAGTTGCTCGGCGGCAGCGAGTTCTGGCGGGCCCTGGGGTTCACGCTGTCCCTGACGGTGATCCCGCTGCTGGTGACCGTGGTGGTAGGCCCGCTGCTGGCGCTGGCGCTCGACCGCGCAGGCACCTGGCCCAGACGGGCAGGGCGCATCACGCTCTCGCTCGCCGTCGTCACGTTCGCGCCCGTCGGGATCGCCGCGGCCTGGATGCGCGGCCTCACGCCCAACGCGTCCGGCGTGGTGACCCTCGCCGAGGGGTTGCGTGAGGCGGCCACCGCTCCCGGCACGCTCCGGCTGATCGTCGCGGCCGCCACGTTCGGCGTCGTGTGCGCGCTGGCCCTCATCGCGTACCTGCCGGTGCTGCGGGGCGGATCTCCGGGGCTCGCGATGCTCGCCGTCACGATCATGCTCGCGTTCGCCGTCGTCGCGGTGGGGCTCCAGGCGTTCTCGTTCGGCATGGTGCTCACCCACGGCGGCCCTCAGCGCGCCACAGAGACGCTGGCGGGTCTGTCGTACGACTACGCCTTCAGATTGGCCGAGTTCGGCCCGGGTGCGGCCGTCTCGACGCTCACGTGGGTGATCCTCGCCGCACTGGGCATCGCCGCCACGCTCGTCGCGGTGGCCTTCCGGCTGCGCATCACCCTGACCTCGCCCGACGCGGCTCCGGATTCCGACGCCCGGATCGGGGCCGAGCGCGCGGCGCCCAGCCCGTACGGCGTCGGGGCGGCCGCAGGCCCGTACGGCGGCGGGGCGGTGTTCCCCGGTGCGGCGCCCGCGCTTCGTCCCGAGTGGTCGTCGGGGCCGGTGAAGGACCTCCCGCCTGCGCCCGTGCCGCCCGTACGGCGGGCGGGCGGACCCGTCGCGGTGGCCGTCGGCGTGACGACGCTGATCGTCGTGGTGGCCGTGGGCCTCGTGTGCGCCTGGCCCTGGATCGACGGCGTGCTCGCCTCGCCCGGCTCCCCGGCCGGCGAGCTGCAGGCCCAGGTCAACACCTGGGTGCCCGCCCTCGTCGGGGCGATCGTGTCGGTGGGGGTGGCCTACCTCGGCGCCCTCGGCATCGGCGGCCTGCGCCCGATCGGCCGGTACAGCGAGTGGCTGCTGCTGCTCTTCGCGCCGTGGCTGTTCGCCGGCACCGGCGTCCTCGGCGGCGCCAACTGGCAGAACATGCTCAACCTCGATCTCGTCGACACCTTCCCCGCCCTCGTGCCGCCCGTGCTGGTCAGCGTCCCTGCGCTGCTCGTCCTCACGCTGCTGTGCAGGGGCCTGTCCGAACGCGCCGGCCGCGACTTCTTCGGCGGCGTTGTCCTCCCGTCGCTGCCCATGGCGGGCATCCTCGCCGGCGCGGTCACGCTGGTGAACGCCCACGACCTGCTGTGGCCGCTGCTGGTCGCCCAGGAGCCCGAGCTGTTCACCACCGCGGTCGCCCAGGCCGGCCAGCTCAGCGCGCAGGCGGTCCGCACGCCGGACGCCGGGGCGGCCACGCCGCTGCTCGTGGTCGGCGTCGCGCTGGCCGCCCTCGTGGCCGCCCAGTTGCTCTACCTCGACCGGCTCGCGATCGTCAGGGGCGGCGTAACCGGTTGGCGGCCTGGCCCGCCCGCTGCGTAGAGTCTGCTGCTTGTGGAGATACGCGACCTGACCGAGGCAGACCTCGACGACGTCATCGACGCGCGCAGGCGCGCCTTCGGCCCGATCCCGGCGCACGAGCGCGAGCAATGGCGCCGTGCCGTGCTGCCCACCCTGGCGGAGGGGCGTTACCTGGGCGCGTTCGATGGCGACCGGCTGGCCGCCGCGGCCCGGCTGCGCCGGTTCACGCAGTGGTGGCACGGCCGGCCGCAGCCGATGGCGGGGGTCGCGGGGGTCGCTGTCAACCCGGAGTACCGTGGCCGCGGCCTCGGCACCCGCCTCATGACAACCGTCATGGAGCGGGCCGCGCAGCTCGGCGACGCCGTCTCCGCGCTCTACCCGGCCACCACCGCGATCTACCGCGGGCTCGGCTACGAGCACGCCGGAGCCCAGCACATGGTGCGCCTCCCCGCCGAGCAGCTGCGCCGGATCCCGCAGACCGGGCAGGTCAAGCTGCGCCGGATGGGGCCGGCGGACGCGGCAGAGGTCGTGTCGGTGCTCCACCGCGTCCACGCCGCGAACCGCTCCAGCGGCCCCGTCTCCTGGGACGAGCGCACCTGGGCGGTCTGGCTGGACAACGAGGACGCCTTCCTCTACCTCGCCGACGACGGCTACGCCGGCTACCGCTGGAAGGGCGAGGACATCCGGGTGGACAACCTCGTCGCGGGCTCCGGCGAGACCCTGCGCGCCCTGTGGTCCCTGGTCGGCACCGCCTCCTCGGTCGCGCGCGACGTCGTCGCCCCCGTGGCCCCCGACGACCCGGTGCTGTGGCTGCTGCGCGAGCGGACGAAGGAGCAGGTCACCCAGGTCAGGTGGATGTTCCGGGTGATCGACGTCCCCGCCGCCGTGGAGCGCAGGGGCTTCCCCGCGCACGTGTCCTGCGACGCGGTCCTCTCCGTCGACGACCCGGTCAGGGGCGACGGCACGTGGCGGCTCGAGGTCTCGGGCGGCTCGGGCGCGGCCACGCCGGCCGACGGTCCCGGCCCCCGGCTCCGGGCCAACGGCCTGTCCGCCCTGTACGCCGGCGTCCCCACGGCCACGCTGCGGCTCAGCGGCCTCATGACCGGCGACGACCGACACGACGAGGCCCTCGACGCCGCCTTCGCCGCCAAGCCGTACATGCTGGACTACTTCTGACGGACGGCGCTCGCACAGCCCCTGCCGGTTGGGTGTCACGCGGTGCGCGGGCGGCCGGGCAGCGGTAGAGTCTCGTGCGAACAGGTGTTCGGCGGGCGGGCGGAGGGCATGCCGATGCGGGTGATGGGCGTCGATCCGGGGCTGACCCGGTGCGGCCTCGGCGCGGTCGAAGGTCGGCCCGGGGCGCCGTTGTCCCTGGTGGCCGTCGGGGTGGTGCGCACCGGGGCCGACGAAGAGCTCGGCGCCCGGCTCGTCGGCATCGAGGCGGGTATCGAGCGCTGGCTCGACGAGGTGCGTCCCGACGCGGTGGCCGTCGAGCGGGTCTTCAGCCAGCACAACGTCCGTACGGTGATGGGCACCGCGCAGGCGGCCGGCATCGCGGTGCTGTGCGCGTCCCGCCGCGGGCTGCCGGTGGCACTGCACACCCCGTCCGAGGTCAAGGCCGCCGTCACGGGCAGCGGCACGGCCGACAAGAAGCAGATCGGCACCATGGTCACCCGGTTGCTGCGGCTGACGGAGATGCCGAAACCGGCCGACGCGGCCGACGCGCTCGCCCTGGCCATCTGCCACATCTGGCGCGGCGGGGCCCAGCACCGTCTGGCCGAGGCCATGGCCCGGGCCGGCCGCGGCGGTTCCCGGCCGTGAGGCGAGCCCGTCCCGTTCCCGCGCGCCGCGGTCGGCAAGTGCGGGATACTCCCAGGTCGTACGAGGGTGAAGCAGTGACAGGAGGCGGTCGGCCGTGATCGCATCGGTGGCGGGCAAGGTGACGGCCATCGCGCCCGACGGAGCCGTGATCGAGGTGGGCGGCGTCGGGATGCTCGTCCACTGCACGCCCGGCACGCTCGCGACACTGCGCGTGGGCGACGAGGCCCGGCTGGCCACGTCCCTGGTCGTGCGCGAGGAGTCGCTCACCCTCTACGGCTTCGCCACCGACGACGAGCGTGCCGTGTTCGAACTGCTGCAGACGGCCAGCGGCGTCGGCCCGAAGCTGGCGCTGGCCATGCTCGCCGTGCACACGCCCAACGGGCTGCGCACCGCCGTGGCCGCCGCCGACCTCAAGGCGCTCACGCAGGTGCCGGGCATCGGGCAGAAGGGCGCGCAGCGCATCGTCCTCGAACTGAAGGACCGGCTCGGCACGCCAGAGGCGGCGCTCAACGCGGCACTCAACGGCGAGCAGCGCGTGGCGCCGTGGCGCGAGCAGGTGCACTCGGGCCTCGTGGGCCTCGGCTACTCCGGCAAGGACGCCGACCAGGCGATCGCCGTCGTGGAGCCCGACGCCGAGGCCGAGCTCGCGGCCGGCCGTTCGCCCCAGGTCGCCGCCCTGCTGAAGGCCGCCCTGCGAGCGCTGAGCATCCGATGATCGCACCGACGCCCCCGCTGCCCCGCCCGGTGGCGGGCGTTGCGGGCGGGCGTGACATGGCCGACGAGATCGAGGGGAGTGGAGGCCGGCGTGGGCTTTGAACGGGAGATGCTGTCGCCCGCCGCCGGAGGCGACGACCTGCAGGTCGAGGCGGCGCTGCGGCCCAAACGCCTGAGTGAGTTCATCGGCCAGGCCCGCGTGCGTGAGCAGCTGTCGCTGGTCCTCGAGAGCGCGCTGCGCCGGCAACGGCCACCCGACCACGTGCTGATGAGCGGCTCCCCTGGGCTGGGCAAGACGACGCTGGCCATGATCATCGCAGCCGAGCTGAACGCCCCGCTGCGCGTCACTTCCGGCCCGGCGCTGGAGCGCGCCGGCGACCTCGCGGCCATCCTGTCGACCCTCACCGAGGGCGAGGTGCTGTTCATTGACGAGATCCACCGCATGGCCAGGCCCGCAGAAGAGATGCTCTACCTCGCGATGGAGGACTTCAGGGTCGACATCGTCGTCGGCAAGGGGCCCGGCGCCACGGCCATCCCGCTCGACGTCGCGCCCTTCACCCTCGTCGGCGCCACCACCCGTGCCGGGCTGCTGCCCGCCCCGCTGCGCGACCGGTTCGGCTTCACCGCCCACATGGACTTCTACGAGGTGGCCGAGCTCGAGCAGGTGCTCCAGCGCTCGGCCGGGCTGCTCGGCGTCACGCTGCCGGCCGACGGCGCCCTTGAGATCGCGCGGCGTTCGCGGGGCACGCCCCGAATCGCGAACCGCCTGCTCAGACGGGTGCGCGACTTCGCGGACGTGCGCGCCGATGGGGTAATTAATCGTGAAATTGCCTCAGCGGCATTGAATCTTTACGAAGTTGACGCCGAAGGGCTCGACCGGCTCGACCGTGCGGTCCTCGGCGCCCTGCTGAAGAACTTCGGCGGGGGGCCGGTGGGCCTGTCGACGCTGGCCGTGGCCGTGGGGGAGGAGCCGGAGACGGTCGAGGTGGTGGCCGAGCCTTTCCTTGTACGCCAAGGTCTGCTGGCCAGGACGCCACGGGGCCGGGTGGCCACCGCGGCTGCCTGGATCCATCTGGGTATGACCCCTCCGCCGGATGTGTTCGGTGCTCCCGATTTCACCTGATCACAGATCGGTTGCAACCGTTTCACAATGGGAACTTCCCCGCGTGCCAAAACGCTGCCTCGTTGCCGCGTTTCGCAACAAGCGCCTACACTCCGAGCCTTGGCTGCCTGTGTAGGCTGACGGGCTGAGCGGCGCGGCCCGACGCTGCGCACGGAATTTCCGGTGCCAGGCCGGTGTCAACTCCTGTACAAGAATCGGAAGGTCGCCCCTTATGGACCAACTCACTAGCATCCTGCCGCTGATTCTGCTGGTGGTGGTGTTCTACTTCCTGCTGATCCGCCCTCAGCGCAAGCGTCAGCAGGACGCGGTCAAGATGCAGAACTCCTTGACGCCCGGCTCCCGTGTCATGACGACCACCGGCCTGTTCGCCACGGTCGTCGCGGTCGACAACGAGGACGTGATCCTCGAGGTCGCGCCGGGGGTCGAGACCCGCTGGATCAAGGCCGCGATCGGTCGCGTCGTGGTGCCTGCTGACGCCCCGGCCGACGAGCCCGACGAGGAGGGCAAGACGGAGTCCGAGGCCGCCGTGGAGCAGAACGGGGACCAGGACTCCAACACCAAGCGGTCCTGACTAAGCTCTGCGACAAACCTCTATCTGAAAGAACTGACGACCAGTGGCCCGATCGACCAGCCGTCACAGCCGGCCGGGGCGTACGCTCCTCGTGCTTGTGGCGCTCATCCTCGCCCTGGGCGGGACGATGTTCCTGCAGAAGGCGTACACGCCCAAGCTGGGGCTCGACCTCGCCGGCGGCACGACGGTGACTCTGTCCCCCGTTACCCAGAACAACGCGGCCCCGCCGGAGGAGATCCTCGACCGCGCGGTCAACATCATCCGCGACCGGGTCAACGGCACCGGAATCTCCGACGCGGAGGTCGCCAAGTCCGGCGACAACATCATCATCTCCATCCCGGGAGTCGGACAGAGCGAGGCCATCAAGCTGGTCGCCACCACCGCGGAGCTGCGTTTCCGCCAGGTGCTCGCCATGGCGCCCACGCAGGTCCCGCAGGAGCTCGCCACCAACGCGCCGACCCCGACGGCCTCGCCCACGGGGTCGGCGCCGGACGGTTCGGCCCGTCCGTCGGCCGAGCCGTCCGCTTCGCAGCCGAGCGCCTCCCCGACGGGCAAGGCGCTTTCGTCCGCGCTGACCAACGGCGCTTCGGCCAAGTCCCCCGCGGCTGACCCGACCGAGCCGCCCGCGCAGGGCCGCAACGGCCAGAACACCGGTCAGAACGCAGGCCAGGGCAAGACGCGGGGCGAGAACGCCGACGCCGACCAGGGCCAGAAGAACGCCCAGAACGCCGGCCAGAACAACGCGCGGGGCCAGAACCAGAAGGGCCAGAACGCCACCCCGACGCCGAGCCCGACGGGCCAGAGCGGCACGCCGTCCCCGGAAGAGCTCGGCATCGACCCCAACGGCATCGACCCCGCGGTGCTGCAGCAGTTCAACAAGCTCGACTGCGCCAACCCGGCCAACCGAGGCCAGGGCGTCCAGGACGACCCCAACAAGCAGTACGCCGCCTGCGAGACCGACGGCAGCTTCAAGTACGTCCTCGACGTCGCCAAGGTCGTCGGCACCGACATCGACACCGCTTCTGCCGGTGTCCGCCAGGGCACCATCGAGTGGGTCGTCCAGCTCGACTTCAAGAGCAACGGCGCGACCGCCTGGGGCAAGCTCACCCAGGAGGCCTACAACTCGCCCGAGCCGCGCAACAAGGTCGCGGTCGTGCTCGACGGCGTCGTGATCACCGCGCCCAACATCATCAGCCCGATCCCCGGCGGCCGCGCCGAGATCACCGGCGGGTTCGACCAGGCCAGCGCCACCACCCTGGCCGACCAGCTGAAGTACGGCGCGCTGCCGCTGAAGTTCAACCGCAGCTCGGTCGACACGGTCTCCTCGACCCTCGGCCAGGACCAGCTCGAAGGCGGCCTGATCGCGGGCCTGATCGGTCTCGCCCTCGTGGTCGTCTACTGTCTGCTCTACTACCGGGGCCTCGGCATCGTCGCGGTGCTGAGCCTCGTGGTGGCCACGGTCATCACCTACACCTCGGTCGTCGTGCTCGGCCACAACGCCGGCTTCCGGCTGTCGCTGCCGCACATCATCGGTCTGGTGGTCTCGATCGGCATCACCGCCGACTCCTTCATCGTGTACTTCGAACGCATACGTGACGAGATGAAGGAGGGCAGGCGGACGCTCCGCGCGGCCGTCGAGGTGGCCTGGGTCCGCGCGCGGCGCACGATCCTGATCGCCGACGCCGTCATGTTCATCGCCGCGATCGTGCTTTACTTCCTCGCGGTGGGCGGTGTCGCCGGGTTCGCGTTCGCGATGGGCCTGACCACGCTGATCGACATCGTGGTGGTGTTCCTGTTCACCAAGCCGTTCATCGCCGTGCTGGCGAAGCTGAAGTTCTTCGCCAAGGGCCACCCGCTGTCGGGGCTCGACGCCGAACGCATGAGCGACGCGCACAGCGGCCGCACGACCACCCCGCAGGAGGCCTGACATGGGACTGGGGCGCCGCCTCTACCGAGGCGAGATCGACGTCGACTTCGTCGGCAAATGGAGGCTCTGGTACAGCCTGTCCGGCATCCTGCTGCTGATCTCCATCCTGGGTCTGCTGATCAACGGGCTCAACCTGGGCGTGGAGTTCAGGGGCGGCACGGTGTTCTCGTTCAAGGCGCCGCAGGCCACCGTCGAGCAGGTGCGTGAGACCGTCATCGGCGAGGGCGCGCACCAGGCGATCGTGCAGTCGGCCGGCGACGGCTGGCGGGTGACCACCGAGAACCTGGCGGAGAACACCACGACGCAGGTGCAGTCGGAGATCGCCAAGGAGTACAACGTCCCGGTCGGGCAGATCAGCATCCAGTCCATCGGCCCGTCCTGGGGCGGTGAGGTCTCCCAGAAGGCCTGGATCGGCCTGGGCGTGTTCATGCTGGCGATCATCTTGTACCTGTCGATGGCGTTCGAGCCGAAGATGGCACTGTCGGCCATCGTCGCGCTCATCCACGACCTCGTCATCACGGCCGGCATCTACGCCTGGTCGGGCTTCGAGGTCACGCCCGCGACGCTGCTGGGCTTCCTGACCATCCTCGGTTACTCGCTCTACGACGCGGTCGTGGTGTTCGACATGATCAAGGAGGTCACGGCCAAGCTGGGCCACACCTCCAAGCAGACGTACTCGATGGCGGCCAACAACGCGCTCAACCACACGCTGATCCGGTCGCTGAACACGTCGCTGGTCGCGATCCTGCCGGTGGCGGCGATCCTGTTCATCGGCACCACGCTGCTCGGCGCGGGCACGCTGAAGGACCTGTCGCTGGCCCTGTTCGTCGGCATGATCGTCGGCACGTACTCCTCGATCTGCGTGGCCACGCCACTGCTGGTGACGCTGAAGGAGCGCGAGCCGAAGTACCAGGCCATCGCCAGGAGGCTCGCCTCCACGGGCGGCGGCAAGGGCGGTGGCAACAAAAAAAGCGCGGCCGTAGCGAACGGCTGACAACCCGCCCAGGCGGCTTCCACGGCGCCCTCGTCCCCTCCCGGGGGCGGGGGCGCCGTTCGTGTGCCGGAACGGCTCGCGCGGGCGTCAGCGGGACGCTCAGCCCCGGCGGGGTTCGCGGGACGATCGTGATGCACCATCATGGAGCCCGGCACACGGCCGGTGAGAACTGCGGAGGAGCGCCATGACCGAGCTGAGCACGTTGATCCTCGACCGCATCAGGGACGTGCCCGACTACCCCAAGCCCGGAGTGGTGTTCAAGGACATCACGCCGCTGCTGGCCGACCCGATCGCGATGGCCGCGGTCGTGGACGAACTGGCCGGGGCGCACGAGGCCGACAAGATCGTGGGCATCGAGGCGCGCGGGTTCATCCTGGCCGCTCCGGCGGCGTACCGGGCGGGGGCGGGGTTCGTGCCCGTACGAAAGAAGGGAAAACTGCCCTCCGCGACACTTGAGGAGTCCTACGATCTGGAGTATGGCTCGGCCACCATCGAGGTGCACCGCGACGCCTTCGCGCCCGGCGACCGCGTGCTCATCGTCGATGACGTGCTGGCCACCGGAGGCACCGCGAAGGCCGCGGTGGAGCTGGTGGAACGGGCAGGAGCCGAGGTCGTCGGCGTCGCCGTGCTGATGGAGCTGGGCTTCCTGAAGGGACGCGAGCGGCTGACGGGCATCGACGTGCGATCGCTCGTCGTGGTGTGAGACGTGGTGTGAGACCGGGCCACGAAAGTCCAGGTGCGACGCCTGGATACACTGGAGGGATCTGGACTCGAACGTGAGGAGCCGCTGCGTGAGGAGTCTGTGTGCCCCGTGATGTGGTCGCGTCCGACGTAACCGAGAACGCCGAGGCGTCCGGTGTGCCCGCGGTGCGTCGACGGCGGTTCGGGGGCGGGGCGATGAACCCGGTGCTGGAGCCGCTGTTCCGCACCGTCCGAGCCACGCACCCCAAAGCCGATCTGCGCCTGGTCGAGCGCGCCTACGAGGTCGCGGCCCACCACCACCGCGACCAGAAGCGGAAGTCGGGCGATCCCTACATCACCCACCCGCTCGCCGTCGCGACGATCCTGGCCGAACTCGGCACCGACGACGAGACGCTGTGCGCCGCGCTGCTGCACGACACGGTCGAGGACACCGCCTACGGTCTCGACGAGCTGCGCACCGACTTCGGCGACACGATCGCGAGCCTGGTCGACGGCGTCACCAAGCTCGACAAGGTCAAGTTCGGCGACGCCGCGCAGGCCGAGACCGTGCGCAAGATGGTCGTGGCCATGTCGCGCGACATCCGCGTCCTGATCATCAAGCTGGCCGACCGGCTGCACAACATGCGCACGATGCGCTACCTGCCGGAGCACAAACGGCACCAGAAGTCGCGCGAGACGCTCGAGATCTTCGCCCCGCTGGCCCACCGCCTGGGCATGAACACGATCAAGTGGGAGCTGGAGGACCTCGCCTTCGCCATGCTCTACCCCAAGCGCTACGACGAGATCGCGCGCATGGTGTCGGAGCGGGCGCCGCGCCGTGACCTGTTCCTGCAGGAGGTCATCGAGAAGGTCTCGGCCGACCTGCGGGAGGCGCGGATCCGCGCCGTGGTCAAGGGCCGGCCCAAGCATTACTACTCGGTCTACCAGAAGATGATCGCGCGCGACGTGGCGTTCGACGACATCTACGACCTCGTGGGCATCCGCGTGCTGGTCGACACCGTACGCGACTGCTACGCGGCGCTCGGCACGATCCACGCGCGGTGGAACCCGGTGCCGGGCCGGTTCAAAGACTACATAGCGATGCCCAAGTTCAACATGTACCAGTCGCTGCACACCACGGTGATCGGTCCCGAGGGCAAGCCGGTCGAGCTGCAGATCCGCACCCACGCGATGCACCACCGGGCCGAGTACGGCGTGGCCGCGCACTGGAAGTACAAGGAGGAGGTCGGTTCGTCCGGCCCCACCGGCAAGGTCAAGCCGGGCAGCGACATGGCGTGGCTGCGCCAGCTGCTCGACTGGCAGAAGGAGACCTCCGACCCCGGGGAGTTCCTCGAGTCGCTGCGGTTCGACCTGTCGGTCTCCGAGGTCTACGTGTTCACCCCGAAGGGCCAGGTCATCGCCCTGCCCGAGGGAGCCACGCCGGTCGACTTCGCCTACGCCGTGCACACCGAGGTCGGTCACCGCTGTATCGGGGCGCGGGTCAACGGGCGGCTGGTGCCCCTGGAGTCGCGGCTCGGCAACGGCGACACGGTAGAGATCTTCACCTCGAAGTCGCCCGACGCCGGGCCGTCGCGCGACTGGCTGAAGTTCGTCAAGTCGGGCCGGGCCCGCAACAAGATCAGGCAGTGGTTCTCCAAGGAGCGCCGCGAGACCGCGATCGAGGCGGGCAAGGAGGCCATCGGGCGGGCCATGCGCAAGCAGGGCCTGCCGCTGCAGCGGCTCATGTCGGGCGAGGCGCTCCTGGCGCTCGCCCGCGACCTGCACTATCCCGACGTGTCCGCGCTGTACGCGGCCGTGGGCGAGGGTCACGTGGCCGCCCAGTCGGTCGTGCAGAAGCTGGTGGCCTCGATCGGCGGCGTCGAGGGCGCTGAGGAGGACATCGCCGAGACCTCGCTGCCGACCCGGCTGCGTGGGCGTCCCCGGGGCGCCGGCGGAGCCGGCGTGGTCGTGGCTGGCGACGCCGACGTGTGGGTACGCCTGTCGAAGTGCTGCACCCCGGTGCCCGGCGACGACATCGTCGGGTTCGTCACGCGGGGCCACGGCGTCTCGGTGCACCGGGCCGACTGCACCAACGTCCAGCAGCTGAAGTCGCAGCCCGACCGGCTGGTCGAGGTCAGCTGGTCGCCGAGCGACGACAGCGTGTTCCTGGTGGCCATCCAGGTCGAGGCGCTCGACCGGCCACGCCTGCTGTCCGACGTCACGCGTACGCTGTCCGACCAGCACGTCAACATCCTGAGCGCCTCGGTCACGACGTCGCGCGACCGGGTGGCGATCAGCAAGTTCACCTTCGAGATGGGCGACCCCAAGCACCTCGGTCACGTGCTCAAGGCCGTCCGCAACATCCAGGGCGTCTTCGACGTCTACCGTGTGAGCGGCGCCGGAAGCTGACCTATCCGGCCAGGCTCGGCAGGTTGACCACGATGGCCTCCTGCGTGCTGCGCGCGATCACCACGACGGCCTCGTTCTCGGGGTCGGGGTTCTCCTCGCGGTGCGGCACGTACGGGGGCACGAAGACGTAGTCGCCTGGCCGGGCGTCGAAGCGCGTCTCCTTGCCCTCGTCGAGGAACACGAACGACGGCGTGCCGCTGACCACGTAGATGGCCGTCTCGGAGGCGCCGTGGTGGTGGTCGGAGGACCGGGTGGCGGGGGCGACATGGGTCTGGCCCATCCACAGCCGGGCCGATCCGGTCGTGGCTCCGCTGACGGCGGCCAGCCGTCGCATGCCGGAACTCTGCGCTGTCTCGCCGGAGAGCTCTCCTGAGCGGACGTGCCGCAGGACCTGGTGGAAAGGGTCGCCCTCGGCCCGGTAGCCCTCCCAGAGGCGTCCTCCGGCCCGTTCGAGGACGGACGTGGCGACGGCGGCCAGGCGTACCGGGTTGTCGTGGGCGGCGAGCAGCTCGTCGGCGAGCACGGGGTCGTGCTCGCGCAGCTCGCGCAGCAGCCACTTGCCGCTGCCCTCCCACCTGCGCCCCAGGCCGAGCGCGGTGCCGGCGACGGCGCGGACGAGCTCCCAGCGGATGAACGCCTCCTCGCCGGGATCGCTCGCCCCGGCCAGGTCGTCGAGCAGGTCGGACAGCACGTAGCGGGCCCGTTCCGCCTGGTCGGGGGTGAGCCCGCCGGGACCGGACGACAACCGCTCGCCGAGCGCACTCTGCAGGTCGCTGGCCCGTCCGCCGGTGCGGTCGGTCAGCACGGCGCCCTCGGCGCAGATGCGGGCCAGAGTCGGCCGGCGCCGGTCGAAGTCCTTGTCGAAGTAGGCCTCGAGGCTGGTCTCGCTGTGCACGAACAGCTCGACCGGCCAGTCGTGCCACCGCAGCGACTCGCGGTAGGGGACGGCCAGGCCGTCGAGCACCACGACGACGTCGAGGTCGGAGGTGCCGGTGCGGCGCTCGGTGAGCACGCTGCCGCCGACGAAGGCGTACAGGGCGCCCGGGAACAGCTCTTCGACGAGAGCGCGCGCGGCGGTGACGGGATCCATGCCCTCAGACTAGATCTCCGACCCCTGCCCGCGCCTGCCGATCACCCGACGCGAACCCCGCGATGACCGGCGCTCCGGGGGAGCCGTAGGCCCGCCCTGCCGGGGACGGCGGGGCGGGCTCGCGGGGGAGAGCCCGGCTGACGGGTCAGCTGAACTCGGCGAGGGTGCGTTCGGCCTCCGCCAGCCACGAGCGGCGGGCGGTGATGGCCTCCTCGGTCTCCTTGACGTCCTTCGCGCGCCCGGCGGCCTGAGCCTTGGCGAGCTGCTTCTCCAACTGCTCGATGGACGTGCGGAGCTGGTCGACCGTGCTCTGGGCGCGGGCCCTGGCCTCGGGGTTGGAGCGCTTCCACTCCGCGTCCTCGGCCTTGCGCACGGCGTCGTCGATCTTGCGCAGCCCGCCCTCGAGCCGGTCGCGCTGGTCGCGCGGCACGGGGCCGGCGGCCTCCCACCGCTCGAGGAGACCGCGCAGCGCCGCCCTGGCAGCGCGTACGTCGGTCACCGGCAGGATCTTCTCGGCCTCGGCCAGCAGCTGCTCCTTGACCTCGGCGTTCGCCGCGAGCGAGGCGTCGCGCTCGGCGAACACCGCGGAGCGAGCCTGGAAGAACTGGTCCTGGGCGGCCTTGAAGCGGCCCCACAGCTCGTCCTCGACCTCGCGCGAGCCGCGGCCGGCGCTCTTCCACTGCTGCATGAGGTCGCGGTACGCCGCGGCGGTCGCACCCCAGTCGGTGGAGCCGGCGATGGCCTCGGCCTCGGCGACGATGCGCTCCTTGGTCGCCCGCACGCCCTCGCGCTGCTCGTCGAGCCCCGCGAAGTACGCCTTGCGCCGCTTGGCGAAGGCCGTGCGCGAGGCCGAGAGCCGCTTCCACAGCTGGGCCTCGGTGACCCGGTCGATGCGGTCGGCCGCCTTCCACTCCTCGATGAGCTGGCGCAGCCGCTCGCCGCCGGACTTCCAGTGGGTGGTCTCGTCCGCGATGCGCTCGGCCTCGGCGACGATGCGTTCCTTGACCGTCCTGGCCTCGGCGCGCGCCCGCTCGCGGGCCGCCTTGACCTCCTCACGTCGCCGGCCGACGAGCTCGGTCAGGCCGTCGAGCCGGGCGACCAGCGCGCCCAGGTCGCCGACGGCGTGGGCGTCGGCCACGGCCTCGCGCAGCTTGGCGATGCTCGACTCGGCCTGTGCCGGAGCGAGGTCCGTGCCCCGGACGCGCTGCTCCAGCAGCTGAACCTGGCCGGCCAGCTCGTCGTACTTGCGATGGAAGTAGGCCAGTGCCTCTTCGGGTTCACCGGCCTGCCAGGACCCGACGGCCCGTTCTCCCTCAGCCGTACGCACGTAGACGGTGCCGTCGTCGTCTACCCGGCCCCACGGGTCGGTGCTCACCGTGTCCTCCCGCACTATCCATCAGACCCTTCGGGACTACTTCGTCCCTAGTTTGTATTACGTCAGCTCTTGCCGGTGATTGTCACGTCTTTGATTTCGACGGTTTGCTTTGGTGCTCCGGTCCCGTCTCCGCTGTCGGCGATCACGCCCGCTTTGTTCACCTTGTCCAGGATGTCGAGCCCCTTGGTGATCGTACCCACCGGCGTGTAATTGGGGGTAAGTCCGATGTCGCCGTAAACGAGGAAGAACTGGCTTCCCGTGGAGCCCGGCGCCGAGGTTTTGGCCATCGCCATCACACCGCGCTTGTACTGGGCGCCCTGAAGGTTCTCCTCGGCCATCACGTAACCCGGGCCGCCCGAGCCGTCCTGGCTCTTGCCGTCGGCCTTCGCGGTCGGGTCACCGCACTGCAGCATGGGGAACTGGTCGTTGCCGAGACGGTGGCACTTGCTGCCGTCGTAGTACTTCTTCTTCGCCAGGAACTCCAGCGAGTTGGTGGTGCACGGAGCCTTGGCGTTGTCCAGCTCGACAACGATGTCGCCCAGATTGGTCTTGAGCGTCATCGTCTTCGTGGCGGGTTTCGTCGAGACCTTCGTCGGAGGCGTGCCGACGTCCTTGACCTGCCCGCCGGTGGTGTCGGGGGCATAGTCGCACGTACCGGTCGCCGCATCGTACGGCTTCGGGCCCGTGGCCGCCGACGCGGCTTCCGTGGCGGCGGGCGAGGAGGACGCCGAGGACGCCGCCTCCGGGCCCGCGTCGTTACCGCCGAGCAGGGCGACCGCGGCGACGATGCCGCCCACCACGATCACCACACCCGCCGTGGAGCCGATGATCGCCGTGCGCTTTGCCTTCTGCTCGTGCTCGGCGCGGCGCTGCAGCTGCCTCTCGTGGTGCTCGCGCGCCAGCTGCCTCTGTCGGTCCTTCCCCGTGGCCACCGCTTTGCCTCCCATAGTCAATCAACTGAGGTGGGCGAATCGTATCGGCCAACGGGTAATGATTCGCAGCCCGGCGACCCGCACCGGTACCCTTCGGTTACATTCCCATTGACTTTTCGACGAGATCACCTGAGGCAGATGCTCATCGCCGGCTTCCCCGCAGGGGCCTTCCAGACCAACTGTTACGTCGTCGCGCCCGCCGCCGGTGAGGAGTGCGTGGTCGTCGATCCAGGTCAGGACGCCACCGACGGCGTGGACGAGCTGCTGCGCGAGCACCGGCTCAAGCCGGTCGCCGTCCTGCTCACCCACGGCCACCTCGACCACGTCTGGTCGGTGGCCCCGGTCTGCGGCGCGCGTGACATCCCCGCGTGGATCCACCCCGACGACCGCCACCTGCTCTCCGACCCTGCCGCCGGCTGGTCGGGCACGAGCGAGTCGCTGTTCGGCGGCCTCACCCTGAGCGAGCCCGACGACGTGCGCGAGCTGTCCGACGGGGCCGTGCTCCGGCTCGCCGGTCTCGAACTCGTGGTCGACCACACGCCCGGCCATACCAGGGGGTCGGTGAGCTTCCGGCTGCCCGATGACGCCATCATGTTCTCGGGCGACCTGCTGTTCGCCGGCTCCATCGGCCGCACCGATCTTCCCGGTGGCGACCACGCGACCATCATGCGCAGCCTGGCTACCAAGTGTCTGCCGCTGCCTGACGATACGGTCGTCCTGCCGGGCCACGGACCACAGACCACGATCGGCCGCGAGCGCGTCGCCAACCCGTACCTGAAAGAGGCGGCGCCGCACGCCGGTCCCACACAGGGGATCTCATGAGTTTCCAAGCACCGAAAGGCACCTTCGACTGGCTGCCCCCGCGTTCCGAGCGCGTGCTCGCCGTACGCGAGGCGCTGGCCGCGCCGCTGCGCGGGGCCGGCTACGGCTACATCGAGACGCCGGTCTTCGAGGACGCCCAGCTGTTCGCCAGGGGCGTGGGCGAGTCGACCGACATCGTCTCGAAAGAGATGTACACCTTCCCCGACAAGGCGGGCCGCTCCCTGACGCTGCGCCCCGAGGGCACCGCCTCGGTCGTGCGCGCGGTGCTGCAGCACAACCTGCACACCGGCCAGCTGCCGGTGAAGCTGTGGTACTCCGGCAGCCAGTTCCGCTACGAACGCGCCCAGAAGGGCCGCTACCGCCACTTCTGGCAGGTGGGGGCCGAGGCGCTCGGTTCGGAAGACCCGGCGCTCGACGCCGAGCTGATCGTGCTCGGCGTGCGCGGCTTCGCCTCGCTCGGGCTGAAGAACGTACGGCTGCTCGTCAACTCGCTCGGCGACAAGAACTGCCGGCCCGCCTACCGGGCGGCGCTGCAGGAGTTCCTGCGCGGGCTCGACCTCGACGACGACACCCGGGCCCGCATCGAGATCAACCCGTTGCGGGTGCTCGACGACAAGCGGCCCGAGGTGCAGGCGCAGCTGGCCGGCGCGCCGCTGGTGGTCGACCACCTCTGCGCCGCCTGCAAGGCCTACCACGAGGAGGTCCGCACGCTGCTGGCCGCCGAGGGCGTCGCCTTCGAGGACGACCCGCGGCTCGTGCGCGGCCTCGACTACTACACGCGCACCACGTTCGAGTTCGTCCACGACGGGCTCGGCTCGCAGTCGGCGGTCGGTGGCGGCGGCCGCTACGACGGCCTCAGCGAGATGCTCGACGGCCCGCCGCTGCCCAGCGTCGGTTGGGCGCTCGGCGTCGACCGCACCTTCCTCGCCATGGAGGCCGAAGGGCTGCTCGACGACGACGCCACGCAGAGGCGCGTGCAGGTGTACGGTGTCCCGCTGGGTGACGACGCCCGCCGCCGGATGTTCCAGCTCGTCAACGAGCTGCGCCGGGCGGGCGTCAGCGCCGACATGGCATTCGGCGGCAAGGGGCTCAAGGGCGCGATGAAGGGTGCGGACCGCTCGGGTGCCGCGTACGCGCTGATCCTGGGCGAGCGTGACCTCGCCGCCGAGGTCGCGCAAGTGAAAGACCTGGCCACCGCCGAGCAGGCCGAGGTGCCGCTGGCCCAGGTCGTCGACGTTCTGAAGGGAAAGGTGAAGTGATCCGCAGGTCGGCGCGGGCCGGATCGCCGCTTCCCTTCCCCTCCTCTCCATATGAAGGGAAAGTGCAGTGATCCGCACGCATATGGCCGGGTCGCTCCGTGAGGAGCACGCCGGGCAGCAGGTGACGCTCGCGGGATGGGTGGCGCGTCGCCGTGACCACGGCGGCGTCGTCTTCATCGACCTGCGCGACGCCTCCGGCTCGGCGCAGGTGGTCTTCCGCGAGGAGGACCACGCCCACGACCTGCGCGCCGAATACTGCGTGAAGGTCGTCGGCAACGTCCGGGTACGGCCCGAGGGCAACGAGAACCTCGAGCTGCCGACCGGCGCGATCGAAGTGGTGGCCGACACCGTCGAGGTGCTCAGCGAGTCGGCGCCGCTGCCGTTCCCGATCGAGGGCAACGTGGGGGTGTCGGAGGAGGCGCGGCTGAAGTACCGCTACCTCGACATCCGCCGCCAGCAGGTGGCCAACGCGATGCGCGTCCGCTCCAAGGCGACCTACCTCGCCAACGAGGTGATGCACGAGCTCGGCTTCGTCTACGTCGAGACGCCCACGCTGACCCGCTCCACGCCCGAGGGCGCGCGCGACTTCCTGGTGCCGGTGCGCCTGCAGCCCGGCAACTGGTACGCGCTGCCGCAGTCGCCGCAGCTGTTCAAGCAGCTCCTTCAGGTCGCCGGCCTGGAGCGCTACTACCAGCTGGCCAAGTGCTACCGCGACGAGGACCTTCGGGCCGACCGGCAGCCCGAGTTCACCCAGATCGACGTCGAGATGTCCTTCGTCGACCAGGAGGACGTCATCGCGGTCGGCGAGAAGCTGATCGGGCGGCTGTGGCAGGAGATCGTCGGCTACGAGATCCCGCTGCCGCTGCCGCGCATGACGTACGCCGACGCCATGGCCCGCTTCGGCTCCGACAAGCCCGACCTGCGCTTCGGCCAGGAGCTCGTCGAGATGACCGACTACTTCGCCGGCACCACGTTCCGCGTCTTCCAGGCCGACTACGTGGGCGCGGTCGTCATGCCCGGCGGGGCCTCGCAGACCCGCAAGGAGCTCGACGGCTGGCAGGAGTGGGCCCGCTCGCGCGGCGCCAAGGGCCTGGCGTACGTGCTCGTGCAGGAGGACGGCACGCTCGGCGGTCCGGTCGCGAAGAACCTGTCGGAGGAGGAGCTGTCCGGGCTGGCCGCCAAGGTCGGCGCCGCTCCTGGCGACGCGATCTTCTTCGCCGCCGGCGCCAGGAGCGCCTCGCGTGACCTGCTCGGCGCGGCCCGCCTCGAGATCGGTCGGCGCTGCGGCCTGATCGACGAGTCGCAGTGGTCGTTCCTGTGGGTGGTCGACGCCCCCATGTTCGAGGAGGACGGCGAGGGCGGCTGGACGGCCGTCCACCACCCGTTCACCGGGCCGAAGCCGGAGTGGGCCGACAACTTCCAGGACCACCCGGGAGAGGCCCTCGCGTACGCCTACGACATGGTGTGCAACGGCATGGAGATCGGTGGCGGCTCGATCCGTATCCACCGGGCCGAGATGCAGCAGCGCGTCTTCGACGTGCTCGGCATCTCCAAGGAGGAGGCGGAGAGCAAGTTCGGCTTCCTGCTGGAGGCGTTCAAGTACGGCCCGCCCCCGCACGGCGGCATCGCCTACGGCTGGGACCGGATCTGCATGCTGCTGTCCGGCGGCGATTCGATCCGTGACGTGATCGCGTTCCCGAAGACCGCCTCGGGCTTCGACCCGCTGACCGGCGCGCCCACGCCGATCACGACCGAGCAGCGCAAGGAGGCCGGCGTCGACGCCGCCCCCAAGCAGCAGTAGACACGACAAAGGGCGGGCGTCGCGTGCGACGCCCGCCCTTTGTCGTGCGTTCCGTGCGGGACGGGCCTGGGGAGGACCGTCCCGCCGCGGGTCAGGAGAAGATGATCCGCTTGATGATCACCGGGTTCTTGGGGGCCGTGGTGCCGCCGTCGCCGGTGATGTCGCTGTCGTTGATGATCAGGTCCTTGCCGCTGCTGGCCAGGCCGAGCAGCGTGTCCATGCCCTCGCTGACCATGCCGATGACCGAGTAGCCCGAGCCGATCTGCTGGTTCTCGGGTGACAGGGAGAAGGCGAACTGACTGTTGTTCTGGCCCGCCGCGTCGCCCGGCTGCGTCATGAACACCACGCCCTGGCCGAGCGGGATGTCGATGTTCTCGTCGGCGTAGACGTAGCCGGCCGTGCCCTGGCCGTCGGTCGGGTTCTTGCCGTCGGCCTTGGCCTGCGGGTCACCGCACTGCAGCATGTGCACGCCGGAGACGTCCGGCGTGACCAGGCGGTGGCACTTCATGTTCGTGTAGAACTTCTTCTTCGCCAGGAAATTGATCGAGTTGATCGCGCAGGGCGCGGCGTCCGTCATCAGGTCGACGGTGACGGTGCCCCGGTTGAGGACGATCGTCATCTTCTTGTACTTCATGACGGTCGGCTTCCTGGGGGGCAGCCCGACGAACTTGTTGGGCACCGAGGTGTCCCGCTTGTAGGAGCAGGTCACGGGGCCCGTCCGCGTCGGGGTGGGCGACGGGTCGGGCAGGATCCCGGTGGAAGCCGTGGGGGACGCACTGCTCTCCGCCGCGACCGGGTCCGGGTCCGCGTTCTTGCCGACCAGAGTGGTCGCGGCGAAGATGCCGCCCGCGACCAGGACCACGGCAACGCCGGCGCCGATGAAGGTGTTCCGCCTGGACTTGCCGGTCTGCTCGGAGGCTCGCTTGGCCTGCCGTTCCTTGTGCGCCCGCGCCAGCTCGCTCTGGCGGTCTTCTTCGTTCTGGCGGTCGTCGCCGCTCACCGCTATGTCCCTTCACTTTTGCCAACGCATGACCTAACAGCTCCGCGCATGCTACCGGCCCTCGATATGTGGCGGACGTAAGTGGCGAAAGCCATGCGAACTGACTCCTGAGGTCGCGAACCATATCGCGCTCCCACACGTAGTTGAAATGAGCACCAAAGGAGGGACCTTGTTCGACCAGATACTGGGCCTGCCGGCCCATCCCCTGATCATCCACTTCGCGGTCGTGCTGACGCCACTGCTCGTCGCCGTCGCCGTGGCCTACGCGCTCGTGCCCCGCTGGAGGGGAAACGTCGCCTGGGCGCTGGTGCTGCTCGCGCCGGCCGGCTCCCTGGCGGTGTTCGCGGCCAGGCAGAGCGGCGAGCGACTCAAGGAGGCCCGCTTCGGCACGGCCGAGGGCGAACTGGCCGCCCGCATCACCACCCACGAGAGCTTCGCGACGCCCCTGCTGCTGTCGGTGCTCGGCCTCACCGTCGCGTCCCTCCTGCTGGTGTACGCCACCAGCCCCGCCCGCGACTCGGTGGGCCGTGACCGTCTCGGTCGTCCCGTCACGGTGCTCCTCACCGTGCTGACGGTGGCTCTGGCGCTCGTGGTGGCGTACTTCGTCTTCCGGGCCGGCGACAGCGGCGCGAGAGCCGTCTGGGGGTAGGGGGCCGGGCTCCGGCGGCGGACCGGTGGGCCGCGGCCAGCGTGTAATCTCGCGTTGTGGACAGCCTGTTCGATTCCGCCGCCGAGGAGGCCACCCCGCAGCCGCTCGCGGTGCGGATGCGCCCGCGCACGCTCGACGAGGTGATCGGCCAGCGTCACCTGCTCGGCCAGGGCACCCCGCTGCGGCGGCTGGTCGAGAGCGAGGCCCCCATGTCGTTGTTCCTGTGGGGCCCGCCGGGCACCGGCAAGACCACGCTCGCCTACGTCGTCTCCAACGTCACCAAGCGCCGCTTCGTCGAGATCTCGGCCGTGTCGGCGGGCGTCAAGGACGTGCGGGCCGCCATCGACGACGCCCGCCGCGAGCTCGGCATGACGGGCCGCCAGACCGTCCTGTTCGTCGACGAGGTGCACCGCTTCAACAAGGCCCAGCAGGACGCCCTGCTGCCCGCCGTGGAGAACCGCTGGGTCACCTTCATCGGCGCCACCACCGAGAACCCGTTCTTCTCGGTCATCTCGCCGCTGCTCTCGCGCTCGCTGCTGCTCACGCTGGAGTCGCTGTCCGACGACGACGTGCGCGCGGTGCTGGAACGCGCCGTGTCCGACCCGCGCGGCCTCGGCGGCCGCGCCACCCTGGCCCCCGAGGCCCTCGACCATCTCGTACGCCTCGCGGGCGGCGACGCACGCCGGTCGCTGACGTACCTGGAGGCCGCGGCACTGCTGGCCGACGACATCACCGCCGAGGTGGTGGAGAAGGCGGTCGACAAGGCCGCCGTCCGCTACGACCGGCAGGGCGACCAGCACTACGACGTGATCAGCGCGTTCATCAAGTCGATGCGCGGCTCCGACGCCGACGCCGCGCTCCACTACCTGGCCCGCATGATCGAGGCGGGGGAGGACCCACGCTTCATCGCCCGCCGCATCGTCATCTTCGCCTCCGAGGACGTCGGCATGGCCGACCCCACGTGCCTGCAGACCGCGGTCGCCACGGCGCAGGCCGTGCAGCTCATCGGGCTGCCCGAGGGGCAGATCAACCTGGCGCAGGCGGTGATCCACTGCGCGCTGGCGCCGAAGTCCAACGCCGTGGTCAAGGCCATCGGCGCCGCGATCGGCGACGTGCGACGGGGGCTCATCGGCCAGGTGCCGTCCCACCTGCGTGACGCCCACTACCCCGGGGCGGCCAAGCTCGGCCACGGCGAGGGCTACAAGTACCCGCACGACTACGACCACGGGCTCGTCCGCCAGGACTACGCGCCCGAGCAGGTGCGCGACCGGCGCTACTACGAGCCGACGCGGCACGGCGCCGAGGCGCCGGTGGCCGAGCGCTGGTCCAAGATCCGCGACTTCCTCCGCGGCTCCTGACGGGGGACACGCCGCTGCTGCTGGTCGTCCGCCGAACGCGTACCGGCGTCGTGAAAGGGTTTCGGCCGACGTGGCTGCCGGGTCATGGTCGATTTCCGGACTAACGTTGTCACCCGAACGCGATAGGGTCTTGCCGTTCCGGCCCAGCGTACGAGGGAGATACGCGGATGCTTACCGCTGGAGAGGTCGCCGGGCTGATCGCGGCCGTGGGCTGGATCGTCCTGGTCTGCGTGATGGTCATGGTGCTGGTCAGGCTGGCCAAGCTGCTCACCGCCACCACCAAGGCGGTCTCGGAGCTCAACGACCGGCTGGGGCCGCTGCTCGACGACGTCAGCAGCACGGTCGCCGAGACCAACCGGCAGCTCGTCGCCGTCGAGGCCATCGCCCACGATGTGAAGCAGGTCACCGGCCATGCGGCCAAGCTCACCGGTGTGACGCAGACCATCTTCACCGGCCCGCTGATCAAGGTCTCGGCGCTGGGTCACGGCGTGCGCCGCGCCATCGAGGTGCGCCGTTCGACGAGCCCGCGGCCCCCGGTCCGCCAGGGGAGGCCGTCGTGATCAGGCGGCTGTTCTACCTGTCGCTCGGCGCGTTCCTCGCGCTGTGGGTGGTGCGCAGGCTGCAGGCGCTGCAACCCGACCACGTCGCCCGCCGTACGGCCGACCGCGCGACGGGCATGCTCCGGCAGGTGAGAGACTTTACCCACGACGTGCTCGGCGAGGCCGCGGAGCGCGAAACCGAGTTGCGGGCACGCTTCGGGCTCGGCAACTCTGAGAACCACAGCTGAGAACCGCAGCTGACAACCCCGACTGACTCAACGCAAAGGATGGCCACCATGGAGTCGGCAGAGATCGCCCGCCGCTTCCTGCGCTTCTTCGAGGAGCGTGGGCACAAGGTCGTGCCCTCGGCCAGCCTGATCGCCGAGGACCCCACGCTCCTCCTGGTCCCTGCCGGTATGGTGCCCTTCAAGCCGTACTTCCTGGGGCAGCGCAAGCCTCCGGCGTCACGGCTGACCACGGCGCAGAAGTGCGTCCGTACGCCCGACATCGACGAGGTCGGCAAGACCACCCGGCACGCCACGTTCTTCCAGATGCTGGGCAACTTCTCCTTCGGCGACTACTTCAAGTCCGACGCCATCCCGTTCGCGTGGGAGCTGCTCACCAGGTCCGAGTCCGACGGCGGCTTCGGCTTCCCCGAGGAGAAGCTGTGGGCGACCGTCTACCACGACGACGACGAGGCCTACGATCTCTGGCGCCACAAGGTCGGCCTGCCCGACGAGCGCATCCAGCGCCGCGGCCTCGAGGACAACTACTGGCACATGGGCGTGCCCGGCCCCGGCGGCCCCTGCTCCGAGATCTACTACGACCGTGGCCCGGAGTACGGCAAGGAGGGCGGCCCCGTCGCCGACGAGGACCGCTACCTCGAGGTGTGGAACCTCGTCTTCATGCAGTACCAGCTGAGCACCGTCCGCACCAAGGTCGACTTCGACGTCGCGGGTGAGCTGCCGGCGAAGAACATCGACACCGGCATGGGCCTGGAGCGCATGGCGGCGATCCTGCAGGGCGTCGACAACATCTACGAGATCGACACCACCTACAAGATCCTCGACAAGGCGGCCGAGCTCACCAAGACCCGCTACGGGCGCGACGACCGCGCCGACGTGAGCCTGCGGGTGGTCGCCGACCACGTCCGCACCGGCACGATGCTGGTCGCCGACGGCGTGCTGCCCAGCAACGAGGGCCGCGGCTACGTCCTGCGCCGCATCCTGCGCCGTTCCGTGCGCAACCTGCGCCTGCTCGGCTCCGGCGACGACCGCTACATGCACGAGCTCACCGACGTCGCGATCAACGTCATGGGCGAGCAGTACTCGCAGCTCAAGATCGACGCGCCGCAGATCCACGCGGTCATCGACGCCGAGGAGGCGAGCTTCCTCGGCACGCTCCGCACCGGCACCGCGATCTTCGACGTGGCCGTCGAGGAGACCAAGCGCAAGTCCGGCACGACGCTCTCCGGCGACCAGGCCTTCCAGCTCCACGACACCTACGGCTTCCCGATCGACCTCACCCTCGAGATGGCGGCCGAGCAGGGCCTCAAGGTCGACGAGGAGGGCTTCCGCCGGCTCATGAAGGAGCAGCGGCAGCGGGCCAAGGCCGACGCCGCGGCGAAGAAGACCGGCAACGCCGACATCTCCGTCTTCGGCCACCTGCTGGAGAGCGCGGGCAAGGTCGAGTTCCTCGGCTACGACCAGACCGAGGCCGACACCAGCGTGGTCGGCATCCTCGTCGACGGCGCGTCCGTGCCGACCGCGAGCGAGGGCGCCACGGTCGAGATCGTCCTGCAGCGCACCCCGTTCTACGCCGAGGGCGGCGGCCAGCTCGCCGACCAGGGCGTGATCCGCACCAGCGGGGCCCACGTCGACATCCTCGACGTGCAGTCGCCGCTGGCCGGGCTCGTCGTCCACCGCGGCAAGGTGCGCAGCGGCGAGCTCCGGGTCGGCGACGAGGCCCAGGCCGAGATCGACATCGAGCGCCGGCGCGCGATCTCGCGCAGCCACAGCGCCACCCACCTCGTCCACCGCGGCTTCAAGAACGCGCTCGGCGAGACCGCGGCGCAGGCCGGTTCGGAGAACTCGCCCGGCCGCTTCCGCTTCGACTTCACCGCGGCCGGCGCCGTGCCGGCGAGCGTGCTGCGCGACGTCGAGGACGAGGTCAACGCGGTGCTCATCAACGACCTCAAGGTCAACGCCTTCTACACCTCGCAGGCGGAGGCCCGGGCGATGGGCGCGCTCGCGATGTTCGGCGAGAAGTACGGCGACGAGGTCCGCGTCGTCGAGATCGGCGAGTACTCCCGCGAGCTCTGCGGCGGCACCCACGTCCACAGCTCCGGCCAGCTCGGCCTGGTCAAGGTGCTGGGCGAGCAGTCGGTCGGCGCGGGCGTGCGCCGGGTCGAGGCGCTCGTCGGCATCGACGCCTTCCGCTTCCTGGCCCGCGAGAGCGTGCTGGTGGCCCAGCTCACCGAGCAGCTCAAGGCGCGTCGGGAAGAGCTGCCCGAGCGCATCGATGGCATCGTCACCCGGCTGCGCACGGCCGAGAAGGAGCTCGAGAAGCTGCGCTCGGCCCAGGTGCTCGAGGTGGCAGGCGATCTCGTCGCGCAGGCCCGCGACCTGCAGGGCGTCGCCGTGGTGACGCACCGCGCGCCTGATGGAACCGGCGCCGACGATCTGCGTAAGCTCGCGCTTGATGTGCGTGGCAGGTTCCCGGCCGACCGGCCGGCGGTCGTGGTGATCGCCGGCGCCCCCTCCGACCGGCCCGTGGTGGTTGCCGCGGTCAACGAGGCGGGACGTGAGCGGGGGCTCAGGGCCGGACAGCTGGTCGGCGTCGCCGCCAAGGCTCTTGGGGGTGGCGGTGGCGGCAAGGACGACGTCGCGCAGGGTGGCGGCACACGACCGGAGGCGATCGGCGACGCGCTGCGTCTGGTTGAGGACGCCGTCGCGGGGCAGCTCGGCTGACATGAGGTTCGGTTCACGGATCGGCGTCGACGTCGGATCCGTACGTATCGGCGTGGCCCGCAGCGACCCTTCTGGGCTGCTGGCCACGCCGGTGGAGACGGTGCGGCGAGGCAAGGGCGATCTGGAACGTATCGCCGCGATCGTCGCCGAGCACGAGGCGATCGAAGTCGTGGTGGGGTTGCCCACCTCGCTGTCCGGACGCGAGGGCCAGGCGGCCGGGCTGGCGCGCGAGTTCGCCGCCAGGCTCGCGGCCCGGCTCGCGCCCACACCGGTACGTCTGTTCGACGAGCGGCTCACCACGGTCGCGGCGCAACACGGCCTGCGGGCCAGCGGCGTCCGCGCCAAGAAGCAGCGCGGCGTCGTCGACCAGGCGGCCGCGGTCGTGCTGCTGCAGGACGCGCTCGACTCAGAACGTGCCACGGAAAGACCACCAGGCAGGCCCGTCGAACCGCCCACCGCGGCCGACGGACCTGCCTCGTGAACGCCCGGCACTGGAACCGGGCGGACGCCCGGCGGGCCGGCGGGGTGGTCGTGTGAACAGGCCACCCGACGACGCTCCCGAGTACGACGACGCGGGTGACATGATCCCGTTCCTCGACGATCCGGAGCCCGCGACCGGGGCGGCGCCGTCCCAAGACGGCGACCACCGCACGGAGCCCGCGCCCGCGGGCGTCGCGGGCGCCACAGACGGTGGCCGGCTCTCCGACGGGCCAGGAACTGCCGATCCCGGCCCTCACCCCGGCCTCGCGGACGCGGTCCCAGGCCCTGCGGAGTCCGGCCAGGGCGGCGACGAGTCCGGCCGAGGCCCGGTGGAGCACGCGAGCGGCCAGGGCCGGGAGGGCGCCGCAGGGCGTGAAGGCCGCGCGGACGTGCATGCCGAGGGCAGCACCGAGCGCGACGAGCCCGGCCAGGCGGCCCACAGGTCCGGTACCGCGGGGCAGACGCCCGACGGCAGCCCAAGCGGCGACGGCGGCGTGCCGGCGGCCGCGGAGGCACAGGCGTCCGACGGTAGGCGGCGGGCCGTGCGGCAGGTGGGACTGCTGGCGGCGGGGGTACTGGTCGGGGCGTTGGCGCTGGGTGTCGGCGCGGTGGTGTGGTTGAAGCCGTACCTCAGTCCTGAGGACTTCGAGGGGACGGGCAGTGGCGCCGTGACGGTGCGTATCACGCCCGGTTCCAGTGCCGCGAGCATCGGCTCCACGCTGGAGAAGGCGGGGGTCGTGGCGAGCGCCGAGTCGTTCGTCGAGGCGACGGAGGCCCGCTCGGTGAGCGACCGGCTGCGGCCAGGTCACTACCGCCTGCGCAAGGGCATGGCCGCGACGGCGGCGCTCGACCTGCTGCTCGCGCCCGCGTCCCGGGTCGTGACACGGGTCACGGTGCCGGAGGGCCTGCGGGTGTCGGAGGTGCTGCCCCGTGTGGCCAAGGCGACGGGCATACCGCTCGCCGAGCTCCAGGGCGTCGACAAGGAGCTGGTCGGCCTTCCCTCGTACGCCAAGGGCCTGGAGGGCTTCCTCTTCCCGGCCACGTACGAGGTCGAGCCGGGCGACACGGCCGTGGACGTGCTGGCCGCGATGGTCGAGCGCTTCAGGCAGGCGGCCCGGCACGTGCGCCTGGAGGAACGGGCGAAGCAGGTGAACCTGACCCCGTTCGAGGCCGTGACGGTGGCCAGCCTCATCCAGGCCGAGGGCGGCACCGACGACGACTACCCGAAGATCGCGCGGGTCATCTACAACCGGCTGGCGAAGGACACCCCGCTGGAGATCGACAGCACGGTGCTGTACGCCCAGAACCGCCGGACGCTGAAGGTCTCGGAGAAGGACACCAAGGTCGACTCTCCCTACAACACGTACCGTCACAAGGGGCTACCGGTGGGCCCCATCGCCAACCCCGGAGAGAAGGCGCTGGTAGCCGCGCTGAACCCGGCCAAAGGCGATTGGCATTGGTTCGTGACGACTGATCCAGCCCATAGAATCACCAAATTCACCGACAAAGAGAGCGAGTTCGTGAGATACCGGGAAGAGTTGAACAAGAACCTCGGGACGAACTGATGTTCGATAGACTCCCCCCCATTCCGGTACGAAGATTCACATTTGGGTCATATGTCCCCTTTTTGTCCTCTACGATGGCCCAGAGAGATCTCCGCTGGTCGTGGGACCATGCCCAGCGGCCCCCCCAGTTCCGCTCGGTGACCCCAGCCGGTTGGGCGCTTACGCTTGACGTCAGGCGGGCGGCGCCGGGAGATTGGCCAGCGCAGCTATGAACGATCTCGACCTGAACGCACTGCTCGGTGCCGAGGACGACGAGACCAGTCGGCGCGGTAGACGCGCGGCCCGACGCCGGCGCAAGCGCCGCAGCAGAGGCCGGTTCGTGGCGCCGCTGCTCGCGTTCGTCGTCCTCGCCGGCATTCTCGGCAGCGGCGGGTACTACGGCTACCACTGGATCAACGACGCGATCACGCCCGACGACTACACGGGTCAGGGCACCGACGAGATCGTCATCGAGATCAAGGACGGGCAGAGCGCCTCCGACGTGGCCGTCGAACTCGAGCGCCAGGGCGTCGTGGCCAGCGCGAGGGCGTTCGCCAACGCCATCGCCAACGCGCAGAAGAGCGACAAGCTCCAGCCCGGCGAGTACAAGATGCGCCGCCAGATGTCGGCCGTGGCCGCGGTGGCCCTGCTCGATCCGGACAAGCGCCTGGTCAACGACCCGGTGACGATCAAGGAGGGGCTGCGGCTGTCCGACACCCTGAAGACGCTGGCGAAGGGGACCGGCAAGCCGCTCAAGGAGTTCGAGGCCGCCGCCAAGGACGCCGGAGACCTCGACCTGCCGTCGTACGCGAAGGGCAAGCTGGAGGGGTACGTCTTCCCGGCCACGTACGAGTTCGAGCCGAAGACCACGCCGAAGGAGATGCTCGCGGCGATGGTCCAGCGCTTCCGGCAGACGGCCAAGAGTGTCGAGCTCGAGGACGGCGCCAAGGCGCTCGGGCACACGCCGCACGAGATCATGACGATCGCGAGCATCGTCCAGGCCGAGGCCGGCCGCGCCGAGGACATGCGGAAGATCGCCCGCGTCATCTACAACCGGCTCGAGCACAACCCGGCGATGACGTTGTCGATGGACAGCACCGTGATGTACGCGCTCAACAAGTACGGAACGTACGCGACGCACGCCGAGCTGGAGACCAAGTCGCGCTACAACACCTACAAGTACACCGGCCTGCCGCCGGGGCCGATCGCCAACCCCGGTGACCACGCCATCGAGGCGGCGCTCAACCCGGCCGACGGCCCCTGGCTGTTCTTCGTGGCCACCGACCCCAAGAGCAACGTCACCAAGTTCGCCACCACCGACACCGAACGCCAGGCGCTGGTCGCCGAGTGCATGAGGAACGGCGGCTGCGGCGGCTGACCCCGCAGGCTGTGTCGCTCTCCGTGTCGCTGCACGTGTCGCTGCCCGTGTCGCCGTCCGTCCGTGAGTGGCGGGCGGGCGGCGATAGGGTCGTGCTGTTCGGAAGGAGTGGGGATGCGCGCTGCCGTGCTGGGGTCACCCATCGGCCATTCGCTCTCGCCCTGCCTGCACAGGGCCGCCTACCACGCGATGGGGCTCGACGGGTGGAGCTACGAGGCGTTCGAGTGCGACGAGGAGCGGCTGCCAGGGCTGCTGGAGCAGCTGAGGCCGGTGCGCGGCGCGCCCGGCGCCGGAGATGACGCCTGGGCCGGGCTGTCGCTCACGATGCCGCTCAAGCGGGCCGTGCTCCCTCTGCTTGACACGGTTTCCACGCTGGCCGTCGACGTCGGCGGGGCCAACACCGTGGTCTTCCGCGACGGGCGCGCGCACGGCGACAACACCGACGTCCACGGCATCGAGCGGGCCCTGGCCGAGGCCGGGGTTCCGGCGCCCCGGTCGGCGGCGGTGCTGGGCGGCGGGGCCACGGCGGCGTCCGCGCTCGCGGCGCTGCGTAACCTCGGCCTGCATTCCGTGACGCTGCTCGTCCGCGACCCCGCGCGGGCCGGTGAGACGGTCGGGGTGGCCGAGCGGCTGGGGGTGGCGCTGGAGGTGGAGACGTTCGACAAGCTCGACCTGTTCACCCGGGCCGACCTGGTGGTCTCCACGCTGCCGGGCGGGGCGGCCGACGCCTTCGCCGAGCAGCTGGCGGAGGTGCCCGCGCTGTTCGACGTCGTCTACGCCCCCTGGCCGACGCGGGCGGCCGCGGCGGTCCGTGCCGCCGGCGGCATCGTGATCGGTGGGTTCGAGATGCTGCTCCACCAGGCGGTACGGCAGGTGCAGCTGATGACCGGCTCGGCCGGAGTGCCGATCGAGGCGATGCGGGCGGCCGGGGAGGCCGAGCTGCGGCGCCGCTCGGCCGGCTGAGCGAAGCTGGTCAGGGTTTTGCGGCCCTCTGCCCGACTTGTAACCCTGGTCGGGGATGATTCGGCGGGCCCGCGGGGTTGTGGTAGTGTAGCTCTCTGATCGGTCCGGCATGCCTTGCTGGACGCGCAAGCGGAGGTCTCCCTCCCACCCGGGTCGCCGAAAGGTGGCCGGGTCCAGGATCACGCCGGACTACTCCGGGGAGCTCGAGGCCACGAAAGCCACAGAGCTCAGTGGCCCCGCATGCGCGACGTGCGGGGCTTTTCGCGTTCGAGGGAACGCGTCAAGCCCTCGTACGACGAGCACGTAGGGATCGCAAACCTAGGAGGCCCCATCAGCACTGAGCCCCGCATCAACGAGCGTATCCGAGTTCCCGAGGTTCGCCTCGTGGGCCCGAACGGCGAGCAGGTCGGCATCGTCTCGATTCACGATGCCCTCAAGCTCGCCCAGGAGGCCGACCTCGACCTTGTTGAGGTCGCGGCCACGGCTCGACCGCCCGTGTGCAAGCTCATGGACTACGGCAAGTTCAAGTACGAGTCCGCGATGAAGGCGCGCGAGGCGCGCAAGAACCAAGCGCACACGATCATCAAGGAGATCAAGCTCCGGCCGAAGATCGACCCGCACGACTACGAGACCAAGAAGGGTCACGTGGTGCGGTTCCTCAAGGCAGGGGACAAGGTCAAGGTCACGATCATGTTCCGCGGACGAGAGCAGTCCCGGCCGGAACTCGGTTTCCGGCTGCTGCAGCGGCTGGCGGAGGACGTCCAGGAGCTCGGCTTCGTGGAATCCCACGCCAAGCAGGACGGCCGTAACATGATCATGGTGATCGGTCCGCACAAGAAGAAGGCCGAGGCCAAGGCCGAAAAGGCCGCCGCCAAGGCGCAGCGCGGCGACGAGGAGCCTTCCTCACCGGAACCTTCCTCACCGGAAGCGTGACCCGCCGTTGGGGTTAGCCTTTACTGCAGCCCCAGCAGCCGCCAGCAGACGAAAGACGCCGAGACCGGGTCGGCCACCACCGGCCCGGCCACCGGCACGACCACATGAGGAGAGACGGCGACATGCCGAAGATGAAGACGCACAGCGGTGCGAAGAAGCGGTTCCGGGTCACCGGCACCGGCAAGATCAAGCGCCGCCGTGCCAACCGTGCGCACTACAACGAGTGGAAGTCGTCCACGCTGACGCGCCGTCTCAAGAACGAGGTCGTCCTTTCCGACGCCGATTCCAAGAAGATCAAGAAGCTGCTCGCCAAGTAGCGCGAACCCCCGGGGAGAAGAAACATGGCACGCGTGAAGCGGGCGCTCAACGCCAAGAAGAAGCGTAAGGTCGTACTCGAGCGGGCCGCCGGTTACCGCGGCCAGCGGTCGAGGCTGTACCGCAAGGCCAAGGAGCAGATGCTCCACTCGATGACGTACGCCTACCGGGACCGCAAGGACCGTAAGGGCGCATTCCGTCGTCTGTGGATTCAGCGCATCAACGCCGCGGCCCGGCAGAACGGCATCACCTACAACCGTCTGATCCAGGGTCTGCGTCTGGCCAACATCGAGGTCGACCGTAAGATCCTGGCCGACCTCGCGGTCAACGACAGCCAGACCTTCGCCACGCTCGTCGAGGCCGCCAAGAAGGCGCTGCCGGCGAACGTGAATGCTCCGGCCGCCGGCTGAAGCACATTGCCTTGACGCAGGGCCCACCGATGTCGGTGGGCCCTTTGTTGTTCGCACGAGTGGGAGAGACGATGGCCGGATCCGAGCTGACCAACGTGAGATCGCCGCGGGTCAAGGCCGCCAGACGACTCACCAAGCGGGCCTTCCGCGATCAGGACCGCCGCTTCCTGGCCGAGGGGCCGCAGGCGGTGCGCGAGGCGCTCAAGCTCGACGGCGTCACTCTGGAGCTGTTCAGCACGGCCGACGCCGAGTTGCGCCATCCCGAGCTCATCACCGAGGCCACGCTGCGCGGCATCCCCGTCCACCGGGCCAGCGGCGAGGTCATGTCGGAGCTGTCGCAGACCGTGACGCCGCAGGGGCTGGTGGCCGTGTGCAGGCTCCTGCACGTGCCGCTGGAGGAGAGCCTCGAGGGCCGGCCGCAGCTGGTGGCGATGCTCGCCCACGTACGCGACCCCGGCAACGCCGGCACGGTGCTGCGGGCGGCCGACGCCGCCGGAGCCGACGCCGTGGTCTTCACCGACGCCTCCGTCGACCCGTACAACGGCAAGTGCGTGCGCGCGAGCGCCGGGAGCCTTTTCCATCTGCCCGTCGTCATCGGTGCACCGGTCGCCTCCGCCGTGCGTCAACTCAAGGAGCGGGGCATGCGCGTGCTGGCGGCCGACGGCGCGGGCAAGCACACGCTCGATGATGTCGATCTTTCAGGACCGACCGCGTGGATCTTCGGCAACGAGGCCTGGGGACTTCCGGAGGAGATCCTCGCCGAGGCGGACGATGTGGTGCGCGTGCCCATCTACGGACAGGCGGAAAGCCTGAACCTGGCCACCGCGGCGGCGGTCTGCCTCTACTCCTCGGCGAGGGCTCAGCGGGTGCCCTAGGCGGCCGGAAACCCGCTATTGTCGGCGTTGTAGGCGGAGGAGGCGAGGTCGTGCACGGCGCAGACACCGAGGGGCGGCTGGTGGCCGCCTCGTGCACGATAGCCGTCGACGACCTTCCCGACGGGCTCATCGTGGCCGACCGCCACGGGTGCGTGCTGGCCGTCAACCGGGCCGCCGCCCGCCTCACCGGCGTCCCGATGGAGCGCGCGGTCGGCGGGCACATGAACGACGTGTTCCCCTTCCGCGACCACGACGGCCGCGACTGGTGGAAAGCCCTCGACCCGGAGAGCGGGCTGCCTACCCGGGTCCGGGTGCCCGAGCGCCCGCTGCACCTGCCCGGTGGTCAGGAGCTCTACGTCGCGGCCCGTCTCGTACGCGAGCCCGAGCGCGGCGGCGAGGTCGAGCGGGTCGCGATCACGCTGCGCGACGGCGGCGCGCGCGCCCGGCTGGAGCGCAGCCGCGCCGACCTGGTCTCCACCGTGGCCCACGAACTGCGCTCGCCGCTCACCAGCGTCAAGGGGTTCACCGCGACGCTGCTGGCCAAGTGGTCGCGCTTCACCGACGAGCAGAAGCTCGTCATGCTCGAGACCGTCAACAACGACGCCGACCGCGTCACCCGGCTCATCACCGAGCTGCTCGACGTCTCGCGCATCGAGTCGGGCCGGCTGGAGGTGCGCCGCCAGGTCGTAGACCTGCCCGCGCGGGCGCGCCGGCTCATCGCGGGCCGGGTCGCGGCCGGGGAGCGGGAGGACCGCTTCCGTCTCGTCGTCGGGGACGAACTTCCCGAGATGTGGCTCGACCAGGACAAGATCGACCAGATCCTGGGTAACCTGGTGGAGAACGCGGTGCGCCATGGGCGCGGCACCGTGACCATCGAAATCGAGTCGGTCGGATGGGGAGTCGCCGTGTCGGTGCGCGACGAGGGCGAGGGCATCGAGCCCGAGCTGGCCCCGCGCGTCTTCAGGCAGTTCTGGCGGGGCGGCAACAGCCGCCGCCGCGGTGGCACGGGGCTCGGCCTGTTCATCGTCAAGGGCCTGGTCGAGGCGCACGGCGGCACGATCGTCGTGCAGCGCGCACCCGAGGGCGGAGCGGAGTTCCGATTTACCGTGCCCACCGGCACGCCCGACTTCGCCACCCCGTAGGGCGCGCAAGTCGGTCCCGGTGGGCGGGCCCACTAGACTTTTTCCGCTCAAGCCCTGGATACGGAGCTCACTCTTGTCTGACTACGACCCCGTTGAGGTGACACCCTTGCACGCCGACGAGGTGTCCCGCATGGAGGCCGACGCCATCGCGGCGATCAAAGCGGCCGGCGACCTCGACGCACTGAAGCAGGCCAGGCTGGCGCACGCGGGCGACCGCTCGCCCATCGCCCTGGCCAACCGCGAGATCGGCGCGCTGCCACCGGCCGCCCGCGCCGAGGCCGGCAAGCGCGTCGGCAGCGCCCGCAGAGCGATCAACGAGGCGCTGGCCGCCCGCCAGGCCGAGCTGGAGGCCGAACGCGACGCGCGGGTGCTCGTCGAGGAGACCGTCGACGTCACCCTGCCGTGGGACCGCCGGCCGCGCGGCGCCCGCCACCCGCTGACCACGTTGCAGGAGCGCATCGCCGACGCGTTCGTCGCCATGGGATACGAGGTGGCCGAGGGGCCCGACCTCGAAGGCGAATGGTTCAACTTCGACGCGCTCAACATCGCCAAGGACCACCCGGCGCGCAGCGAGCACGACACGTTCTTCGTGGGGTCCACCGATTCCGGCATGGTGCTGCGCACGCAGACCTCGCCGGTGCAGATCAGGGCCCTGCTCCAGCGCGAGCTGCCGGTCTACGTCATCTCGCCGGGCAAGACGTTCCGCACCGACGAGCTCGACGCGACCCACACCCCGGTCTTCCACCAGACCGAGGGGCTCGCCATCGACGAGGGCCTGACGATGGCCCACCTGAAGGGCACGCTCGACCGGTTCGCCGAGGTGATGTTCGGCAAGGGCATCACGACCCGGTTCCGGCCCAACTACTTCCCGTTCACCGAGCCGTCCGCCGAGATGGACCTGAAGTGCTTCGTCTGCCGGGGCGCCTCCGCGGTCCCCGGCAACCCGCCCTGCCGCACCTGCAAGTCGGAGGGCTGGATCGAGTGGGGCGGCTGCGGCATGGTCAACCCGCGCGTGCTGATCGCCTGTGGCGTCGACCCGGCCCGCTACTCCGGGTTCGCGTTCGGCATGGGCATCGAGCGGACGCTGATGTTCCGCCACAACGCCGAGGACATGCGAGACATGGTCGAGGGCGACGTGCGTTTCACCCTCCCGTTCGGAATGGAGATCTGATGAAGGTCCCGCTTTCCTGGCTGCGGGAGTACGCCGATCTCCCGGCGGTCACCGCCCACGAGGTGGCCGACAAGCTCACCGCCGCCGGTCTGAAGCTCGAGGCGATCACCTCGCACGGCCACGACGTCAAGAACGTCGTCGTCGGCGAGGTCCTCGAGATCGAGGAGCTGACCGGCTTCAAGAAGCCGATCCGGCACTGCAGGGTCGACACGGCCGAGGCCGAGCCGCGGATGATCGTCTGCGGCGCGACCAACTTCGTGGTCGGCGACCGCGTGCCCGTCGTGCTCCCGGGCGGCGTGCTGCCCGGCGGGTTCGAGGTGGGGGCGCGCAAGACGTACGGGCGCATGTCCGAGGGCATGATCTGCTCCGAGCGTGAGCTCGGGCTGGGCGAGGACCACAACGGCATCATGGTGCTGCCCGCGGGCACGCCGCTCGGCGCCGACGTGGTCGAGCTGCTCCAGCTGCGCGACGACGTGATCGAGCTCGAGATCACGCCCGACATCGGCTACGCCCTGTCGATCAGGGGCGTGGCGCGCGAGGCGGCGACGGCGTTCGGGGTGGCCTTCCGCGACCCCGCCGACGTCGAGCTGCCCGCCGCGACCGGGCCCGCCTGGCCGGCCTCCATCGCCGACCCGACGGCGTGCGACCGGTTCGTGCTGCGCGAGGCGACCGGCTTCGACCCGGCCGCCGAGAGCCCGCTGTGGATGCGCGTACGCCTCACGCGGGCCGGCATGCGTCCGGTGTCGCTGGCCGTCGACGTCACCAACTACCTGATGCTGGAGCTCGGCCAGCCGCTGCACGCGTTCGACCGGGCCAAGCTCACCGGTGAGATCGTCGTACGGCGGGCGGCGCCCGGCGAACGGCTGGAGACCCTCGACCACGTCGTCCGCGAGCTCGACCCTGACGACATCCTCATCACCGACCAGTCGGGGCCGCTGTCGCTGGCCGGCACGATGGGCGGTCTGCAGACCGAGATCTCCGCCGACACGACCGACATCGTCGTCGAGGCCGCCCACTTCTCCGCCACCGGCATCTCGCGCGGCTCGCGCCGCCACGGCCTGGTGTCGGAGTCGTCGAAGCGCTTCGAGCGGGGTGTCGACCGCGAGCTGCCGCTCGTCGCGTCATGGAAGGCCGTGCGGATGCTGGCCGAGCTGGGCGGCGCGACGGTGCAGCCCGGTCTCACCCACACCGAGATCGAGGTGTCGCCGCCGCGCATCGCGATCCCGGCGAGCCATCCCGGCGCGGTGGCCGGCGTTCCGTACACCACGGAGACCGTGGTCGCGCGGCTGGAGCAGGTGGGCTGCGTCGTCACCGACGGCGCCGACCCGGCCGTGCGCCGTGGCGGCGTCGACCCGACGGGCGTGGTCACCGGCGGCGAGCTGGCCGCGAAGCTGGCCGTCACCGGCGACGACATGATCACGGTGACGCCGCCGTCCTGGCGGCCCGACCTCACCGACCCCAACGACCTTGCCGAAGAGGTCATCCGGCTGGAGGGCTACGAGAACCTCCCGTCGGTGCTGCCCTCCGCCCCCGCGGGTGCGGGCCTCACCGAGGGGCAGCGGCTGCGCCGCCGGGTCGGCCGGGCGCTGGCCGAGGGCGGCTACGTCGAGGTGCTGAGCTACCCGTTCATCAGCTCCGCCGACTTCGACCGGCTGCTGCTGCCCGCCGACGACGCGCGGCGCTCGGCCATGCGGCTGGCCAACCCCCTGTCGGAGGACGAGCCGCTGCTGCGCACGACGCTGCTGCCCGGGCTGCTCAAGACCCTGGTGCGCAACGCCGGGCGTGGGTTCACCGACGTGGCGCTGTTCGAGACGGGGTCGGTCTACCGGCCGCGCGAGGACGCGCCCGAGGCGGCTCCCGTGTTCGGGGTCGAGCGCCGGCCGACCGAGGAGGAACTCGCCTCGATCGAGGCCGCCCTGCCCGACCAGCCGCTGCGGGTCGCGGTGGTGCTGGCCGGGGAGTTCGAGCGGTCCGGCTGGTGGGGCGCCGGTCGCGCGGCCTCGTGGGCCGACGCGGTGCAGGCCGCGCGGCTGGTCGCGGGTGAGGCGCGGGTGGAGCTGTCCATCAGCGCCGATCAGCACGAGCCCTGGCACCCCGGCCGGTGTGCCGCCCTCTACGTGGGCGACACCCTGGTGGGGCACGCGGGCGAGCTGCACCCGCGCGTCATCGAGGCGTACGGGCTGCCGCCCCGCACGGCGGCGATGGAGCTCGAGCTGTCGCGGCTCGAGTCGGTCATGCCGGGCCCGGTCGAGACCCCCGCGGTGTCGGCGTACCCGGTGGCGACGCAGGACGTCGCGCTGATCGTGCCCGACTTCACGCCGGTGGCCGACGTCGAGGCGGCGCTGCGTGACGGGGCGGGCGAGCTGCTGGAGTCGATCCGGCTGTTCGACGTCTACGCCGGGGAGCAGGTGGGCGAGGGCAACAAGTCGCTCGCGTACACCATGAGGTTCCGTGCCTCCGACCGGACGCTGACGGTGGAGGAGACGACGGCGGCGCGCGACGCGGCGGTGGCGGTGGCCGCCGACCGGGTGGGCGCCCAGCTGCGCAGCAGCTGACATCGACGGCTGAGGGGCCGGTGCGGCGAACCGCCGCACCGGCCCCTCATCGGCTTCGAAGCACGTACAGCGTGTCGAGGTCGATGTCGACGTCGAAGGGGACGCTGAGCTTCAGCCGGTCGTGGTGGACGCCGGCGGCGACGTACGAATTCGTGGCCGGGTCGATCTCGTAGACGAACACGGCGGGCTTGCCGTGGATCTCCTCGATCCGCCAGTAATGCGGGATGCCCGCCTGCGCGTAGAGGACGGGCTTGCGCTCCCGGTCGCGTACGGCGGAGTCGGGGGAGACCACTTCGACGGCCAGGACGACGTCTTCGGCCTCGAAGAAACTGATCTCGCTGCCGATGACCGCTTGGGGGCCAACGACGATGAGGTCGGGCTCGGGACGCTGCTGAGGTCCGAGCTTGACGCTCATCTCCTGGATCACCTCATGGCCTGCGGGGGCAAGCTTGTCGAGTGCCGCATGGAGCCGGAAGATGACCGACTGATGGAAGTGTCGCTGGGGGCTCACGAAGACCAAGCTTCCATCAATCAACTCTGTGTGCGCAGGTAGATCCGGAATGTGATCGAGGTCTTCCGCGACGAAGCCCTCTGGGGGAGGGAACACCCAGTCGGGAAGCGAGAGGTGGGGCGTCATCGTGGTGATCACCGCTTCGGCAGCCATGGTCATGTTGTAACGCTATCAATCTATGGTGCTCACGCCTCGTGAACGGGCATACGCGTAGCCGGATCTGGGGTGGAGGAGTCAGGGCTGGGAGAATCGGGGCATGAGGCAGCTGTTGGTGTTCGGCGAGCGGGACGACGCCGAGGAGGTCGCCGAGATGCTGGGTGAATGGTTTCCCGAGCTCGGCGAGCCGCGTGTGGTGCGCGAGACGCTGGCAGGTGAGGACGACGCCGAGGACGCCCAGTGGGTGGTCGTCGTCGAAGGGCTCGACGAGAGCCGGCTCACCAAGGTGGACGAGCTGGTCGAGCGGTACGCGGGCTGGCGCGAGTCCGGCTGATCGGGTGGCACCCGACCAGCCGGGTGGTGGTGGTGACGCCTGGTCGACCGCCTTCTAGACGGCGGATTGCTGGGCCTCGGCGAGGCCTTCCCGGCGGGCCTTCTCCGCCAGGGCGTGCTCGTCGGTGCGGGCGTCGTACCGGCGGAACTTCGGAAGGGCGGCGGCGAGACCGAGGACGGCGCCGATGCACAGCAGGCCGCCCGCGCCGAGGGAGAAGCGGGTGCCGGTGATGTCGGCCATGACGCCGGCGCGGGCGTTGCCCAGCATCGGTCCGCTGGCGTAGGAGAGCAGTTCGATGCCGGCCAGGCGGCCGCGGTATTCCGACGGGATTGTCTGGTTCCACATGGTGCCGCGGAAGATGCCGCTGATCATGTCGGCGGCGCCGGCCAGGGCCAGGCAGGTGAAGACCAGCCAGACGTTGGGGGCCAGCGCGGTCAGCGCCAGCGCGACGCCCCACACCGTCGCGGCGACGATCACGCCGAGGCCGTGCCGGTGCACGCGCGTCGTCCACCGGCCGGTGATGGAGGCGATCAGGGCGCCGACGGCCGCGGCGGAGTACAGCAGCCCCACCGCCTCGGGCGCCCGCAGCTCATCGGCGAGGAACGGGTAGAGCGCGTTCGACATCGCGAACACCATCGCCGCGATGTCGACCAGGTATGTGCCCATCAGATCCTTGCGGCTCAGCGCGTACCGCATGCCCTCGACGAGCGACTGCAGGGAGGGCGGGGCGGCGTCCTCGGCGGGCGGGACCGACCTGGTCGCCCACAGCAGGGGCAGCGACACCAGGAAGGTCAGCGCGTCGATCCCGTACGCGAGCGCGGGGCCGTACTGGGCGAGCAGGAGGCCGCCGAGGGCGGGGGCGACGATGGCGCCGAAGTTCCAGCGCAGGCTCGACAGCACGGCCGCCGCGGCCTGCTGGTCGTGCTTGACCACCTGCTGGAGCACGGCTTCCAGGCTCGGACGCTGCAGGCAGGCGATGCCCGTGGAGATCGCGCCCACCACGTACAGGACCCAGATCTGCGGGTCGGGCAGGAGTGCGTTGACCGTGAGGGCGGCGGCGGTGACCAGCAGCCCGAGCTCGCTGAACACGATGATCTTGCGGCGGTCGAGCGCGTCGGCGATGGCGCCGCCCCACAGGCCGCACACGACCATCGGCACGAACTCCGCCAGGCTCACCAGGCCGACCGCGAGGAAGGAGTCGGTGAGCTGCTTCATCTGGTACGGCACCGCGACCATGGTGATCAAGGTGCCGAACATCGTGATGACGCCGGAGCTGAAGAGAAGTCGGTAGTCGCGGGAATCGCGAAGGGGGGTCACATCGACGGAGATGTGGTGAAGAAGGCGTCTCACGGTTTGGTGCACGACGTCCGATTGTCGGGTCGCGGGCCCTTCGGCGCAATCTCTTTTCGGTGGTGAACGGCCCCCGGAGGGATCCGGGGGCCGTGCCGGGTCAGGACGGGACCTTGTCGAGGAAGCCGAGCACCTTGCGGATCCTGCCGTCGTCGGCCAGCTCGACGACGTCGAAGCCGACGGCGACCGGGTCGCCGCCCTCCGGGCCGAGGTGCCAGGTGAAACGGGCGGTGTGGTGGTGGGCGTCGTAGTGGTCGCCGGGGGTGAAGACCAGTCCGGGGAACATGCTCTGGGCGCCCTCGATCACGGCGGCGATGCCGTCGTGCCCGGCGACGTCGGCCAGCGGGTCGGTGTAGGTGGCGTCCTCGGTCCACAGCTCGGCCACGGCCTTGGCGCGGGCGGTGGGGTCGGTCTCGTTCCAGGCGGCGACGTACTGTTCGACGAGGGTCATGGTGGCTCCTTTGCCGGCGTCGTTCGTGACTCCTGAACGATGCCAGCCCAGGGATAGGCGCCGCGATTACGCCGCAGGTAAGGGCCCGGCGGAGCATCCGCCGGGCCGCCGGGTCAGCCGCCCAGGATCTCCCTGCGGAGATGGGTCTTCAGGATCTTGCCGCCGGGGTTGCGGGGCAGCTCGGTGTCGCGGACCCACAGATGCACCGGGATCTTGAACTTGGCGATCCGGTCGCCGAGGAACGTCTGCAGTTCCTCCAGGGTGATCGACTGCCCGGGAGCCGGGCGGACGACCATGCCCACCTCCTCGCCCAGCTCGTCGTGCGGCACGCCGATGACGGCGACGTCGTCCACCGCCGGATGCTCGAACAAGGCCGCCTCCACCTCGGCGCAGTAGACGTTCTCGCCGCCTCTGATGACCATGTCCTTGGCCCGGTCGACGATGTAGACGAAGCCCTCCTCGTCGATCTTCGCCAGGTCGCCGGTGTGCACCCACCCGTCGATGAAGGTCTGCGCGGTGGCATCGGGCTTGTTCCAGTAGCCGAGGATGACGTTGGGGCCGCGGACGCACAGCTCGCCGACCTGCCCGGCGGGCAGGTCGCCGCCCATGGGGTCGATCACGCGGACGTCGACGACCGGGGACGGCTTGCCGATGCTGTCGGGCTTGGCCTGGTAGTCGGCGCCGCCGTTGCCGATGGCCAGCGCGCTCGTCTCGGTCATGCCGTAGCCGTTGGAGGGGGCGCGGTTCGGCAGGTTCTGGGTGATGCGCTCCAGCAGCTTGGGCGGGGCGGGGGCGCCGCCGTAGCCGAGGGTGCTCAGCGACGACAGGTCGTACTTGCCGAAGTCGGGGTGCGACATGAGCTGCCAGGCGTTGGTCGGGACGCCGATCATCGCGGTGACCCGCTCCCGCTCGATCAGGCGCAGGGCCTGCTCGGGGTCCCACTTGTACATGAGCACGAGCCCGCCGCCGCTGAACAGCGTGGTGATGAAGGCGGAGAAGCAGCCGGTGACGTGGAACAGCGGGACGGTCAGCAGCGTGATCCGGCGGACCGCCGCGGCCGTCGCGAAGTCGCGGCCGGCGACGGCGCTCGCCCGCGCGAGCCCGTACGCCACGGTCATGGGGGCCTGGCCGATGTTGCGGTGGCTGCCGAGCGCGCCCTTGGAGCGGCCGGTCGTGCCGGAGGTGTAGAAGATCGTGGCCGGGTCGTCGGGGGAGAGGGTGACGTCGGGCAGCGTCACGTCGGCCGTCGGCTCGCCGATGACGTCGGTGAAGGCGCGGGCGCCCTCGGGAAGCTCGCCGCGCGTGACGATCAGCGGCACCCCGGTCGAGGCCAGCCGGAGCGCGCGCTCGCCGTCCGCGATGAGTACCTTGGCGCCGGAGTCGCTCACGCCGTAGGCCAGCTCGGCCTCCGTCCACCAGGCGTTGAGGGGGACGGCGATGGCGCCGGCGGCCAGCACGGCGGAGAACGAGACCGCCCATTCCGGGTAGTTGCGCATGGCGATGGCGACGCGGTCGCCCTTGGTCACGCCGTACTCCTCGACCAGGCGGTTGGCGAGGGTGGCGGCGCGGCGGAAATGGTCCTCGAACGTGATGTGCTCGTCCTCGTAGACGAGGAAGACCTTGTCGCCGTGGAAACGGCTCAGCTCCAGCAACGTGCGGAAGCTCGCCGGCGCGTTCTTCCATGTCCGTACGCCGGTATCACCGATCTCTTCTATCTCGAACAGCTGGCCGGGTCCGGTGAGCTGGGCTTGGACCTGGGCGTGCGTAAGAGACATGCGCAGAACTCCCGCTGTGGACGATTATTCCGGAATTCACAGTACCGACCGGTAGGTACGTCGCGCTAGAGCAGGTGAAACGGAGGACGGGCCCGGGGACGGCACTCCCCGGGCCCGTCCTCAGGTCAGGTCAGCGTTCCAGGGTGATGCCCTCGCGGCGGAGGTCCTCGATGACGCCGTCCACCAGGCGGGTCGCCACCGTGTGGCGCAGGCGGCCCTCGTCGCGCAGCTCGCGTACGGCGGGCACGGGGTCGGGGTCGGCGAACAGCCGCCCGTCGGAGTGGTCGGCCGGCCTGCCCGTCGGGTCGAGCGTCCACCAGGACGCCTCCATCGCGATGCCGTTCGGGTCGCTGAAGTAGATCGAGCGCAGGAAGCCGTGGTCGATGACGTCGGTCACCTCGCAGCCGTGCTCCTTGAGCCGGTCGCGCAGCCGGAGCAGCGCGTCCTCGTCGGGCAGGTGCATCGACAGGTGGTCGAACTGGGCCGCCTTCGCGTACGGCACCCCGGCCGGCTTGGCGAAGCTGTCGATGGACTGGTCGGTGTACTCGAAGAAGGCGATCGTGCTGCCCTCGCCGATGTCGAAGAAGTAGTGCCGGAAGGCGGGGAGGGCGAGGGTGGCGACGAGGCGGGCGTCGAGCACCCCGTGCCAGAAGCGCACGGTGGCGTCCATGTCCGCGGTCACCAGGGCGAGGTGGTGCACGCCACGCCAGTGCACCGTGTCGGGAGTTGCTGCCATGTCCTGACGGTACGCCTTTCAACTATCTCTGTGAAGCGCGTGGTGCGGCGCCTCTTGGAGGAACAGGCGGTTCGTGGTGCGGCGTCTCTTGGGTGGGGTGCGGTGGGTGTTCAGCCCTTGACGGAGCCGGCGAAGCTGAAGGAGCCGGCGAGGTACTTGTTGACGGCCACGTACAGGACGACCGCGGGGGCCGTGTAGAGGATCGAGAAGGCGGCCAGTTGGCCGTAGGCGACCTGGCCGTACTGGGAGAAGAAGGTGTAGACGGTGACGGCGGCGGGCTGCTTCTCTGGAGCGTCGAGCAGGACGAACGGGGCGAAGAAGTTGCCCCACTGGCCGACGAAGACGAAGATCGCCACCACCGCGATGCCCGGCGCCATCAGCGGCCCCACGACCGCCCGCAGCGACTGGAACCACCCGGCCCCGTCGACCCAGGCGGCCTCCTCGAGGCTGACCGGCACCCCGTCCATGAAGTTCTTCATCATCCAGATCGAGAACGGCAGCGAGCTCGCCGTCAGGAACAGCACCATCGCCGGCACCGAGCCGTACAGGTTGAAGCGGAAGAACATCGCGTAGACCGGCACGAGGACGGCGGTCACCGGCAGGCCCGTCGTGAACAGCAGGGTCAGCATGAACGGACGGCGGAAGCGCAGCTGGTAACGCGATAGCGGGTACGCCGCCAGCCCCGCCACCACGACCGTCAGGATCGCGGTCGAGCCCGAGATCACGATCGAGTTGATCAGCGGCAGGATGATCGTCTCCCAGGTCAGCACGGCCCGGAAGTTGTCCAGGGAGAAGGTGAGCGCCGGCGCGGCGGCCAGGGTGGCCTCCGGCTGCACCGACGCGAGCAGCACCCACAGGAACGGCCCCGCGAACGCCACCGCGATGAGCAGCAGGGCGAGCGTGGCGGCCGTCCGGGCGGCGTGCCGGGTCATGCGTCCTCCACCTTGATCAGGCGCAGGTAGACCAGCGAGAACAGCGCGCCGATCACCAGCAGCACCAGGGCGATGGCCGAGCCGTAGCCGATCTCGAAGTAGCGGAACGCCTGCTCGTACATGTAGAGCGGGGTGGTCTGGCTCGCGGTGCCGGGACCGCCGCCGGTCAGGGCGTAGATGAGGCCGAAGCTCGCGAGCGTCTGCAAGGTGATCAGCATGAGGTTGGCCATGATCGACCGGCGGATCAGGGGGAGCGTGACGTGCACGAGGCGGCGCAGCGGACCGGCACCGTCGACGGCGGCGGCCTCCACCAGGTCGGCGGGCACCTCCGACAGCGCCGCCGAGTACACCAGCATCGAGAACGCCGTGCCGCGCCACACGTTGGCGAGGATGACCGCGACCATGGGCGCCGTGTAGAGCCACTCCTGTGAGATGCCGAGCACCGTGTTGAGGGTCCCGTCCTCGGCGAGGAACGAGAACCAGCAGGCGGCGGCCACGATCTCGGGCATGACCCACGCGGCGATGACCACCCCGTTGACCACGCTGCGGAGCAGCCGCCCGCGCCCCCGCTGCAGGAGCGCGATGACCAGGCCGAGCGTGTTCTGCCCGATGACGGCCGAGCCGATGACGAAGACGAACGTGAGCAGGAAGGAGTTGAGGAAGTTCGGGTCGCCGAACATCCGGACGAAGTTGTCGAGGCCCACGAACGTCGAGTTCACCGAGGCCGAGCCCGTCAGCGTCTCGTTGGTGAAGGCGACGTAGACGCTCCACAGGATGGGCCCCGCGAGGAAGAGCGCCAGCAGGACGAACGAGGGAACCAGGGGCAGGAGCCGGCGCAGCGCCCCGCGCCGCGACGGGCCGCCCGAGGGCGCCTGCGTCGCGGGCGGGGACGGCGCCGTGGCGATCGTCATGGACCGAGGACCTTGTCGGCGCCCCCGACGGCCGCGGGCAGCGACCTGGCGTAGGCGGCGGTGGCCTCCTCAGGTGTTCTCGAACCGGTCGTGATGGCCTCCATGGCCTCCTGGATCTGCGCCGACACCTTCGGATAGGCCTCGTACGCCGGCCGGTAGTGCGTCACGGCGGCCAGTTCGGTGAAGAACTGCACGCTCGGGTTGTCGGCGCTGTAGGCAGGGTCGGCGGCGACGTCCCTGCGGGGGGCGAGGTCGCCCGTGCCCACCGAGTACGCCATCGAGTTCTCCTTGTTCGTGGCCACCGTGATGAAGTCGAACGCCTCCTTCTTGTGCGGGGTGTAGGCGCTCATCGCCATGACCCAGCCGCCCGACATGCTGACCGAACCGGGCTCCTGGCCGTTCTGCGTGGGCATCGCCGCCCAGCCGATCTTGTCCGTCCACTCCGGCCACGGTTTCGTGCTGGTCGGCTTCCAGGCCGCCGCGGTCCACGCGCCGTCGAGCGAGATGCCGAGCTTCGCCGCGGGGAACCAGTCCATGTTGACCTTGTCGGCGAGCTTGGGGTTCTGCGCGTCGGCCTGCCGGGGACCGAGTTCCTCCCGGTAGATCGTGTTGACGAAGGCGAGGGCGTCGGTGAAGTTCCTGCCGCCGGCCACCCACTTCTGCTGGGTGTCGTCGTACAGGGTGCCGCCGGGGGTGCCGTACAGGAGCATCTCGAAGCCCTGCATGGTGGTGGCCTCGCCGTGGATCTTCGTGGAGTACATGCTGAACGGGACCACCCCGGGGACCCGCTGCTTGATCGTGCGGGCCGCGGTCAGGACGTCGTCCCAGGTCTTCGGCTGCCACGGCACGGCCAGGCCCGCCTTGGCGAAGACCTCCTTCTGGTACCACAGGCCGCGCGTGTCGGTGCTGATCGGGACGCCGTAGATCCGGCCGTCGGTGCCTCTCGCGGCAGCCTTGACCGAGTCGGGGAACTGGGTGTCCCAGTCGGGCCAGGTGGCGAGATGCTCGTCGAGCGGGGCGAGCTTGCCCGCCGCGACGTCCGCGTTCACCTGGAACGTGTCGTGGTAGTAGAGGTCGGGCGCGGAGTCGGGGGAGCGGTTGAGCAGCGCCAGTTTGGTGTAGTACGCCTCCGGGGTGCCCTGCACCGCGGTCAGCTGGATCGTCACGCCGGGGTGGGCGGCCTCGTACTGCTTCTTCGCGTTGCCGAGCATCTTCTCCAGATGCGGCCACGTCACATCCACCCGGTAGAGGACTTCGAGTTCCTTGCCGCCGGAGTTCTCCTGTGAGGCGCCGGCGCCGCAGCCGGCGATCGCCGCCAGCAACAGGAGGGAACCGGCCAGCCTGCGTTTCATCACGGCCTCCCCTTGTTTCCTTGGGTCACCGCGAACGTAAGTCTTCTTGATCTAGGCGGTCAATGTCTCTGTCAGGAGCCGGTGGAGGGCGTCGCCGAACTCGGCCGGGCTGCGCAGGTAGCCGACGTGGTCGCCGGGCAGCTCGACGGCGCTCGTGCCGAGTGCGGCGGCGACGGCGAGAGTGGTGCGGTGCAGGGGGCGGCCGCGGGTGCCCGCGCCGTACGCGACGACGACCGGCGCGCCCAGCAGCGCCGCCGCGTCGGGGACGTACGCGCTGAACGGGCCCAGCTCATGCAGCAGGCTCGACTCCAGGTTGGCGGCCATCCGGGTGAGCATCGCGCGCACCCACGACGGCAGCGCGGGATCGGGCCCGGGCGGCGGCGGGACGCCGGTCGCCTCGCCGAGCGCGCGCAGCGCCGCGCCGACGCCCGCGCGGGCGTGCACGTCGAGCAGGTCGCGCGCCAGCCGCTGCCAGCTCGCCGCGTCGGGCAGCAGCGCGAAGGCGGGCGGCTCGTGCGCCACCAGCCGCCGCACCCGCCCGGGATGGCGGGCCAGCAGGTCGAGGCCGATCAGCGCCCCCGAATGGGTGGCGAACACGTCGGCCGGGCCGGGACCCGTGGCCTCCAGCAGCCGGAGCGCGTCGCTGGTGTGCTCCTCGACCCGCTGCTGCCCGGGCGGCCCTGTGAGCGGGCTGCGGGTGGCGCCGCGGCGGTCGTAGGTGATGACGGTGTGGCGGCCGGACAGCGCCTCGGCCAGCGGGGCGGCCATCGCGGCGTCGGAGCCGCCGCCGATGATCGTGAGCAGCACCGGACCGGTTCCGCGCACCTCGAAGTAGAGCCGCGCGCCGGGTACGTCGAGCACTCCTGAGTCCATCAGATCCTCCCGAGGGGACCGTCGCCTTGAGGTGACAGGGGAATCGGGAGCGGGAGGGCCGTCAAGGCCCGAGCGTGCAGTGACCTGTCAGGTCCGCGCATCGGAGATCTCCGTTCATCGCGCGTCAGATGGATGGCGCTGTCATAGTGATCGTGTGACTCGTCAGGTGCGCACGTCCCCGGGCGCGGCCTACGACCTCGGATACCAGGTGGTGTGGTGCCCGAAGTACCGCGGTCCGGTCCTCGGCGGCCGGGTGAAGGACCGCCTGCAGGAGCTGATCCGCGCCAAGGCCGACGAGCACGGGCGGGGAGATCGTGGCGCTTGAGGTGATGCCCGACCACGTGCACCTGTTCGTCAAGCCCCACCCGAAGAACTCGCCGTCGTACGTGGCCAACCAGTTCAAGGCTTCACTTCCCACCACCTGCGCTCCCAACTGCCCACACTGTGGTCACGGTCCTCTTTCGTGGCCACGGTTGGCGCCGTGTCCGCCGAGACGGTCCAGCGCTACATCGAGACGCAGGACGAGCGGCCGTCCAAGGGCGGTGACCGTGCGTTAGGTCGTTCAAGTTCCTCCTGCGACCCACCGCCAAGCAGGCCGCTGCACTCGCCGCGTGCCTGGAAGACCACCGTCAGCTCTACAACGCCGCTTCGGAGCACCGCCGCACCGCCTACCGCAAGGCAGGCGTGACGGTCCGGTACGGCGATCAGTCGGGCGAGTCGAAGCACATCCGTGCTGATGACCCGGACGGGCAGTCGCGTTGGTCGTTCTCCTCCCGACAGGCCACCCTGCGCCGCCTGGACAAGGCGTTCACCTGGTTCTTCGAGCGGGTCCGCGAGGGTCGTAGGCCCGGCTTCCCCCGTTTCAAGGGCCGGGGCTGGTTCGACACGGTCGAGTGGCCGAAGGACGGTGACGGCTGCCGATGGGACTCCCAGCCCGAGCACCCCACCGCGACGTTCGTGCGGTTGCAGGGCATCGGGCATGTCCGCGTGCACCAGCACCGCCGCGTGCCTGGCACCGTCAAGACGATCAGCGTGCGGCGGGAAGGCTCCCGCTGGTATGTGATCCTCTCCTGTGACGGCGTGCCCGCCGAGCCGCTTCCCGCCACGGGCGCTGTGGTCGGCCTGGATATGGGTGTGGCCTCGCTTGTCACGACGTCGGACGGTTCGCACGTGGCCAACTCGCGTCACCTCGCCGCGACCGCTGATCGCCTCGCCGCCGCGCAACGGAGCCTCGCCCGCAAGAAGCGCGGGTCCAAACGCCGTCGCAAGGAGGTGGCACGGATCGCCGCATTGCACGGCAAGGTCCGCCGCCAGCGACTCGATCACGCACACAGGACGGCGAACGCGCTGGTCCGCGACCACGACGTGATCGTGCACGAGGACCTGCGGATCGCGAACATGACCCGCTCCGCTGCGGGCACGATCGAGCAGCCCGGACGGAACGTCGCTGCCAAGTCCGCGCTCAACCGAAGCATCCTCGACGCGGGTTGGGGGGTGTTCCTGACGGTTCTCGCGCACAAGGCTGAAAGCGCCGGTCGAGAGCTGATCGCGGTGAACCCCGCCAACACCTCCCGCACCTGCGCCCGGTGCGGGCACGTGGCAAAGGAGAACCGTCTCACCCAGGCCGAGTTCGCCTGTACGGCGTGCGGGCATGCCGCGCACGCCGACGTGAACGCGGCGGTCAACATCTTGAGGGCAGGGCTTGCCCTTCGCCGGGCTGCGGAAGCGGCTTGGCGAGAAGCCGCTCAGCGGAGGAGTCACCAGACCGCCCACTGTAATCCTCAGGGGACCGGCCGCCAACGGTCCGCGTCAGCGGGATGCGGCGCGCCCGGGGATGGCGGCGAGCAGTTCGCGGGTGTAGTCGTCGCGCGGGTGGTCGAAGATCTCCTCGGTCGTGCCGCTCTCCACGATCGTGCCCTCGTGCATGACGTGCACGGCGTGCGAGATCATCCGCACCACGGCCAGGTCGTGGCTGATGAACAGGTAGCTGAGGCCGAGCTCGCGCTGCAGTTCGGCCAGCAGGTCGAGGATCTGTGCCTGCACCAGCACGTCCAGCGCGGAGACGGCCTCGTCCAGGACCACGAGGTCGGGGGACAGGGCGAGGGCTCGCGCGATGGCCACCCGCTGGCGCTGCCCGCCGGACAGCTCGTGCGGCAGCCGCTCGCCCATGGACGCCGGCAGCGACACCTTCTCCAGCAGCTCCGCCGCCGTCTTCCTGCGTTCCGCGGCCGTGCCGACGCGGTGCACGCGCAGCGGCTCGGTGATCGACTTCTCGACCGTGTAGCGGGGGTCGAGCGAGGCGTACGGGTTCTGGAAGACCGGCTGCACCCGCCGGCGGAACGCGAACAGCTCGCGCCGCCGCAGCCCGGCCAGGTCGGTGCCGTCGAAGCGGATGGCGCCCGAGGTCGGCTCGTCCAAACCGAGCACCAGGTTGGCGGTGGTCGACTTGCCCGAGCCCGACTCGCCCACGATCGAGACGGTGTGCCCGCGCGGGATGGTGAAGGACACGTCGTCCACCGCGGTGAACTCCTCGCCCGAGCCCCTGGCAGGGAACACCTTGCGCAGGTTCTCCACCACGACCAGGTCGGGAGCGTCGCGGGGCGGCTCGGGGACGCGGGCGGAGGCGAGGCTCGGCACCGCCTTCAGCAGCCGCCGCGTGTAGTCGTGACCGGGCTCGGCGAGGATGCCCGCCGCCGGTCCGGTCTCCACGATCTCCCCCTGGTACATCACGGCCACCGTGTCGGCGCGTTCGGCCGCGAGCGCCAGGTCGTGCGTGATGAGCAGGACCGCCGTTCCCATCTCCGCGGTGAGCCGTCCGAGCTGGTCGAGGATGCGCCGCTGGACGGTCACGTCGAGTGCGGAGGTCGGCTCGTCGGCGATGAGCAGCCGCGGCCGGCAGGCGAGGCCCATCGCGATCAGCGCCCGCTGCCGCATGCCGCCGGAGAACTCGTGCGGGTACTGCGCGGCCCGGCGCGCCGGTTCTGGGATGCCCACCATGTCGAGCAGCTCCACCGCGCGGGCCTGGGCCGCCTTGCCGGTGGCGACGCCGTGCACCTCCAGCGCCTCGGCGATCTGGTCGCCGATGCGCATGAGCGGGTTGAGGTTCGACATCGGGTCCTGCGGCACCAGGCCGATGCCCGCGCCGCGGATCGCGGTCATCTCCTTCCTGCTCGCCGTCGCGAGGTCGCGCCCCTCGAACAGGACCTGCCCGCCGGTGATGCGGCCGTTGTCGGGCAGCAGCCGGTTGACGGCGGCGGCCGTGGTCGACTTGCCGGAGCCCGACTCGCCCACCACGGCGACGGTCTGGCCCGCGAGGATCTCCATCGAGACGTTCTTGACGACGGTCACGTCCTGCTTGCGGGTGCGGAAGGCGACGGACAGGTCGCGGATCTGCAGCAGCGGCGTCATGCGGTCTCCGCTCGTTGTGCGGTGGCCTGCAGCAGGCCGTTCCAGAGCTCTTCGGTCGGAGTCGGCTGCCCCTCGACGAGGAGCCGGTTGGAGGCGAGGGCCAGCGCGATGTCGCGGCCCGGCACGAACCCGACCGCGCAGCCCACGTAGCCGGGGTGGCCGAGCACGGTGACCGTCTCGCCGGGCAGTTCGAGCGCGTAGCGGCGGAAGCCGAGCGCCTGCTCCGGGTCGGGGCCAGGCTCCAGGAACTCCCGGACGACCTCGGGCCGCCACAGGTGGTCGTACTCCTCGTAGCGGGACAGCGCGACGGCGTACTTCAGCAGGTCGGGCACGGTCGAGAACAGGCCCGCGTGCCCGCTGACGCCGCCGTAGACGTGGTGGGCGTTGCCGTCGGCCACCTCGCCCAGCACCGGAGCGCGCCGCCAGCCGGCGAAGTCGGTGCTGCGGTACGGCACCGGGTACGGCCTGCCGGTGTCGAGCATGGTCATCTCGACCCGGTCGTCCAGGGCGCTCATGGCGACCTCCGCGCCGGCCGGCCCGGCGTACGTCGTGGAGGTGAGGCCGAGCGGCCGGGTCACCAGCTCGGCCAGCGCGCGGTCGAGCCGCTGCCCGGCCACCGCGGAGACGATCTGCCCGAGCAGGATGAAGCCCAGGTCGGAGTAGTGCCGGGCCCGGCCGGGACGGTAGCGGGGCGGCGGGAACGACGGCTGGACGTACAGCGGCCACCACTCCCAGAGCCCGCCGCGGTGCAGCAGCAGGTCGCGTACGGTGATGGCCTCGTACGACCGGTGCAGGTACGCGCTCAGCGGTGCGTCCAGATCCACCAGCCGCTCCGACACCAGCCGGATGAGCATCGTGGTGGTCGCGAGGACCTTCGTGACCGAGGCGAGGTCGTGGTAGGTGTCGAGGGTCATCGGCGCGAGCCCGGCCGGTTCGCCGTCCTCCCACGTGAGCGTGCGGTGGCCGGTGCACTCGGTGAGGTCGAACCACGGCGTACGGGCCGCCATGACCAGGCCCGGGGGCATGTCCGTGCTCATCGGTGCAGCACCAGCGATCGGGGCGGCTCGGCGAGCGGCGCGGGCAGCACCAGCGGCCCGGCGCCGGGCGTCAGGGTGCCGAGGACGCGCCCGGCGCGGGCGCCCGTCCCGCCGGGGACGGTTCCCGGCAGGCCGTGCGCGCTGAGCCAGCCGATCAGGGCGAACGCGATCGCCTCCTTGTCGTCGGAGGGCGCGCCGTGGTCGTCGGACGGCCCCACCTCGACGCCCGGCAGCGCGCGGCGCAGCCCGTCCATGATCACGGGGTTGCGGCAGCCACCGCCCGACACCACCAGCGTGCCGACCCCGGCGGCCCGCACGTCGGCGGCGACCGTGCGCACGGTCAGTTCGGTCAGCGTGGCCACCAGGTCGGCGTCGCCGGGCGTGACCCCGGCCCTGGCCAGCGCCTGCTCCACGTAGGCGAGGTGGAACAGCTCCTTGCCGGTGCTCTTCGGCGGCGCGAGGCGGTAGTACGGCTCGTCCAGCAGCACCTCCAGCAGGCGGGCGTCCACGTGCCCTGAGGCGGCGATCCGGCCGTCCTCGTCGAAGCCGCGCGGGTGCAGCCCACGTCCGACCACCACCGCGTCGATGAGGGCGTTGGCAGGACCGATGTCGTAGGCGTACAGCTCGCCGTCGCGGACGACGGTGACGTTGGCGATGCCGCCCAGGTTGAGCGCGCCCGCCCCGCCCGCGAGCCCGCCGAGCAGCAGCCCGTCGAGCACCGAGACCAGCGGCGCGCCGTGCCCGCCCGCCGTGATGTCCCTGATCCGCACGTCCGACAGCACGGGCGTGCCCGTGCGCTCGGCGATCCAGGCGGGCTGGCCGATCTGCAGGGTGCCGAGCGCGTGCGTGCCCTCCACCCAGTGGTAGACCGTCTGGCCGTGGGAGACGACCAGGTCGACGGGGCCGCCTGCGGCGATCGCGGCGGCGGCCGCCTCGGCGAACGTCTGCCCGATGAGCGTGTCGAGCTCGCACACCTCGGCCAGCGTCGTCGGCGCGGGCGGCAGCGCGGCGGCCAGCCGGGCGCGCAGCTCGCCGGGGTACGGCGTGCTCGCCGTGTGACCGACACGCCCTTCGAGCCTGCTCCCGACGAGCTCGAAGTCCACCACGGCCACGTCGATCCCGTCGTGCGAGGTGCCGGAGATCATCCCGAGTACTTTCATGCCCGCTCCCCGATCGTGCGCTCATCCAGTGCCGCCCGCAGCCGGCCGCCCGCGCGGGCCAGCCGACCGGCGGCCTCCTGCGGGCTCAGGCCGAAGCGCAGCGCGACGACCGCCTGCTTGACGGAGTACCCGTTGACCTGCAGCGCCGCCACCGCTTCTGCGCGCTCGGCGCCCGTGATGGTCCGCACCATGCGCACCGCCCGCTCACGCAGCTTGCCGTTGGTGGCCCTGACGTCGACCATGAGGTTGCCGTACGTCTTGCCGAGCCGCACCATCACGATCGTCGAGAACATGTTGAGGACGAGCTTCTGCGCCGTGCCCGCCTTCAGGCGGGTCGAGCCGCTGATCACCTCGGGCCCCACGAGCACCTCGATGCCGTGCTCGGCCGCCGCGCTCAGCGGCGTCCCCGCGTTGCACGACAGGCCCACCGTCAGCGACCCGCGCTCACGCGCCCGCCGCACCGCGGCCAGCACGTACGGCGTCCGCCCGCTGGAGGCGATGCCCACCACGGTGTCCAGCGGCCCGACGCCTGCCTCGTCCACGGCGGCGGCGCCTGCCTCCTCGTCGTCCTCGGCCCCCTCGCAGGGCGCGACGATCGCGCTCTCGCCGCCCGCGATGATCGCGAAGACCTGTTCGGGCGGCGTGGAGAAGGTCGGCGGGCACTCGGAGGCGTCCAGCACGCCGAGTCTGCCTGGGGTGCCGGCGCCCACGTACACGAGCCGGCCGCCGCGCAGCATGCGTTCGGCGCTCGCCTCGATCGCCGCGGTGATCCGCGGCAGCGCCGCGGCCACCGCGCCGGGCACCGAGGCGTCGGCGGCGTTCATGGTCGCCGCCAGTTCCGCCACGCTCATGGAGTCGATGCCGGCGAAACGTGGATCGGCCGCTTCGGTCGTCAGTTCTGAGAGGTTCACCGATTCCCTCGGTTTCGCGGGTCGAGTGTGTCGCGCAGGCCGTCGCCGAGCAGGTTGAGCCCCACCACCAGCAGCACGACGACCGCGCCCGGCGCGATGAGCGTCCACGGGGCCACGAACACGAGGCTGCGCGCCTCGAAGATCATGGAGCCCAGCGAGGGCGCGGGCGGCGGGGTGCCGAGGCCCAGGAAGCTCAGCGACGCCTCGGTCAGCACGGCCCAGGACAGCGACAGCGCCACCTGGATGACGATGATCGAGGTGATGTTGGGCAGGACGTGGCGCAGCATGATCTGCCAGCGGCTCTGGCCGGTCGAGACGGCCGCCCGTACGTACTCGATCTCGCGCAGCGACAGCACGGGGCCGCGCGTCACGCGGATGAAGATCGGCACGTACACGACGGCGATGGCCACCGCGACGGTGAACCAGTCACGTTCCAGCACCGACGCCAGCGACAGGGCGAGCAGCAGCGGCGGGAACGCGAACAGCACGTTCGTCACCCCGCCGATCGCGCCGTCGGCGATCCCGCGGTAGAAGCCGGACACCAGGCCGCCCAGCGTGCCGACCACGGTCGCGAACGCCACCGCGACCACGGCGATGAGCGCCGAGTTGCCGACCCCGGCCGCCACCCGGGAGAACACGTCCCGGCCGAACTGGTCGGTGCCGAACAGGTGCGCGCCCGACGGGGCGAGGAACCGCGACGGCGGCTGCTGCGCGATCGGGTCGTACGGCAGCAGCCCCAGGTACGACAGCGCCGCCAGCACCGCCAGGACGACGAGGATGACGACGCCCGCCGCCCCGGCCGGGCTGCGCCGCAGCAGGGCGGTCACGACGCCCTCACTCTCGGGTCGATGATCCGGTAGAGCGTGTCGGTCAGCAGGTTCACCAGCACGAACGCGAGCGCGATTACCAGCACCGTGCTCTGGACGACGGCGTACTCCTTCTGCTGGATGCCGAGCAGGACCTGCCGCCCGATGCCGGGCACGGAGAAGATCTGCTCGACGACGACGGCCCCGCCGAGCAGGTAGCCGAACTGCAGGCCGGTCATGGTGACGATGGGCACGAGCGCGTTGCCGAGCACGTGCCGCACCTGCAGCCGCCGCTCCGGCACGCCCTTGGCGCGCGCGGTGCGCACGAAGTCGTCGGCCCGCACCTCCAGCACCGCCGCGCGGGTCGTGCGCAGGATCGGGGCGGCGATGCCGAAGCCCAGCACCAGGGAAGGCAGGACCATCTGCTGCAGGTTGAGCAGCGGGTCGTCGAGGAAGGTGGCGAAGCCCTGCCCGTTGGGGTTGAACCCGAACGACGCCGCGAACACCGACAGCAGCGTCGTGGCCAGCAGGAAGGCGGGGATCGACAGACCCGCGAGGCTCACCGCCTGCCCGGCCGCGTCACGCGCCGAGTTCGTCCTGGACGCCGCCAGCATGCCGAGCGGCACCCCGATGAGCAGCGCCAGCACGATCGAGAACACCGCCAGCTCGAACGTCACCGGCAGCGACCGCAGCGTCAGATCGAGCACGCTCTGCTGGGCGCGCGCCGACCAGCCGAAGTTGCCGGTGAACAGGTTGCCGAGCCACGAGAAGAACTGGGTGACGAGTGGCTGGTCGAGACCGTAGTAACGCTCCAAAGCCAGCTGTTGGGCGGGCGTCAGGGCGGCGGCCTCGGTGCCGAGGTTGGCGGTGATCTGGTTGCCGGGGATCGCCCGGAGCATGACGAAGACGAACACGGCAACCCCGAACAGGGTGCCGAGCGTCCCCGCCACACGCCGGACGACGCGGCTGCGTACGAATGACCGCATGTCAGGCGACGGAGGTGGTCCGCAGGAACTGCAGGGAGCCGTTCGCCATCGGGACGAAGCCCTGCACGCCGGCCGCCGTCGCGGTGTAGGTGTAACCGGAGAACAGCCAGATCCAGGCGGCGTTGTTCTCCAGCTCCGCCGCCACCTGGTCGTAGACGGCCTTGCGGGCGGCCTGGTCGGTGGCCGCCTTGCCCTCGGCGAACAGCTTGTCCAGCTCGGGAGAGCTGTAGCCGGCCACCTTGTTCAGGTTGCCGGTGCTGGTGAAGTAGCGGCCGTAGGAGCCGTCGGGCTCGGGACGTCCGCCGTTCAGCGCGACGGCGGCGTCGAAGTCGGCCGCGACCCAGCGATCGACGAACGCGCCCGACTCCAGCACCTCCAGGTCCAGATTGATCTTGGCTTCCGCCAGCTGGGCCTTGAGGTTCTGCGCCTCGTTGACGGAGGTGGCGTACTCGCCCTGGGAGACGATGGCCTTCACGGTCACGCCGCTCGACTTGCCGGCCTTGGCGAGGTAGTCGGCCGCCTTGGCGAGGTCGCGGGTGGGGCAGGGCCGCTTGGCCGGGTCGGACTTGTACGCGGGCGAGGTGATCGGCCCGACCACCTCGCCCTCGCCCAGCGCGGCGGTGTCGAGCACCTGCTTGCGGTCGATCGCGCACTGGATGGCCAGGCGCACGTTCACGTCCTTCAGGTCACCGTGCTGGGCGTTCAGCTGCAGCACGTGGTAGTTGAGCTGCGGCGTCTTCGCGACCTCGACGCCGCCGCCCTGCGCGGTCTGCGCGACGAGCGGGTCGTTGAAGACCGCGAGCTGGACGTTGCCCGACTGCATGGCCGAGACGATCGACGACTCGTCGGGGATGACCCGGAACTCGATCGAGGCGACCTTCGGCTTGTCGTGCCAGTACTTGTCGTTCCTGACCAGGCTGATCGACTGGTTGGCCACCCGGTTGCCCAGCGTGAACGGGCCGGTGCCGTTGGGCTTGGCGTTCAGCTCCTCCTCGGTGTCGTCGGAGGAGAGGATGGCCAGGTTCACCGAGGCCAGGTTGGCGGGCAGCGCGGCGTCGGGGCCGGTCAGCTCCAGCACCACCGTGTTCGGGTCGGGCGCCTGCACCTCCTTCACCGACGACAGCGACGCGCGGGCCACGGCCGCCGTCTTCTCGTCCATGAGCTTGTCCAGGGACGACTTCACGTCCGCGGAGTCGAAGGCGCTGCCGTCGGCGTACGTCACGCCCTGGCGCAGCTTGAAGGTGACCTTCTTGCCGTCCTCTGAGGTCTCCCACGACTCGGCGAGGCCGGGCACGACGTTGAGGTCCTTGTCGAACTCGGTGAGGGTGCCGTACAGGTTCTGCAGCACGTTGACGGCCTGGAACTGGGTGGCCTTCCAGGGGAAGAGCGTGTCGGGGTCGGAGGTCACGCCGACGACCAGCGTGCCGCCGCCCTGACCTGACGCGGCGGCGCCGGGGGCGGAGCCGGAGGATGACGAGCAGCTGGTGAGGGCAAGCGACAGCGCAGCGGCGATGCCGACCGCGGGGAGGACGCCACGGGGCATGTAGTCTCCTCAGGGGAGTAGGTCATAAAATTACGCAGACCTTACCACTAAGGTACTTATTTTCCTCAGCGGGGTGAGATGAGCGAGGACGCCGGGACTCTCCTGATCCGCATCCGCGCGGCCCTGCCGGGCCTGCGGCCGTCGGAGCGGCGGATCGCCTCCGCGTTCGTCAGCGACCCCGCCGCCGCGGCCAACCTGTCCATCGCCGCGCTCGCCGCCTCCTGCGGCACCTCGACGACCACGGTCGTGCGCTTCTACCGGCGCATGGGTTACGCCCACTACAAGGACTTCAGGATCGACCTGACCAGGGCCGTGGCCAGGGAGGAGCTCGCGGCGTCGAGCCTGCCGGAGGTGTCCGGCGACATCGACCGCAACGACAGCCTGGAGGGCATCGTCTCCAAGGTCGCCCTGAACGAGACCCTCTCCATCGCCGACACGGCCCGCTCGCTCGACACCGCCGCGCTCGCCGAGGCCGTACGCCTGCTGCTGGCCGCCCGCAGGATCGACAGCTTCGGCGTGGGTGCGAGCGCGCTCGTCAGCCTCGACCTGCACCAGAAGCTCTCCCGCATCGGCCGTACGGCGATCAACTGGCACGACTCGCACTCGGCGTGGACGTCGGCGGCCACGCTCACCCCCGGCTGCGTGGCCGTGGCGATCTCGCACACCGGGGCGACCACGGACACCGTCGAGTTCCTGTCGATCGCCCGCAGGTCGGGGGCCGCCACCGTGGCCATCACCAACTTCCGCGACTCGCCGCTGGCCGGCCAGGCCGACGTGACCCTCACCACGGCCGCGCGCGAGACCGAGTTCCGCTCGGGCGCGCTGGGCAGCCGCATCGCCCAGCTCATGGTCGTCGACTGCCTGTTCACCGGGGTCGCCCAGGCCTCCTACGACGCGTCGATGACGGCGCTGCGCAACACGTACGCGGTGGTGCGTGACCGGGTCGCCCGCAGGGCGCCGTGAAACCTCCTCCTGCTTCACAGCGGCCATTCACCTGGGGTTCACGGGCCGCCCGTACCTTGGACCCCCATGAGCTGGAGGTACCGGGCCAACGCGACCCTTGAGGGACTGACGGGCTACACGTTGACGCGGCGGGTGCCCATGCAGCCGCCGAAGCCGCCGCCGCCCAAGGTGCCTCTGGAGATGCAGCGGCTGCCGGGCGACAAGGTGCGTCCCGCCGCCGACCCCGAGCACGACCGCCTGCTGCGCGAGCCGGTCTTCATCATGTCGTCGGTACGGTCCGGCTCCACGCTGCTGCGCGTCATGCTGAACAGCCACTCCAGGATCCACTCGCCCATCGAGACGCACTTCCGCCGGATGAGCGTGAGCCTCGGCACCGAGCCCGTACGGCAGGCCATGGAGGCGCTCGGCCACACCCACAGCGACATCGAGCACATCGTCTGGGACCGCCTCCTGCACCGCGAGCTGGCCCGCAGCGGCAAGCCCGTCCTCGCGGAGAAGACGCCCAGCAACGTGTTCGCCTGGCGGCGCATCTCCAGCTGCTGGCCGGACGCCCGGTTCGTCTTCCTGCTGCGCCACCCCATGTCGATCGTCCAGTCGTGGCACGAGGCCGACCCGGACAAGCGCCCCATGGCGACGGCGGTGCCGCGCACGCTCGCGTACATGACGCGCGTCGAGGAGGCCCGTACCCACCTGGAGGGCCTGACCGTACGCTACGAGGACCTGGTCGCCGACCCCGAGGGCGAGTTGCGCCGGCTCTGCCTGTTCCTGGGCGTCGAGTTCGAACCCGCCATGCTCGACTACGGCCGGCAGGAGCACGGCGCCTTCGTCAAGGGCATCGGCGACTGGCGCGACAAGATCCGCGCGGGCACGGTCGTCGCGGGCCGCCCGCTGCCGCGGCCCGAGGACATCCCGGCCGAGCTTCATGACATCTGCAGGACATGGAACTACCTTCCGTGACCAGGTCACACAGGTGTGACAGACTTCGCTCGCGATTTGCCCGCCATTCGCCTGGGGCTCCGATATGTTGCCGTTCGTGATCAACGGCCCCTCGCGCCGAGCGTTATTCGCCGGTACTCTCGCCGGCCTCGCCCTGCCCGCGGCACTGCCCGCGAGCGCCGAGGCCACTGCCCGCGGCAGCCTGCCCGCGCGGCCGAACATCGTCCTGGTCCTCGCCGACGACCTCGGCTGGGGTGAGATCGGAAGTCAGGGACAGCGCAAGATCCACACGCCCAACCTCGACCGGCTCGCCGCCGAGGGCGTGCGGTTCGACACCGCGTACGCGGGCGCGCCGCTGTGCGCGCCGTCGCGCTGCGCGCTGCTCACCGGGCTGCACGCGGGGCACGGCACGGTGCGGGAGAATCCCGAGGGCAAGGAGCAGCACGCTCTGCTCGACGCGGACCTCACCTTCGCCGAACTGCTGCAGCTCGCGGGTTACCGGACGGCCCTGTTCGGCAAGTGGGGCTTCGGCCCCGAGCAGCCCGACCAGGAATCGCACCCGAACGTCCGCGGGTTCGGGGAGTTCTTCGGCTACATCACCCACAAGCACGCCCACCAGTACTACCCCGAGTACCTGTGGCACAACGGCGCGAAGGTGCACCTGGGCGGGAAGTCGTACGCGCCTGACCTGTTCCGCGAGCGGGCGATCACCTTCATCGACCAGAACAAGGACCACCCGTTCCTGCTCTACTACGCCTCCAACCTGCCGCACGCCCCGAGCGTCGTGCCCGGGGGCGACGCCGGCGAGTACCGGGACGAGCCCTGGACCATCCAGAACCGCCGGCACGCCGAACAGGTCTCCCGCCTCGACCGCGACGTCGCCGCGCTCGTCGACGCGCTGCGCGAGGCGGGCGTGGCCAGGCGCACGCTCGTGCTGTTCATGAGCGACAACGGCCCGCACCACGAGAAGGGCGTGACGCCCCGCCTGTTCGACTCCAACGGCCCCTTCCGCGGCGACAAACGCGAGCTGTACGAGGGCGGCATCCGCATTCCCGTGATCGCCTGGTCGCCCACGCTGCGCCACCGGGTCGAGACCCGGCCGGTCACCTTCTGGGACGTGCTGCCGACGCTGGCCGACCTCGCGGGCGTGCCGGTGCCCGCCCATCTCGACGGCCGGTCCTTCCGCGGCCTGCTCACCGGCGGCGGCGCCCCGCGGCACAAGCACCTCATCTGGAACCGGCCGCGCAAGGCCCAGGCCATCCGCCGCGGCCGGTGGAAGGTGGTCAGGTGGGCGCCGCACATCGGCGGCGCCGGGCCGAACGGCCGCGTCGAGCTGTACGACCTGAACAAGGACATCGGCGAACGTCACAACCTCGCCGCCGCCAAGCCCCTCCTCGCCGAGGAGCTGTGCGCCGAGCTCGACGCGGCGATCGGTCCGGACCCGCGCCTGCCGTACGGGCTGCGTACGGAGGTCAGCGGCGACGAGGTCGTGGTGACGCTGCACAACGGGTCGAAGGTGCCGTGGCGCGACGTCCGGATCAACCTCGACAAGGCCGGCAAGGCGGACGCGCACACCGTGTCCGTGATCGAACCGGGGACGGCGTTCTCGGCCGGTTTCCCCGTGCCGTCCGGACGGATCGTCGCGCGCGCGGACTTCGAGGCGAACGGCAGGTCGCACGTCTTCCGCCGCAAGCACGTCCAGGTGCACCAGCGCATCGTGCTCACCCACTGACGGGTGCCGGCCGGGTCCAGGGGGACCCGGCCGCACGTCAGGAAAGAGCCCGGGCCGGGGCGGCCGTCAGACGAGCCGGCCCACGTGGGCCAGTGCCTGCTTCAGCAGCACGCCCTGCCCGCCGGTCATCTCGCCCTGCACCGCGGGGGAGGCCACCTCCTCCGGCGTGAACCACACCAGGTCGAGGGCGTCCTGCCGCGGACGGCAGTCGCCCGCCACCGGCACGATGTAGGCCAGCGACACCGCGTGCTGGCGCGCGTCGTGGTAGGGGGTCACGCCCGGCGTGGGGAAGTACTCGGCGACCGTGAACGGCTGCGGCGACGGCGGGATGTTCGGCAACGCCACCGGGCCGAGATCCTTCTCCAGATGACGCATGAGCGCGTCGCGGATGCGCTCGTGGTGCAGCACCCGTCCCGAGACCAGCGCCCGGCTGACCGTGCCGTCCGAGTGGATCCGCAGCAGCAGCCCGACCCGGGTGACCACACCGGTGTCGTCGACCCGCACCGGGACGGCGTCGATGTAGAGGATCGGCATCCGGCCGCGCACCGACTCGAGTTCTTCCGGCGAGAGCCAGGCGGGCGTGGTTTCGGTCTTTTCGGTCATCTGCTGATGGTAAGGCCCGGCGCCTCAGCGGCGTACCGGTCTCTTGGTGAGGGCCGAACGACCGGCCAGCCAGGACGCCGTGCAGATGACGGCCACGATGCCGAGGAACGGCAGGTACTCGACGATCTCGCGCTTCATGTGAGCTCCGCTCTCGCTTTGGCCAGCCGCCTGCGCTGCGGCTGGACGGTGTACTTGGGATCGTTTGCCGACTCGATGCCGGCCCGGAAGACGCCGAACCGGGTGCAGGCAGAACCCGCGAGCAGGGCGGCCCCGGCCGCCATCGCCGCGACCCGGCTGCGGCGGCCCATGCTCGCCCCGGCCAGCGCGCCGGCCAGGCTCAGCGCCTCGCCCAGCCGCATCAGCACGCTGCGCCGCAGCGGCTCGCCCACCGGGCCGAGCCGCCGCTCCATCCGGGTGGCGGCCACGCACTCCACGGCAGCGCCGAGCAGCGCGAGCCTCCGGGCGGGGCCGGCCTCGTCCAGCGGCGCGGCCAGCAGGCCGAGCCCGCCCGCGGCGGCCGCCGCCGACCCGGCGAACAGGAACGGCAGCTCCCGGTAGCCGTCGTGCCAGGCGGGCACCGCCGTGTCGGAGATCAGCGCCGCGGTGTACGTGGCGACGCCCGCCCCCGTGACCGCCGCGCCCACACCGGCCGCCCGGCCGAGGCCCGGGAACCGTCCCGACAGGTCGGTGGCCGCCGCGCACCCGGCCTGCGGGCCGTACGCGGTGAGGATCCAGGTGCCGACGCTCATCGGCGAGGTCACCTTGAACACCCGCAGCATGTTGAGGAAGCGCTCGGGCCGGCCGAGGTCGTGGATCAGGCAGTAGAGCGAGCCGCCGAGCGCCCCCAGCGCCCCCACCTTGCTCACCCGGGCCAGCGTCGGCCTGCCCGTGAGCTCGGCCGCGGCGGCCAGCGCCGACGACGCCCCCGCCAGGCCGCCGAGGAAGAGGTAGCCCGCGATGTCGGGCGCGTGCCACGGAGGCTCGTTCAGGACGGGCCGTCCGTAGTAGGAGTCGGCCGGCGACGACTGCGGCACGAGCCGCTCGCGGCGGCGGCCCGCCGAGCCGGGCGTGGCCTCGCGGTCGGCGCGGGTCTCGGCCGAGCCGTCCATCCGGACGTCGGTCTGGCTCATCGGATCCTCCCCCTCGGCCCGGTGGTGCCCGAGCCGGTCCGTCCCCATGCCGCCGCCGCGACGCCCGCGAGCAGGGCGACCGCCGCGACCCCCACGTGCCGCCACATCGACGGCAGGTCCTTGGTCGTCACGACCGGGTCGGGCGGCAGGCCGTACACCTCGGGCTCGTCCAGCAGCAGGAAGAACGCGCCCGTGCCGCCGACGCCGTCGTCAGGGTCGTGCCCGTACAGGCGGGCGGAGGTCATGCCCGCCTCCCGCACCTGCGCCAGCCGCCGGTCGGCGCGCTCGCGCAGCTCGTCGAGGTCGCCGAACTGGATGGAGTCGGTCGGGCACGTCTTGGCGCAGGCGGGCTGCTCCCCGGCGGGCAGGCGGTCGTAGCACATCGTGCACTTGGCCGCCACGCCCGTGGTCTCGCGCTTGCCGATCACCCCGAACGGGCACGCGGGCACGCAGTACCCGCAGCCGTTGCAGACGTCCTCCTGCACCACGACGGTGCCGTACTCGGTGCGGAACAGCGAGCCGGTCGGGCAGACGTCCAGGCAGGCCGCGTGCGTGCAGTGCTTGCACACGTCGGAGGCCATCAGCCAGCGGAAGTCCATCTCGCCGACGCCCGGCTCCTGGTGCCCGAGCGGGCGGCGCTGCTCGATGAAGGCGACGTGCCGCCAGGTGTCGGCGCTCAGCCCCACGGTGTTGTCGTACGACATGCCGGTGAAGTCGAGGCCGTCCTCGGGGACGTCGTTCCACTCCTTGCAGGCCACCTCGCACGCCTTGCACCCGATGCAGATGCTCGTGTCGGTGAAGAACCCCACCCGGCGGTGGCCGTCCGTCGGCTGCTCGGCGAGGCTGTGGTCCAGGTCGAACGCCATCTCAGGCCTCCGTTCCGGTGCCGGCGGTCACGCCCGCGCGTCGCTGGTAGGACCTGACGAGCTCGGGCAGCGCGGGACCGCGCGGCCGCCGGCCCGGACGGATGTCCGCCGCCATGGCCTTGACCTCCTGGATGTGCGAGTTCGGGTCGAGCGAGATCGACGCCAGCTCGTTGGCCGCGTCACCCGTCGCCATACCGTTCGGCCCGAAGTGGAAGGGCAGCCCGATCTGGTGCAGGACGCGTCCGTTGAGATGCAGGGACGGGATCCGGTCGGTCACCATCACCCGCGCCTCGATCGCGTTGCGCGCCGTGACGATCGTCGCCCAGTCGCCGTGCACGAGCCCGCGCTCGGCGGCGAGCTCCGGCGACACCTCGCAGAACATCTCCGGCTGCAGCTCCGACAGGTACGGCGTGAACCGGCTCATCCCGCCCGCCGTGAAGTGCTCGGTCAGCCGGTACGTCGTCACCACGTACGGGTAGACGTTCGAGCCCGGCTCGTTGCCGCTCGGCTGGTAGCGGTTGTGCTCGTGCTCGTACACCTTGCGCGCCGGGTTGCGCTGGTGACCGTGGAACGGATTGGGCACCGGCGAGTCCTGCGGCTCGTAGTGGGTGGGCAGCGGACCGTCCACCACCCCGGCGGGCGCGAACAGCCAGCCCTTGCCGTCGGCCTGCATGATGAACGGGTCGACGCCCGACAGCGCCTCGGCGCCCCTCGCCTCGGGCGGCGGACGGTAGCCGGGGCTCTTGTCCGCCTCGAAGTCGGGCACGTCGTGGCCGGTCCACCGGCCGGCCTGCTCGTCCCACCAGACGAGCCGCTTGCGCTCGCTCCACGGGCTGCCGTCGGGCCGGGCCGAGGCGCGGTTGTAGAGGATGCGCCGGTTGGCCGGCCACGCCCACGCCCACTCGGCGGCGATCCAGTCCTGCTCGGTGTGCGGCTTGCGGCGGGCGGCCTGGTTGACGCCGTCGGCGTACACGCCGCTGTAGATCCAGCAGCCGCAGCGCGTCGAGCCGTCGGACTTCAGCTCGTGGTAGCCGGACAGCGGCCGTCCGTGCGCGTCGACGCCGTTGATCTCGGCCAGCACCGCCTCCGCCGACGGCTCGGCGGTCGGGCCGCTCACCGGGTAGTCCCAGGTGAGGTTGAGCACCGGCTCGTCCATCGGGTCGGTCGAGCCGGCCAGCTTCTCGCGGATGATGCGGCCCATGTGGTACATGAACCACAGGTCGCTGCGGGCGTCGCCTTCCGGTTCGACGGCCTGATGGCGCCACTGCAGCCACCGGTTGGTGTTGGTGAAGCTGCCGCACTTCTCCGTGTGGCAGGCCGCGGGGAAGAAGAACACCTCCGTGCCGATGTCGGCCGTGCGCAGCTCGCCCGTCTCGATCTCCGGGCCGTCCTTCCACCAGGTGGCGCTCTCGATCAGGGTGAAGTCGCGCACCACCAGCCAGTCGAGCTGGGCCATGCCGAGGCGCTGCATCTTGGCGTTGGCCGAGCCGACCGCCGGGTTCTCGCCGAGCAGGAAGTAGCCCTTGCACACGCCGTTCAGCTGCTCGAGCACGGTGTCGTACGTGCTGTGCGAGCCGGTCAGCCGCGGCAGCCAGCCGAACCGGAAGTCGTTGTCGGGCTGGGCCGCGTCGCCCCACCACGCCTTGAGCAGGCTGATCATGTACGCGGGCATGTTGGCCCAGAAGCCCTTGGGCGGCGCGTCGGCCTGCAGGAAGTCCCGCAGCCCCTCGTGCTCGTGCGCGTACGGCATCGGCAGGTAGCCGGGCAGCAGGTTGAACAGCGTCGGGATGTCGCTGGAGCCCTGGATGCTGGCGTGCCCGCGCAGCGCCTGGATGCCGCCGCCAGGGCGGCCGATGTTGCCCAGCAGGAGCTGCAGGATGCAGGCAGAGCGGATGAACTGCGAGCCGTCGCTGTGCTGGGTCCAGCCGACCGCGTAGACGAACTCGGCGGTCTTGTCCGGCCCCGAGTTCTCCGTCAGGCGGCGGCAGACCTCCTCGAACAGGTGGCGCGGCACGCCGCACGTCCGTTCCACCATCTCGGGGGTGTAGCGGGCGAAGTGGCGGCGCAGCACCTGAAGGACGCAGCGCGGGTGGCGCAGCGTCTCGTCGCGCTCCGGGGTGCCGTCCATCGGGGCGCCCGCGCTGCCGTGCATCTCGGCGCGGCCGGGCGGCTCGTGCCCGGTGCGCTCCTGTTCGGTGCGCTCCTCGTAGTGCTGCTCGCGCCGGCCCGAGGCGGCGACCGCCTCCATGCCGACGTACTGCCAGGACGTCGTGTCGTACTCGCGGCTGTCCGGGTCGAAGCCGGAGAAGACGCCGTCCAGGTCCTCGGTGTCGCGGTAGTCCTCGCGCAGGATCGTGGCGGCGTTGGTGTAGTTGAGCACGTACTCGCGGAAGTACAGCTCGTTGTCCAGGACGTAGTTGATGAGCCCGCCGACGAAGGCCACGTCCGAGCCGGGACGGATGGGCACGTGCACGTCGGCCAGCGCGCTGGTGCGCGTGAAGCGCGGGTCGACGTGGATGATGACCGCGCCGCGCGCCTTGGCCTCCATCACCCACTGGAACCCCACCGGGTGCGCCTCGGCGAAGTTCGAGCCCTGGATGACCACGCAGTCGGAGTGCTGGAGGTCCTGCATGAACGTGGTCGCCCCGCCGCGGCCGAACGACGAGCCGAGGCCCACCACGCTCGAGCTGTGGCAGACCCGCGCCTGGTTCTCGATCTGCACCACGCCGAGCGCCGTGAGCAGCTTCTTGATGAGGTAGTTCTCCTCGTTGTCCAGCGTGGCGCCGCCGAGGCTCGCGATCCCCATCGTCCGGGCGGTGCGCAGGCCGTCCTTCTCCCACTCCCACGTCTCGCGCCGGGTGGCGATGATCCGGTCGGCCACCATGTCCATGGCCCGGTCGAGGTCGATCTCCTCCCAGTCGGCACCGCCCGGCGGCCGGTAGAGCGCCTTGTGCCGGCGGCCGGGGCCGGTGGTGAGCTGCAGGCTGGCCGCGCCCTTGGGGCACAGCCGGCCCCGGCTGATGGGCGAGTCGGGATCACCTTCGATCTGGATGACCTTCTCGTCCCGTACGTACACGTTCTGGCCGCAGCCGACCGCGCAGTACGGACAGACGGACTTGACCACCCGGTCGGCGGTCTCCGTACGCGCCCGCAGCGCCGCCGTCTTGGCCGACTTCGCCGCCTCACCCCGCGCCGTACGGTCCTTGCCGGTCAGCTGCCGCAGCAGCGGCCACGCGAAATCCATGACACCCCCCGATGCCCCCCGTGGCACGAGTCCTGCCCTGAAGCAGAAGGGGGAAAACGGAAGACGCAGGTCAGAGCGGTTCAGAACGCGCGGGCGTCGGCCTCGTCCCACGCGGCCGCGTCGCCGGCCGGCTCGTAGCGGCGCAGCGGCTGCGACGACGCCACCAGCGCGCGCGTCTCGGCCAGATCCGCGACCAGCCCGGCGGCGCGCGCCTGCACGAGCACGTTGCCGAGCGCGGTCGCCTCCGCAGGCCCGGCCACGACCGGCAGCCCGCACGCGTCGGCGGTGAGCCGGCACAGCAGCTCGTTGCGCGACCCGCCGCCCACCAGATGGACGACCTCGACCGTGCGGCCCGACAACCGCGCCGCCTGCCGCACGGCCCGCCGGTGCCCGAGCGCCAGGCTCTCCAGCACGCACCGCACGTACGCGGCGGGTGACGACGGCGGCCGCTGGCCGGTGCGGCGGCACTCGGCGGCGATCCGCGCCGGCATGTCGCCCGGCGGCAGGAAGACGGGCTCGTCGGGGTTGACCACGGCGGCGAACGGCCGCTCCCGCTCGGCTGCGGCCAGCAGCTCGCCCAGGTCGGAGCCGGGCCAGGCACGCAGGCACTCCTGCAGCAGCCACAGGCCCATGACGTTGCGCAGGTAGCGGACGGTGCCGTCGATGCCCGCCTCGTTGGTGAAGTTGGCGGCGCGGCTCTCGGGCGTCAGCACCGGGCCGGGCAGCTCCACCCCGGCCAGCGACCAGGTGCCGCACGAGACGTAGGCGAAGGCAGGACCCGTGGCAGGCACGGCGGCCACGGCCGAGGCCGTGTCGTGCGACCCGACCGCGCGTACGGGCGCCGTCCAGCCGATCTCGGCCGCCACGTCGCGCCGCAGCCCGCCGACCGCCTCACCCGGCTGCCGCAGCGGCGGCAGGATGCCCGGGGGCAGGCCGAGCCGCTTCGCCAGGGACGTCGCCCACGAGCGGGTGCGCACGTCGAGCAGGCCCGTCGTCGAGGCGTTGGTGACCTCGGCGCCCAGCTCTCCCGTCAGCCAGTAGCCGATCAGGTCGGGGATCAGCAGCATCGTGGCCGCCCCGTCGAGCCGGTCGGCGAGCAGCTGGTAGACGGTGTTGAAGGGCAGCACCTGCAGGCCGGAGACGTCGTAGAGGGTGTCGGCGCCGACGTCCGCGGCGACCCGCTCGGCCACGCCGCGCGTGCGGTCGTCACGGTAGTGGACGGGGTTGCCCAGCAGCGCGCCGCGCTCGTCGAGCAGTCCGTAGTCGACGGCCCACGAGTCGACGCCGATCGAGGAGACAGGCCCCGCGTCGCGCAGCCCGGCCAGGATCTCGCGGTAGAGGCCGAGGATGTCCCAGTGCAGGCGGTCCGCCACGCGCACCGGGCCGTTGGGGAATCGGTGCACCTCGGTCAGCGAGAGTCCGTCCGACAGGTCGGCCACCATGACCCGTCCGCTGGAGGCTCCGAGGTCGACGGCGGCGAAACGGTGGGGATGAGGGCTCATTGCGTCGACTCCCTGGCGACGAGCTCCGGCTGGAACATGATGTGCTGATGCGCGTGCGTGTCGGGGTTGTCGCACTCGTCGAGCAGCAGCTCGGTGGCGATCCGCCCGAGCTGGTACGTCGGCTGGCGCATCGAGCTGAGCGACACCGTCGAGGCGGCGGCGAAGTCGATGTCGTCGTAGCCCATGAGCGCCACGTCGTCGGGCACCCGCACCCCCGACCGCAGCAGCGCGCGAAGGACGCCGAGCGCGAGCAGGTCGTTGGCGCAGAACACCGCCTCGGGCAGCCCCTGCGCGACGAGCTCCGCGGCGGCCTTCTCGCCCGCCTTGGCCGTCATCGTCGCGGCCCGCACCACGCGCAGGCCCTCCGGGTCGAGCCCGGCCTCCCGCATCGCCGCCTCGGCGCCCGTCCGCCGCTCGACGCACTGGCGGATGGTGAGCGGGCCGGTCACGTACGCGATGCTGCGCGCGCCCCGCGCGAGCAGGTGGGCGACCGCCGCCCGGCCGCCCGCGACGTCGTCCACCGCGACCGCGCACTGGTCGGGCCGGTGGGCGGGGTGGTCGACCAGCACCACGCTGATGCCGTGCTCGCGCAGCCGGTCGAGCCGGGCCGTGTCCTCGCCCGAGGGGGTGATCAGCACGCCGCGCACCCGGTGCTCGGCCAGCACCCGCAGGTTGCGGTCCTCCTTCTCGGGGGAGGCCGCCGAGTTGCCGAGGATGACGGCGTAGCCGAGCTCGCTGACGACGTCCTCGACACCGGCGGCGACCTCGGTGAAGAACGGGTTGCCGATGTCGATCACGCTCAGCCCGATCGTGCGGCTGTGGCCGGCGCGCAGCGTGGAGGCCGAGCCGTGGCGGACGAACCCGAGCTCGCTGATCGCCGCCTCGACCCGCTCCCGCGTCGCCGGGGCGACCTTGCCGGGCCGGTTGAGGACGTTGGAGACCGTGCCCGGGGAGACGCCGGCGCGGGCGGCGACGTCCTTGATGCTGACCATGGCCATGAAGAGTCATTAAAACGTACTAACCATGAGGACGCCAGTCGCGGAAAGCCCGGTGCGCACCCAGCGTCGCGCCCGGCTGACCAGGTAAAAGCAGGGGACGCATTGACATCCCTGGAGCCGGAATCATAGTTTCCTGGACGAGGATTAAAACGTTTTCAAAAGGAGTGCCGTGCAACGCGTCTGCTTCCTGCTGAAAGTCCGCCCCGAGCGGCTGGCGGAGTACCGCGAACGCCACCGGGACGTCTGGCCCGAGATGCGAGAGGCCCTGTCGCGCACCGGCTGGCACAACTACTCGCTGTTCCTCAGGGACGACGGACTCCTCGTCGGCTACCTCGAGACCGAGGACTTCGAGGCCGCCAGGAAGGCCATGGCCGAGACCGGCGTGAACGCCCGCTGGCAGGCCGAGATGGCGCCCTTCTTCGAGGCCGTCGACGGACGCCCCGACGAGAGCATGGTCCCGCTCGACGAAATCTTCCACCTGGACTGATCGGGGAGTGATGACTGACATCAAGGCTGCGCTGCGCGCGCAGCGCATCGAGACGCCGTCGTGGGCGTACGGCAACAGCGGCACGAGGTTCAAGGTCTTCGCCCAGCAGGGCGTGCCGCGCGACCCGTACGAGAAACTGGCCGACGCCGCCCAGGTGCACGCCCACACGGGGATCGCCCCCACGGTGGCCCTGCACATCCCGTGGGACAAGGTGGACGACTACGCCGACCTGGCCCGGCACGCCCGCGACCTGGGCGTCGGCATCGGAGCGATCAACTCCAACGTCTTCCAGGACGACGACTACATGCTCGGCAGCGTCACCCACCCGGCCGCGCGCGTCCGCCGCAAGGCCACCGACCACCTGCTGGAATGCGTCGACATCATGGACGCCACCGGCTCCGACACGCTCAAGCTGTGGTTCTCCGACGGCATCAACTACCCCGGCCAGGACGACATCCGCGCCCGCCAGGACCGCCTGGCCGAGGCGCTCGCGGAGGTGTACGAGCGGCTCGGCGAGGGCCAGCGGTTCCTGCTGGAGTACAAGCTGTTCGAGCCCGCCTTCTACGCCACCGACGTGCCCGACTGGGGCACCGCGTACGCCCACTGCGTCAAGCTCGGCCAGAAGGCGCAGGTCGTGGTCGACACCGGCCACCACGCGCCGGGCACCAACATCGAGTTCATCGTGGCGTTCCTGCTGCGCGAGGGGAAGCTCGGCGGCTTCGACTTCAACTCCCGCTTCTACGCCGACGACGACCTCATGGTGGGCGCCGCCGACCCGTTCCAGCTGTTCCGCATCATGTACGAGGTGGTGCGCGGCGGCGGGCTCGACCCCGGGTCAGGGGTCGCGTTCATGCTCGACCAGTGCCACAACATCGAGCCCAAGATCCCCGGCCAGATCCGCTCGGTCATGAACGTGCAGGAGGCCACCGCCAAGGCGCTGCTGGTCGACCGCGAGGCGCTGGCCGCCGCGCAGGCCGCCGGCGACGTGCTGGGCGCCAACGCCGTTCTCATGGACGCCTACAACACCGACGTGCGCCCGCTGCTCGGCGAGCTGCGCGAGGAGATGGGGCTCGCCTCCGACCCGATGGGCGCCTACGCCCGATCGGGATACTTCGAGAAGATCGCCGCCGAGCGCGTCGGCGGCACGCAGGCCGGCTGGGGGGCCTAGCCACACCATGGACAACGTCGTGAAAGAGCTGCTCGACCGTTCGCACCGCCTGGGCGCCGACCCGCGCAACACCAACTTCGCGGGCGGCAACACCTCGGCGAAGGGAGCCGCCACCGACCCGGTCACCGGTACGGACGTGGAGCTGCTGTGGGTGAAGGGGTCGGGCGGCGACCTCGGCACGCTGAAGGAGTCCGGGCTGGCCGTCCTGCGGCTCGACCGGCTGCGCGCCCTCACCGGCGTCTACCCGGGCGTCGAGCGCGAGGACGAGATGGTCGCGGCCTTCGACTACTGCCTGCACGGCAGGGGAGGGGCCGCGCCGTCCATCGACACCGCCATGCACGGACTGGTCGACGCCGCGCACGTCGACCACCTGCACCCCGACGCCGGCATCGCCCTCGCCACCGCCGCCGACGGCGAGGAGCTGACCCGGCGCGTCTTCGGCGACCGGGTGGTGTGGGTGCCCTGGCGGCGGCCTGGCTTCCAGCTCGGCCTGGACATCGCCGCGATCAAGGACGCCAACCCGCAGGCGATCGGCTGCATACTCGGCGGGCACGGCATCACCGCGTGGGGCTCGACCTCCGAGGAGTGCGAGGCCCGCTCGCTGGAGATCATCCGCACCGCGGAGACGTACCTCGCCGAGCACGGCCGTCCCGATCCGTTCGGCCCGGTGGTGCACGAGCCGCTGCCCGAGGCCGAACGCCTGGCCAGGGCCGCCGCGCTCTTCCCCGTCGTACGCGGCCTGGCCTCGACCGACGTGCGCGTGGTCGGCCACTACACCGACACGCCCGAGGTGCTCGACTTCGTCTCGCGCGCCGAGCACCCGAGGCTCGCGGCGCTCGGCACGTCCTGCCCCGACCACTTCCTGCGCACGAAGGTGGCGCCGCTGGTGCTCGACCTGCCGCCGGACGCCCCGCTGGAGCAGGCCGTCGCCCGGCTGCGCGAGCTGCACGCCGCCTACCGCGCCGACTACACCGCCTACTACGAGCGGCACGCCGCCCCCGACTCGCCGCCCATGCGCGGCGCAGACCCGGCGATCGTCCTGGTGCCGGGCGTCGGCATGTTCTCCTTCGGCAAGGACAAGCAGACCGCCCGCGTGGCCGGCGAGTTCTACCTCAACGCCGTCAACGTCATGCGCGGCGCCGAGTCCGTCTCCTCCTACGCGCCCATCCCCGAGTCGGAGAAGTTCCGCATCGAGTACTGGGAGCTGGAGGAGGCCAAGCTCCGCCGCATGCCCAGGCCGAAGCCGCTGGCCACCCGGGTCGCGCTGGTGACCGGCGGCGGCTCGGGCATCGGCGCGGCGACCGCTCGCCGGCTGGCCGCCGAGGGCGCCTGCGTGATCGTGGCCGATCGCGACCTCGGCGCGGCCGAGAAGGTGGCCGCCGAGATCGGCGCTGGGGCCTACCGGGTCGCCGACGTCGCCGTGGCGGTCGGGGTGGACGTCACCTCCGAGGAGCAGGTCCAGGCGGCCGTACGCGCGGGCGTGCTGGCGTTCGGCGGGATCGACCTCGTCGTCAACAACGCCGGCCTGTCGCTGTCGCGCTCGCTGTTGGAGACCACGCTGGCCGACTGGGACCTGCAGCACGACGTGATGGCGCGCGGCTCGTTCCTCGTCTCGCGGGAGACCGCGAGGGTCATGATCGACCAGGCGATGGGCGGCGACGTCGTCTACATCGCCTCGAAGAACTCCGTCTTCGCCGGCCCGAACAACGTCGCCTACGGCGCCGCGAAGGCCGACCAGGCCCACCAGGTGCGCCTGCTCGCCGCCGAGCTCGGCGCCTACGGCATCCGCGTCAACGGCGTCAACCCCGACGGCGTCGTCCGTGGCTCCGGCATCTTCGCCTCCGGCTGGGGCGCCAACCGCGCCCAGGTGTACGGGGTGGAGGAGGAGAAGCTCGGCGAGTTCTACGCGCAGCGCACGCTGCTCAAGCGCGAGGTGCTGCCCGAGCACGTGGCGGACGCCGTCTTCGCCCTCGCCGGCGGCGACCTGTCGCAGACCACGGGCCTGCACATCCCGGTGGACGCCGGCGTCGCCGCCGCCTTCCTCCGCTGACACCCCCTTTTGGGGCAACGGGCCGTCGTGATGCCATCACGGCGGCCCGTTCGCGTTCACGGGCACGGGGTACGGCCTACAGGGCGGAGCGGTCAGGGCTTGCATGTTCATCCTGTACAGTGCATCATCTTAAGAAGTAAGCAAGGTCATGAGTTGTGATGCATAACTATGCAGGAGGGTCGATGAGAGCAGCGATCGCCGGAGCCAGCGGCTACGCGGGAGGTGAGCTGCTCCGCATCCTGCTCGGTCATCCCGAGTTCGAGATCGGCGCGCTGACCGCCGCGTCCAGCGCGGGCGGCCTACTCGGCTCCCACCAGCCCCACCTTCCGCAGCTCGCCGACCGCGTCATCGAGGAGACCACTCCCGAGACGCTGGCCGGGCACGACGTCGTCTTCCTGGCGCTGCCGCACGGCCACTCGGCCGCCGTCGCCGCCCAGCTGGGCGCCGACACGATCGTGGTCGACTGCGGAGCCGACCACCGGCTCGCCGACCCGGCCGCCTGGCAGGAGTTCTACGGCGGCGAGCACGCGGGCACGTGGCCGTACGGGCTGCCCGAGCTGCCCGGACAGCGCGACGCGCTGAAGAAGGCCACCCGCATCGCGGTGCCCGGCTGCTACCCGACCTCCGTCCTGCTGGCCCTGTTCCCGGCGTTCGCCGCCGGGCTCGCCGAACCCGACGTCGTCGTGGTGGCCGCCAGCGGCACCAGCGGCGCAGGAAAGTCGCCCAAGACCCACCTGCTCGGCAGCGAGGTCATGGGCTCGGTCAGCGCCTACGCCGCGGGCGGCGTCCACCGCCACACGCCCGAGATGGAACAGGGCCTGTCGGCGGTCGCGGGCACGCCCGTCCGCGTGTCGTTCACACCGACGCTGGCCCCCATGAGTCGCGGCATCCTGGCCACCTGCACCGCCCCCGCCGCGCCCGGCGTCACCCAGGAGACGCTGCGGTCGGCGTACGAGGCGGCCCTGAAGGGCGAGCCGTTCGTCCGGCTGCTGCCCGAAGGCGTCTGGCCGGCCACCTCCATGACCTACGGCGCCAACACCGCCGCCCTGCAGGTGGCGCTCGACGAGCGCGCCGGCCGGGTCATCGCCGTCATCGCCATCGACAACCTCACCAAGGGCACCGCCGGGGGCGCCGTCCAGAGCGTCAACCTGGCCCTCGGCCTGCCGGAAGAGCTCGGCCTTCCCCTGACAGGAGTCGCACCATGAGCGTAACCGCCCCTCTCGGCTTCCGGGCCGCGGGCATCGCCGCAGGCATCAAGTCCGGCGACGCCCGCGACCTGGCCCTCGTCGTCAACGACGGACCCAGCCGAGCCGCCGCCGGCGTCTTCACCGCCAACCGCGTCAAGGCCGCGCCCGTCCTGTGGTCGCAGCAGGTGCTGGCCGGCGGACGGCTGCGCGCGGTCGTGCTCAACTCCGGCGGCGCCAACGCCTGCACCGGCCCTGAAGGGTTCCAGGACACCCACGCCACCGCCGAGAAGGTCGCCGAGGTGCTGCAGGACTCCGCCGGCGAGATCGCCGTCTGCTCCACCGGCCTGATCGGGGAGCGGCTGCCGATGGACGCGCTGCTGGCCGGGGTCGAGACCGCGGCCGGCCAGCTCTCCCGCGACGGCGGCCTCGCCGCGGCCGACGCCATCCGCACCACCGACACCGTCTCCAAGATCTCCTTCAAGCGCGCCTCCGGCTACATGGTGGGCGGCATGGCCAAGGGCGCCGGCATGCTCGCCCCCGCCCTCGCCACCATGCTCTGCGTCATCACCACCGACGCCGACGTCACCAGCGACGAACTCGACACCGTGCTGCGCCGCGCGACATCCACCACGTTCGACCGGCTCGACTCCGACGGCTGCATGTCCACCAACGACACCGTGCTGCTGCTCGCCAGCGGGGCGTCCGGGGTCAAGCCCGACCTCGCCGAGTTCGAGCAGAAGGTCACCGAGGTCTGCGCCGACCTCGCCCGGCAGCTCCTCGTGGACGCCGAGGGCGCCAGCAAGGCCATCGCCATCGAGGTCGTCGGCGCGGCGTCCGTGGACGACGCGGTCACGGTCGGCCGCTCCGTCGCCCGCTCCAACCTGTTCAAGTGCGCCATCCACGGCGAGGACCCCAACTGGGGCCGCGTGCTCGCCGCCGTCGGCACCACCGACGCCGTGTTCGAGCCCGACCGGCTCAACGTGGCCATCAACGGCATCTGGATCTGCCGCGGCGGCGCGGTCGGCGACGACCGTTCCAAGGTCGACATGCGGCCCCGCGACGTGACGATCACCATCGACCTGTCAGCGGGCGCGCACACCGCCACGGTGCACACCACCGACCTGACGGCCGACTACGTCCACGAGAACTCGGCGTACTCGTCATGAGGCTCACCACGGCCCAGTCGAAGGCCGAGTCGCTCATCGAGGCGCTGCCCTGGCTGACCCGCTTCCACGGCGCGACCATCGTCATCAAGTACGGCGGCAACGCCATGACCGACGAAGCGCTCAAGGAGGGCTTCGCCGAGGACGTCGTCTTCCTGCACCACGCGGGCCTGCGCCCGGTCGTCGTGCACGGCGGCGGCCCCCAGATCAGCAGCGCGCTCGACAAGCTCGGCATCGAGTCCACGTTCACGGCCGGGCTGCGGGTCACCACGCCCGAGGCCATGCAGGTCGTCCGTATGGTGCTGACCGGCCAGGTCAACCGCGACATCGTCGGCCTGGTCAACCGGCACGGCCCGTTCGCCGTCGGCATGTCAGGCGAGGACGCCCACCTGTTCACCGCCGTGCGCAAGCACGCGATCGTCGACGGCGAGCCGGTCGACATCGGCCAGGTCGGCGACATCGTCAAGGTCGAGGCCGGAGCCGTGCGCGCCCTCGTCGACGACGGCCGCATCCCCGTGATCTCCAGCGTGGCCCGAGGCGACGACGGCGAGATCTACAACGTCAACGCCGACACCGCCGCCGCCGCGCTCGCCGTCGAGCTGAAGGCACAGAAACTGATCGTGCTCACCGACGTCGAGGGCCTGTACGCCAACTGGCCCGACGACGCCGACGTCATCGACTCGCTCACCGCCGACGAGCTCGAGACGCTCATGCCCACGCTGTCCAGCGGCATGGTTCCCAAGATGGAGGCCTGCCTGACGGCCGTCCAAGGCGGAGTTCCTCAGGCCCACGTCCTCGACGGGCGTGTGCCCCACTCGCTGCTGCTGGAGATCTTCACCAATGAAGGAATCGGAACGATGGTGATGCCCTGATGAGTCTGTACGAGAGGTTCGAGCAGGCGTTCATGCCCAACTACGGCGTCCCGCCGATCGCGCTCGCGCGCGGCGAGGGCACCCAGGTCTGGGACGTCGACGGCCGGCGATACCTCGACTTCATCGCGGGCATCGCGACCAGCTCGCTCGGCCACGCCCACCCCGCCGTGGTGGACGCCGTGTCCCGCCAGGTCGCCACCATCGCCCACACCAGCAACCTGTTCCTGCACGAGCCAGAGGTGCTGCTCGCCGAACGCCTGCTCGGCCTGCTCGACGGCCCCGCCCGGGTCTTCTTCGCCAACTCCGGCACCGAGGCCAACGAGGCCGCGTACAAGCTGGCACTCAAGTACGGCCGGCGCGAGGGACGCTCCTACTTCGTGGCCGCGGAGAACGGCTTCCACGGCCGCACGATCGGCGCGCTGTCCCTGACCGGCAAGCCCTCGATCCGCGACCAGTTCGGCCCCTTCCCGGTCGACGTCCGCTTCGTCCCGTACGGCGACGCCGACGCGCTGAAGGAGGCCGTCACCGGCGACTGCATCGCGGTCTTCCTCGAGCCCACGCAGGGCGAGGCCGGCGTGGTGCCGCCGCCCGACGGCTACTTCGAGGCCGCCCGCGAGATCTGCGACTCGACCGGCGCCCTGCTGGTCGCCGACGAGATCCAGTCGGCCATCGGCCGTACCGGACACTGGTTCGCCCACCAGGCAGAAGGCGTCACCCCCGACATCCTGACCCTGGCCAAGGGCCTCGGCGGCGGGCTGCCGATCGGCGCGTGCGTCGGCTTCGGCGACGCGGGCAAGCTGTTCGAGAAGGGCGACCACGGCTCCACGTTCGGCGGCAACCCCGTCTCGTGCGCCGCGGCGCTGGCGGTCCTCGACCACGTCGACCTCGACCACGTGCGTTCTGCCGCGGCGCGGCTGCGCGACGGCCTGGAGGCCGTCCGTCACCCGCTGCTGCAGAAGGTGCGCGGGCGCGGCCTGTGGCTGGCCGCCGTGCTGACCGAGCCCGTCGCGGCCCGCGCGCAGCAGGCCGCCGCCGACGCCGGCTTCCTCGTCAACGCGGTCCAGCCGGACGCGCTGCGCATCGCGCCCCCGCTGGTCGTGACCGAGGACGACATCGACGCCTTCCTCGCCGCCTTCCCCGCGGTTCTCCAGGAGGCCGCCAAGTGAGCACCAGGCACTTCCTCGCCGACGACGACCTCACCCCGGCCGAGCAGGCCGAGGTGCTGGAACTCGCCGCCGCCATGAAGAAGGACCGGTTCGGCTACCGGCCCTTCGAGGGGCCGCAGACGGTCGCCGTCCTGTTCGACAAGCCGTCGGCGCGCACCCGCGTCTCCTTCCACACCGGCATCGGCGAGCTCGGCGGCCTGCCGCTGGTCGTCGACAACGTCTCGGCGCTCATGGGCCGCGGAGAGCCGCCCGCCGACCTCGCCCGCGTGCTCGACCGGCAGGTCGCCGCGATCGTCTGGCGCACCACGGGCCAGCGGCTCATCGAGGAGATGGCCGCCCACTCGCGGGTGCCGGTGGTCAACGCGCTCACCGACGAGTTCCACCCCTGCCAGATCCTCGCCGACCTGCTGACCGTGCACGAGAAGCTGGGCCGCACCGCCGGGCTCACGTTCACGTACGTGGGCGACGGCGCCAACAACATGGCCCACTCCTACCTGCTCGGCGGCGCCACCGCCGGCCTGCACGTGCGCATCGCCTCCCCGGCCGGCTACCAGCCCGACGCGCTCGTCCTCGGCCGGGCGGCCGCCATCGCCGCGAAGACCGGCGGCTCGGTGGTCGCGCTGACCGACCCCGGCGCCGCGGTCGACGGCGCCCACGTGGTCGCCACCGACACCTGGGTCTCGATGGGCCAGGACGGCAAGGACGAGCGGGTCAAGGCGCTCATGCCGTACCAGGTGAACGACGAGCTGCTGCAGCGGGCCGCGCCCGACGCGATCGTGCTGCACTGCCTGCCCGCCTACCGCGGCTACGAGATCACCGAAGAGGTCCTCGACGGCCCGCGCAGCGTAGTGTGGGACCAGGCGGAGAACCGCCTGCACGCCCAGAAGGCGCTGCTCCACTGGCTGGTACGACGACGATGACGATCCCGATGACCAAGGCCGCGCGGCAGGCGAAGATCACCGACCTGCTGCAGCGGCAGGCCGTGCGCTCCCAACCCGAACTCGCCAAGCTGCTCGCCGAGAGCGGCGTCGAGGTCACCCAGGCCACGCTCTCACGCGACCTCGACGAGCTCGGCGCGCTCAAGCTGCGCGCCGACGACGGCTCGCTGGTGTACGCACTGCCCGGCGAGGGCGGCGGGCGCATCCCCCTCACCCGGCTGGGCACCGGCGAGTCGCCCGATGCGCGGCTGCACCGCATCGCCGAGGAACTGCTGGTCGCGGCGGAGGCATCGGCCAACCTGATCATCGTAAGGACGCCCCCGGGGGCGGCCCAGTTCCTCGCCTCCGCCATCGACCACGCCGACTGGCACTCGATCCTCGGCACGGTGGCGGGCGACGACACGATCCTGGTCATCAGCCGCGACCCGACCGGCGGTGCGGCGGTCGCGGAGGCGCTGCTGCGCGTCGCCGACCGGCGCAGCGTCACCTGAGGCCAGGACATCCAGACACCGCCTCGCGAGGCGGAACCGGCGGGAGAACCGGCTGGTCTACGATGACCTTCGGTTCTCGCCGCCCCGACAGGCCGCGCGACGCGCCCGTCGCGCCGCAGGCGCGGCGGCGCCGGCCCGGCGTACGACGACAGGCGACGCCACGAACAGTCGCGGGCCAAAGGGTTCGTCGAGCTCTTCCCCCGCCCGGCTAAGATCGCCGCCGCGCGAGACGCCGACAACGACTGACGTGCATTATCGTCGCGGTGGACGAGAAGGAGAACACGGTGAGTGATGGCAAGCCGATGCGGCTGTGGGGCGGGCGCTTCGAAGGAGGGCCTTCCGACGCGCTGACCCGGCTGTCGGTGAGCGTGCACTTCGACTGGCGGCTGGTGCCGTACGACCTGGCGGCGTCCAGGGCGCACGCCCGCGTGCTGCACAGGGCGGGGCTGCTGAGCGACGACGAGCTCGAGCGCATGATCGGCGCGATCGACGACCTCGAGCAGGCGTGCAAGGCCGGTGACTTCCGGCCCACGGTCGCCGACGAGGACGTGCACACCGCCCTCGAACGCGGCCTGCTGGAGCGGCTCGGCACCCTCGGCGGCAAGCTGCGCGCCGGTCGCTCGCGCAACGACCAGATCGCCACCGACCTGCGGCTCTACCTCCGCGACCACGCCCGCACGATCGTCTCGCGCCTGGTCGAGCTCGAGACGGCGCTGATGGCGCAGGCCGAGCAGCACGCCGAGACGGCCGCGCCCGGCATGACCCACCTGCAGCACGCGCAGCCCGTCTCGTTCGGCCACCAGCTGCTGGCCCACGTGCACGCCTTCGCCCGCGACATCGACCGCCTCATCGACTGGGACAAGCGCGCCGCGTTCTCCCCGCTCGGCTCCGGCGCGCTGGCGGGCTCCTCGCTCCCGCTCGACCCACAGGCCGTGGCCGCCGAACTCGGCTTCTCCGCCGCCACGCCCAACTCGATGGACGCCGTCGCCGACCGCGACTTCGCCGCCGAGTTCCTCTTCGACGCGGCCATGATCGGCGTGCACCTGTCCCGGCTGGGCGAGGAGATCGTCCTGTGGGCCTCGCAGGAGTTCCGCTGGATCGAGATGGACGACGCCTACTCCACCGGCTCGTCGATCATGCCGCAGAAGAAGAACCCCGACGTCGCCGAGCTGGCCCGCGGCAAGTCCGGCCGCCTCATCGGCAATCTCATGTCGCTGCTGACCACGCTCAAGGGCCTGCCGCTGACCTACAATCGCGACCTGCAGGAGGACAAGGAGCCGGTCTTCGACAGCGTCGACACGCTCCTGCTGGTCCTGCCCGCGATGGCCGGCCTGGTCGCCACCATGCGGGTCAACACCGCCCGCCTGGAGGCGTCAGCTCCCGACGGGTTCGCGCTGGCCACCGACCTGGCCGAGCTCCTCGTACGGCGCGGGGTCCCGTTCCGCGAGGCGCACGAGGCCGTCGGCCACCTCGTCGTGTGGTGCCAGGTCAACGACAAGGACCTCGGCGAGCTCACCGACGACGAGCTGGCCAAGGTGTCTCCGCACCTGACGCCCGACGTCCGCGACGTGCTCAACGTGCCGGGGGCCCTCGCCGCGCGCAAGGCGCACGGCGGCACCGCCCCCGACCGGGTCCGCGACCAGCTCGCCTCGCTCACCGAGACGGTCGACGCCCAGGCGGCATGGGCGGCGGGGAGCTGAGCTCCGCCGCGCTGCCGCGGAGCTTCTTCGAGCGGCCCTCCCACGAGGTGGCGCCCGACCTGCTCGGGCGCGTCCTCGTGCACGGCCCCGTCGCCGTACGCCTGACCGAGGTCGAGGCGTACGGCGGCCCCGGCGAGGACCCTGCCGCGCACACCTACCGGGGCAGGACGCCGCGCAACGCCGTCATGTTCGGCCCCGCGGGCCACATCTACGTGTACTTCACGTACGGCATGCACTTCTGCGCCAATTTGGTGTGCCTGCCCGAGGGCCACGGCTCGGCCGTGCTGATGCGTGGCGGCGAGATCGTGGCCGGGCTCGACGTGGCTCGCGCCCGGCGCACCTCCGGCCGCCGCGTGCCCGATCGCGATCTGGCCAGAGGCCCCGCCCGCCTGGCCACCGCTCTCGGCCTGGCTCGCGAGCACAACGGGCTCGACGCCGTCCGCGAGGGCCCGGTCGAGGGGTGGCCCCGTCAGGCCGCCGCCGTGCTGGAGGGCCGGCCCGCCGACCCCGGGCTGATCAGGTCAGGGCCGCGTACCGGCATCTCCACGGCGAAGGAGACGCCGTGGCGGTTCTGGATCGACGCCGACCCGACCGTGTCCCCCTACCGCGCTCACGTGCCGCGGCGCCGCAGCGCCGCGGCGACCTCCGTGGGGGAGGCGCCCAGCTCGTGAGCGCTGAAGATGTGCAGGTGGTCGCCGGTGTCGATCTCCAGCATCTGGCTGCGCAGGCCCCAGCGCCTGCGCACGTCCACCTTGATGTCCCAGATCGCGTCCCAGGGCACGTGCCGCTTGCCGGCGAACCCGTGCACGACCGTGATGCCGCTCTCGTCGGCGCTCAGTCGTACGGGCACGATCACGTCGCGCAGCGCCATCGCGCCCAGCAGCACGGTGGCCGGGACGGCCAGGATCACACCGCGCAGATCGTCCTCGAACCACCAGTAAATCCCGAGCCCGGCACACGCCAGAGCCCCTAAGATCTTGAAAACGGCCAGCTCGCGACGGACCCTCCACATGGCTGCACAGCGTATCCAAGTGGCGCGCATCCCCACTGATCGGGCAGGCTAAAGGCATCGTCGTCCAACTCAGGAAGCCATAACACCGTGACCGACATCCTCGACGACCTCGCGTGGCGAGGCCTGATCGCCCAGTCCACCGATCTCGACGCCCTGCGCGCGGCCATGGCGAAAGGTCCGATCACGGTCTATTCGGGCTTCGACCCGACCGCCCCGTCCCTGCACGTCGGTCACTTCGTCCCGCTGCTCACGCTGCGCCGCCTCCAGCTGGCAGGCCACCGTCCGATCGGCCTGGTCGGCGGTGCCACCGGTCTCATCGGCGACCCGAGCGGACGCAACACCGAGCGCTCACTCAACGAGACAGAAGTGGTCGAGGAGTGGGTGGAGCGACTGCGCGGCCAGGTCAGCCGCTTCCTCGACTTCGACGCCCAGCCGAACGCCGCGCTGATGGTCAGCAACCTCGACTGGACCGGCAAGCTGAGCGCCATCGACTTCCTGCGCGACATCGGCAAGCACTTCCCGGTCAACCGCATGCTGGCCAGGGAGTCGGTCTCCGCCCGCCTCGCCGGTGAGGGGCTGAGCTACACCGAGTTCAGCTACCAGATCCTCCAGGCCAACGACTACCTCGAGCTCTACCGCCGCTACGAGTGCAGCCTGCAGATCGGCGGCAGCGACCAGTGGGGCAACATCACCGCGGGCGCCGACCTCATCCGTCGGGTCGAGGGCGGTCACGTCCACGCGCTGACCCTGCCGCTCATCACCAAGGCCGACGGCACCAAGTTCGGCAAGACGGCCGGCGGCGCCCTCTGGCTCGACCCGGAGATGACCTCCCCGTACGCCTTCTACCAGTACTTCCTCAACGCCGACGACCGTGACGTGATCCACTACCTCAAGGTGTTCACGTTCCGGAGCCGCGAGGAGATCGAGGAGCTGGAGAAGGCGGTCGCCGAGCGCCCGTTCGCCCGTGAGGCCCAGCGCGCGCTCGCGGAGGAGCTCACCGAGCTGCTGCACGGGCCCGACGAGCTGGCCGCCGTGGTGGCCGCGTCCAAGGCGTTGTTCGGGCAGGGCGCGCTGGAGGAGCTGCCGTCCGCCACGCTCGCCGCGGCCCTGGCCGAGGTGCCCAAGGCGAAGGTCCCGGCACTCGGGGCGCCGCTCGTCGACCTGATGGCCGACAGCGGGCTGGTCGAGTCCAAGTCGGCGGCGCGGCGTGCGGTGAAGGAGGGCGGCGCGTACCTCAACAACGTCAAGATCACCGACGAGACGTACGTGCCGACCGCCGACGACCTGCTGGCCGGCCGGTTCATGGTGCTGCGCCGCGGCAAGAAGTCGATCGGCGGCGTCGAGGTCGGCTGACCAGCTGTCCCGCGCGTCGCAAGGGCCTTCCCACGATGGGAAGGCCCGCTGCGTGTGGCTCGGGCTTCGCCCCGTTCGGGGTGAGGCGGCTCGTGGTCAGCGGCGGGTGAACAACGCCACCGTGATCCCGGGCAGGTCGCCGGAATGCTTGGCGAGCGACAGCTTGAAGCCCGCCCGTTCCACCTCGCCGATCCGCGGCAGGTCGTCGTCATCCAGGCCCGACTGCTTCGTCCCGCGCCACACGACCCACACGCGCTCGTGCCCCTGCAGCGCCGCCGAGACATCGGAGCGCTCCGGATAGCTGAACCCCTCGGGATCCGGTGCTTGCCCGATGCGTAGCACGTCCGCGGGCATCAGCGAGTCGGCGTAGTAGTCGAAGCCGCCGCGCAGATGGCTCTGGCCGTACACGATCGCGTCGCCCGGCTCCGCCGTGATCACCCGCAGCGCCCACGGGACGTTGTCGGTACGCCCGTTCTCCTCACGGACGCCCACGTGCTCGGGAAAGGCCAGCGCGCACCCGAGCACGACGACGGCGATCCCCGCCACCACGTGCATCCGCGGCAGGGATGCCACGGCAAGCCCCGCCAGCAGCGCCAGGGCGGGCGCGGTGACGAACAGGTAGCGGTCGACGTACACCGGCGTCACCAGGTGCGAGACCGCCAGCAGCAGGAGCGGCGGGAGCAGCAGCCATCCCGCCAGCGCGAGGGACCACACCCCCGCGCCCGCGCGCTCATGCCGGGAGGAGACCCACAGCAGCGCCACCCCGGCGAGTGCCATCGCGAACAGCACCACGCCGAGCACCGCCGCCTCCGAGACCATCTTGGGGAACGTCGCCAGCACGTCGATCCCGCGCTGGGGGATCCAGCTGATCGCGTGCCGCTCCCCGTACCCGATGAGCCCCAGGACGACGGCGGGCACGCACCCGAGGCCGAGCGCGGCGACCATCCGTCCCAGCACCGCCCGCCGCACCAGCAGGACCTGGGCAGGCAGGACGAGCACCGCGAACAGGTGCGCACAGCACACGAGCGCCACCGCGACCCCGTACACGACCCACCGGCGGCCGGTGGGTCGTTCGAGGGCTCGGTGCAGCGCCCAGAAGGCGAACACGACCGCCGCGGCGGCGAGCGCGTACGGTCGGGCGAAGGCTCCGTAATAGGACACCGACGGCAGGATCGCGAAGATCGCGGCCGCGATCACGCCCGCCCGAACGCTGTGCAGCCGCCGTCCCAGGTCGGTCAGCAGCCAGGCGGCGACCCCGATCGCCACCGCCGACGGCAGGCGCAACCACAGTTCGGTCGTCCCCACCAGCGTCCAGAGGTGCATGAACAGGTAGTAAGGGAAGAAATGGCCATCGATGTGGCGCGCCAGCTCGAATATCCCGGACAGTGACCTCGACGCGGCGCTGATGGTGGCGATCTCGTCGCCGTTGAGCGACGCCACACCGTTCCCCGAGAACGCCGCGATCCCCGCCAGCGACCCCATCCACCATCGAGCCGAGCCTCGCGGACGAATGGTGGGACGGGTCGCGGAGGTCAGGGTGGTAGCAGCGGTCATCCGGGCAGAATACGCAACAGAGGTATGCCGTATGGCGAATACCGTCGTATTGGATCTTGTCTACGTTACGGCGGAAGCCGGCCGTGCGCGCCATCTCCGCATGGCCCCACAGCCGGGTCCACCCGCTGGAGTGCACGTCGCCAACGGCCGGCCTGCGCTCCGTGAAGCCGCCGGGGTCGGGGCCACAGAACCGTCCCGACCCACGGCCCACCCTCGCCCGGCTCCAGCCCTTGGCACACACCCGTCCGAGTGGTGTGCACGCCGGCGCCAGGGGATGGTTGTTCCCGTGGCACCACGCCATTCGCCAGAGTGTGGTGATCGAACCTCGGCCGGAACCCCCGGAATCTCCGAGGATCCGATAGTGGTCACAGCAAAGATCGAACACCTCCTGCGGGGCGATTTGACGAGTGGCGAATCGCGACCTAATGTTTCTCCTCGCCCCGGGAGTGAGCCGGACGCCGATGAGGCGGACGGGCCCCAGGGCAAGTCCTCGAAAACGAGCCATCCGGCGAAGCTGCTTCGGCATGCTCTTGCCCGGATTGTCTCAGGACTCGTTCGCATCCACCGAAAACCGGTTGATTCGACACGGGGCCGGTGACACGGTAAGTTACGAGGGTTGCCCCAAGCCGGGGCACACGATCCTAGAAGATCAGATCGGCTCCAGAGATTGACAGGAGCTAGAGGATCTGCTAAGATTGAGGTAAGCGAGATAGCGCCTCCGAGCGAGGATCACGAAAGTGGTTCTGGTCAGGAAGTACGCGTCCGTTTCTTGAGAACTCAACAGTGTGTTAAAAGCCAGTGCATGATTTTTCATGCAACACCTCGTCAAAACAATTGTTTGACGGTTTTGCTTGGACGAAGTTTCCAAACATTTTTTGGAGAGTTTGATCCTGGCTCAGGACGAACGCTGGCGGCGTGCTTAACACATGCAAGTCGAGCGGAAAGGCCCTTCGGGGTACTCGAGCGGCGAACGGGTGAGTAACACGTGAGCAACCTGCCCCCGACTCTGGGATAAGCCCGGGAAACTGGGTCTAATACCGGATATGACCACCGTCCGCATGGGCTGGTGGTGGAAAGTTTTTCGGTTGGGGAT